>NZ_JTHP01000101.1 GCF_000943545.1 Paenibacillus terrae
ATTCATATTCGTTTTAACTGAAAATATCTCGTAAAAATTTATATTCTCCCAAAAACTAAGTATTAATCCATGCAAACCAAATATAATAAGAGAGTTCTTCCCAAAATATGACAGCATGCTAGAAGATTCAACTTTTTTTGATAGGTATATATAAAATATTAAACTAGCCAATACAGATAAATAATATAAAAGGTAATTATGACCATAGTAGTTACCTGACATACCTGGTTTATCATTTATTAAAAATAACAAAAGACCGAGGAACAAAGCGATGTAAGCAATATAAGGTTTATTCATTTTAATTTTCTCAATAAAAAATTGTTCATTCAATTTGAATATATAACCACAAATAATTAGGGAAGCTGCATTAATTGACGTGCCAAATGACCAAGGAAGTGCGTGTGTATCAAGTTTACTCAAATATGCACCTAGAATAGTAAGCAATATCCATAGTAGATAGATATGACTTCTTTTTGACGAAATTTTCAAAACTAGATAGGAAATGATCTGAGCTAAAAAAAGACAAGGTAGGAACCAAAGAGACATATTTAGAATACCCAAGTGATTTCCATCTGCATATAAAAAGGCTTCAATAACAACCATTGGATCAAGCGTTCCGACAATCCCCATCCAATGCATCCAACCAAAATACAATAATGAACATATATAAAGAGTCGTATACGGTAAAAGGATTGTTTTAATTTTAGACCACAAAAAACCACTAAACTTATACTTCTGAAAATTAGAAGTAAATCCAGAAGCAAAAAAGAAAAGCGGCATATGAAATGAATAAAAATAGCCTATTATAAAACTCCTGTCCATAAACTCATTTCCTTTAAAGCCATGGGGGACTAAATGCGAAAACACTAAAAAAATAATTGCTAACCCTTTTAGTACATCTACCCACTTTATTCTAGTTGAAGGAACATTCACAAAGTGCATTTAAATAGTCTCACTTTCTAATGATTTGGTACTAACTATATGACATTTTTAGCTCTATAAAAATACTAAGAAAAAAGGTCGTAATCCATCTCACTTACTAATTTGTTAGCAAGCATCAATGAACTATGCGTTCCCGCATCAGTCCACCAGTTTTCTAAAATATCAAATGTGAGCTGGTTTCTTTGAACATAAGTGTTATTTACATCCGTTATTTCATATTCTCCTCTTGCGGAAGGAGACAAGGTCTTGATAATATCGAATACAGAGTGGTTAAACATGTAAATCCCCGTAACCGCATAATCACTTTTAGGAATCTGTGGCTTCTCTTCAATGTTCACAATATTATCGCCTTGTAATTCTGGTACTCCATAGCGATTAGCGTCAGGTACTTTATGAAGTAGCAATTTCGCTCCCGATTCCTGCAGTTTGAATTTTTCAATAAATTGTGAAATATCATCTTTAAAAACATTGTCCCCCAAAATAACAACCATCTTGTCATTACCAACAAAATACTCGGCTAGAAGCAAAGCCTGTGCAATTCCCCCAGCCTCATCTTGTACTTTGTAAGTCAGGGTAACTCCAAGGTCGATACCGCTCCCTAAGAGATTAACTACATCTCCCATATGTTCCTTCCCAGTAACAATCAAAATATCGTTTATATTTGCTCTTTTAAGCTTATCAATTGAATAATAAATCATTGGATACTTACCGATGGGTAACAAGTGTTTGTTTGTGACTTTAGTAAGAGGGTATAGTCTAGACCCTGTTCCTCCAGCTAATATAATCCCTTTCATAACTAACTTCCTCCTATTGAAGCTCCTTTAAAAGCAGCTCCATAATGGTTTTTGCACGAGCTTTCCAGTCATTAATGACTACGAAGTTTTCCAGTTGCTCTTGATCATAAAAAGGGGGTTGCAAGGTATCTATATCAATTAAATATTTCCTTATTTCCTCTAAACTATTATATAGATAGACCCCCTCCTGATTTAACAGTCTTGTTTCTTCACTTTCTACCGCTAAAGTTACTTTATTTAGACTTAAATATTCATAAATTTTAACCGGATTAATTGTATCAATTGTGTACGAATTCCTCAGAAAAGGGTATAAACAAACATCAAAAGCCTCAATGATGGCACCAATTTCTGATTTAGGAACTGGCTGAAAATATTTCATTCTACGATGCTGTTCAAAGTTATATGTTAAGTTATTTCTTCCAACTATACATACAACAAACCTATTATCAAATTCAGTAATTGCCTTAACCGCTTCCAAATCAAACCAGTGGTCAATCGCTCCCACATAGCCAAAAATATAGTAGCCTTCCCGCTTTAAGCGTTTCAACTCACTGACAACCAAGCTATCTACATTTATATTTAGTATAGCTGTATCCACAGCGTTTTTCACTAAATAAGATTGTTTACTCAATTTTAGGGAATGCTTATGCAAATTATTACTCGTAGAAATAACAAGATCCGCTTTGACAAGTAATTCAAGCTCCCACTTTTTAAGTAATTTTTTCATCAATGCATTGTTAGTTAAAAATACATAATCGTCCATTCGGTCAAACACAATTTTCTTAGTATTCATTTGTTTAATAAGTGGATAGAAGACGGGACTTCCCAACCAAATGATATCCGCGCTGGAGACTAAATCTTGCAACTGTCTTTTTTCAAACCATTGATTCCAATGGAATATATCTAAACTTTCTAAGCTTCTAGGTAATCTCAGACTCCCAGAAGGCCTAAATATTTGGAGACTATCGTTAACGCTTTGCTCTCTTTTCTTATAATCCGAGTTTTGTCTGACCATACTGTTTAGTATGCTAATAGATGGTTCTACAAAAGTGATGTGAACCCCCGGCATCTTTGCAAGCTCCTCAGCCAAATGTTGTGGACGCTGCTTTAAATCATCCCAATAAATCGGAGAGAAATATAAAATTTTCAATTTAATCGCTCCATACTAATAAAGGCGCCCCCTATTTTTTAAAAGAGGCGCCTTTAAAGTTTTATAATTATCTATACGCTCCTACCAGATGTCTTCGCAGATTCATATCATTTTCTTTTATTCGTATCAGCTCTTCATACGCTTCAATTGTATATTGTTTATACAAGATGTCAATTTCTACGTCTCGATTTCGTGTCGGAAGCTTCTGCAAATGATCTAATTCAGCTTTAACAATTTCGAGGTGATTCTTATCAGCTTCAATATCTGATTCCATCGGCGCATACAGATCCTTTTGTAATTGATAATTGGTTAAAATACTGTTTCGCATTGTTTTTCTAACATGCTCTACAGTATATCGAGAGGTGTCCACATCATGGATGACTTTCATCTTAGGGTTAAGACCAACCTTATAGCCGATTTCTCTCATAGCAAAAGATACAACGATTTCTTCTCCTCCAGCGTAATTGTTTCCTTTACGCCCATAAGCGCTTCTAAATCCCCCAATTCGCATTAGCGCAGTATGCCTAACAGCAAAGTTGGCTCCATAAGGGAACTCCCACTGAAAGTTAGAATCTATAATCTCTTCGCCTTCTACAACAAGTTGACTCCAGAATGCTTCAGTACCTGGCTTAACCACTTCAGGCCGTTCCTCGTGTAAATTGAGTACGATATTTCCACCCATGACCCCGATATCGGGACGATCTGAGAATCCTCTGATGGTTTCCTCAAGTAAATTGGAGTTTGCGATAGCGTCATCATCAATATAGAGTATGACTTCTCCTTCCGCCCCAAATAAGCCGACATTTCGTGCAAAGGAAAGGCCTTTTAAAGGAGCCTCCATATATCGCAGGAAGGATTCGTCAACATTATAAGTTGCTCTGAACTCACGAACCAAATGATGAATCTCAACATTCAGATAGTCATTATTGACGATAATAATTTCATAGTCTGCTTTATCCAACGACTGCTCTAATACAGATTTAATCGCATTTGAAAGTTTCTCACTTCGCTGGTAAGTGCAAATAATAACCGATAATCCCTTGTTATACACGGGTTCACTTTCAATTACCGCCTCAATACGGTATAAGTGATCGTTCTTAACTTTTGTATTTATAAGAGAGAACTGGACTTCCGTATCCTGTGCAAAAAAATCATAGTTGTTATCCGTCTCGCCATTCATTTTATACTTTATTTTCAGATCCCAAGGATAGTCAACTACAAATGTATCTGTCGTCTGTTCTGATTTATCTATAAGCAGTGCATACATAGATGATGAAGTATTAGAGTCAATAAATTCAAAACCGTTTACATCCCCTGTTTTTATATATAAATAGCAAATAGGCGTTGCCAAGTTAAGGCCAATAATCGTACTCACTTCTTCTATTCTAACCACGGTATGCCCTTTAGCTAGAACATATTTCTTAAACTTACCAACTTCAGTAGCATCCCCCTCAATGATCCATACTAATGGAGTCAGATAAAAATCTCTCCTAAAATCATCGAGTACCATGAGCTTATATCTGTTAGATGTGATGCCCAACTCTTGATCTAAAGCAGTCAGTGACTTATCATGCCAGCGGTAATCATATATAGGTTCATCGAACGTCACATGTTTGAGCTCAAATAGAGAGTTTACTCTCATCCAGTAATCATAATCCTCAAGGGTATGTTTATAACTGGAATAGTCACCCAGTAATTGGGTTACCTTGGCTCTATACATAAAAGCCGCACCAATCGTATTGTTAGGATATACATTTAACTCCAAAGCAGACTTCGGCAGTATAACATTGCCACTGAACTGTGGCTCCTCATACCAGCCATGGTTGGAGATTACTTGACCGTCAGCATCAATTAACCTCATATTCGCATACACCATACCGATATTTTCATCACGTTTTAGATCTGCAACCATCTTCTCCAAGAAGTTTTCAGGGAGAATATTATCTGCACTTGTCCACGTATGATATTCACCCTTAGCTAGTTTAAAACCTCTGGATAATGTTCTTGGTATCTTACAATTTTCCTGATGAACTACTCTGATACGATGATCTGCTTTAGCATACTCATCAATAATTTCTGCCGTTTTATCTTTTGAACCATCGTTAATAATAATGAGCTCAAAATACTTATAAGATTGCTGCAGAATGCTATCAACAGCCTTTGATACATAATCCTCACCGTTATAAACAGGAAGGACAACAGATATAAGATCCTTCTCAAATTGAACCTCGAACTTATTGAGATCCAAAGTAAATGAATTGTCTTTAGCTAATTTATAGTTAAAAAATTTATACTCATACCAAGTTAATAAGGAATTAGCATGCTCTGCATCTTTCCATAAATCTACCGGCTGATCCACTGCTTTCGAATTTTTTAGTTTAAGAGATACTTTAGCTTTTATCTTCTTCAATAAAATACTGGTGCCGTAGCTTTTCCATACTCTATATCCCTTAAGAACATATATCATTTTGGACTTGTGTAAGATATGTTTAATTTTATTCGCCATTTTCCACCTTTTAGAGTTATAAATATTATGAAGTTCTCTGGATAATTTTCCATTATATTCTTCCAATTTACTGAACTGGGTGGTCAGTTCGTTATATTGACCAAATAATTGTCTATATTGATGATTTAAAATATCCAAATTGTTTTTTTCATCATTATAATCCTGTGTGAGTTGAACATATTTTTGTTCTAGTTCATCTTTCTTTTCAGACAGAGATTTAAAATCTGCAGACATGCTGTTTATTACATTTTCCTGTTGATCTCGCGTTTGAATCAATATGTTAATCTGATCCGAATGCTCGGCAATCTGTTGCTGCTGCTGTTCCATTTCTTGTTTTTGAGTTTGATTGCGAGTTTGCAATTCGTTAAATTCATGGTTAAGACGTTTATGGCCTGCTCTATAGGCATGGTCTACGTCGTCTTTTAGAAATCTGTTAATTACATCCATACACTTATCTATCGTCTCTCTTCCTTTAACCGGAAACATCTCTAAAGTAAATTTCCTTCTTTGTTGTATTAGTTGTTCATCTAAGATTGCATTAAGTAAAGTTTGTTTAATATTCCCATTATCATTCACAAAAGGAACAATGTTTTGCTGAACTATTTGTTCTTCCAAGGGTAAAATTCCCTCGAAAGACTCTGTTTGGGGATGCTGAAATATTACAATTGGAGTGTCAGTAAACAGCGCATCAAATATAGCACTGGAGCCATCAGATAATATTACATCAGCTTCCTCTATTAAATTAACAAGAGACGCCTTGTGATCAAGCACGTCAGGGATATGAGACTTAACTAGACTAACTCGATCATGCTCCAAAAAAGAAGTACCATGATGCAATTTCACCTTCATACTAAAGGTATCTGACATTTCTTCAATATGGTTCATAACAAGCTCAATAGACGACTCATTCCCATACGTAGGTAAATAAAGTAAATTATATTTATCCGTTCTGCGTTTTTTGCTTTGAAAATTGGCGTATTTAATCATTCCTACGATTTCAGTCTGAGTGTACGCTGCCAGAACCGAGGAATCATACAACCCATTACTAAAGATGAAATCGAAATTCCGACTCCATGTATCCAAGTTCCAGTTTGGCTTAGCCATTCCGTACTGATACCTGAACTTATAATCGGACTTAACTTCCAAATAATAAGGAAGGTAAGGATAGAAAGCTATTTTATATGCCTTATCAGGTACGGAGCTTGTTAAAGTCACTTTTATACCGTTGTTCTTCAAATAATGGTAGGTATCTAAGGACATGTCTCCCCAATCTTCTTCTTCAATTTGAGGGACATAAATATCACAAACGATCTGCTTTTTTTCACACTCCTCAATTAAAGGCTTAATCGTTTCATATAAAACAAGATTGTGAATGACAAAAGCTATAGATCTGTTCATATTCACTGCAAAACCTCTTCCTTTCAGGCAAAAATCTTAACTTATTTTCTTAATTTCAGTAATGTCTCATTCAGTAAAGTCGATGATGTACTCTTCGTATAGGGAAAATATATAATTTTCACTCCAACTTCCTTAAACTGCGACTCATACTGGTCCCAACGTTCATTTTGAAACCAATCATCACCAACGAACATTACGTCATATTTTAATTTTTGCCAAACCTCAAATTTATCCATGGAGTCCTGAGGAATTACAGTATCAACAAAGCTGATGTTTCTGACAATCTCAATTCTTTCATCAAAAGGAATTACCGCTTTTTTGTACTTATATGAAACTAACTCATCTGTTGTCACACCAACAATGAGCTTGTCGCAGAGTGATTTAGCATTCCTCAACAAATTCAAATGTCCAATATGAAATAAATCGAAGACTCCGGAAGTATAGCCGATAATCATAAGATTTCTCCTAACGTAGTTAAATTGAAGTTAAACCATTTGTCGAATGTCGTCTTCCCTTCAATTTTTTCAGAAGATAGGACTCTTTCAAGTTGAACAGGAAAACCCACCTTTTTTCTGTTTACAATCTCTGCAGGGACAATATCTTTAAAAATTCTCTTGAGAGGAGCCTTTACAATCCCATCTTTCATTTTATACAGAGAGCTTACACCTGCAAGCCTTTCAATTAATCTATAGTCCAAGAAAGGGGATCTTGCTTCTACCGAATTTAACATTGAGGCACTATCCAGTCTTTTTAGTAATCCTCTCAAATGGGCTTGTTGAAAAAATGCAGCCACGATTTTTTGAGGGTACTTTAATTTCATAAAAGGTGCCAGTGCATCTTCTACAATTTCTATATCATCTTCAGAACCGTAGGTGTAGAGTTCACTAAAAGCTCGGATATCGAAGTCTGTAGTGCTACTAGCCCATCTAAAAATACGATCATAACCAAAGAAAAGCTCATCAGCACCTTCTCCACTTAATATAACAGTATTTTTAGCAGATGCTTGTTGAGTCATATGATAAAGTAATACCTCGTTAGGCACAGAAAGAGGCTCTTTTTTTATAGCTATAAGTTCACGAGCTAATGTTAAAAAACGATCAGGATCAAACAATATCGGATGATGAATCGTATTGTATCTGGTTGCTGCGATTTCAGACCACTGAAACTCATTAAAATCCTCAAAGCCGACAGTCCAAGTATGCTCAACTTTAGCCAATGCTGTAACAATCGTGCTGTCCAAACCTCCACTTAGGTAACTTCCAATTTCAACATCCGCAATCTTGCGGTACTCAACTGCAGAACAAACTAAAAACTCAAGTTCCTCATCAGAAGGGGGTTCTTTTTCAGAATAATCAATTTCCCAATATTTAATAAATTCGCCATTCTCATAATAATATCCTGGTGGAAATTCTTTTATTTCATTATAGATAGTCCGATCATTAAAAAAGCATCTCATTTTTTTATATTGTCTTACAGCTTCTTGATCTATAGAAATGTTGTGAACTAATGGGAGCAATGGAGCAATTTCAGAACTGAAAATGAATTTTTCACCATATCTATTGTAATAAAGCGGTTTTACTCCCATACGATCTCGTGCTACAAAAAATGATTTCTGCTGGACGTCTAAAACAATAAAACTGAACATTCCATTAAGCCAATTCAACATTTGGGGACCATATTGAATGTAAAGCTTCAATAAAAGTTCAGTATCTGAGTTTGTTCTCATTTGAATTAAATAATTTGAGGCTAATTCTTTATAATTATAGATTTCTCCGTTAAATATAATCACATATCTTCCATCATCAGAGAAAAAAGGCTGATCACTTCTCCGATCCAAATCTAAGATACTTAATCTGTTGTGCCCCAGCATAAAATTTTCACTCTGATATACACAAAGTGGGGCCGTAGGCCCCCGGTGTTTCATTATATTTAAAGAATTAAGAAATACTTCTTTATTTATGGCTACATTAGAAAACAAAATTCCACACATTTTATCACCAGCCTTAATTAATGACTTGCAAATCTATTGTGTTATCTACAAATATTAACCCTGGCACGTAATTATTCTCTGGCTTAGGAACCTCAAATACTACTGCTATACTTACGCTATCCAAATAAAGAGGCTCAAAAGGCTTAGGCTTCAAGCCAATAGAAATGGTGTATTTACCACTTTCAGACAATAGATTGCGAAAATTAAAGTTAACTTCAAGAATGCCCCCAGCTTGCATTTTTGGGACTAATTTTGCTTTATTATAGATATTCATTCCAAATACATCTACACCAGTATGGTTTCTAACCATGTAGCCAATGGTTCCCTCAGAATCTATATCTTTATAATATTGTGCCACTAAACGCAAAGTGACCATTTCGCCAAAAGGGACCTGGTTAACAACTTCTCCATTGACTAACAAGTCCGCTCTTATAAAGCGTGCATCACCCGTTCCAGAGCGAAACTCATTGGCACGTTTGGCAAAAGCAGGATCCTCTTCTAACAGCAACAGCGAACTCTTCTTATCCGTTTCAGAATTAACGAATATATCCAAAGATTGAACGCGTTTCATATCTGCAATTTCTTGGTTAACAATGTTTTCATAAATTTGTGCTACGCGTTTCACTGGACCAATCTCGACCATGTGTCCTTTATCAATAAGCAACGCTGTATCACAAAAACTTTTAATGGTATCCATCGAATGAGAGACAAATAAAACCGTGCTTTTTTTGGAGAGCTCCTTCATTTTGGTAATACATTTCGCCTGAAAATAAATATCTCCAACAGACAAGGCTTCATCCACAATCAGAATATCTGGATCAACATTGATGGCCACTGCAAAAGCCAACCGGGCAAACATACCACTGGAGTACATTTTTACTGGTTGATTAATGAAGTCACCGATGTCAGCAAAGGATGTAATGGATTCCAGCTTACCATCCATTTCTATTTTGCTATACCCCATAAGGGTCCCGTTCAAATATATGTTTTCCATTCCTGTTAAATCCGGATTAAAACCCGCGCCCAATTCCAAAAGCGCAGCAATTTTCCCATTCACTTTAATACTTCCGCTGGTGGGTGTAATCACGCCTGTAATCATCTTTAAAAGAGTTGATTTTCCCGAACCGTTTTTACCAATAATACCAATCGCTTGCCCTTTATTTATGGAAAATGAAAGGTCGCTGATAGCTTTGAAATCAGAATGATACTTCTTTTTAAAGGGATGAATGGCCTCTTTTAAGCGTTCATTAGGATTATCATATATTTTATATATTTTAGTGACATCATTAACTTCCACAGCAATTGATTCATTCTGAGTCATACTTTTCTCCTCACAATACATCAGCAAAATGAGATTTCATTTTTCTGAAAATCTTGATTCCTATAGTACCTGCAACAATCACAATTGCCCAAAAGTAGATCGTGTTTAAAGGATGCTCCCAGAACCATTTATGATCGATAAATGTATCACGGTATCCTTCAACGATATAAAAAACAGGGTTTAGTTTAAAAAAGAACTGATACTTCGCCTCAACGATATTCAAATTCCAAAATATAGGGGTAAGCCAAAAGAATAGTTGAATAAATACTCCCACAATTTGACTAACATCCTTTACAAAAACAGCCAATGTAGCTGTTACGTAAGAAATGGATAAAGAAAGAGAAATGGTAGCCAATAAATAATAAAGCACTTGAATGCTATAAAGTGTAAATTCGAAATTATATATTTTGAACATAATGAACAGAACAAAAATAAAAAAAACATGTACAAAGAGAGCAGACAAAATTTTCACCATGGGTAGTAAGCCTACTCGGAAAACAATCTTCTTTACCAAATAATTGTTTTCAATAATACTATTGGTTGCAGTTGATAAGCTTTCAGAAAAGAACAACCAAGGCACCATGCCTGTTAATAACCACAGGATAAAGGGAGTATCTCCAATAGGTACGTTTTTAAAACCAACCTGAAATACAACCCAATAAACAAGTATGGATACCATAGGATGTATAAAAGCCCAGAGTACCCCCATAAATGAACCAAGATACCTGGATTTAATATCTTTTTTAGACAATTCCCAGAGTAGCTTTAAATTTTTCGAAAAATTTCGGGTTAAATTCATACGAGTGTGTCACGACCTTAAACATGGTTTGGTAAGTCTCTTACAATACAATAGTGTAAATATTTGTAAAAATATTTCTTGCGATATGGCTCATACCGCCACGATATGCTAAAATGTTGACGTATCTACAAGAAAAGGAGATTGTAAACCTTGTCGAATCCAGTATACGGGAAACAGGCCAAAACGTCGACCCGTGACGATAAAAGGCCGGCTATTTTTTGGGTGTTAATTGTTGGGATTATTCTGTTTTTAGGTTGGGCCCCCTTCCAGGCTGCACTTTTTAATGGGCAAATGCTCGACTTTGAGAAGCCTCTGTATTGGGCTTTGATCATCTGCACGATTCTATTGATTTTAGGAATCTTAACCTATTATAAGAAATTCAAACTGGAAGATCAAAGAGACTGGCTGGCGGTGCTTGTTATGTTACTCCCACTAACCTACGTGCTCTCATTGGTTTCCGCTGCTTCTCATTATCTCGCGATGAATATGGTAGTAGTGCAGTGTATCTATGCCGCTCTGTTTATCATCTCAATTTATCTACTTCAGGATCGGTTAGGCAATAAGATTATTCACAATGTGATTATGACCGTTGCTTATGTCATTGTCGGCTTTGGCTTTATCAACTGGTTCGGACAGTGGGTACTTGCTGGCAAGCTGGTGGGCTGGCTTAGCCAATATGTGTATAATGACCGCTATACCAATGCAGTCATGACAGATACAAATGGGCTCCGGCTGACATCAGTGTTTCAATATGCGAATACATATGCCGCCTTTCTAATGGCTTTCCTATTCGCAGCCGTTTTTTGTCTGATGAAATCAAAATCATGGTATGGCAAAGCTACTCATGGCTTCATGTTGGTGCCAATTCTGGTCTCGCTATTCCTGACCCTGTCACGGGGCGGTCTGGTTATGCTGCCAGTCGTATTCGTTCTGCTCTTGCTTTTCTTTAAACCTGCACGCCAAATTATATGGATTTTGCATTGCGCCATTGCTGGTGTAGCGTCAATATCTATCTTGACTCCGATTACAAATATGGGATTACAACTCAATAAGACCTACAACGGCGGAGAGGCGGCCAAGGCTTGGGGATTACTTATTGGTGTCTCCCTTGCTGTAGCTGTCGTACTGTGGCTTGTTGAACGTTATCTGGCACCAAAGCTGGAGAATGCCCTCAAAGGGTGGACCTCCCGGAAGTTATCCAACCTGTGGCTGCCTGTCGGATCAGTTGTGGTGATTGGCTTGCTGGCTTTTCTGTTTATTGGAACTGGCCTGCGCAGCGTACTGCCTGATAACGTCCAGGTCCGGTTAGAAAACATCAATTTCCGCCAGCATAGTGTACTGGAGCGGCTTGTATTCTATCAGGATGCTGCCAAATTGATTAAAGATCATCCTGTTATTGGCACCGGCGGCGGCGGTTGGGCTACTTTGTATGAAAAGTACCAAGATTATCCTTATACTAGCCGTCAGGCCCATAACTTTTTCATGCAGTACCTAGCTGAAGTGGGCATTCTCGGTTTCGTAATTTTCATGTCATTCATCTTATATATTTTCTACAAATATATTCGTAGCTATATTAGACAAAATGATGAAGATCGGGATTCTCACTTTCTGTATCTTATTTTGGCACTCTCGATCTTACTTCATAGCTTGTTGGACTTTAATCTCAGTTACGTACTTATGGGCATACTGGTATTTATGAGTCTCGGTGGTATGGCCGCTGCTATGGACAGCAAGCCGCTTAAACGCCTATCCATGAGCGCTTCCGGTTTCCGGATCACGTACAGTGCAGTCATTGGTATCCTGAGCATTGTGCTGCTATTTGCAGGTCTTCGCTTCGTGCAATCGGCTAATGCTGCCACATATGCCAAACAGATCATGGCGGTCAGCACATCATTTGAGGAAATTCAAAGTGCTATTAATAAAGATCTTGAACTTCGTCCTACACATCCGGATTCGGTTATAAGACTGGCCGCACTGTACAAGAGTGTTTATCAGCAAACGAAAAAAGAGGAATTTTATAATGCTGCAATAGAGGTGCTAAATACGGGCCTGAAGGCAGAACCGTATAATAAAATCATGTATAACTCCAAAATTAACCTTTTACAAATAAAGGGTGAGGATGAGCAGGCCTTCAGCATTTTGGAAAATAACATTTCCAACTTTAGATGGGACAATGACTGGTACAATATGTTGATCACTCAAGCTTATTCTCTTGGTGATAAGGCACGTGAGCAGAAGGACACGGCCAAGGAGCAGAAATATTTCCAAGCAGGTCTTGCTGCTTACCAGCAGGTTCTGGATGGGGTAGCTCATATTAAGACGATTCCACCTGAAATTCAATTGACACGTACTTTTGAAGTAACCCCAAGCATTGCGCTCAGTGCTGGCAAAATTGAGTTCATGTCAGGTAAGCCTGCAGAGGCTGCCAACATCCTCAAAAACGGCTTGAAGGACGACCTGAGTGATGCTACGAATCGTGAGGTGGCTCGTTATTATATCGTCGCTCTGCAAAAGCAGGGACAGGATGACAAAGCATTGTACGATAAGCTGATAAAAGCTGATCCGAAGGAGAAGGAGCAAATCGCTCAGTTGAAATCGGAGAAAAAGTAAAGAAAAAGAGACTACCGGATGTTATA
>NZ_JTHP01000102.1 GCF_000943545.1 Paenibacillus terrae
CTCCATCAATTTACTCAGTAACTGATGAAGTCAACTTTCCGAGGTATTGCAGAATTTTAGTCCGGATTTTCTTGCCCATGTGGGAAAGATCGTCTGTACTATGAAGATATTGATGACAGGTGCTTGTGTGTACTGTGGCCAGATTGATAACTGTGTTTGAAGAATTGTGCTTCGAGAATGGGTTCGATAACAATCTGAACACACCCCTGCACCACTCTATCAACTAGTGCGGGTATACCGAGTGGCCGCATTTCAGTTTTACCTTCCTTGGGAATCATCTTTCGCCTCACAGGGAGGGGACGATAATTACTAAAAGCGTCTTGGACCCGCTCCACAACATGTTCATAAGGAACTTGAAGGAAGTGTTTCCTCATGGTTTCGCCATCAGATCCGGGGGTTTCACTGCCGCTATTGGCTTCGAGGTTATGGATCGCTGTTTTTATAACGACATCGGATGCCATTATTTCAACAAGCCCTTTGAACCTTGGTTGTTCGCCCCTAATAATCACGGCCTTCGAAATGTCGTGAATCCTGTCTTGGATACTTCGCAATTCTTCTTCTGAACACGGCAGCTGAATTGTCGAGCCATAGGCATCGCCTCCTTACGGGGAGATTACCATTCTTTCGGCTTTGTGCCGGGAACGCGCAACGGCTTCCTCAGCTCGTTGACGACAATCAGTACTGTTTCAATTGACTATGCCCCTTCGCCATGTACGCGGCTTTCCCGCGCTCAGACTACTACAGGCAGATGCCACTCGGATTTAATGGTCATTTCCTACCATCTAGGGTCATCGGTGTATCCCCACCTCTTAACGTAGCAGTTACGCTCACCTTCCGAGCTTCTCTAGTTCCTCACACACTAGCATTTCATATCGACTTAGGTTCCCTTTATGACCCATCAGCCATTCTTTCGCCGCGAGGTTGTCCAGCTAAGAACTCTACTATCGGTAGTGCCTGATTCCAAAAGACTAATTGGAACCCTGCGACTGAAACCTATTAAGGTTCGCAGATCTCGTAGGCTTAATTTCAACCATTCCTGTCATCATAATCTGCGCGTACATTACGAGCCTTACTTCCGAGGGTTCGCTCCAACGGATTACCGTTCTCTAACCATATCGATTTTATAGCGCCCCACCTCTACTTGGCCATTTCATACCGTTTAAGGTGACTTCGCCGGGCTTCACACACCGTATTGGGATATACGATGCATGCCGGAGTCTTAGGCGGGAGTGTCTGGTAAGCTGCAACTGAGTGCTACATCAACCTCTTACCGCAACAGGTATTTCACCTGCTCACTCATGTGTGAAGTTGGAACCTGAATTGGTCCCCCGTACCTTTACCCTCTTTGAGGCATCAAAGTTTCCTTTGATGCTTAAGCACGGAACTAGACGCACAGTCTTTTATACATGTCCGAATGTTGACCTTTGGGTCGAATGTGTTCAGGAATATTAAAAACATTTCCTCCAGGAGGAACAGCGCTCATTCTTTCAAGCGTTTCCTTTTTGGGTTTTGACACATCAAGTTGGTTTGGGATACCATCATGTAAACCCTCAAATGCCTCACGAACGGTCTTGTATTCCTCTCGCTTTAAATGAGGAGCTGGCAGATCGATTTTACCAATCTTACTCCCTATAAATATTGCCCGTTCACGAGCTTGAGCGCTTCCCATATCTGCTGACGAAAGGATGCCAGATGTTATTTCAAAATCAGATAGAGCACTATAAATCTCCTCTTTGAACTGTCCCTCTCCAGCTGTCAAAATACGTGGAACATTTTCTAGTACGAAAACCTTGCAATTTTCGTTGTTCTTAATTGAATCAATGTAATGCTTAAGTAAGAGGTTGTTGGGATTATCTAAAAAATTTGTATTGCGATTAGAGTTGCTCAATCCTTGACAAGGGCTTCCACCAATCATTATTGGAGCTTTGACGATCCTGCTTTTATCGATTTTAGTAATATCACCTTGAACGATATGTGAACCAATATTATGACGGTAAGTCGCAACAGCGTCCTCATCCATTTCAAGGGCAAAAACAACATCGAAACCAGCTTCTAAAAAACTCAGATCCATTACGCCTCCACCGGAGAAAAGACTCGAAATTTGTAAAGGTATCTCTAAGTTCGATAGGCTAGGTGACAAATAAGCATTAGAGCTGCTCGTTAAACTTTCATTTTCACCAAAAAGATCAAGCTCAAGTTGCTCATACCCAATTAATCCTGAAGCTTTACGAAAGGATTTTCGGGACAGTAGGATTTCATTTTTCTTCTTAACCGTGAGGATGTCAGTTATATCTGTTACTTTCCTCTTTAACCCACACACTTTATCTACTGCACGCTTCATTTTTTGGAGTGGGGTAGACTTAGCATCAACATAACCTTGGACAACAACAAGCTCTCCAAAGATCTCTACTTGAAGATAATCGCAACCCTGAAAAGTAGATAACGCTTCCTTATTCCGGATATCAATAACTGGCTTTATACCCTCTTTTAATTGTCGACGCGATACGGTATTATTCGTTTCAATTTCAGAACCTAAAATAATGATCTTCTTAGCTTTTTGATCAATCAGATACTTGAAATGAGTTCCGGGCTGGAATACTGTCTCCTGTAAAATTTTATCCTGAAGATATACACCACGATGAGAAATCTTTGCTTTTCTTGTTTTCAACAGCATTGTTTAGCATTCTCCTCTTTTAGATGATAAAAAGAAGGAAAGGAATTGTCCCTTACCTTCTCTATTGTTAATCTATTTCCACTCATTCAGAAAATGAAAAAGCTCCTTATCCGATTTTTGATCGTATACTAAGGAGACCAGATCTCCCAATGTGCCCTCAGACTCCCTAACTCTCACTTCATTCAGCGATTTTCCGGTAAATAGTGAATTTATATGGTCATCTGCTGACATTAGAAAATCGATGTATTTCTCTTTGCTCACCGGAGGCTCCGTGACTCTCCAATCCCCTCGAATTTCTTGAGGAGATATCAACACTTCATCATTCTCTATGTGATAGATTCTTCCTGTCACAATGGATGTGATCTGTTTTTTCAATTCATACTGTCTCCAAGCCTCATCGAAGGTTAAATAGTCCTCTGGATCAACTAATGGGACATCAGATGGAAATTTCACTTGATCATATCTAAAAAATTGTGGATCAATATGTGGATCATCAGGGTAAATAAACAATTGAGCATTCTGCATATCCACTTCGTCTATCTTTCCCAAAATCTCGATGTCCCCATCGATACAGCCAATCACAGCAGCATCGGTGAGAGCATTAAATAAGTCAGTATCAGATATGGCTGTTCGAAGAACAACGCCCCAGTCATGCATCAATCCAAATTCCAGTCCCTTGGAGATGTGATGTTGATTCTCATCGCAAATTTTTTGTTTTAGGAAACGGGGTAGTCTGGAATATAGTGACCATGATAGATCACGTTCTGCGTATTCTTGTAAAGACGCCTCTATATCTTCCCAATAAACTTTAGTAGAGAAGACAATCTCATTTTCGATAGAAATTTCAATTACCTCATTTCTTTTAGCTGATATTACATTTTTGGATTTATACATTGATATTTATTCTGGAGAAACTGGAACCGTATCAACTAAATGTTTTAGGTGTGCATCACTAAGGTTGAACCTCTTCCCATTCCCATTAATTATATAAGCAGGGGTTTTTCCACTTTTCTTTTTTCCTAGTATGACCGGAATATATTCATCTCTATATTTAAGAAACCCGACATCCCCATCAAACCATTCTGGTTTCAACTCCTCATCTCTGGAAGCGAACGAAAGCAATTCTTCTATCGCTAACTCACCATCCGTAAGAACTGCAAGTTTGCAATTATAACGTCCTTGGGGAGTAATCACAGAATAGGTTGATTTATTAATGCCATTAATGACTCCATGTAACTTTAAGTCCGTAACAAACACTATTTTTCCAGGTTTTGCTTCCTCACAGGAGAGTACAACTCCATCAGTAATGGAGTATGTGAAATGCCTTGGGAAATCGGTTTGAATTTTCTCTGCGACTTCTTGCTTGGCTGCTGCAAGCAATTGTTCCATGTCATCTCCATTTACCTGAACAGTAACTTCCAAGCTAAGTGTAACGCTTTTAACACCTTGATTTTGATTCATCGTAATTCCTCCTAGAATGGGTTGTGGTATAGTAGAACGCAAAAAAGCGCTCTTCCTTTACGTCCAATCTCTTGAATCTCATGAGATTAGGCGTCAGGAAAAACGCTCTTTTAAAACTCCGTAGGCCGCATGGCAGGAGCGGGAAATTAATGACTAATAAGAATACAATAACATATTTTATATCAAAAAAAAACATAAGAAGACGTCTCATCATTCGAGGCATCTTCTCACTATAAATCACTATTAGTTTTTAGTACTCCAAATCATATTCATCTAAACTCCATCCAGCTTCAATATATTGTCTCTCTAATATATAAGAGCATTGTATCAAGCGTTTAATGGTTTTCTCTGACAGTCTTATGCAGCATATGAAAAACAACTTTCATTTAAAGTGGATAAATCATCCTCTAATCATTACCGGTAATATAGTTTCAAAATTCCAATACCCACGACCTTTTTCGTCCTTTCCATCAAATGGAGGCAAAGTTTTGCGTTTCAATCGACCTGTAATGGCTCCCGGAGTTCTATTAAGAGCACGAGCTAAATCAGCCTGAAAGTACCTTCTTCCAATGTCCTCAGGTCTAAAATTCTGGCCAGCTGGTGAAATAAGAACAGGTTGGCCTTGAACGCTTGTGATGGAATGATTCGTTGTTATTCTCCAGCCTGACCATATACCTTTTCCAACCCACTCATCCAAAAGAATCACCATCCTTCAGTGATCGGGTTAGGATGAGTAAAGATGTACTTTTTTTATTTTTAGCCATGATTTCCACGGCACCCTTTCAGCATTGTTATATGATACCCGTTAGTTGTTTCTTTCAATGAGGTGATAAATTCTAATAAGTTAGAACCCGTCTATTTAGCTTCACTAGACTTCGTAATAATTTTCCAGACGAATCGTCAATTTATTTTTTTCTTCTAGGATCCAAACATATAGTCCACTTTTTCATGTCTACCGTCGTCATTGATTTTTCGTTACTGCCAAACTCGAATTAAATTACGGAAATGGAACCAAGTCCGCATCGTCAAATTTCTTCAGTTATTTAAAGAACTGCTGACCCTGCACGTGCCTGACAATCGGCTATTAGTTTTTCTTATAACCTAGCGTATTAATAGCATTCCCTCTTTTTTTGCCCATTGTTCTTCTAATTGCAAGTCATAAGACCATAATGGTTTTAGAAGATCTGGTAGATTGTCGTTTTCTAAAATCAAATTGACGTACTCCTCAATAGAATCAAATATTTTAAACGATATATATGATTTATAGTTGTCTTCACTGCGTTCGTGCTCTTCTTCGCTTGCAAACCATGTTGGATCTATAGCCTCACCTTGACTATTAACAATAAAACAATGCCTTGCCATATAAAATCCATCTGAAAAAATGCGTACATAACCATAAGCTATTTTCCATTCTCCACTAGTAAACATTCTTTTTTTATGGACCACAACATAAAAAATGTTAGCATAGCACTCTTTTATCATAATAAGTTTCTTACATTCTTGAAAAAGTTCTAAAGATTTTTCTCGGTTCATTGAGTATTCTTGATACAAAGTTAACAACCTCCCGATATAATATCTTGAAACCCAAGTAAACTATTATAAATCCTTTAACTATTGCCCTTTAGCCTACAGCCGATTTTTTATATACATCCTAAATGTTGGAGCAATTTCATAATCAAAGTTCGAAATTCTTTAGAATAGTGAATTTTTTAATTAATAAATCATGCAAATAATTCTTATATTTCCCTACTTTTTAACTTATTATATTGTACCATATATAAATTATATACGGGAACAAGAGAAACGATTTATACGAACAGAAAAGCCACTTGCATGTAAAAGTGGCTTTTCTGTTCTTTGGTATTTGGTTGTAATTCCTTCATTTATACCCCCCAGCAATTCATGAGAAAAGCTTTCTTCTTAAACATCTAGAGGAGTTAAGTCTTTCTATTGGACGGATTGTCAAGCCAAGTGCGACAGTTCCTGTGTGAAAGATTCGTGAGCGGTTTTCCACCCCAGACATTTTCGGGCGCGATGGTTGATGAGATAGAGGTGCTTTCTCTAGGACTTCATCCGTAACTTGAGCGAAATCCGTCCCTTTGGGGAAGAATTCTCGCAGCAAGCCATTAGCGTTTTCGTTGGAGCCTCGTTGCCAAGAGGAATACGGATCGGCAAAATAGACCTGTACCCCATGGGTGGCCTCCAGACTCGCATAACAGGCAAACTCTTTGCCACGGGTCAGCGGTGGCTGTTTGGAAGACTCCAGCAGGGTACTGAGAAGCCGCTACGCCAAAGGCAATCTCCATCGACAATGCCGTGCGATCAGGCATTTGAACCGCGGTGTACAGACGGGTTTTCCGTTCAATGAAGGTCGCCACAGCCTTTGCTTTTCCCACGACCAGACACCACCGTATCTAGCTCCCAGTGTCCAAAGGTGTCCCGGGAACGCACCTCCTTGGGGCGTTCGGAAATCGACTTACCCACGGCAAACTTCCCTCGTTTTTCAGCGGGCTGCTGCCGTTTTCCTTTGTGCCGTAGCACCTTCACGTCCGCTTGGGCCAGGCGGCCTGCATAGAGCCAGCGATAGATGGTTTTGCAGCACACGGTGGGCTGGCCTTCTGTTCTAAAACGCTCCACGATCTGCTCAGGTGACCAAGTCGCATGCAACTTCTCTTCGAGCTCTACCGCTTGTTCCTCTGTCCATTTGCCTTGAGGTACAGAGGCTCTACGGCGCTGCTCGTAAGCATGTTGGGAGCGCTGTGCATCGTAGGACGCTAGCTCAGCATTCCGACGGATTTCTCGGCAAATGTCGCCCCAGCTCCTCAGCGATGGCTCTTGAACTTTTCCCCTGCTGATGCAGGATTTCTAGCTTGCTTCGTTCGATTATGCTAAGATGTGTGTAGCTCATGGTGGATTCTCCTTGTGTGAATGTGGGTGTAGGAACTTTCATTCTACACGAATCCGGCCATGGGCCCTTTTTTATTTATTTCCAGCAGGTGTCGCACTTCATATTACAATCCGTCATTGTGTATCTTTCATTTCATAACCTAAAGTTTAATTGAAACTAGAAACCAGTCGCTGGCATACGCATGAATGATTAATACGAATATTCATACGATCGATTACCATCTTTATCTCATCAAGGCCAAATTGCTTTAATTTCTGGTCCGGATGAATACCTCCAAGATTGCTTATGACTACACTGTAAAGTTCCACTTGAGCTAATTCATACAGCTGTCCAGTAAACAGACTAAATGGTTCAGTTATACTCATCCAAGAGATTATCGGAGAAAGAACCTCTTCTTCCGTGAAATCTTCACCACGTGATGTCGTATAAACTATTTCCTTTGTAAGTATGGAATGATCCTCAATCGTTCCATTATACTGTCCGAGGTGCTGCGACATATCAGAGATTAGTATATTCATTTTTACGTCTAATGGATATTCATTGGACTCATTCATGGGAATACGGACTCTTAAGTCCAAATAGCTTTTTTGCAATCAGATTTCCCCCTCAAGTGGTGTCTTGCTTATTATAAAACACACTTCAAAAATCGAGTAATAAACGATAGCATATATAAGAAGGAGCCTTTATACTACAAAAAGGCTCCTCTTCTTGGTAATACTACAAATTAAGACTTCGAAACACAGTATTCTAAACAATCAGGACAAACGGGTTCATCACAGCATCCTTCATCAGCATGTGACTTCCAGTTATCAGGAACTCCAGGAATACCATGCTGATCAAGATTGGTGTATTCTCCATTCAATCTCATAAAAAAATAATTGTTATTTGAATGTAGACCTTCTCCTGGTCCACCACAGACCAATACAAACTCGATCTCACAGCCGTTGCAGCATGACCATACGTTTGAATTGTGTTCGTTCGTCTCCTGGCTTATTGTATAATTTCCCATTCCACATCATTCCTTTACTCGTTTGATTCATATTAAAATCCCGTTTATGATATTAATAAGTACCCCGGAAATCTCTCCTAGTCTGCTATTCTTTGAATTACGTTATCAAAACATTATCAGTTGTCCTGAGTCGTCAAATGCAAACTCATCAGAACAGTTCTGAAATTTTGATATTCTTCCCTCTTCCGTGATAACACTCTTTACCTCACTTACTGCACGTCGTAAGTTATCCATAAGAAAATGGTAGAGTTTATCAGTAATCGCCTTAAAGGTCTGGACACATACAGATTGACCAATACTTTCGACAACCAGCTTATTGCTATCACCTAAATAGAGCTCCTTCGAAATACCATGAAGTTTTCGGATCTGCTCCCCGTTGAGGTACGCATATAAATTTTTATTAGTAGGATGACTAATCCAGTTTTCAGGTTGAATTTTATGATGAGATTTAGTAATAGTCCCAATGTAAGAATCCTTTGTAATATCAAAGGTTGTCATATGGTGATTATGCGTCATTCCTTTTTTTTCTCGATTTATAAAGTATTTAAGGGTTCCGCTATCTTCTGTGGTTATCCAGTCCAAATCTTCAAGTTTTAGAACTCCATCATCCTGGATGGAACTCATGGGTTGTCCATATGGAACGGGGAAACTAAACCCTTCAAACACAGATGCGACCATAAAAAACCTTTCTCGCTTGGTCCGGCTACCGTAGTCAAGACTATTCAGCTTTGCTCGTGTCACACTAAACCCTTCATCTTTCAAGCAAAGTTCTAAGCTAATCCCAGCAATTTTTTCAAATTCGGGGACATTTTCGAGTAGGATAGCTTTGGGTCTGTCTGACTTTTTCTTGTCCCAGAATAAACGCATCAGATGCATATATAGGTGCATTGTGTGGTAATCTTTCTTTGTGCCGGCTGAGGCTTTTGAAAAATCTGCACAGTCAAGAGTTGCAACCCATACATCGACATTCGGAAGGTGCTCTGCCTCAAGCATTTGCATAGGCAGATTGAACATGATGGAATCCGAATGATTTTTCATATAAATATCTGAAAATTTGTGTTCTTTCCCTTCTTTAGGATTCCATTCAACAGCTGCTATCTCTTTGAATCCACTCTCTGTTAAACATTGAGAGCTGATCCCTGATCCAGCACAAAAAGAGATTGTTGTTAAAGGTTCTGTCGGAACTTCATGAATATTAGATGATAAGACATCCGTAGTTGGCTTAATACCTTCAATAATGACCCTATCTTGTATAAAGGTCACCTTGATTTGACCACAATCTTTGAGCGCTGATCTGATATTTTGCCCAGACTTGTCTATAACCGGTATAGGATTTTTGTTCTTTATTTTTTTTGAAACCTTATTGGGTCCTTTTGCATCGATTTCAAATTCAATAATATTATTTTCTGGAGTGGCATTTGTAACATACCTACTACCAGGTACAAAGCCAATGGCACTTAATAGATCTTTTTCAATGTAAAGACGTTCTCCATTATAAGTTGTTTTCCCTATAAACTGATGAATAATCATAAATCCTTCTCCCTTGAATTTTTTATTTAATTTACATGAATTAAATTACGTTATATCAAAGCACATCATTAAGAACTGCCACCACATGAATATTTCTGTCTTCAATAGTTGCATTAGGCTCAAATAGTTCTTTACTGTCACTTTTACCCCACATTATTCGATAACTGATAAGCTCGGGATAGCTTGGTTCTACTTCTTCTACTAATGTAGAAATTCTATCTACGATCTCTGACAATGAAGTCTTCATTGAAAGGACTTCTCGTAAAGAATCGGTTGGGACATACGAATAACCGTCATTATTTTTTATAATCACTTGATCAATTAAGCCTGGTCTATACACACGGAGTTCAGGCTCTATTTCGCAAAATCCTTTCGAGTTACGATCAAAAGGAATACCCTGGCGAATTAAAAACTCTTCCAATTCATCAAGTTGACCATTAGGCGCATCTTTAGAATAGAAATATGTGTTTTCAGACTCTTTAAAATCCCCGAGAGTGTTCAAAAACTCCCATATATGATTTGGGTAAAAACCTTTAACAATTTCAATTGAACAATAAAAATTATCTGCCATACTGTATGCACTCCTTCATTAAGTCTTAATTTCTATCAGATACCGATAGATTACATAAAGACCACTTCAATCAAAACGAAGTGGTCTTATGGTATGGTTTTAAAGCTAATTATTAATAACTATATATGAGTCACTTAAAGTGAAAAGCTAAAGCCTTTATCTCGTTAAATAAATGCTTATGCAATTCCCTCTATCATATTTATATATTCCGTCGGAATATGTTCTGCTAATCCGTTGGAATAGAAATCACTCCCATAGAGTCCCCAACAGCTTTCTATCTTTTGCCCATCTAAATTCTTAAGTACGAAACCATACACATCACCATTCAAAAAATGATTGTAAGTTTCAACTTCGGACTTAAGGGAATTCAAAACCTTCAAACGGAGTGCCTTATTAACTCTTTTCACCCCATAAACTTTTCTGACTTTTTTATGACTTACAAATATCCACCCTACCTGGCCACTGTCCCATGGACAAGAAAAGGCAGTTGTTTGGATAGTCAGGCTCCCATGGTCATATAAATACACTGGAAGGATTACATAATGCGTTTCTAAAAATTCGAATAGTTCGTCACGAGACTTCATTCGATCTAATGTTTTCTCGCTACGGTCCACGTCTTTTAGCAATTTTAAAAAAAATACATTGCCATCTTCAAATTTATGTTTGTCACCTAGATTATAACGACCATGCCAGCAAATCATTGAACCAAGATTATCATCTTCACGTGGAGACCTTGGGTCAACATCATATTCTATTGTTAATATTGCCTCATCATTTTGGAATTTTTTATAAATAGGCATATTTCCTCCTTATCATTACAGAGTAGAGGCTGAGCTGTTCATATATCTGCTACCTCAACTCTTGCTATACTTTCATTCATTCTGGCAACAATAATTCCATGGATTTTATTTGCTCCGAGCGAGTTCATTATGAACTTTTATATGAACTCCCTGTTTTTTATAGGAGTGATTAAACCCTATTAATCCCCCACCAGCATTTAATCCATAACTTACATTATTAATCTGTAGGGATACATCAAAATCCTCATCAACGATTACAGCTATTCTTTTTAGATCCCCTTCTGCATCATCAATTAAGGGAAGTGAAAAAAAACGAGGTCTTTTTAGTGCAGGCATTGAGACCAAATGTACACCTGACATATTAAAATTGAAACTGCCTTCTGGATTACCCGGATAAAAAATTTCATTGTTGATCCTAACGAGAACACGCTTATTTTTAGTTCTAGTTTTCTGGACTATGATTTCGACACTCTTGAGGGTCTCTTCCTTATCAATCCTTGGGCTAATTTTCTCCAATTGTGATGTCATCGAAACCTCAAAACATCGAGGACATGTAAACTCTACATCCTCGGAATTGGGATCGTTCAGTGCTTCGTGAAGACGATACGAGTTTAAACCGAATACATGGATTGTAGCTACGTTCCACTCGCGAATGGTTGAGGTTTCATTACAATGTCTGCAAAGAATATTATCTGTAGTTCCTAGGTTTGGTGTAAATCCGAAATTGTCAAAATCCAAAATTTGAACTACAGTATCTTTGGGTAGGTTAATAACACTTGCGATGCCATTCGATACATGAACTACGATATTTTTTTTCATTGATTTTTCCCCATTTCCTATTTTTATCTAAATCAAAAAAAGAGCGAGCATCTTTAGAAAGACACTGGCTCTTTTTTGAATGCTCACCTAAGAGTGCATCTCTCTTAGGTGTAGTATTATTTCATTACATAACCTGTGATAATCACAGGTTTGTTTTTAGCAGCAATTCTGCGTTGCATTTTAGAAATAGCGATAGCTAGTTCTCTTTGAGTTTTAAACATTGATATACCTCCTTGAAATTGGGTTGTGAAGTGAGCAAAACAAAAAACACCCACTTTTCAAAGAGACCAATTCATTCTAATGATAGAATGCCTACTTATGTAGAATTTGGTCACCTTGAAAAACAGGTGTTTGCAGGAAACGTAAAATATCTCTTATGACCCAGGTCAGAGACTAATAACAGAAATAAAATTTAATGAGACCATTATAACACGGGAAAGAAAAAAAGGATAGAGGATCTATAAGATTCTCTATCCTTTTTTTACTATTCATTCCCTATCTACTTAGAATATTGATTCAACTTTTTCTTCAAAATGACTATGCTTTAGGCTCTATGGGGTAAATTATAATTGTTTTTGAGGATACTAAAAAATCAAAAAACTGAAAAGTACTTAAAAATGATTCCTTTCTATAGGAACCAAGTGATGTTTTACGGAGAAAGGATTTGCGCTTGAAAACCATAATGAGAACCTCAGTGAAAATTCACCTTGCTATATTTATCTTCATCCAATTGAAAGGCACAATAGATTTCCTTAAAGCGGCTTCCATTGTCTCAAGAACCCAATCCTCTGAACACTCTCCTTCAAAAAAAGTGTCAATGTTAAAATCAAATATAACTTCTTCTCCCTTGCGGACAATGTTCTCTACTTCCATTTCAATGGTTACTATTTTCCGACCATCTTGGAATTTAATCGCCTGAAGGCGTTTCATAAACTCATCAAGTAGCAACGAATAATCCATTTTTTTATGTAGAGAAAACTGATAATGAAATAAAAATTTATTTTGTTCTTCCCCCATTAACGAGGCCCATTGTATTTTACTGTATTTCCTTATCACTCTGTTTTATCCTCCCCGGCGTCGTTCAGTCCGCACGTGTATTATAACATAGAGTTTGAATTTGATGTGAAATGTAATCTCGATAAAACGCTAGGTACTTTTACCCATTCTGTCCCTTTCTCAAGTTTTAGACAATGTAAAAAGAACTACTAACAAAAATGTTTTCTCTTGATAGTATTCATTCATTAGTTGGGAACACGTATAAGGGATAATTAGGACTTTTGAAGGATTACCGTTAGCAAACACAATCCAAATTTTACCTTGTATGTACGACTATAGTATCATGTTTATTCAGAAATTAAAAGTTATAATCACAACTTTTCACGTTTATCGCATATGTTTCCAGATATATCTTCAAAATCATCCAATCTTAGTTCAAGATTAAATAAAAAAGCCGGATATTCTCCGACTTCTTATGTTTGTACTTAATACTTGATTTTACTACAATCATTAATCACATGAATCTAATTTGATGAAGTAACACTAACTCCTTCTAAGCTA
>NZ_JTHP01000103.1 GCF_000943545.1 Paenibacillus terrae
TTTCAGTGTATGGCCTTCCAGACGAAGTCGGACCGCCAGATACCTTTCGTAGAGTCGTTTGTCTGATACCTTTTTCATCGCTGTATTCAAATACTCGATTTCCTCATTGTTCATCTTCATCGCCGCCTTGTGGGGAGTTACCCTTTATTACCCGATTTGGCGGTTGAAGTGAATTTGGTAGCTTATTAATTGCGTTCTATATAGATGATCTATTCAGGCTAACTATTTGATTATTTTACAATCCGTCTATATCCCAAGAAAGGATAAAGTTTGTTCCAGGTATTTATCGAAGAAATGCTAAGTCCATGGCTATTGTTAGAGTTAATAAATTTATCGTTGCCAAGATACATACCAACATGGGTAGGTGTATTTCCCTTAGTTACCCAGAATACAAGGTCACCAGGCGAAGCTTCTGAAGCATTCACGGGTACCGTTTTGTTATACTGCATTTGCGCGGTACCATATATACTAATCCCTATCTTATTAAAGGAATATTCTAAGATTCCAGAACAATCAAATCCACCATGCTCCGGTCTTCGTCCTCCCCAAACATATGGCATACCCATGTATTTGCTCATAACATTAAGTACTTCCTGCACGTCAAAAATCTGTCCATCTGAACTTACCTGTAAACTACCAGTATCCGAATAATACCTAAGGACATGTTCTACGTAGTTCACGTCACCGTATCTTCTCCAACCATTTTTATCGGCCATCATTTCACTAAAAGCAACAGCGTTTTCTTTTGAATAACCTCCTCGTTTTTTTGCATAATCAATAAACCCGCCTCCAAAGTTGTATGCTTGGAGAGTTAACTTGATATCCCCCCCTGCTGACCTAAATACTGCTGCGAAATGACGAACTCCATACATAATTGATATCTCTGGATCTGTTAACGTATTGGGTGGTAATCCTGCGGACTCAGAAGACTGCATAACATCCAAGGAATTCCCCCCAGATTCTTGTTGAATTAATGCCAATATAAGATTTACTTGGTCTTCAACACCGTTCATTTCCGCATATTTACGAACCAAGGATTCGTACCGCATAACGGCATCTGTAACCTGGGCTTGTCCAAAATAGGTACCTGCATTAATACCCCTGTAACCACCATACAGCATAGAGTTCCAACTTGGATCTGCAGTTTTGATAAATTCGTATACCAATTTCATATCTGTTTTTTTAATGCCCTGATTGATAAGTACCTTTTGGAACTGTGGAACATCTATGTTGAGTGATGGTACAAATCGATCGTCGACCATCGTTTTTTCGTATTGTCGATAACGAGTAACGGTACAATCATCGCTTTTATCTCTCCATACAAGCTCCCATTCACTCGGTCTAGTAGTACCACCACCAGGGTAATATCTTTTTAAAGGCTTAATTACCATTTCCCCATAATCAAAGCTAACTTTTGATAGAACATCGTGGTCTTCCCTAATATAAGTTGAATATTCTATGTCAGTCCCTGTGTTTGCACATGCAGTGATAGTTTTTGTCCACTCTTTATCATTTTTAATAGTCGTATATTTATATTTGGGTTTAAAATACTCAATTAATTCATCAGGATCATAATCTGAATATTCTACCTTTTTACCCTTTGCAACAATATGATATCTAACCAGTGCTGAAGGTATCCCCCAACTAGGTTTTATCGTATTTATGAGTTGAGCCTTCCATGATGACTCTGCATCTATTCCGTTTATTTCTTCTACTGTTTTATCAGCAGCAAGTTTAAATTTTTGCTCATATTCAATATCAGCCTTCTTCTGAGCTTCTGTTCTGGAGCCCCCTCCCAGAAACCAGTCTGAATAAGGGATTGCTGTTAGTATGACAGCAATAAGTATCACTACAGCAATTATGGCTAGCCCATAAGGTCCAATAAAGGCTAATAAACTCTTTCCTAATGCCAGCAATAATTTCTTAATGAAATCCTTAGCTAGTTTTTTTAGAAATTTCGCTGCTTTCCCTGCTGCTTTCCTTGCCACCTTCCCTGCAATTTTCTTTCCGGCTCCTCCTGCTTGCCCGGCAGCATCATTCGCTAGATCCTGTGCGTTCATTTCACCACCGTCCATTTCATACAACATGAGGATGATTTGGAAGCTATCCAAATCATCCTCACATTAAATCTAAAGCACAATTTTGTTCTTCACTCGGCCTTTTTCGTGTGAAGCCTGTTTAGCCATACTGTTTAAACTCTTCATTTTATTTGCAGGAGGGGAATATTGAGTATTTGATTGCGTTTTGCGGGACAAAAGGTCTGCACCCTTATCGGACCAATCTCTACGATCAGCACCTTTTACATTGTGGGAAAAGTAACTATCTGGACTAAACTTGCCAACATCAACCCGATTGTCCTCATACCTTGACCCATCTCGGCCCCTGATGTATGCCCCTGAAGTTCTTGTGAGATTTTCGTTTGAACCGCCTGGTAACCCAACTGGACCAGCATTTACACTTTGAGCTCCAAATGGACCTGGTATATTCTGAGGAGCAGGTAGTCGATAAGACCCATTCGGCTGACGCTCATATTTCTCGTTGTGCCCTGGGAACTTGTAATCCGCTGCCCTGGTTTCTCCTCTTTTTAGGGTGGGATCAGCTGCACCATAACTACTAATCCGTTGTTTTCCCGTAGGGGTTTGGACATAAAATGCAGATCCACTATTGCTTTGTTCCCAAGTAGCATTTTGTCCAGCATACTTTTTTGCGAGATCAGGCAGTTGCATGTCGTTCATACCGCCAAACATCTCACTAGCACCTTGAATTCGGCCTCTACTTGCTCCAGACAGCATATGACCTACCTTTTGTCCAAAGCCACCGGCACCAACCATGCTTCCAACAGACTCACCCATGTTACCCATAAATTTTCGTCGCTCGCCCAAATTACTCCACATGTTCGAAAAATTCTCTTTACCCATGGAACCTAGGGCTTTCAAATTGTTTGCAATTCCAGATCCCTCAGCTGAAGCCGATTGATATGCTTTTTTTATACCTTCAGGAAAGAAAGCGGACTTAGCCGTTCTTGTTGTATTTGCAAGCCCAGCACTTACATTGCGAGCTCCTTGCATACTGGTTGTAACGGCCGAAGAACCTAGTTTCGCCCCGACTGCCACTCCAGCTGGTCCAAGAGTCACTCCCATAGCTCCACCAGCTCCGGCACCAAACTTACCAGCTATCGATTTAAATTTATGCCAGCCTGAGCTACCTTTCGCTGCCATTGAGAGAGCCGTCATTCCTGCATCATTCCCCATATCAACCCCAGGACCAGGGATACCCGGACTACTTGATCCTCCAGCTCCCATCATACCCCCAGCAGCCGAAGCACCAGCTCGGTTGCCCCCCATCATGTTTCCAGCGCCCTTGGCCAACATCATAGCCCCAGCCACAGAGCCAGCTCCCATCATAGTAGCGGTTTGACCAAGCTTGGAACTTGAATCTCCCAAGTTCAACCATCTGGAAATCATTCCTGTTATCGGGATAAACATAATCAGTAGTCCCAGCTTATAAATAATGGCAAAGAAATTAGCCGCTCCCCCTCCAGCCATACTCGATAGTTCAGCGAAGACGAAAATTGTAATTGCATGAACTGATTGAAGGAATATATTGCCGGCTAGTTCTTTCATCCATGTTCCAAAAAACGCTCTAGTTTTCGGAAATATTAAACTGTAAGCAGCAAAGGGAGATAATACTACTAAAAAGATAATGATTACTTTTCTAGCAATATAAATGATGTTAAGATACAACGTCAGACCAAATTCAGCCAGATAAACAATTGCATTACCGATATTAAAACTTCCTGCACTCGCTATTAGAGATACCCCGTTCGTGTCTACACCTGTTCCCTGCAAGGTATCGTACAATGATGACACTAAAGCGAGGTTCAGGCTCATCATGACCTTAAAAATCAACCAAAAGCTTCCCATGAAAAAAGCCGATAGTACCCACATATTTATATCAGTCCAAAAGTCAGCTTTGGCTTGTGGGGAATATGCTTTTAAACCGAATTTTGCTGATGATACCATAATTGCAGCTGTTAATATTAATCCATACAAACCTGTAAGCAACCCTATTAAAGGATTGATAATTTTGTCCATTTCACCCTGGCTAAAGATTCCATAATTCAAGGTTCCTGAATCGCCATATGGATTTCCAAAAATAAGAGCAGGCAAGCTGCTGATGTGAACTGTTTTAAATAGACTTAAAATGAATCCAAGCATAATCCCATCAGTTAGGTTCGCATTTTCTTTATCCTTTTCCATTTGCTCTAACTTAGAATCGTCGAATAATTTTCCATCACCAGAACCTTGTGTAGAACCAATAGGGCCTAAAAGGCTTGTATCATTGGCCGCAAAAGTCGTATTCTGAAGGAGAAATATTGAGAAAAATGCGGCTAGTAAAACCATTGACAATCTGCGCTTCACTTAAGCCACTTCCTCTCCCTCAGGGTTAACCTGCCGCTCAAGGAAATCAATCATGTCCTCCCTAGAAGCTATCTTTTTAGGAGGCGGTCCCATCTGTATATTTTGATTCGTGTTCAGATAGGCCCATTCATCAGGTGTAGGCTCAGACCTAAAACTTACAATCTGTTTACCTGCTTTCATGATCACATCTCCGGTATTTGCCGTACGTATCATATTTCCAACATCTTCAGATAATCGATACGTATTTAATATTGGCATGATATCTTGGTCAGATTGCTTCAAGAAGCATACCGTTTCGAACTGGGCCACGACATCTCGGGCTGCTTCCGTTCGATCAAACATTTCATAACGTTGGCTGACAAGTGTAAGAGAAACGTTCCATTTCCGCCCTCGTGCAGACAGCTGCTTCAACCATTCCATCATCGTATTGTATTTAATCATCATCCATGCCTCATCAATGATGACTCTTTTTTTCACTTTTGGATCAGAAACAATAAATCTATTCCACACCCATGTCATTAGAACATGCTGAGCAAGTGGTCTTTCTATACCATTTGAACTCAACTTCGAAATATCAAAGGTGACTACAGGTGCTTCGTCAAGCGAAATCCCAGAATCTGAAACAATCTGTGTTTGACCATCGAACATTCCAAAAGCTTTTTTTCGTGTGAACAAATGAACAATTGTACACAGCTCTTTAATCTCAGGATAATGTTCATCCCGAATTTTACATAATTTTTCGTATGTTTCTGAAATTGTTGGCATGTCAATATACTTGCGACGGTAAGTGATTCTTCCCTCAGAATCGATATCTTCCACGTTTTCGTAAATACTATCTGGATCTTCTGTAATCCCTCTTGAAAGATACATTTCCTCCAAGACATCATCCAAAACCTCAATTTCAATCGGTGTTAACCCATGAGAATCACGAGTCAACGATTCTTTCATGACTTTGAAGAACTCCAAAAGTTCTTTAACTTTTTCATTAATATTGATCTTTTCGACTGTGTACTCGTGTTCTTCCCCTTTATTAATGATTTCCTTTTCAGGGAATATATCAAATGGATTGATCCTGCTAGCTTGCTCTGATTTTGATGGATATATGGGTATGACAATGCCTCCGAGTACCTTCGTCAATGCGATGTATTCAGGTTCACAGTCGATAATTACGTTCTTCATGATCCCATCCATGAATCCTCGCCCAATGATCTGCTTGACCAATACAGACTTACCGGACCCTGAGACACCAAAGATACCCATACTATAATTATTTAGACTAATGTCGAAATTATTGTAGTAAACATAATCTCGTCCAAAACGACCTATAGGAAAGCCACCCTTATGATTAAGTTTAGAACTAGCGTGAGGGAATATGGCTGTTAACGACAATTGGTCAAGGTTGCGATCCGTTTTTTCTAAGTAATTTTTTCCGAGCGGTAAACAGGACAAGAACCCATCTTTTTGTCGACCATAAGCGTTAATGATCTCTATGGATTCCCCGCCTAAAATACGTTCGATTTCTCGCGATTTCGCATTCAAATCATTCAAATTACTCGCAAAAATTGTCCCTTGTACGGATACATAGTAAAGTCCGTTCTGATTATTCTTGATTTGTCTCTGCAAAAATTTAGCATCTTCACGTTTTTGCATAGAATCTTCAATTTTTGCCCCTTCATTGCGATTTGCTGCTGAATAGACAACGGTCTCAAATTCGTCTATCTTTTTCTGTAACTTCTTAATCGCTGCCGTCCGATCAAGTGGTTCAATATGAACGGATACATCCATGTCATCACCGGAGAATAAACCTTCAAGCCAGCCAATTCTAACCGTTCTTGGATATCCGGAAGGTTTAATAAAAAATGACCGTCCATATTTCACATCGCCTAACCCCGTTTGAATCTCAAAATGATCCTTTTCAAAAGTAATTCCTTCATTTGCAAGATTATCAATCATACTTGGGAAGGAGAGTTCTCGTGAATCGCCTTTTCCTTTATCCATCGAAATTTGGTCAGATAGAGACGAATCATTTTTCGTGACGTGTTTCTTTCTGTTAAATAGCTTCTTTAGCATAGTCCCGTACCTCCTCCACATCGATTACCAGCTCTTCATACCCTGGCAGGGTTGTTGGGTCAATCGTTACATAAAGAGAGCTGAGTTTTTCACGATCTATCACATCATGAATAGGATTTACAACCATCCGATCCCTGTTTAATGCGCGTTTCATCAATTCCATGGCGCCAAGACTATCCAGAATCTCCGAATCAATGTCACTTTGCCGCAACATTTGAACGACTGTCCAAGCTCTTTGGTACAGCTCATCTCGAATATCTTTGGCCTTATCTTTTGGAGATAAAGATCCCATTCTACCAGTTTGAGGAACATAGGAAACAATGTAATAAACTTTGCGAGAGATACGAAACTCATCTTGGGACCGCTCTTTGATATGTTGAATTACCAATTTATTGTACTCACGAGTTTGTATATTACATTGACTCAAATTGGAATTAAATCTTTCTTCTTCTTTTCGAAGATCTTGTGTAACGGCCTGACCTAAAATTTGGACCGGGAAACGAATAACTCTAAATAAAGAACTGTATCCAAGAATAATAGCTTGCCTCGCTCCTTCGGAGAGCAAGTCGTAATTTACCGAACTAGCTTCCAATACCACGCTGTACTCATTGTGCTTTTTCTCGAAGATACCGGATTGAATATCTTCAAGACCCAGCATATCTATAACCCTTTCAGAGCCTTTTTTTAGTTTTGGTGTACCGGCAATAGCTCCATGAGCCAAATTATTTTCCTGCAAATGTTGCTTTCTAGCCCAGCCAAAAACCGGCTCATTACGATCCATTCGTTTCTTCGCAAAAATCACAAAAACGAAAGTCAAAACCAAGAGGCCCATAGTGCAGTAAATTAATATATCAAAACCATCCACAATGCAACGCCCCCCTTTTTACCAGGACAGATATGTTTTCTGAGATCTGGCAAATTGCCAACTCACTTTTATAAAATCACTTAAATACATTTCGTACTTATCAAGTTTGAAAAAAGCTAATAGTACAGCAAATCCGGTTACAAATAAAAACAAAACAAGTCGAACAATAAAGTCAGTTAATCCAGCTATAAAAGGGATGTTTCCCCACATGATGAATGCAATCATTAGAAAACCAACAGGCACCACCAAGAAAAATTGACGCAAAGAAAAAATTGCTAAAACACTCTTCTCTTCTTGCGTTATATCAATTGGCACTAGTATTTCGTTCATTGCGCTCTCCTCCACAGAAAAAACATTTCGAGCGGGAGATTACCACTCGAAATGCTGCATATTAACAAGACGATCCATTTTGAGCGAGCTCGGCAATTGCTCCAGCAAACTTATAACCACCAAAGAATACGAAGGCTCCGCAGAAACATCCGATCAGTGCAGTCCAATATGAACCACGTTTTTGCACGCTGATAGAGCCAAAAATGATCATGATGGCGATGACCATTACAGCCAGGGTAAATAAAAGTCCTCCAACACCACCAATGATTTTGATAACAGATTGTAACGTGTTCTTAATTGTAGAATCTGCAGATCCTGAAGATGCACCAAAAGCATCTGAGCATGAAACCTCACCCGTTGCCGCAAATGCAGTCAATGGGGCTATAACTGTCATGCAAACCAATAAGAACAAAAAAATACTCCAAACCTTTTTTTTCAACCTTTTCAATCTCCCTTCGTTTTTTCGAGCCACCCATTATCAAAAGACCTACGAAAATAACCACTCCATTCCTGAAAACGCAAAAAAAGCACCGCCTAATTCAGGTCAGTGCTGACCCAAAATAGGCGGTGCTTCCGCTCTAATAAAATATTCAGTTGAAAGGAGTGTACCCTGCGAACATTATCATTGGTTCTAATACTTTTGTCAAGTTATAATCTTTTAAAGTGTTGCTCAACCTGGACAGAAATGGTGATATCCTTTATGTCACCACTCCCATCCAGATAAATCTTTAATCTTATTGTAGCATAGTCCAGAGGCTTCCATTTTTTCAAACGCTCCTCAGTTTTTCTCAAAAGAATTTCTAGGCCCTTGCGTGAAAATGCAACATCCTTAACATCTTCCTCTAAGAGACTTAATTTGCGGATCTGAATATTCCTCTGGAGTTGCCCACCACGAACATGGTATTCAATTTCCCCATGCCCATTTGGAAAATCGCTAAATAGTTTTTGGTTGTAATCCCCAATGATACAAAGGCGAATCTGGTCAATTAACTTGTTATTACTTAGAATTTCACTGCCACCCCGATTATGCTTATATGCTGACATCAACCTAACTCCCCCTCAAAAATACCTGCTATTGTCTTTAAAAGTATGTAATTCAATCCAAGTATGAATATTCAAATGAATGTTCAATTTATCCTGTGATGTAATTTTACTACAAGTTAAGGCTAATTGTCGATAGCCAACATAGGAAAATTATCCTATATCAAAATAAGGCGAAAGTTACTTTCGCTTTTTTCAATCTATTTCTTAAGAAATAGATTGAAAAAAGCGAGGGAATCCAATAAAATCCCTCTAACTACCATATTTTTGTTCCTGGACTTCTTTGCTTTTTTCTATCCTATCCGTTTCATCCACGATGAATATTTCTCTATCAAGGAAAAAACCCTTGACCATAATAACTTCTCCATCCATTTCCCTATTAACTTTTGGCCCTCTTAATGAAATCGATTTTCTGTTATATATTAACTGACAGGAGCCATCATTTAAATAAATGAGTCTTCCCATCATTATGTCCACTTCATTATGAGAAGCACCTAATGAGGGAGTTGTTGTTACCTGATCCGCAAAATCGTACCCATAAAGTCTGCCAATGGCATTATATTCATCATCAGGTAATTTACGAGTCGGTGCTTCCCTAGGTTCCTCATTACTTAGTAATGGGGGAGGAACATCCGAGTCACTCAGAGGCATCAACATTTGTTCGTTTTCCTCAGAATGGTGTAAAAAATTTTCCATCTGTTCATCATGACCCTCATACTGAAGTAAAGAGCCTTGGCTATGTTGGTCTTCCGGGTGAGAATAGGTATCCTGCTCAACAGCTATTTCTACAAGAAGCTGCGATAGACTATGTTCCACTTCTGGTGGGAGTGAAGAAACATCCTGAGTCTGAACATTATTGGATTCAGTTAACTGTTGAGTTAATGAAGTTGGTATCCATCCCTTTACTTGGTGTTCCTCATCGCTAATTTCATGTTCCAGATGAATATCAGACCTATCGACAGTCATTGTATTGATAGAAAAACCACTACAAAAGCCTACAACAATAGGAATAATTAAGACTAAAAAAATGATTATTAATTCCAATGTCTTCATCCCCCTTAAAGTTGTATGACAACAAGGGCTACTTCAATAAATACTAAAGCGATTAGTATTCCTAACACTATCATTGCCTCCTGAAAAACCCATCTTACCCTCTGATTAAAAGCCTTTGCTTTCGCAATGGATCGGAGAACGTTTATAGGACGTGCATGATTTTGAAGGAGTTCTTGATTAAGAAAAAATTTTTGTAGTTCATCAAAATCGTGATCAATTGATAGATATGTGGTATTTTCCCACGTTTCCTTTTTCATTTTGTAAAACCTCCCATTATGAGGTCTATACCATTTCCAATTATAAGAACACACGCTTTACTGTCAATGGATGGCATAGCCATGTAAAAAAAGAAGAAAAACAAAAAGTTGCATCATTAAAACTTACAACCCACAGATTCCAAAAAATAAAAAAACCCAAAAGTGGAATTGCGTCAAAAGACACAGTTACACCTTTGGGGGTGAATGACTTTACTTAAAATAAACCCTCATTAGTCGCATGACGGAGGGAAAAAGAAAAAAGTTTATATGAATATTTTATCATTGACTAGCCTCATAAACAACCCTAGATTTCAGAATAATCAGACCTGGACAGACTCCTTAATATCTGCATTCAATCCTGTAATATTATATGGAGCTATGGCCATCAGGATATTAGGCAACTCATCGCAGCCTATCGTAATAGGTTTTCGTGTAGGATCATCAATGTACAAAGTCACTTCATCTTCTGCCTCGAAAAACTTAACACAATCAAACAGTTTCTCTGCATTAACGGCAAAGTTCCATTTTACTCCTTCTACAGAAGCACCGATTTGCTGTTCCAGTACGTTGGGAACAATTGCAAAAACGATATTTTTCCGATTTTCAAATATAACCATCTTCGTGCCTGCCTCTGTGATCTTCTGCACCCGAGAGCATAATTCCATTAATTCCGATCGATCAAAGATAAACTTACATTTGACCTCATGCTTATACAAATTATCAGTATCCGGATAACTACCATTCAAGACTCGGCAAACACAAGTGGTATCCTTTGACTGGAAGATGACGAGGCCTGATTTTTCACTCACACCTACCTCGACTTCTGTGTTTGCTGGTATTAGATTGGATACTCCTGATAAATGGGCCGTATCTAGAATGACTTCTTCTTTAACCCAACTATAATTTGACGTATATTTAACCATAATCTTTCTATTGGATGCTCTTAGCGTGCATTGGCCCGCTTGAGACTGCGACATAGAAATTCCAGATAAAACAGGGGTTTGTTTTGCCTCTTCGCTCATTGATTTTAAGGTAAAGGCCTTGAACTTGCTAACGAGTTGAGAGAGAAGATGAGGGCCCCACAGAACTTTTTCACTCAGAGCTGGAACTTCTAAGAATTCAGTCTCCTCATTAAGGGTTTGAACAGAAATATTACTTCGTCTCCCATTACTCCCCCATAACATTTCAACATGTTGACCATTACCATCTTCTGATTGTACATTTTTGAATTCTACTTCCTCATTATTGGGAAGTCCTGCTACTTTTTTGGCAAGTTCTCTCATACTAATTGTAACTGTAAAATTACTTTCAATTTGAGCTGGAATACGCTTCTCCGCTGAGAGCTCAGGGGAATTGAAATAAAACGATACAATACCAATCTCAATATTTTTAATATAAACATTTCGTTCACCAATTCCGGAATCCTTCACGGCTTTAGCCATCGCTGTAACAACAGATTGCAAAATATTCGAATTAATCTTGAACATTTTCATTACCTCCTGATAGTGGTTTATTCTTTATCTGGCTTGCGCTGGGGATAAAGCTCATGAAGAAGACCAGAATGTGAGCAGCGCAAAAAAGCCCTGTGAATGACATAAGCATAAAAATGCTACAGTCACCCACAGGGCGAAATCTTACACATATACCTCTTTAAGCCGCATGGCAAGAGTAAGAAACAAACAATGAACTACTTAAATAATAATTCAATTTCCAATTGATATCAAGTTACTCCTTAGCTTTTAATATTCTATCTTTCTCCATTCTAGAAAGACCGCTTGGTAATTCAAAATGTAAATGCGAATTTAAAATAGCTAAAATATTAATCACTTCCTGTTCTCCATATTTCTTCATTTGATAATTCCAATATAGTTCACTATCTGAGAGAACAAATTTTTCTTTTATAGTTTCTGGAACAACAAGAGGGTGAAATCCTTTATCTAGCAAAAATTTTTGCCCTGAATAAGTTGTTGAACACTCAGACATAAGAATTCTAAATACTTTTTCCCAAACATTCGACTTGAGGCATTCTTCCCTCACACTTTCAGGATTCGTTTCATATAGTGTCGAACTACCTTTGGATTTTATTATTTTCGATGCCAGTATAATCACTTCATCAGATAAATTATAGTAAGCTTTAATTGATAAGGGAATGTGATTGGGTTGGTCACCAACTGATAAGATCAATTGCCGGGCTGCATTTTTGCTTTTATTTTTAATCAATCTCCAATAGATGTTCTCCCTGTCAGCAATTCCAGGCTTTGCTGTTTTGCTACCTGCTGCTATATAATCTTCTACGAAAGCTCTAGCATCTTTTAATGACCGTATTTCAGGGCGACAAACGACAACAGTAACATTATTCCAATATACTTTACTACCCTTCTCACCAGAAGCTGCAACAGGGTGCCAATAGAATGGAACTGCAAAGCCCATATTTCTCTTTGCATTTTCAAATGTCTCCCAAATCTCATACTCGCCACCCCCAAAATCAGTGGTTATATAATAAATGAAATGGTAGTCAGCACTGGGGCTATAATTCAAAATGTTGAGCCCTTCAATATTCTCTTCTAATGAATACCTTGTTGTTTCCCTAGCATAGTACCGTGGATCTATAACGAGATTAGGTATTGTGGTTTCACGGTGGTTTAAATTGTAATTACGATCTAAAACAAGAGCTCCCAGATATGGGATGTATTCTAGTTGAACATCAGACTCATTATCAATCCATCCGAGTTCTTCTTTCCACACTGCCTTGATATAATTAATGTCATCTCCTGTTACAAATTCGAGACCCGCCTTCTCCTGAAAAAAAAGTGCGTTTTTCAACAAGAAGATCCGAGCTTGTAATGAAAAACTACCTAATTTTAGATCTGGATTGGCCGGGAAGCCACCGATGCAAAGTGAGTCATAAACAGTATCCTGTAGCTCATCCGTTTCGTTAAAAATCTCTAATTGTTCTAGAGCATTATGATGTCTCCCCGTAAAAGGATTGATCGTATCCAATTCTTTTATACGCTTCTTTCTGATGGGTTCTCGAAAATTTGCATCATAAAGCATGCGCATCATCAAAGTTCTCAATTCAGAAACTGGAAATGCCCACGCTTCACCCTTATCTTTAAAATTGTCTACAGACAATAGAGTTGTGTACTGGCACCCCTTGGTGTGTCTACGTTTACACTGATTTTGCGATTTTGTAATATACAATAAAGTTGTGTACTAACGAGTAAAATACAACTTTTTCTACCTAAACGATATACAATATAGTTGTGTACTTTAATCC
>NZ_JTHP01000104.1 GCF_000943545.1 Paenibacillus terrae
TATAGCATGAATTTCTAGGGGGGAATAACGGTGATCACCTATATGAGATGCAATGACGTCAGCATGGAACACATTTTTCAAGCATTTTCGCTTGGGTTCTCGGATTATTCCATTCGCCTGACCACGGATCAGGACGATTTCGCAGCACGTTTTTTTGGCCCAGAGGGTAATACACGGAATCACTCTTTCCTTGCCATGGATGAGGATCAACCGATCGGCTTAATTCTCGGTGGTGTCCGACAGTTCGACGGGTACAAGACCATGCGTTGCGGCACGCTATGCATCGCTCCGGCTTACCGTGGTCAGGGGATTAGCAACAAGTTGCTGGAATTACATAAACAAACAGCCATCTCCGCGGACTGCCAGCAGCTATGGCTCGAAGTCATCAAGGATAATCATCGGGCAGTCAAATTATATGAAAAGCAAGGCTACCAGGCACGCTATACGCTGAAATACTACAACGGCACTCTGCCCTCCACCCCAGCCGCTGCCCCCTCATCTTCGTATATTCTTAAGGAAGTTACATTTGATGACGTCGCAGCTTTTCGTAAGACCCTCACCGACTGTCACATCCATTGGCAAAGTGACACACCTTATTACGCCACCAGTACACAGGAAGCTTTTCTCGGCATCTACGAAGTGAATCAAACGTGCCTCGGCATGGTGAGCATGAGTGCTCAGGGTAAAATCAACTTTCTTTGGGTCGATCCTAAGCATCGCAACCAAGGATTAGGATGCGCCCTCCTTCATAGAGCAGCAAAGATCCAAAAGGTTGAGAAGGTATACATCTGTCTGTCCGACAATGACTCTCTTGAAGGCTTTATCCAAAAAATAGGTCTCTCGAAAGACCCCATTGAGCAATATGAAATGGGTATGCTGCTGAAGGTCGATCATGTTGTACAATGATCAACCTTCTTCCTATCCATGCTCCCCCGCTTGATCCACCTACATCTATCATTTCTGAGAACGATTGATATACTCTGATTTGACTAAGGCGCACATATAAAGATCATCATATTTCCCGGAAGTAAATTCATATTGGGAGAGGAGCCCTTCTTGCCGAAAGCCCGCTTTTTCAAGCAAACGCAAGGATTGTGCATTCTCTGGCTCTACTAGCGCCTGAATGCGGTTCAATGAGAGGGTATTAAACCCATAGTCGATTACAGCTGCAAGTACCTCCGACATTAACCCTTGGCCCCAACAGGCTCTGGACAATTCATAGCCCATTTCTGCCCGGTGATGACGTTGATCCCAGTTATGAAATCCGCAAGAACCGATGATTTTACCTTCATTTGTTTGAAGAGCCCAGCGGATTCCCTGATCTGTCTCAAAAATCCGATCATACCAACTGATCTCATCCAGTGCTTCCTGTTCAGACTCAAACGGGCTCAGTCCATAAAACTTCATAACCTGCTCATCTGAAAAGTATTCCAACATGTCCTTGCTGTCCGTCACTACCATTTTTCGTAATACGAGGCGTTCGGTCGTTATAACCGGAAACTCACCTTTCGCATTCTCACCTCTGGCCGCCTTGTTCACTTTTGCCAGTTTTTCTTGCATACCTATGCCTCCCGAGTCTATCGTTACTTTCTTCTTCCAATTATAGAGTAAATGAGAGGAAGGGATATTTATAGTGATTTCTTTGTTTATAGAATGTTTTCCTAAACATGGATTGTAAAATGACCGTTAATATAAGGAGTATGTTTTTAATTATTAAGAAGAGGTGTATTTTTTGGACGAACAGCACGTATCACACAATCCGCAGGAAACTTCAAGACAGATGTACATTCGGCATGGTCAAAATTATGGGGCAGACACCAACAGGATGGCCGAAATATCAAAAACGTACGGGAATTCTACTCTGTATAGACGGTGGGGAGCAACGGTTTTTGATTTCATATTTTTTTTAATCGGGTATATTTGTTTTTTATTTCTGTCATTCAAATAACGGATAGATGGTTTTTGCCTTTAGCGATTGCATCCCGTTGTATTCTGTTTATTGCTTTTTTCAGCTATTATTTGCTTTTGGAAGGTTACACAGGCTATACGCTTGGTAAGTTCGTTTTTCGTATTAAGGTGGTTAACGGGGAAGGAAAGCCTCCTGGTTTTCTTAAATCACTCATTCGTACGCTGCTCAGGCTAATAGACACCAATCCGTTGCTAATGGGTGGGATACCTGCTGGTATCAGCGTGTTAGTGACTGCATCAAGACAACGAATTGGTGATTTAGCCGCAGGTACATATGTTGTAAAGGTGCGGGATTTAGAGCCGATTAGCAAAAAGACAATGAAACGTTCGCTCTTTATATTTTTTACCGCAATGGTGATCTTGGGAGCCTCGTTTGTAAATGCTATTTTTATACTGGTAAACAGTTATGTGCCTCCTGAAGCTCCTGTGAGCAAGAAAGAGCAGAGCTATGTAAGTAAAGATGGACGATTTCAAATCACGGCCCCACTGGACTGGTCAACAGACCCGGACCGTGAAGGGAAAGCAGAGATTGCAATATTCAATCCGTACATTCAAAAGTCCGTTGTGGTACTATCCCACTCGAAAAAGCAATTAGGCAATATAACTCTTCAACAGTATGGTAAGAAAGCTGAAAATAACTTAACCAAAGAGTGGAACCTGTCCAGTGTAGGACCTGTCTCTAACACAACCATTCATGGATATCCTGCTCTTGAGTTCGTGATTAAAGGTAAAAAAGATGTGGATAAATATATCACCCATGTAGCGATTATTGAGACCGAAAAGAATTACTACCAGGTGCTTGGATATGCACCAGCGTCTAAAGACAGCCGTTTAAAGAAGGAACTACACGACATTACCTATAGCTTTCGCGAGGTTCGTCATTAGACAGCGTGGCTGGCAATGAAAAGGGTAAGACGCAAAAGGCAGGTGCTCCTATGAGCCCTGTTTTTTGCGTACAACTATACTCTCCTCCGTAGATTATAATTCAATACTAAAATATATAACATCGTCTAATGGATTATCATAATACGCTGCAATTTCATTTCTATGATAAAATAGGCTGACATTTACGGCAACCTGCCTTATCATGTTGTTCAGATGCACAACATTATGGAAACCCTTTCACAAGTGCAATACGTTACATCACCAAGAATAAGGAGGAATCGCAGACTGTTCCAGTTCTCCGAAAAACAAGCCCAAGACATTGTAGACAAAATGATGAAGGATATTCCATACAATATCAATATTATGAATGAACGGCATCATTATTGGCAGCGGTGAAAGCGAACGGGTTGGGACTATTCACCAAGGAGCTGTTCAGGCGCTCGAAACCGGGAAAATGATTGAAGTATGGCAGGACGGCCACTACGAGAAAAAGGGGACCAATGAGCCCATCGTCATTCATCAGGAGCGGGTCGGTGTCATTGGCATTACAGGCAATCCCGATGAAGTGCGGCCTTTTTGCAATATCGTCAAAACCACGGTGTCCCTCCTGATCGAGCAACGGATCTCTCTGGAGCATCTGGCCCACGAAGCCAACCGTAAAAAATCCGCGCTGGAAATGCTGTTAAATCATCAGGCAGCCTATACCCAAAAAATAAAAAAAGAAGCGGCTCAATATCACATTGATCTGCTTCTAAAAACTTCGGCGGTATATGTAAGGTATCTTCCTGCCGACCCGGTTAATGTAGCCGAGCTGTCCAGTATATTCATGCAGCATCCGTCCTTTCGTATGGAGGAGAACAGCTATCTCATCCTGATGCAAAATCAGGAGGTGACAGACAAGCTGCTGGAGCCGCTTGTGCGTAGCCACCCCCATGTGCTGATTGCCGTCAGCAGACAAGAGCATAACATTGCGGATTGTTATTTGCAGGCCAAGTCAGCCATGAATGTTTTACTGGCTCTACGCCCGCCTGTGCAGATAATCTCTTTTGCAGAAGTCGAATTTTGGGTCAAACTGAGCCAATCCAACCTGACGAACACGATCCATCTGGTCAGCAAGCTGGAAGATACCGTGGATTTGCTGGATACGCTGCGAAGCTTTATTAACCATAACGGCAGTGTCTCCCTCACCGCAGACGAATTAAATATTCACCGGAACACGCTGCAATACCGCCTGAAGCGCATCCATACCTTAACGGGTAAAGATCCCCGGAATCTCCTTCAGCTTTTTGAGCTTACACACGGCTTATTGGCACTGTACCAATGAACTGCTGTATCATGCCAGATCATTCTGCGATTAACGCATATTCCCCTCGCCGTTACTCGCTGAATTGGAGTACTCTTGCGATATTCTCACACGTACGCTCTACGTTTTGCGCCCCTTCCACCAACAGCCTTTCCAGCTCCGAGGCTCCCGGCACGATGCCGAACACCGCATCTATTCCTTCCTTGTACAACGTGTCGATCCCTTCCCCGATATAGCCAGCGACTGCAATGACCTTTTTGCCGGATTGTTTGGCAGCCTGAGCTACCCCATACGGAGTTTTCCCGAATTTGGTCTGAAAATCAATGCCGCCTTCCCCCGTAAAAACGATATCCGCCTTCGCCAGCTTTTGCTTTAACCCGGTGTATTCGATCACAATTTCAATGCCTTTTTGCAGCGCTGCCTGAGTAAAAATCAACAGTCCCGCACCCAATCCACCTGCTGCTCCCGCGCCAGGAAGATCGCGCACATCCTTGCCCAGCTGCCGCTTCACCACATCCGCGTAATGAGCAAGATTGGCATCCAATTGCTGCGCCATCTCCGGTGTTGCCCCTTTTTGCGGACCGAATACATGAGATGCTCCATGCGCTCCGCACAACGGATTCGTCACATCGCAGGCTACGATCAATTGTACCTGCTGCAAGCGTTCATCCAGTGATGAAATATCTATACAGGCCAGCTCGCCAAGACTACCGCCGCCGCGTGGAAGAGTGTTCCCTTTTGCATCAAGAAATCTGGCACCCAGCGCTTCTGCCATCCCTGTACCGCCGTCATTCGTCGCACTTCCACCAATGCCAATAATAATCTTTCGAATCCCTTGATTCAGACATTCACGGATTAACTCACCCGTACCGTAAGTTGTTGTCTTTAGCGGGTTTTTGTTATTCTTGTTGACCAGATGAATTCCGCTGGCGGATGCCATCTCAATTGCCGCAGTAGTGCCGTCTCCCAGCAAGCCGTATGCAGCAGTTACAGGTTCTCCAAGCGGTCCGGTCACCTCGATATAACGAAGCTGCCCGCCTGTCGCATCCACCAGTGACTGCACCGTTCCTTCACCGCCGTCCGCCATAGGGACGTGGACATAATTTGCGGCCGGATAGACCTTACGCAGTCCTTTTTCCATCGCGATACACACTTCTTTTGCTGTCATACTTTCTTTAAAGGAATCTGGCGCCAGCACAAATGTCTTCTCTCTCATCTTCTCACCCCATCATACAAATTAAAGTAAAAATCCATATATCAGTGTCGCTACTATGGCCATTGTTCCACCCACAATAGCTTCATAAGGGATGAGTCCCATCCGTTGTTTAATACTCATTTTCATGCTGTCCGCCGTGACGTGAAAATAGTTGCCTTGTGGCAAGGAGTCGATGACCGTAGCCCCTGTATGCACCATCACAGCCGCGGCGAGCGGGGCCGTCCCCATATTCAGAATCGCTTCCCCAAACGAGCCTGTCGCCAAAATAACTCCCGTTGAGGTCGACGCTGTGGCAGCCGCCATCAGAATACCTGCAAGCGGTGCCAAAAATGTGCCGGAAACTCCCGAGGCTTCAATCAAGCCAACCACCTGAGTAGACAAGTTGGACGCAGAGATCAGACCCGCAATCCCGCCTGCACCGATCAAAATCAGCACGGTCGCCGTCATTTTATTCAAACCGGAGGCCGAATATTTTAAAATATTTCGCCCTTGCCCCATTGCCAGCATACCTACAATCCCGGCAATCGGCAAAATGTACATCGCGTCCACCTTGAAACTCGACAGCGCTTCAATACCGGAGATGGAACCAATCGGATTAATCATCAGCAAAATAACAGCTACCAACGGAGCTACAATTGCCCGTCCCAGCGCCGGGTACTTCGAAGTATCGACATCACTGTCCATCGTATCCTGGTCGGATACCTTCACACCTTTGGTTTTCAACATAGACGCCACCAGGACGGTCACGATCAAACCACATATCGCAGGAACCACACCTGCCAGCATAACATGGCTTAAATCCAGATTGAATCCACGTGCCGCCGCAATCGTATTGGGATTCGGTGAGATGATGTTACCCGCCTTTCCGCCTCCCGATAAGGCCAGCAGGAGCGCCAGCTTGGAAATCCCCATTTTGTTCCCGACCGACAACGCAATAGGTGCCACGATCAGCACTGCGACCGGAATAAATACGCCTACCGCCGTAATAATCATCGTTGCCAAGGCTAGTGCAAGAATTGCTTTGCTACCGCCGAACTTTTTTACAATAGCCTGCGCAATCGTCTCCGCTGCCCCAGACTCCATCATCACACCTGCCAATACACCTGCGGCGAGCACACGAATGACCGTCCCCATCACACTTTGCGTACCGCTAATCAACACACTAATGGTCTGCTCTAAATTGGCCCCGCCTAATAGAGCGCCTACAATGGCTCCCAAAAACAAAGCGTAAACCGGATTCAGCTTTCTTAATATCAGAATAATCGCAATAGCCAGCCCTGCCAGAGCTCCTATCCAACTGATCGTCAACCCTTCCATCTGCCTAACCCCCCGGGCAATTTTTGATTACGCTTTCATTATATCGATTACGGAGGGTGAAAAATATTGAAGAACGGACGAAATTGATTGTGCATTTGCACATACAAAAAGCCCATATTCCTCTTCAGGAATCTGGACTTTGAATACTCTTCAAAAAAGACTGGTTTGCATATTTTCTACTTGAACCACTATATATTTTATCTCACTTTTGAACGATTGAGCTAACTGTTTCTGTTGTACCTTTTGCCTCACCATGTCCTGCACCGAACAGGTTCAGCACCACCACGCCAATAACAATTAAAGAAATGCCTACGATACTTCCTGTATTGATTTTTTCTTTCCAAATCAATACTGAAATAAGCGTTGTAGCAACAGCTCCTACACCTGACCAGATTGCATAAGTCATATTTAGAGGGAGCGTTTTGAGAACCAAAGAGAGAAAAAAGAAGGAAATAAAAAACGCGACAAATGTAAATAAAGTCGGGTACAGTCTGGTAAAGCCTTCTGAAGCCTTAAGCATTGAAGTGCCAATAAGCTCACCAACAATAGAGATTACCAAGAAAAGATAGGCCATTATTCATTCTCCTTTCAGCATTTTGCATCATTCGATTCCCAATGCTTATGGGATTTATGCAAAATGCTCCTTTATATATGTCTTTAATTCTTCCGTAATTTTCTTCCGTAGTTCTTCATTCGGAGGAGCTAACCCGAACATTTCCGCAAACCACAAACCGTCTATAACTAATCGGACCATCGTAGAACGAACCGGATCCAATTCATCGTTTTCGATTTTATTTTGGATATTAGCATACTCGTCCTGAAGTAGTTTTAGCATTTGAGGGTTAGTAAAATGAGCGGCAGAGAGAGCTGTATACAGGTCACTTACGTCCCGATCTCCAGAAAATGATGAATTCATATATGCGCGAGTCCATCTTCCTTTAGATTGCATATCACTTTCTGCTCTCTCATTAAATTCGGTTACAAAGCTGCTCGACAGTTGCTCGACCATGCCCAGAATCAATTCATCTTTATTCGGAAAATGATAAAGTAATCCTCCCTTACTTATTCCCGCCTTCTTGGCAACCGCTTCTAACGTTAATTTCTCTACTCCTTCTTCGTGCACAATTATGGAAGCCGCTTTAAGAATTAATTCTTTTTTTAATGCTGTTTTAGTTGTATTCATTTTTATCACCACCCATTTTATCATACCGTCCAGACGGTTTTATTTCAAGTGGATTAAAGTTTTACATTTAGTAATAGCCAAGTTTGCTCTATGTATTCGTACATGAATCAATTTCATAATACCCTCAGTAGCTTTAATAAAGAGTACATATAGATCAAAATGGTTTAGTTTGTCTATATGTACTATACATTTCGTTGGCTTATTCATTTATGAAATGGATTCACATATAGGTTAAAAAGAAAAAAGCCTTGGGAGCACATCATTTCACCCAAGGCTTAAGCTTTAAAGTCGCTCAAAGCATTCTACTCCCACATTTGAGGTTTTTGGCACCGCCATTGGCATTAGCTGCCCATATATTGTCTCAGCCATTTGAGCGCGGGACGTTCCGAGCCGTTCGAGTTCAGCAGATGTGTATTCGATATCCAGGTTTGCCCCTGAATGTATCCCCAGAGCGTAACGCCCTTCACCGAAGGATGCTGCCATAATACCGGGAATTTCTCCTTGTATCTGGCAAGCTGGGTATTGTCGTCACCAGTTATATCCAGTTCAGACACATAGATTGGCAATCCTGTTGCCGATAGCTTGTTCAGTACAGTGTTCATCGTGTTAACTGAGACGGTGTCCATACTGAACTGGTGGCATTGTATGCCAATTCCGTCAATCAGGCCTCTACTTTTGAGCTGATTAATAATATTGACATATTGGTCGGTTAATGAAGGATCGTTGATAATTCCATATTCATTTATAAGGAGCTTAGAATTAGGAAAGGCTTGTCTGGCCTGTTGGAACGACCATATTACCCAATCCCATCCGGTCGATCCGTCACCACCAATGGCATTGCGGAAGGACGGTTTCTGATGCAGTGGCTCATTCACCACATCTACAAACTCCGAATTCGAATAGCGCTGACCGGCAGCTTTAATCCACTGGGTTACTTCCGCCTTCTGATCAGCTGCCGACAGTCCACTAATCCATCCTGGCTCCTGGGCGCCCCATACCAAGGTGTGAAACTTGAACGGAAATCCATTATTACGGGCATAGTTATAGGCGGTATCTGCCTGCGACCAGTTCATATTGTTACGGTTGCCTTCAACCGAGCCCCACTTGGTTGAATTCTCCGGCGTCACCTGATTCCAGTACGTTCCGTAACTAGGAGGGACACTGCCGGCAATGACATTCCCGAGGAATTTGCTTCCTTTCGCCAGACCAGCATCAGCCTGATTCACCAGAACAGACGATAACAATACACCCGTCAACGCCAAACAGCTTACCAACTTGCCTACTTTAACTCTCAACATATAATCTCCTCCTCACACGTATTAGGTTTGATACTTTTCACAAAAGTAAAACGCTTACATTTACAATTATAATAATAGGTGGTTATTTTTTACTACCTGTGAAAATAAAGATTTAATCCAAGAAACTTTACATCATTGCGGGACAGCCAAACATCTGCGATCCTTTGCTATACATCGTTTCGATTAAATCTAAGCGAAAAATTGCTTTTGCAGTCTGTAACGGCAAGATTGGGGAATATTCGATATGTATTAGAGTGAATCTGGATATAGAGTATACTATATAAGTATAAGTTAGATACACGATGACATTCTATATGTATAGGTATTCCAAATACAGCGAAGAAGAGGTTGAACATGAGTCAGAAGCATTTTTCAGATTATCCATTAAGTGAAGAAATTGTGAGAGCGCTGGATAGTCTAGGCTATGAGACGCCAACAGAAGTTCAGACGAAAGTCATTCCAGTTGCGCTTGAGAAGAAGGATCTTGTTGCCAAATCACAAACAGGTAGCGGCAAAACAGCATCATATGGTATTCCACTCTGTGAGCTAGTAGATTGGAATGAAAATAAGCCCCAAGCTTTAATTCTGACGCCAACCCGTGAACTCGCGTTACAGGTCACCGAAGACATCACGAATATTGGACGCTTTAAGCGGATAAAAGCAACGCCCCTTTATGGGAAACATCCTTTTCATATACAAAAGGCCGAGTTAAAACAAAGAACACATATGGCTGTAGGTACGCCAGGACGTGTACTAGACCATATTGAACGAGGCACGCTATCGTTAGATCGGATGGCCTATCTCGTGATTGATGAGGCTGATGAAATGCTGAATATGGGCTTTATCGAGCAAGTTCAGTCGATCATTCAGGCCCTGCCTAGTGACCGGGTTACGATGTTATTCTCCGCTACTTTTCCTGAGGATGTAGCCAGACTGTCACACAAGTATATGAACGATCCTGTTGAAATTGAAATAAAAGCAGCCGGTATAACGACAGCTACAATTGATCACTCTTTGATTCAGGTGGCAGAGGCGGACAAGCTGGTATTACTTCAAAATCTGCTCATTGTTGAGAATCCTGAGAGTTGCATTATTTTCTGCCGTACGCAGGAGAATGTAGATAAACTATTCAGAGCCTTGGCTGATCTGGAGTATCCGTGTGATCGTATTCATGGGGGGATGGAGCAGGAGGAGCGTTTCGAGGTGATGAATGCGTTCAGAAGAGGACAATTTCGTTACTTGATTGCGACTGATGTAGCTGCTAGAGGTATTGATATCACGAATATCACCCATGTCATTAACTATGATATTCCCCTTGAGAAGGAAAGCTATGTTCATCGTACAGGACGTACGGGACGTGCAGGCAAGACGGGGAAAGCCATTACCCTGGTTACGCCTAAGGATGACCGACGATTAGCCGATATTGAAGCATACATTGGATTCGCAATTCCGAAAGTAAAGGCACCCTCAGAAGAGGCTGTAGATCGCCGTAGAGAAGATTTTGAGCAGAGGCTGCATGTCAGAACTGTACTTAAAAAAGACAAGCGTGAGCAATTAAACCAACAGATTATGAAGCTTAACTTCAATGGCGGCAAGAAGAAGAAATTTAGAGCCGTAGACTTTGTGGGAACCATCGCTAAGCTTGACGGAGTAACCGCAGACGATATCGGGATCATTACGATTCTTGATCATGTAACCGATGTTGAGATTTTGAATGGTAAGGGTCCACTTGTGCTGGAGATTATGAAGAATACGACCGTAAAAGGTAAACTGTTAAAGGTACGCAAGGGGAATAAGTAGAAACTACACGGTATAAAAGAGGGGCTAGGAGAAAGGCGCTATAGACGCACCTTTCCTCTAGCCTTTTTAATTAACAAAATCAGTTGTTCCTGCTCACGGATACCATATATTCCCTAATTTCCCGTTCTATCCGGGATCTTATCTGATCTACAAGGTGGACATCCATCGTCGCCGCATAGATTTCCTTTAACTCATCCCGTAAGGACTTAGCTTGTGTCAGATGCTGTATGGATTGCTTCATGGCTTTAGAGTATCGCTCTTTGATGTCGGCAATAGCATCCGAATGCGCTTCATCTGTGCCGGGCTGTATACATCGCGAATACATATCGACGATTTCATCGGTGGCGTGGACGGGCTCGTACTCATGCGGTGCCGTGCTGTCGAAAATAGCAAACCCAAGCTCTCGCACGATAATCATATCGAGACTGTTCGGATCGAAGCCACAATGGTAGATTTCGATATCAAAGCCACGTTGTATTCCTTCATCCGCTAATTTCTTTAACAGAGTAGATTTACCGGATCCGGCGCGGCCTTTAACCAGATACCTCTTTAAGCCCGCGGTCAGATTAGGGACGTAATCAACAGCCCCCTTCGGCGTAGTCGCGCCTAGAAAACGACGGTCAACCCGACTTACTCTCTCCAATTTCCGATCACCATAGAGGAGTTCAATATACTCCTGGGTCAGTTCATCAGCTAATTGGAAATTCATGCTGGCTATATATATGGTTTCCCATTCGTCGTGAATACGGAGTGCTTCGGCAAAGCCGGAATAGGCTTGGTTATGTGCTTGCGTGATCTGTTCGGTCAAGCTGTCTATTTCTTGCTTCTGCAGATTCAACTGAAGCCTATCGGCTGCCTGCTCTACATCCACGTGTACGATGACTGTCTCAGGCAGTTCGGGCTCAATGACATGTGGTGCCGTTCCATCCACGATTCCTGCTTTTAACTTGGGTATAATTACTCCGTCCAACGAATCGTTATCCGCTGCGCAATGGAGAATCCATATCTCATAGCCTTGCTGTGCCATATGCTCTCCAATTTCTCGAATAAGCCTTGATTTCCCCGTACCAGGGCCTCCTTTTAAGACAAACAAACGTGTTAATCCTTGAAGTGACGAATTATACAGGTTAGCAAATCCTTCAGCCGTATTGCCGCTGGCATAGAAATTAAGGATCGTTCCGTCCATAATCACTCACCTTTCTGGGCTATTGTCATGCTTCATTGTATTAATTTTCTACGGAAAAGGTGCCTTTCATTCCCTACCATCTTTGATAACTGAGGAATTTGCAAATTCCTGAACTGTGTATTACAAAGGGGCTATCTCCCAAGTCGTTTCAGACCTTTGGAGACAGCCCCCTGGATTATTTAAGGATTAAGCGCTCTTGCAATTGCGTCCACATAACTTTGGCTGGCGCGCTGGCTTACTTCCGCTTGCGGAACCATCCCTTCAAAGCTGTGGAATGTGCCGGGATACAGATGAAATTCGACGTCTACACCCGCTTGAGCAAGACGTGCCACATATTCGATCGTCTCATCTCGGAACAGATCGAGCTGGCCTACGCACGTATAGACCGGCGGTAGCCCCGCCAAGCTTTCCGCTCTCGACGGGACCGCATGTGGGGACACCTCGCTATCTTCGGTACGATCGCCCAAGTACATGTTCCAGGCCGCCAAATTGTTCGTCCGGCTCCATGTTGCATTATCGGCCGTAATTTCATGGCTTGACGCCGTAATATTGCGGTCGTCGATCATCGGATACAGCGGCATTTGGAAGACGAGGGCTGGCCCGCCTTTGTCGCGAACCATTAAAGCAAGCGCTGCGGTCAGACCGCCGCCCCCGCTTGCACCGGCAATCGCGATCCGATCCAAGTCGATGCCCAGCAGCTCAGCTTCGCCCGTCATCCACGTCAAGCTGGCATAACAATCATCGATGGCAGCTGGGTAGGGGTGCTCCGGAGCAAGTCGATAATCGACCGATACGACGACACATTTAGCCGCCTGCACGAAGCGTTCGCACAAAGCGTCGTCCATATCAGGATGCCCCATCACATAGCCTCCCCCGTGAATCCACAGCATGGCCGGAAGCTTGGCGTCAGTGCGCTGGGCAGGTTCGTAGATTTTGACCAATATTTCGCCTGCTACGCTTGGAATCATTCGGCTTGTCGTATGTACGTGTTCCGACTTCTCAATGGGAGGACTCGACAAATAGCTTCTGCTCAGTTCTAAATTTTCCTCCAGTTGAAAACCAGGAAATTGTGCTAATACCGGCCTTAATTCTGGCAATACCCGACTTTCAAAATCCATTCGAATCACTCCTATAATTGAATTATGA
>NZ_JTHP01000105.1 GCF_000943545.1 Paenibacillus terrae
ACACGACGACTCCGTGTAACCGAACCGACATGAACGAAAATTTGCGGGACGACAGATGATCTTTCCCAGCCGAACATTTTAGGCATCGCAATCGTCCCTTTGCTACCTAGAATCTCCATATTGGAACGGTTCGCTGCCCACATGCCACAATCGAAGGTAAGGTTCACCCCGCCCGGAAATCCCAGCAGGCCGGATGCCATCATATCGACATTGTCATGCTCTGGTGAAAATAAAGCATGTACTGTCACCGCCTCCGGCTCCCGGTCCAAGTACATACGGGCCGCCGAAATCGGATATACGCCTGCATCGTACAGCGATCCACCGCCCATGCTTTTATTGAAGCGCACGTTATCTGCCTGATCGGCATTGTTAAACGTAAATGTGCAATGAATGCCGCGAATGTCGCCAATTTCCCCGCTATTGATGATTTCCTTAATTCTTCGATGCTTCGGATGATAGCGATACATAAAAGCTTCTGCAAAAATGACTCCTGCACTTTTACATGCTTCAATCATGCGGCTTGTCCCGGCTGAGCTAAGAGAGGATGGTTTTTCGCACAAAACGTGCTTCCCCGCTTCCGCGGCCCTGATCGTCCACTCTTCATGCAGATGGTTCGGCAACGGGATGTACACCGCCCCGATTTCGGGATCAGCCAACAATTCCTCGTAGCTTCCATAGCTTTTCGGAATATCGAACTCCTGGGCGGCCTCAGCGGCTTTATCCGCATTGCGACTAGCAATTCCAAGTACTTCTCCGCGCTCGGATTGCTGAATCGCCGGAATTACAGCAATTTTGGCAATCTCGGCAGTGCCTAAAATTCCCCATTTCAGCTTTCTACCCATCATTCTCATCCTTTCGTGGTCAGGAATAGTTGTCTTGCTCCGCTTTGTGCAGCATACCTAAGCAACGGTCCAAATCGGTTTTGACCTGCTTCTTGTATAGTCGCGCTTTCTCCTCCCCATCATCTGTAAAATGATAGAGTACAATTTCCTGAAAATCTACGCGGGGATCTGTTCCTTTTAACCGTTTGGTACGGTAAAAAACGCCCTCCTGCACCAGCTCGTGCAGCGCTCGATAGACCTCACTCTGAGGCGGAACATATCCAAAGCCACTAAACTCATCCTTCATCGATTCGAGCATCTGATATCCATAACCGCGATGCTTCTCCACCATTGTGATCAGATAAATTTTGATAAAAGCCCGCTGGGATATCATAAACGCCATCTCATGGCCTCCTCTTCATACCATTCTCTTATATCTTACCTTCCATTATAAACCACTCAGCGTCCATACACTAATGATAGGGGGATTTTCAATCTCTCCCTTGTGACCTGTTTGAAGTTGGCGGGAGATATAAAATGAAGCGTTATGAGATAGTCGGCGAAGTGGCGGTCTGTAATTCTATCTTTTCTATTATGAATTTTTCATATATTGAAATAATATAATTAAGACTAAAAAAATAGAGTTACAGATTACGAAGACTTACTTAATTTCTTTAAGGCCGCCGTATCGTTACTTGTCAAAACAGGAATACATTCTGTTATTTTTTGGATATCCCAGTTCCACCATTCTAGTGTTTTGAGTAGTTCAATAGTTTCCTCGTCAAACCGATAACGAATTATTTGGGCCGGATTTCCCCCTACAATAGAATAAGGCAAGACATCTTTAGTCACCACGGCATTTGATGCAATGATCGCTCCATCTCCTATATGAACTCCAGGCATAATGGTAGCATTGTAACCTATCCAAACATCGTTCCCAACCACGGTATCCCCTTTGAAACCTCCACTTAAATTGGGTAAACCAACTTCCCACTCTCCACCAAACGCTCCAAAAGGAAAAGTGGTAAATGCATTTGTATTGTGATTTGCACCATTCATAATAAATTTGGCCTGGGTTGCAATTGCGCAAAACTTACCGATCTTTAGTTTGTCCCCTATAAAATCAAAATGGTAAAGGACGTTTTTTTCAAAATCCAGAGGATTATGTTGGTCGTCATAATAGGTATAATCCCCGATTTCGATATGTGGATTAACCACTACATTTTTCAAAAAACACAGACTTCTAATATTTTTCATCGGGAAAACGCTTCCTGGATCTGGACCACTCATGTAGCAACACCCCTATAATGATATAGATTCACCTTAAATGAAAAGGCACGTCCAAGTCTAACAGTATGCATACCATTAAACAAATGGAGATAATAAAAGTATCCCTGGGCCTTGTTACATGGGCTTCGGGATACTTTTTGTGAAAATATGTGGTTGGGATTACCAAATCAGGCTTGCTTTTGCAAGGCTGGCGGACCTCCGGCCGGGCGTGGACGAATCCGAAGCCCCACAATCCATTTTCCCAGAGGCAGACGCGCCAACAGCCACGTGCCTGCAACGGAAAAGACCATACAAAGGACGAACGAAGCCAGCGTGCGAAGAATCAGGCTCCAGTCTGCAAACAACGCCTCGTCAAAAGAGTACGTGACACGCAGCATAAAAGCGTGCATCAGATACGCTCCATAGGACAACGTCCCGATGGCAGTCAGCAACCCCGCCACACGCCCGCCCTTATGAGCGATCCACGTCGCCACACGGTAAGCAACAAAAATAGACGTGACACAATATACAGCCATGACCGGACGCAGCAGAGACAAGTAGTTAAAGGAAAGAACCGTGCCTCTCGGCGTCTGAAACAGACCGATCATCTCATACAGCAAGTAGCCTGTAATCACAATAAACAACGGCCAATATACGATCTGCGCCTTGGTTACCCAAGCATTCCAGCGCTTGACGTTCATCCCTGCTGCCGCCCCTAACACAAAATAAAAGAAAAAATAAATCACATTCCGATCAGCGTAAATTGTGAACCAGGAAGTAACCACCGGAAGCTGGAGCCCATCCATCAATCGGTACATCGGCCCCACCGCGAACATGAGCATGATGTACACCACGCCGACTCCAGCCAATGCAGCGGGTCGCCATGCTGACGGCAATAACGCTGACAAACGGCGGACAGCATAACGAAACACTGGAAATAGCACATAACACTGGATAATCATCACGATATACCACAGATGATAGCTGCTTTTCCCATTCAAAAGCTTCTGGAAAAAATCTAGCGGGTGAAGATGCCCTCCGCTTTGAACAAGCTGATTTCCCAATTCGTATAAAAGAGACCATATGATATAAGGCACGATGATGTCCATGAACCTTTTACGTAAAAACGTTCCATACTTTAAGGGTCCATCATAATTGTAAAATAACACCATCCCGGTGATAAACACAAACACGGGAACCGCAAATTTGGAACACAGCAGTAAAAGTGTCATCAAAACTCCGTCCTGGATGCGCGCCCCCTGCGCAACCGCAAAATGTGCGACGGAATGCTGAAGAACAACGGCGGCAAACGCCAGCCCTCTCAACAAAGCGACTTCGGAAATTCTCTCTTTTTGACTCATGTCACTCTCCTGTTATGTCTAGAAATATATAAGTCTATTATAGCGACAATTCTGTAAAAATATATAGAAGGAGAAACGTGCCAATGCAAGCAAAGCTTCAGTTATTTCCGGTTTATCAACGAGCATACATATGGAAAAGCAGCAGCCTTCCCTTTCGGGGAGACTGCTGCTGTAAAAATAACCTATAAAGTTACAGGTTCCTTCTGGTATCTGTGTACGCATCTGTCCGGGTATCCGCTATCGTATCATCATACGTTCTGTAACGATCCGCATTCAGAGAACGGTTGGTGCGGAAAATATCATATACATCCCTGTGATGATCAGCGGAATCCACCAGCACTAAAATTTTGCCCTGATCGACGTAGGTCTCGTATTGACGCGCATCATCTTCCGGAATGCCCAGCCCGACCAGTCCACCGACCAAGCCACCTGCTCCCGCTCCGACAGCCGCTCCGGTAAGGGTAGCCGCGATAGGTCCAGCAGCGAGAATAGGTCCGATGCCCGGAATAGCCAAGGCCCCGATGCCTGCCAGCAAACCAGCGACCCCGCCTACAACACCGCCTGTTGCCGCGCCTGTCGCCACACCCTCCGGTGCTTTGGTGCCTGTCTCTTCACTAATCGTCCTCAGCTCGTCCCGGTCACGTGTGATGACGGAAATCTCACTGCTTGGAATGCCTCTGCTCTGCAATTGTCCAATCGCATGAGATGCTTCCTGCTCTGTATCAAAAATACCGACAATTTTCTTTTCGTTATAATCGTTTAAGTTATTAGCCATGGTAGTTACCTCCCAATATTTTGGTCTTGAGTGGTTCGTCCTTCATTACCCGGCTGTCCTGACGTTTAAACGATTTTACGAAAATTCAAAAAATCGATTACCTTCAAATTTAAACCATTCTATAAGCTATACTGGAAAGTTACATATGGAGCCACTACGCAGTCAGATGGTGCTTCCCATCGCTGTTATCCCCGGATTTCCTGAATGAACGTTACTGCACCATTCAGCCTACTCCATTTTTTTGTGAATTTTTCGAGTTCAGTGTTGATTTGGACAAAACAGCTGCTGTTTAACGCTTTGGCTTTGCTCTGTTGGTCGCCACGGCTTCCAACGGATCATCCGGCCAATAATGCTTGGGATATCTGCCCTTTAGATCCTTTTTGACCTCAAAATAAGCCTCGCTCCAGAAGCTGGACAAGTCGGAGGTTACTTGCACAGGTCGCTGTGCAGGTGACAGCAGATGCAGCACGATCGGCACGCGTCCGCGTCCAATACGCGGCGTATCTCGCATACCGAACAACTCTTGCAGCCGCACTGCCAGTGCAGGCGCCTCGGGATTCGAATAATCGACAGGAATACGGGAACCGCTGGGCACACGGATATGGGTCGGCGCTTCCTGCTCAAGCTGCTGCCTTTGTTCCCAATCCAGTCTGCCCAACAGCAAGGCGGCACCGTCCAGCCGTTGCAGATCGGATACATTTTTGGCTCCAAGGGCAAAGGGCAGCAGCCACGAGTCCAGTGAATCCAGCAGCGCTGGCTCGGTGCTGTCTGGCCAATCCTCAGGTGCCGAAAAGTGCATAAAAATCAAACGTGCCTGCAACTGGAGGGTTTGCCGATTCCAGGACAGCAGCTTTAGACCGCGTTCACGGATACCCTGCATCAAGGCGGCAGCGATTTCCTCTGTCGGAGGATGCTCATAGGACGTTTCCTTTAAGACGAGCGAGCCCAATTGTAATACCTTACGGGCTCTTACTGCTGACGCAGAGCTGTCCCAGTATACGTTCGCTTTCTCCAGCAGCAATTCGCTGCAATGCTCGATCAGTTCTTGCAGTTCAATCGGTGCCGCCAGCTGAATGGCACCGTCTGCTCCCTCGTCGTCCACTTCGGCGGCGACGAGATAGGACGAACGCGACATCCACTCCACTTGTCGGAGTCGCGCCCCCCGGCCGCCGCTAAGCAAAAAGCGGCCATCTCCCCGGCCCTGCGCGATCCGGTCCGGATACGCAAAGGCCAGCAGCAGCCCGCAGGCCCCGGAGCCATCAGGCTCGTCCTGCCCTGCGGCTGCTTTCGGCAGCGTGGCAAGTAGCTGCCGACTCTCCTGCACGATACGGCGAATCACCGTATCGTCTGCCGCCCGCAACAGGCTGTGCGTGCTGCGGGCGTGAGCCGCCTCGCGCAAGGCGTCCAGCCGCGGGCGTAAATCCGTTCCGCCATGGGCGCGGAACGGGTCCCGCTCTTGCAGCAGCGCAGCCAGGCGGCTGGCGGTCGGCGCCAGGCCGAGGGCGGCCGCGCGCAGCAGCATATGCCCGAGGCGTGGATGCGCGCCCAGGGCGGACACCTCGCGCCCGTGCGCGGTAATGCCGCCTGCCGTGCCATCGGCTGCGGCATCCAGGCAGCCGAGCTGGCGCAGCAGGCCCGTGGCCTGGCGGTACACCGCCTCAGGCGGGGCATCCAGCCAGCCTAGCTCGGCTGGCTCACGGACGCCCCAGGCGGCCAGCTCCAGCGCGAGCGGGGCCAGATCCGCCGCCGCGATTTCCGGGCGGCTGGCATCGGGGAGCGCGGCGTGTTCTTGCGCGCTCCACAGCCGGTAGCACACGCCCGGCTGAAGGCGGCCCGCCCGGCCGCGCCGCTGATCGGCGGAGGCTTTGGACACCTTAACGGTGTTCAAACGGCTCATGCCGGTTCGCGCGGAGAAAACGGATTCCCGCGACAGCCCGCTGTCTATCACTACCGTAATCCCGGCTATTGTCAAGCTGGACTCGGCAATAGAGGTTGCCAATACGACCTTGCGGCTACCCAAAGCCGACGGTCGTATCGCCTCATCCTGCTGCTCCAGCTTCATACTACCGTACAGCGGAATTACTTTGACGTGTGCAGGCAAATTCCTTGAAGCCAGCTCACGTTCCGTTCTATGAATTTCTCTGGCTCCCGGGAGAAATACCAGCAGATCGCCTTCATGAGCATGAAGGGCCTTGTCTACCGTCTCTGCCGTAAAGGATTCTAATGTGACCGATGAAGGCTTGGACATATGAAGCGTCTCTACCGGAAATACCGTGCCCGGACATTCCAGCAATGGAGCGTCCCCCAATAGACGGCATACAGGCTCAGCCTCCAGTGTCGCGGACATGATCAATATTTTTAAATCAGGCCGCAACAGTGCCTGACTTTGCAGCGCAAGCGCCAAGCCCAAATCTGCATGCAAGCTACGTTCATGAAACTCATCAAAAATGATCAGGCCGATCCCCTCCAACGCCTGATCATTTTGCAGCATCCGGGTCAGCACGCCCTCCGTAACCACTTCAATCTGCGTATTCGGTCCTACTTTTGTATCCATGCGAACCCGGTAGCCCACCGTCTGCCCGGTTTGTTCTCCTAGCGCCTTCGCCATTTGCGCCGCTGCTGCACGTGCCGCCAAGCGCCTCGGCTCCAGCATCAACATTTTTTGCCCCGCCAGCCACGGTTCGTGCAGCAATTCCAGCGGCGTAACCGTCGTCTTGCCTGCGCCCGGCTGTGCAATCAATACGGCAGCCGGATGGGATTGCAGCGCATTTTTAAGCTCGGGAATAATTTGAATGATAGGCAGTTGTTTATCTGTATCTGTCAATGAAATCTCTCCAATGATACGCAGATGCGTAGAATCTAAGTGTTGTTTCTATATGAACAACGAATTTGCTTCATTATTGTGAATTTTTCACTACCTGTAATTATCATGGTTTGAATGACGAAGCTCCGCTTCTATCCCTCCAATCGCTTACGCACAGCCGGCTCATATTCATAAAATACAGACGAAGTATTCAGCCCTCTTTCCTCCAGCAGCATACGAAGACGAAGCGATTTTTCAGTCAGCTTGCGACTAATGCGCTGTTGCTCTCCCGCCTCACGACAAGCATGGAGCAAATCGCGTAGCTGGACGCACTCCTTCTGCAATTGAAGCTCCTCCGGTAAAATGCCCGCATTTTTCAGTAGCTTGTACGACATACGCAGCTCCTCTGGAACATGTGATAAATCCTCAATAATCAGCGGCTTGCCTGCTCCTGCCAGATTATCAAACTCGCCTTTCGCCATGGCTTCGGTAATTTTTTGCTCGGCCATTCTGGAGAACATTCCCATAGATCAACTCAACTCCGTATAAGCATATGTACAACCATATTGGATCATAAAAATGGGTCCTTCGTCACTGTAGCATAAATCTCCAGAAGATGTCCTGCATTCATGGGGAAAAGAGGGGAGGGATTACTCTTCTATTCCAAGCAATTGGGATACTTGTGTTCTATGTTTCTTGGCCCTACGTGTTCCGTGGATGAGATTGGACAATCGGCTAGGGGGGATATGATATGTCTCACAAAATGTTTTCTGGTCAATTTGTTTCTCAACCAGCTTTTGTTTGATTTTCCACCCAAAAGGGGTTACAGCATTGCGTTTATTCAACTTTATGACCTCCAGGTTAAGTTTTACTCTAATTATCAGTTCGTTAAGATTTTAATTTGCACGTTTGGTATTGATTCAAAAGATCATCCAGTTTCTTGGATTGTTCAATCACTTTGGGATGCGTTAAAAATCCGTATTTCTTCTGGACTTGGTACAGTCTTTTTCTCGCCCGCTCGACACGAAGTAAAGTCACACCTTGATTCATCATCAGCATGATTCCCCCTTCTGTGTCATATCCTAATGGAAAACGTCTATTTTTGGATTATTTAATCATACGCTCAACAAAAAAAAGTGCTTCTGGAACATTCCAGAGGCACTTATGTGGATCTATGTTCATTTTCAGTTGTGTCCAAGTTGCTCAGCGATAAACTTGCAATCAACAATAAACATAAAGCTAGCTCCGACGATCAATAGACCCATTTTTTCAACATTGATTTATGAAACCTATAAGATTTACATTCGATTTACTTTGAAAAAAATCACCCCTAATAATAAAATAATTTTTCTTTTTTTCCTTGACTAACTAAGTTTTCGTACTTTACATAAGCTTTGACGTCTGCAAATTCTTTAAACTGTTCAAATAATCTTATGCACCTAATAAAAAAAGCTTCTTTATTAATGGCTAATGATTTAGATAAAACGTCTAACAAGTACTTAAAGCCAGTTGAATATCTACCTCTATTTAAGTAATATTTAGCTAATTCATATTTAAAACGCGTGGATTGTTCTGGTACTACTTGATGAGTATACATATCAGCAGATGGGTTCTGTTGAGCAAAAAAGTCAATTTTCGTTTTAAACCTTAGAAGCATATCATTCACATCTAGCTGGTATTGGTTAGCCGCAATCAAAACGTTCATCAATTTAGCTACCATTTCCTTTTCCGACATATCAGGTGAAGTACCAATATAATCCACATAATCACGAAGCACACTTATGTCTCCAGATAAAAGTTTGTATGTGTAAATATTACCTTCTGACCAATCTTTGAACAAGTTAACCCAATGTTGGGTATCCTCGTCCGTCTCTATGACCCAATCCAAATTAGTGTAGGCGTATGTATATTGTAGAGCTTGCTCATAATCGCCTTGGGCTTCACATACACTGGCACACAGTAAATCAGAATAGGTGATGTACACAAACATGGGTCGACTCAGCTTCTTATCAGGTTTCTCATGCTTTCGCTTCTTCTGCCGATGCTTCATCTTATATTGAATTTCCGCTTTATCTCTCATTTTTCGAGCTATTGCATCCAGCCTGTCCCACTGACGCAAAGAACGATACACATTCGCCAAATCCTTCAATGCATCAAGCTGAACTATTTCATCCAACCGTTCAATAAAGGGTTCAAATAGCGTAGCTGCCTTGAGATTTCGGTTCTGATCGTCTCCAACCTGAATTGTGAATATACGATATTGACAGATTGCCAAGCGTTCAGAATGTTGATATTTTTCCACTTCTGCTACATTCTCATAGAGCAGCAACGCAGCAGCATGTCGTCCCTGTGCAAATAGCGCTTCCGCAATGTCATATAGTCTGAGCGAATACAACGGATTGTCCATAATATGTCCAACCATTCGACGGATCGCACCCAGCTTGTCCAGCTCTCCACAACGATATAATAGTGGCTCGATTCGCCGCCAATTCGGGGGAAGGTCGATGATGTAATTTTCTATGTATAGTTCGTAAAAATAGCCCTCCGGTAATCCCATGGCCAACGTGATTCGGTCAAGCTGTTGTAAAGAAACAGGACGATGTTGAGTAATCCAATTACTGAGTGTTCTTTGATAAACACCTGAATATTCCGCAAATTGAGCCAAAGTCAAGTCGTTTTGTTTTAGATACTCTTCAAACTCCGCTAAAATCGTAGGTGTATGCTTCAAGTCATAACCACCCTTCACATAAAAATTCCATAATTTTAAAGATCAATTTCTATTTTTGTCCAAAAATTAACAACTGTCAACATTTTTATTGCAACTCATACGAAAAAACTACGTTTGGCATAATTTGTCCAAAAAGGACATGGTGACACGAACGAGAGGAGTGGAATTTAATAGACCATGGAAAAATTTCACACGGGTTTTGAATACTATACAAACAACCCCCGCATTCCTTGGCCGGGCTCGCGAGGGTCAATGGTGAGAGGAAAGCGATAATGGGGAAGAGAATAAAAAAACAACTTACAATTAACGTTCAATATTCTGCCGGTCGACGAGAAAGCCACCCGCTTCGCTGTTGAGGAATACCTAGAGACAGTTCGGCAGTATCGGCAGATTGGTTTTGTACGGCGCGAAGCGGCAATAACGCAGGCGTATTCATATAGAGAGCATCAGTCCACCAATGCGATCAGCAAACAGACGGAGGATATTGCCACATATAATGTTGATAAAGAAGCAGAACTGCAGGCTAAAGACCGGTTGCTGGATCTGGCGATGAGTAAGTTGTCCAGTATGCAACGTGAAGTCATTCAGAGGAGATATCTGGATGATGAGGATGAGTTCAATGCTATCATCTGTAATGAAATGGACCCACCTATCAGTGACCGTACTTTTCGGCGGATCAAGACCGATGCAATTGGCATTTTAGCCGGAGCACTAAAGCTGACACGGTACACTGATGAAAAAGCCCCCATTGTTGAATATCCAAAGAAAAACGAGCCTCTAGAATCGCTTCTAAGGCTCTTTTCGCGTTCAGGGAGACATATTTGTACCCCTAAAAACTTTGTGTTTTCGGAAATCAACAGTTTTCAGTGGCCTCGTAATCAGCTGACCTGTTCTTTTTAGTTCTAAAGTATGAGTTTACAAAAAAATTAAATCCACGATACAAAAATTTGGAAATATGTTATTATAATATCTGCATTCATCTAATTATTGGGAGGTATTGGAATGAATTTGAAAATTTCGGGTATTCGTCGTCTTTTAGCTGTATTTATGTCTGTTGCATTATTAGTAACTTCTTTCTTATTAGCTGGGGTTTCACATGCTGCGGATACTTCTGTCGAACCTCTTACCAAAGAGCAGTATATCAATTTCTTGGAAAACTATGATTCTAGTACAGCAACCAAACTTGGTGTACAGACTTTGGATGCCAAGAGTGCAGTTACCGATGCTCAGAAAGCACTCGAACAATTCAAAGCACTTACCGAAGAGCAGCAAGAAAAATTTGTTGCGACTCTAAGTGATCCTAAATTTATATTTGAAGCGTTGCAAGATCCTGATCAAAAAACACCAGAGGGGATCGAAACCAAAACCATCATTCAGCCTGCTGCGGTACAACAAGCAACTCTGTCGTACTCACAAGTTGCCACCTTGTTTGGAATAGAGTTATTGGAATATAAAGCGACCGGATCATTTTCTAATGACAAATCAAAAGATAAAGTTGTTCAGGCTATCTCCTATAATGCCTATGTAGCTAAAAACATTAATCCGTTATGTCAAACAACTTTGCTCTATGGAAACAAATCTATAATTAATAACCGCTTTAAAGGTGAAGCCGTTTTCTCATATGGGGTAGGGCCGATAAAAGGGTATGAATGGCAAACAGGCAGCTTCCGTTTCGACACAACTGGATATCCTGACGGAACTTATTATACGTTGGGATATATGGAGTAACTAGAAATGAAAATAATAATAATATGGACTTTGATTATCATCTTGGCGATTTTTCTCATATTAGTAGGACTTGTCTTTTACACATCTAATCAGCTCAAGGTACCTGATGCACAAAAAAGCTCATTTAATTTAGAGCAAACACATCTAAATAATTCGTGTCCGCTTTTTGACCGGAAATTGTCCGTTTAATGGCCCGCCATTGGACTTCTGATGTGGTAAATTTGTAATATGGAAAATCAAATAAGACGAATCGAGGCGCAACGCTTCAGTGATCAGGTCGGCCAATGTGTCGGCCTTTTTGATTTTTCGAAATACCATATTAGGAGGACATGAACCATGTCTACTACACTACCACCTTTCGCATTTTTGGATTCAGAAGGCATCCTGCATCTTCACGATGAGAAACATGCCAAGCAGCACTGGCAAACATGTACAAACTTCACTAACTGATGACATGAGCGGCTATCCAGTTATTGGGGGGTCAAGGCGTTGTTTACTATACCCGCAAGGTCAAAGCTTATATTAAAGGCAACAGGTCGAAAGGCCCTCTTATCGCTACGCCGCCAGTGCTCAAGCAGCTCGCAGCAGCAGAGCTTCTGTAACCAAGCATCACCAGAGTCATTCCACACTCTCATATAGAGTGCGACGATTCTGCTACTAATTTTTTATAACCCAATATGAAATTTCAATCCACGCACTCCATACAGAGTGCGACGGCTTTACAGCGAACTTCTCATAGATTGCCTCATCTATTTCAATCCACGCACTCCATACAGAGTGCGACGACCACCTGGAATGTGTTGTCCTTCTTGTCCATGTAATTTCAATCCACGCACTCCATACAGAGTGCGACCGATGGTGTTTAATTCCTCAACTGACCGGACTTATTTCAATCCACGCACTCCATACAGAGTGCGACTCAGAGCAATATTACACATTTTGCAAAGGCTCAAATTTCAATCCACGCACTCCATACAGAGTGCGACTCTGGCTACTGTTCGGTAAGGACAGTAGAAACCGTCAATTTCAATCCACGCACTCCATACAGAGTGCGACGTACCTGCTTTCGGAATTGAAACAGTCGAGCGTTGAAATTTCAATCCACGCACTCCATACAGAGTGCGACAGCGAAAATACAGAAATTGATACCCTAACGATATCAATTCCATACATTTTCGCAGAAAACGATGCTGAAAAAGCTTGAATCCACCCTTGACTTCTATTATAGAAAGTGAATACTAATCCTTTTCGACAAATTTCGAGGTGCGAAGGATCCGGGGTTTTTATGTGAGCTTCACATTCGCACCTTACAGAATCAGCAGGCTTTCCATATCCTAAGACTCTTTTGCCCTCACATACTCTACTTTCTTTTTTTAGTTATCTCCTAAATTGCGGTATCGAAGGCTGACTTCTTTTGAATCGATCAACTCTTCTAATTTATACGTAATTAAAATTACAAGATCATGGTTCATATCGACCCTATTTAAGCATTATTTAGCGTACCTCAATCGACATGTTTTCGACAAATCTGGGGTGCGAAGCTCGCAGGATTTTCATGTGAGCTTCACATTCTCACCTCGAAATATATTGACTATCTCCTAGTATTATAGTCGTTTTTACTACGTTTTGTCTTTTATTTTACCTTTATCTTTTTTAGCCAATTAGATGCTTCATTAGCCGACA
>NZ_JTHP01000106.1 GCF_000943545.1 Paenibacillus terrae
GAAAAACGAGGCTCACTCCTAACTCATGATTCAAGTTGGAATAAGCTTCTAAGGTTTTGGATTGAGGTAAACTTTAAAAGTTTAACTGAAGATGAATAAATTAAAAAAGTCCAATCTCGTATGGAAAAAGTACTCCATCCCAGTAAGTTCCGTCTTCTAGAGCTTTGGAATCTATGCCTGAAAATATAGTCTTTAGGTTTTTGACGAATAACAAATTTTCTTCATCATCAAACGGTTCCTTTATTTTTGAGGATTGTGTTCGATATAGTTGTTCAAATACTAAATAATTTTTTATATTTGAATTAATAAATACTATTTTAGATAAGTCGCGTGTTGTATATAATTCCATAGTATCTAATTTAACAATCAAACTTGTATCTACATCAGTATGTTTTCCAATTATAATAAATATATCATTATTGATAATTATCTCTTTAAAATGATCAGCATCAAAAAATTCCTTGAATATGATCTTACTTGATAACTTTTTATCTGGTAATCCAACAGCACATAAAAATTGGATTGTGTCTTCACTAAATTTAAATTTTCTTAAATCGTCTTTTGTGTACCTTATTAGTTCATTATTCCAAAAAAGTTTAATTTCCTCATTTGAAATGACCAATAAATTCACACTCCTTTAGTCGACTTTATTTAAACAATTCCTTCATTTCTTCCATTAATTTCTTTTTGCTGGCTATTGCAGCTTCTTTGGTGTCAAAAGGAAAAGAGTAAGAAGTTTCAGCATGCGGATAATTCCGGGCTATTAAATCACTGCAATCATGACCTTCCAGATCACAAAATTGTCTTTCAGAATAAATTCTTTTTACCTTAGAAGGATCAATCTCATTTTCCTTTAAATAATCATGGATCACTTTTTCTGAATGCCTTCCACCTCGTCCTTCACTATGAGCAGTTTTGTAACCAATTGAGCCATCTGGCTTCTCATATTCAAAAACTGCATAGTTTCGAGCGTCTTTTGCATTGTCTTTTAATCTTTGTTGAGCTACCATCTCAGATAAGTTATCACTTCGATATTCTATTTGTACTGCATTTCTACCTCTCCCTGCAACAGAATTACTTGTACCCGTTGTTTTAGGAGGCTCCTTAGATCTATTAACATTTGCCCCATTATAAATCTGTGTATCATCAAATTCGTCAATCGGCCTGTTTACACCTGGCCCTCCTTTTTGAGTAGGCGTAGGTTTGGACGAGGATGCTGGTTTTTGACTACTGTTCGTGCGATTCATCATTTTACTCGTGCCAAGAACGGACGACAATACCAAGAAGGGAGCTACAAATTCTGCGGCTAGCCCGCCTGTAATCATGGCGATATCCACAGACATCCGATAGGCTTCTTCGTTTCCATCAAACAGCGTATCTCTTACAAAGTTAAAGGCAGGGGTTTGCGTGTCTCCCTTGCTACCATAATTGTAGTCTTGCACACCCTCCGCGATATCGGCTACTCCCGATGCTGCCGTATACGCTCCTGCGGCGATAGCCACTGCTCCTGCCCCGGCGAGTACGAGTCCCACACCTGTCCAGCCAAAAGCAACACCAACGCCGACCGCGGCTACCCCTGCTGCAACGGTAACTGCACCCACAATGGTATTCATCAGGCCGCCGAGAATATTCAGTGCGCCTTTGGATTTCCGTTCCTCGCTCAGCTTGTATTGCTCCAGTTTTTGCGTCGCTTGCTGCGCCTCAGCCTGACCTTCAGATACAATGGGGGGATAGGCGACCGTTTCGGTGGAAGTTCCTTCGATGTAGGTTTTGTTGGACAGCATTTTATGCAGATCTTCGATCTCCAGCCCCGTAAAGCCTCCTTGCATGAAACTGAGGCTTTTCTCAGCCTTCACGGTAATGAGGGGAGTGGGGGTAGACTCCGTATCACCACCAGGCAAGGGAAGGCCCAGAGATAACTCTTCGCTGGTCTTCACCACAATTTTAGCCGGGCTATCCAATTTTACACCTTGTTCGTCCATTATAATCGAGACGGGTCCTGTTGTGAAAGAGATGTTACGCTCTGCCAATTCCATCGTTTTGCCACTGTCATTCACAAACGACTTTACATTCGGATTTCCCATTTTGGGATGGCTTTGCATCTTTTCTCCTGCACCGCGTGTTGCACTGGTGGTAAAGGCATGATTTTCATTAGAGTCGGGAAAATAGAGCTGTACTCTTCCTCCAACCTTCGGCATCGTATACCAAGCGTTATTCCCTTCCCCGGAATACGGAAACCAACTGTTACTTTCCGGTGGTTCCTCTTGATCAATATCCAGGTGTAATTGGATCATTTTTCGGTGGACTTTGATCACTCTTCCGTCCAGAGATAACCCTGTCAATAGCGGATTATATTGTTTGGGCTGACGTATACTTTGAGGGGGAGCCAGTGTATAACGCATACGTATAATCCCCCTGTCGAGTTCAATGACAGATCCAGCAACCACCATTTCCTGTCCCTTGAACCGGACAAGCTGACCCAAAGACAGTAGTTGTTTGCTCTCTACCTCGTAGGTTATATGTTTTCGGTGGTTCTTGCTTGCTCCATACGAGGTCGCACTCAGTTCTATCGGCGGGTCGAGTTCAGGCATACCGAACCAGAAAGCAGGTCGGAGCAAGGTCACATCAGGCACTAGTACAGCCCCGGTATGAGAGGCTAACCGCCTAATAAATTGCCAATCGGTCTCCTCGTACTGCATCAGAAACTTACCCACCGTTTGGCTGCTATGCGCCATATCTATATAATCGCTTCCGGGATAAGGAGCAATCACTTGACGGATGACCTGGTCATAGGTTGTGCTCCGATTTTGATAGCTCTGGGACCTACGCTTTACATCCAGATCAAAGGTGTGGGAGATACCTTCAACTTCTGCCACATACGTATCTCTTACGGCATGAATCGACATGTTCGACACCATTCCACTAAAAATGGGGATATCCCGCGATCCATTTTTCTGAAATACTTGAATCGAGTCTTGAGAACTCACGGTCTCTATGTATTTCTCAAGATGTGCGTCGGGAATGATACCGGTAAATCGGATATGCGCATGATCGTTGACCTGACGGATGACTTGAAATGAAGTCACCGCTTCCAGTTCGTATGGCCAGACAAGCCTGATCTCCCGGCTAGCCAGTGTGAGTTCAAAGGTGCTCATCTGCACCCTCCTTTCTATCCGTGCTTATGAGACTCAGATCAGGTTACTTTTTTTCAATGGTAATGGTGCCGCCGTTACTACAAACTAAAGTTGCACAGTCCAGTAAAGCAGGCTCATTATTAATAAGTACATGATCTTGGGGCTGGATCCAGCGTGACTGTCCAGGCGGGATGACAGGTGTACAGGCTAGCATCCCTGTCGCTGCTTTATCAATGACCTTGGTTTCCGAGAATACAACCCATTTTCGTTCTTCGACCTCTTCTTTTGCATCGGGGTTACTTGAACTGCTGCAGGCCCCGAACGAGATGATATTCTTACCGACAACACAATCCGTTACCCTCATGGCAGGCGCCTCTCCCACGTAAACATGATGACTGAATGGTAAGTTCAGGACATCCTTGGCACTCCCGCAAGAACACTGAATGGGCGTTCCTCTAACCACATATTTTCCATCTTGTTGACCTGAATCTTGAATTTGCGCCATACTTATTGTTCTCCTCTCACCGTATCTACCGTTTGTAAATGAAATCCGCATATCCCACGTCGAAGCAAACTTTCCACCAGATCGAGACGCACAATGGTAAAGCGCTGTTGCCTATGAACCACTTGGAATAACGGCTGCTCCGGTATTTTGGTTTCGTCCAGTATCAGCTGCGTGATGAATCCGAGCTTGTCAAGCTGACTATTCCCCGATATACAATCACTGCCTTCCATATCTTCTAAAGACCAGTACAACTTTTGATCCCCATGGGTCTGATCTATGAATACAGCTAATCCTAGTTCCAGGGTCGGAACATATTTCTTCACCATCCGATATAAGGGATTGGAAATGAATACAGCTGGTCGTTCCATATAATCCATGTACTCGGCAGTCTCCGTGCTTCGCACATACAAAGCAGTGGGGTTCTCAGACGTAAGCTTTCCCATCAATTCCCGATGAGATATGCCTATAAAAGTTAAGCTGTCTATCTCTCTTGGATCCTGTCTTAGCATAAAATAATCCATAGCTTGTACATCACCTCTTAATGGGTTGAGGGTTCAGCGGTTAGCCACCGAATTTCATTCCGTTGCTGGTCACTCCAGTTTCCTTGCTTGGCTGCACTTGCTGAGAATAAGGCTCCCTTCAGTACAGCTCCTGTGAAATCGGTTCCTTCCAATTGAGCGTCCACAAAATTAGCGCCTTCCAATCTGGCATGACGGAAACAAGCTCCTGATAAATCTGAGCCCGAAAAATCCACTCCTTCCATACCATAAAACTGGCAAGCCTGTTCATCCCATGTATGTTGGTTGCCAACGGTTGCCGAAAAGTTAGCTCCCCCCAAATGACAACGGGAAAATACAGCGTCGTACAAGATACTTCCTTGAACGTTCGTTTCTTTCAAATTGCATTGTTCAAAACGTGTACCCATCCATAGTCCTGCATTCATATCGCTCTTGCTAAAATCCATCTCTTTGAAATGCGTGTAACGAAAATCCATGTCCGTGTAGTTGCCCTGAGAGCAGTCGGCGGATGAGATCGAACGGTAGACATAATCGAATTCATTTCTTTTCTCCATCCAGCGTCGAATTGTCTTTGCATCCGTCGGTATAGGTTCCTGCACATACACGGTCTCGCTCGTATCCAAATATTCGCCTACCCGGATTTCAAAATGGTTCTCTTTCCTAAGCTGGATAAACTCTTTCTGTTGAACGAGTCGGGGTATCACCCTATGAAATAAATGAAATACATAGCGATGGTACAGAGATGCTGATTGTAAGGCCAGTTGCTCAATTTGCTGTGGATGAATAGCCCCTTGATATTCACGCCTTTTGGCATGCAGGGCATGTACACATTCTTCCAAAGGAGAGAATGCCCAGCGGGTATCATAAGGACTGGAGCAGGGGGGCGGATCTAAAAACCAAGTGCTATCATACGCATCCAGTCGATTGGTATACGTACCCAGGTGTATGGATGAGCGCAGCATTGAGCAAATGACATATCCAATAGAGCCTTTGCCCCCGTGAAGCTGCTCAAACGCGATTTTATTCCACAGCGATTGGAGCGATTGCAATAGATTTTCTTCCAATTCATCCCGGTGTTGCCCATAATAGTGATGTAGCTTCCGCACCTGCTCTGCCATGAGTGGGGCTGCTACCTGTTCTTTAAAATGAACCCAGGCTTCCTGTTTTCTTGTCATAGCTTTACCCTCGCTCAGTTCATCTTCACTTGCGTACCACGGATGTTGATGTCATTGTTGCTAATTTCAATGGTGTTCCCCTTACAATTGAGGGAGATCATCTGCTCCGCTTCGATTTTGATTGTGGGAGCCTCCATGTGAATTTCTTCTCCCGCGACGAATTGGATTTTTTGGCTGCTGGATACGGTAATGATGCCATCGTCCGACAGATGGATGGATGAGCCCTCACTAGAAATGATATCAATTCCTTGTTGTGTGAATTTAATGATTTGTCCAAACTTAGTTTTTAAATAGGGGATATCTGGATTACACATCGGGTCCACAGGTTCGGCAACCATGAGCGTTCCTCCACCCCTAGAGCCTGTTTGCTCAGGTGGATTTTCTCTGCGAATGGAGCTAATCGCCATGGCCTTTTCTTCGTGCTGATTCGGAAAATAAATTCGAATGCTGTCCCCGGCTTCAGGCATACAGTACCAGCCTGTATTATCTTCGGATGCATAGGTCGTAGAATAAGGGAATAAGAATGCCTTTGCTTCATCCTGTGTGTTGTCGATTTCCAAATGAACCTTAACCCGGTCACGATGAACGCTGAGCACCTTTCCTTGCAACGATAATCCGATGATCGCCATATTGTATGTCGGGGCAAAAGCTAGACCCGCTTGGGGTGTCAGGAGATAACGAAGCTTTAAAATGCTGTCTTGCATGGTCATCCATGCCTCACGCACCCATAATTCTTTTCCCCGAAACGTAACTTGTGACCCCAAATCCAGTAACTGATCGCTGTAAACCTCATATTCAATCGAATCGGCTGCCTGTAGTCCCTGAACATGATTTTCGGTCAGATGACGAAATTGGCTCAACGGTTTTCGGACGGTAAAGGAAGAAACCTGAATTTCCCCACCTGGCTTCTCTTGCGGCACACCAAAATAAAAGGTGGGGGCCGAAAAATAGGGAGCAGGGAGGAGACAAGCTTGAAAACGGGAAGCCATTCGCTGCAGAAACTGCCAGTCTGTCTCCTGATATTGAAGAACATAACTGCCCAGACGATGATTGGAGGAAATCATATTCATAAACTGACTACCGGAGTAAGAAGCTATGGTCTGTGCAATCAATTCATTGTAGGTCATGTTCGAATGCTGAAAGGAGGTATTCTTCAGTTGGATATCCAGTAGATAAGTCCACGACAAGGCCTCAACCGTCATGGAATACACGCCTTTGACAACCTCTAAATGAATATCTGTCACGATTCCGCTGAACAACGTTACTGTATCGCCTGCTACACGTTGTTTAAGCTCAATGGGTTGGGACTCATAATTGTTTTTTATATAGCTTTCTTTCAGTTTTTCTGGAATTCTTCCCGTTAGGGTCAGCTTGGCATGCTCGTTCAGTTTCTGTTCCACACGAATATGGATCAGTTGGCTAAACTCAAAAGGAGTAACTTCCAACTGATCATACGTAATGGGTTTAGCACTCATGATTGTGATCTCCTCTCGGATCAGGATTCAAGGATTTTTAGGTTTTCCATCATTCCCAAAGCTAATGGCATCCAAATTCGTCGTTCCTTTTCATTACAATTGAAATTACAGAGCAACATCTGATTCCGAAGCGCAATGAAATACATCAACGTGTAGATGTTTCCACCGAGTCCGGGACCTACAAAGCTGAAATATCCTACGTGATGTCCATGTACATCTTTCACCCCATCATTGATCCAATCCGCAGAAGGTTGAACGCTCTTAATCATGCCAATCATGGCATCCTTCATTTCTTGAACCTGATCATCTTGAAGAGGCTGTTCGGTGTGATTAAAGCCTAGACTGGTATCGTAGGCGGGGTCTGAATACATATATTTGGGACGTGCTTCTACCAGATATTTCACTTTGGCGATATGCTCGGGTAGAGTCGAAAATCCCTTCGGCATCATCGTCGATACTCCATATTCAGTAAGGACAAGCGGTTCAAATTCCATCGTTCCTTGGAATAACTCAATCGAACCAGCAGCAATCGATTGGGTCACTTTTTCTTGAGAAAGCGTTGGTGGAGACGTGGAGGTCTGGGAATTGCTTTGGGCCTGATGCTTTAAACGGATGATTCGTTCATCCATATGCTCCATACTTTTCACACCTTTCTTTTTTACTTATGCTAGGGTTTGGATTAATCCATTTGGTATTCAAGCTTGAGGAACAAGAGATATATTTTAAAACAACCCAGCATATGTATTTATCGGTTAAAAGAGAGATTTAGTTTACAAAATGACCCATTGGTTGGGGTATTTACAATGTGTATTTCTGGAATTAGGAGAGGTATGGGAAGAGAGGAAGATGACAGTAATTTTGAGCAATTGCCTTTCCAAGTCAGGAAGAGGGACGATTTAACCGTGATCATGGATTTGTGTAAATTAATACAGGCTCATATGGAATTAGTGGGATCAATAGAAGCGAAGGGAGAACGGGCATCATCTGGAAAAAGGGGGTGTTGTGAGAAGGATCGGATTTTGATAACTATAGGTAATATATATAATTAAAAGGAATATATCCCTTTCGCTGTCTCGACACATGAGAAGTGTATTGCATGTTTGCTATACAAGGGTTTAGAGTATCATAAGTTTATTTTAATGTCTTCCGATATTTTTCGTCCTACATCTTCCAGAATTAATTCATCTAGGTCACTATTATTTTCCTACCATTGCTACGTATCCACGTACCACATCTAGTACCATCCTTTGCTACACTGCTTATATAAAGGAGATGATAACTTGGATACTCAACCGAAACAGCCAAAGAGCGAGGAACATACGGAGCCATCCGAAAATACGGCTGATCAATATGAGAGCTTGGTACAGCAGGAAGACGAACACATAGAGAGACTTAAAACATGCACAAAGCTTATTTTGGATGCATTGTCTATTATTTCTCAAAAGGCAAGCGTACTGCACATGGAAACGGTCAAAGAAGCGGCCGATCATCTTCATATCATGGAACTGGATTTACGCAGGGAATTGTTTAAAGTTCGTTTGAAAAAAAGTATTTTGGCAAACAAAATGAAGCAAACCCAAGTATAGCAACGGAGGGGACGGAATCGTTTTGAAGAAGCGCAGCGATCGGAAGAATGATCCGTCTACGTAGCGGTCTTAGTTGCATGTACTGCCTCCCCAATCCAAACCCGACATGACCCTTCAGGGTCTAATCGGGTTTTCTCATTTCTCCCCTAATCCCCCCCGCATAAATCTTCACTCCACCCAAGCACACCGCCGCTCACGTAGTTACACCCACTCCCACATCATGTATAGTAAAGTTATGGGAAATGAACCCGCATATTATCTTGAACGAATAACCGTACAATAAGAAACATGGCAAAAACGAGGAGGAACGTGATGATACATCCAACACAGATTCAGAATATGCTGCAAGCCGCGTTGGAGACGGGCGGAGATTTTGCAGAGGTGTTCGTCGAGGACCGTACCAATGGACAACTGGGCATGACCGGGGGGGTCGTGGATACGGCGCTGTCAGGCCGGGATTTCGGGATTGGTATTCGGATCATGAAGGAGCATTTTTCGGTGTACGCCTACACCAGTGACATGAGCCAGCAGAGCCTGATTCGACTGGCCAAATCGGCTGCCAAGGCCATTCGCGGAGTTGGAGCGGCAGGTACACAACCGATCACACTCCATCCCCATGCCATCCCTAATCACCATCCCATTGCCATCATTCCTGACGGATCACAGAAACGCGCCAAGATCGACATGATGAGACGTGCGCATGAGGCGGCAAGCCAATACGATCTTTCCATCACGCAAACTTCCATTGGGATTAGCAACTCGATCCAGAACGTGCTGATCGCCAATAGCAACGGGCTGTTGGTGGAGGATACCCGCACGTATACACGCATGAGAATAAGCGCCATTGCGACAGCTGGGGAGCATAGACAATCCGGTTTTCGCGGGCCGGGAGCTTATGCAGGGACTGAATTCCTGGAGAATCTGGATATCGAAGAAAATGCAAGACACGCAGCTCGTATTGCGACCACAATGGTAACAGCGGGATACGCGCCTAGCGGCAGACTGCCCGTCGTGATCGAGAACGGGTTTGGCGGCGTTCTTTTCCACGAGGCGTGTGGTCACGGGCTGGAATCTACGGCGGTGGCACATGGAACGTCCGTGTTTGCGAATAAGATTGGGCAGCAGGTGGCTTCGCCGCTCGTCACGGCTGTGGATGATGGAACCATTCAGAACGCGTGGGGCTCGCTGAATATAGATGATGAAGGAGCGCCGACACAGCGCAACGTACTGATTGAGAACGGTATTTTAAAAGGTTATCTGATCGACCGAATGGGCTCGCGCCAGATGGGTGTACCTGCGACGGGGTCAGGACGAAGACAATCCTATAAATTCGCGCCTGCTTCCCGCATGAACAATACGTTTATTGCTAACGGAGATTCCACACGTGAAGAAATCATTGCGAATACGGAGTACGGGATCTATGCCAAATCGCTGGGCGGCGGTTCGGTGAATACTTCGACGAGCGAGTTTAATTTTGCGGTTGAAGAGGCATATATGATTCGCAACGGCAAGATTGCCGAGCCGGTCAAAGGCGCAACGCTGATCGGAAAAGGGATTGAAACACTGCAAAATATTGATATGGTCGGTAACAATCTGGATCATGGTCAGGGGATGTGCGGCTCGGTCAGCGGAAGTCTTCCGGTCAACTGCGGACAGCCAACAATTCGAGTGTCCGAAATGACCGTTGGCGGACGGAAGGGGGAATAGGCGATGAATATTCAGCAATTTCAGGAAGCATTGTTCACGAAAGGTCGGGAAATCGGCTACGCGGATATGGAAATCTACTATATAAATGGACGTTCTACCTCGGTAAAGGTACTGAAGGGGGAAATTGACCAATACACGATTGTTGAAAATGGTGGGCTTTCCTTCCGGGGTGTTATCGACGGGAAAATGGGTTATGCCTCTACGGAGAAGCTGGAGCCGGACGTGATCGACTTTTTATTGGAGGAAGCACACAGCAACGCGGACATATTGGAGAGCGAGGAACAGGATGAACTGTTCAAAGGCTCAGTAAGCTATCCGGAGCAGCCTGCCCATGCCGCCGCGTTAGCTGACACGGCTCCTGAAATTCTCATTGAGGCTGCGTTAGAAATGGAACGTACAGCGCTTGCCGCAGATCCACGGATTGTAATGGCTCGACATTGCTCAGTCAGCATTCGTGAAAATGAAGTCCTGATTGTGAACACGAAAGGGCTGCACTGTCATCGCCGCAAAAGTCTGGCGACCGCTTATGTCTACGTGATTGCCAAAGAAAATGACGAGACGGTTACCGGGGGCTGGCATGATTATTCCCTGCGGAGTGTGGAAGAAATCAATATTGCAGATGTGGCGCATAAAGCCGTAAAAGAGGCTGTTTCCAAGCTGGGTGCTCACACGATTCAATCGGATAACTATCCGGTCATTTTCCGTCATGATGCAGCAGCGCAATTGCTGGCTGCGTATACATCGGTATTTTCAGCGGAGTCAGTGGATAAAGGCTTCTCACGTCTAGCAGGGAAATTAGGGGAAAAGGTGGCAAACACCAAGCTCACGCTGGTGGATGATCCGCTGATGGAAAATGTTCCGGCAGGCAGCACATTCGATGCTGAAGGTAGTGCTACACGTCGCAACGAGATTATCAAGGACGGGGAATTACTCACGTACTTCCATAACCGCAAGACAGCCCGCAAAGCCGGAGTACAAAGTACATCCAATGCTTCTAAAGGCGGCTACAACGGTAAAATCGGTGTCTCTTATCATAATCTGTATGTGGCTCCCGGTTCTTCTACCTTGGAGGACATGATTCGCAAGACGGATCGCGGCTTGATGATTGTGGAGCTGCAAGGATTGCATGCAGGTACGAATACGGCGTCCGGTAATTTTTCGCTGGCTTGTCTGGGATACTTGATTGAGCAGGGGAAAGTGGTCAGAGCAGTCAATCAGATTACCGTATCCGGTAATTTCTTTGACGTGTTACAGCAGATTGAGGAAATTGGCAACGATTTGCGTTTTACGGGAAGCTGCACTTCACCTTCGCTCAAGCTGGCTTCACTCTCGATTTCAGGGTCATAATCACGGGAGCAACCTCCTTTTTTCCATACTCACAGCCTGTTACTGATGCCCCGATTGCCTGTGGATTACAGGTGCTTGGGACATCGGGGTATGGTAAAGTAGGAGAAAGTTCTTAAAATATTTAAAAAGGGCTTGGTTACAGCACCGCGACAGGGTATTATAGACAATAATATATTCGACAAAAATTTCGAATTGAATTTTTATTGGGGGATGGATATGAGATATATAAGCACTAGAGGTGGAGTAGAAGCCAAAGGATTTATTGATACAGTGCTCATGGGGTTAGCTGACGATGGAGGTCTGATGGTACCGGAGCAAATTCCGGTGGTGTCGGCAGCTACGCTGGAGCAATGGGCAACATTGAGCTACAGAGAGCTGCTGCTGGAAGTTTTTGCGCTGTATATCAATGATGAAATTCCTCGTGAAGATTTGGAGCAGCTGGTGGAGCGCAGCTATGCGAGCTTCCGTCATCCCGAAGTCACGCCAGTGAAGAAGATCAACGATTCCCTATATATTTTGGAGCTGTTCCACGGTCCGACGTTTGCGTTCAAGGATGTGGCGTTGCAATTTATGGGTGAATTTTATTCCTACGTGTCCAAAAAGCAGAATGAGATCATTCACATTTTGGGCGCAACCTCGGGCGATACCGGGGCGGCAGCGATTCAGGGCGTGCGTGGCAAGGAAGGCATTAAAATCTGTATTTTGCACCCACACCAAAAAGTGAGTAAGGTACAAGAATTGCAAATGACGACCGTTGACGATAAAAATGTACTGAACCTGTCCGTAAAAGGGAACTTTGACGATTGTCAAAAAGTCATCAAGGACCTGTTTGCCGATCTGGATTTCAAAGGAAAACATCATCTGCGGGCGATTAACTCGATTAACTTTGTGCGTATTTTGGCGCAAACTGTATATTACTTCTATGCTTATTTCCGGGCACAGGAGACTGCGGGTACGAAGAAGATTAATATCAGCGTGCCATCCGGCAACTTTGGCAACATCTTTTCCGGCTTTCTTGCGAAGAAAATGGGCTTGCCAATCCATAAGCTGATCATTGCGACGAATGAAAATAATATTTTGGAGCGCTTCGTGAAGACAGGCGAATACAAACCAGGCGGCTTCAAAAGCACGTATAGTCCTTCCATGGACATTCAGGTGGCGAGCAATTTCGAAAGATATCTGTACTATTTCCTTGGAGAAGATGCAGCGAAGGTAACTGAATACATGAATACCCTCAAAACCGAAGGACGGATTGTGATCAGTGCGGAAGATTTAAAACGCGTACAGCAGGATTTTGAAGCCCTGGGCGCTTCGAATGAAAAGTGTCTGGAACTGATTAGCAAATACAAAGCCGAATATGGCTATTTGCTGGACCCGCATACGGCTTGCGGTATCGCCGCGTATGAGGCGTATAATGGCGATGGAGAAGTATGTGTGACCTTTGCAACGGCGCACCCTGCCAAATTCGATGAAGCGATCCGTCTGGTGGACATTAAGCAGGAGTTCCCGGTGCAGATTGAGCAATTGTTCTCTAAATCGCAGCACCAGCAGGTGGTAGAGCATGACGAGGCAGAAATTGTGCGTCAGCTTGAAGCCTTCTATGTGTAGAAGATAATTTCAGTAATGTGGAGTTACACTCTGATAGGATGGGGAAAAGAGGCTGCGCGCCCTGTGCGCCAGCC
>NZ_JTHP01000107.1 GCF_000943545.1 Paenibacillus terrae
ACATTGGTACTGGCACAGCTCATTCATGTGTTCGATTGCCGCAGTTCCCGTTCTATTTTCCACCGCAATCCATTTCAAAATAGTTATCTCGTACTTGCCGTGCTGTCTTCGGTAGTACTGATGCTGGTGGTTATGTACGTACCTGTACTGCAACCTATTTTCAAAACGGTTCCGCTCGGCTTCCGCGAATGGGCGCTTTCCATTGTCGCTGCCGGCATTCCGACCTTCCTGATGGGGGCGGGAAGCGTATGGGGCGGCAGACGCAACCGTCGTCGTGGCGGGCATACGCGCTTCGCTCCGGGACGCACGAAGTTTTCGGCGTAAGCTCCCGGCTCAAGCCGGGAACAGACCTATATGCATCACTTTTCCCTTTTTGCCCCGTATGCTATCATGGAACCAAAGCTTCATAAGGAGCATGAGATTAGCAGCAACGGCGGGGGGAAGCTATGGAATTCACAAAAATGCACGGATTGGGTAATGATTTTATCGTTTGGTTTGGGTATCAGGAATTGCCGCCTGAAGCTTCGGAATTGGCTGTTCGGCTGTGTGACCGACATTTTGGTGTCGGCGCTGACGGTCTGGTATATATATTGCCATCTGAAAAAGCGGATTTCTGCATGCGCATTATCAATTCGGACGGCTCGGAGGCTGAGCAATGTGGAAATGCCATCCGTTGTGCAGCCAAATATGTGTATGACCGCAAGCATATCAACCGTGAGCAGATCACGATTGAAACGCTGGGTGCAGGTGTGCAGCAGGTCGAATTGACCGTAGTGGACGGACTTGTACGTCAAGTGAAGGTCGATATGGGAGAACCGATTCTGGATGGCTTGAAAATTCCAACCACGCTGGATCTGGCTAGTGTCATCAACCAGTCCATCGAAGCTGGAGGCAGCGGCTTTCGTTTTACAGCTGTATCCATGGGCAATCCGCACTGTGTCATTTATGTTGAGGATGCATCTGGCTTTGATCTGGAAGCCTGGGGGCCGAAGCTGGAATGCCACCCGCTGTTCCCTAAAAAAACAAATGTCGAGTTCGCTACGGTACGAAGCCGGGACCACATTGACATGAGAGTATGGGAGCGGGGAGCCGGGCCTACGTTGGCATGTGGAACTGGAGCCTGTGCTACGCTTGTGGCGTCTGTATTGAACGGATACAGCGACCGCCGCGCGATTGTCAGCCTGAAGGGCGGAGATCTGGATATCGAATGGAACGAGAATGACAATCATGTATATATGACAGGTCCGGCTGAGGTTGTGTACGATGGACGTTTGTCCTGAAATAAGCGAATACAGCATGCGATAGAGGAAGATTGGGATAAGTGTGATGAAGACCTTAGCGGGTCTTCTTTTTTTCGCCTTTTTTCGTATAAAATGTAGGAAATGCGGGGAGCGAAGCAACATTCTGTCTTTTTTTGACGTCTGAACCATGTATAATATAGAAAATGAGAAAACGATAAGGAGGCCGTTCATGGTGCGGAAATTTCGTTGGATTTCAGCGTTTGCAGCCCTTATATTTGTAGTCGCCGCGCTTCCGGCTCAGGCCGCGACCGTTCCTGCTACTATGGAAAAAACGACTGATAAGCAGGTCGGCTCGTTAACCCCTACTGTCGTGAACCGTTTGGAAAAGGCAGTACAAGAACTCATCGGTACGAAGACGGCATTTCAATTTGACGATGTGACGGATATGGGTAAAACCTGGATTGTCGAGGGCGGGCTGGAGGATGGGACAGCTACGTTTCAGACGGAATATAATAAGGAAAAAAACAGAGTGGATTCTACAACCGTTCGATATAAAATAAGCAGCTTGGCAAAGGCGATGGATGCGCCACTCAAAACTAAAGTGCTGAACAGCGCCAAAGCGTTTGACAGCAAGCGTCCTATGCAATTTGAGGCATTCTGGCGGGTCAAATCCCCTTACCAGTCTAACAAGCCTTCGAATTATTGGGTATTCTGGGGTGCAGGGGAAAAGGCTTCCTCGTTGTACGTTGATGTGGATCGCGGCAACAGCATCACTATTAATGCCGACTACCCGCTGAAGCAGGTGGACCCTGTGTTGCTAAACCGTGCAGCGAACAGCTTCAAGCGCGTTATCGGACAGCGTATCACGGTGCAGCATGCTTCACGTTACAAGGACGAGGCAAAGGGGCTTTCTTATTGGTCGTTTGAGGATGCAAACGAGGCGAGTGAGGTCAAAATTGGCGCAGTAACCGGCAAAGTGCTGGCTGTATCAACCTTTGGGGTGGACTGGAACGATGACGCGGATTTCAAAAAGTCGTTTACCAGCCCTAAATATACGGCCTCTGAAGCTTTGAAGCTGGTCAAGCCCAAGGTCCAACTGTTATTTAACATTAACTTATCCGATTATAATGTTGAAATCCAAGGGAATGCATATACATTTTCCAAAAAACAAAAGGGGACGCCCTCTATTGTGGGTAAAGTGAATAAAAAAGGAATTTTTTACGCATTCTCTCTTCATTCTGCTGATGGAAAATTGCAATAAAGGTAATAGAAAATAGCAATGATAAGTCAAGTTGCTTCGCTCCTGATCGCATAATAATGGGGAGTGGGGCGGCTTTTTTTGTTTTTGGCTTATGTTTGCAGTCTCTTTATGTTACATTAGTATGAAAATAAAGAGCGGGGTGGAGAAGAGGACATGAAACCGGATTTGCGTACTGTGCTGGATCGTGAAATTATTGTCGGAGACGGCGCAATGGGAACCTTTTTATATCAGCTTGGATTTCCGGTAAATACGTCTTACGAAGAGCTGAATATCACGTCGCCTGACGTCATATCAGACGTGCATCGTCAATATGTACAAGCGGGAGCACGGTTGCTGGAGACCAATACGTTTTCTGCAAACGATTATAAGCTGGCCCGCTTCGGACTGGAATCCAAGGTGGAAGAAATTAACCGTGCCGGGGTGAGAATTGCCAGAGCAGCGGCTGGCCCGGAGCACTATGTGGTGGGTGCGGTAGGCTCCATATGCGGTGGCAAACGGCTTAATATATCAAAGGTAGAGCTGGCACGTAACTATGATCAGCAGATTGATGCACTTCTCTCCGAAGGGGTGGACGGCATTTTGTGCGAAACGTTCTATTCGCTGGATGAAGTGCGCATTGCCCTTCGTGGTGTACGTAAATATAGTAATATCCCGGTGATTTGTCAGTTTGCGGTCGATCAGGTAGGGCGTACACAGGATGGATTTTCGGTGGCGGAGGCTTTTACGGTGCTGCGAAATGAAGGGGCGGATATCCTCGGATTTAACTGCCACTCTGGCCCACAGGGGATTATGAGTGTGATGGAGCAGTTGGACGGTCCGCTGTCTGTACCGCTGTCCGTATATCCTAATGCGGGTCTGGCGGATTATGTGGATGGTCACTATGTGTATGGTGCATCGCCTGAATATTTTGGGGAATGCGCTGCTTCCTTCGTAGAGCTGGGTACGAGAATCATCGGTGGCTGCTGCGGCACCACACCAGAGCATATCACAGCGATTTCAAAAGCTTTGAATGGTTTGCAGCCGCCTCCTCTGGCTCCAAGAGAGATACGGACAGATGCGCCAGTCATTGTGGCTGAGCCGGAACAGATTGCACGTGAAGGGGAACGGGGCAACGGTAGAAACGCCAGCGAACCCAACATTGTGGAATTGGTCAAGGAACGGCATACGGTGATTGTAGAGCTTGATCCTCCGCGCGATCTGGACATTACACGGTTCATGCAGGGGGCACAGGCACTGAAAGCGGCCGGGGCCGACGCGCTTACGCTGGCAGACAATTCACTTGCGGTTACTCGCATGAGCAACATGGCGCTTGGACATTTGGTGAGCCTTGAAACGGGCTTGCGCCCGTTAATTCATATTGCCTGCCGTGACCGTAACCTGATTGGTACCCAGTCCCATATGATGGGCTTTGATGCGCTGGGCATTGATCATGTATTGGCCGTTACAGGAGATCCGGCGCGGTTCGGTGATCTGCCTGGTGCCAGCTCGGTGTATGATATGACTTCTTTTGAAATTATACGTATGATCAAGCAGTTGAATGACGGTATCGCTTTTTCCGGCAAGCCACTCAAGCAAAAAGCTAATTTTGTGGTGGGTGCCGCTTTTAATCCCAATGTCAAGCATTTGGGCAAAGCTGTGCAGCGGCTGGAGAAGAAAATTGCTTCCGGCGCGGATTACATTATGACCCAGCCCGTTTACGACCGCGAACTGATTATATCCATGGCGGAACAGACTCGTCATTTGGAGGTGCCGATTTTTATCGGTATTATGCCGCTGGCCAGCGGGCGCAATGCGGAGTACTTGCACAACGAGGTGCCCGGCATTCAGTTGTCCGACGAGGTTCGTGCGCGTATGTCTGGTCTGGAGGGTGCAGAAGGCCGCGCAATGGGCGTGACCATTGCCAAGGAACTGCTGGATACGGCGATGGAGCATTTTAACGGTATCTATTTAATGACTCCATTTATGTTCTATGAAATGACGGCGGAGCTGACTTCTTATGTATGGCAAAAATCCGGCCGTGTGCAAGCCCCCTTGTTTCGACTATAATAATCAATTACAATAGTATAATGGATGTGATGCCGATGTCATTGAGTATGACCGGATACGGTCAAGCCATCCTTCATTATGAAGGCTATAAAGTGCGCTTGGAGCTGAAATCGGTGAATCACCGCTATTGCGAAGTGATGATGAGGATCCCGCGCGAATGGACTCGTTATGAAGATGGCTTGAGAAGAACGGTTCAACAGCAAATCAAGCGCGGCCGTGTCGACGTCTTCATTCACAGGGAACGTGATGAAGAACAGATACCCGCCGCACGGTTGAATGACACTGTAGTGCAGGCTTATTTGCATGCAGCGGAGCAGCTGGCGGATCGGTACGGCGTGAAGGGAACGTTGGGTATAAGCGACATTCTTGCGTTGCCTGACGTTCTGGGTGAGCCTGGTGAGGCTTGTAATGGAGACGAAGAGGGCTGGGGAGAGCAGCTTCAGCAAGCTCTGAATGAAGCATTGCAGGGACTGCTGGACATGAGAAGACGAGAAGGCGGGCATTTGGCGCAGGATGTGGAATCCCGTATTTCGCGTTTGGAATCCCTGCATCATGAAATGACTGTGCTGGCTCCTCATGTTGTGAGCGACTACCGTAACAGGCTAAAACACAGACTTATTGAGCTTCAGGATGGTTCATTTACGCTTGATGAGCATAAGTTCGGAATGGAGATTGCTTTATTCGCGGATCGCAGCAGTATTGATGAGGAGCTTACCCGGCTTCAAAGTCACTTTGGGCAATGCAGGGGATTACTGCTGTCGGACGAGCCAGCCGGTCGCAAATTTGATTTTTTAATCCAGGAAATGAACAGGGAAGTCAACACGATTGGCTCCAAGGCTAATCATCTTACGCTAGTTAATTTAGTCGTCGAGATGAAGGCGGAGCTGGAAAAAATTCGTGAGCAGGCTGCAAACATCGAGTAGCTACCTGGTAGCGGCACGGCTGCAATAGTCACATGTATAGGGGGAAAGACCTGAATATGGCAATCAAATTGATCAATATTGGTTTCGGCAATATCGTGTCGGCCAACCGAATTATCTCCATCGTCAGTCCGGAGTCTGCTCCGATCAAGCGGATTATACAAGAAGCTAGGGACCGTCATATGTTGATTGACGCTACCTATGGCCGCCGGACACGGGCTGTTATTATAACGGACAGTGATCATGTGATCTTGTCTGCGGTGCAGCCGGAAACGGTCGCTCATCGACTATCCACTAAAGATGATGACAATGACGAATAAAAATGGAGTGTACTATGGCTAAGGGATTATTATTTGTATTATCCGGACCTTCGGGTGTCGGCAAAGGAACGGTAGGCAACGCACTGCGTGAAAAACTGCCGGAATTGACATACTCCGTTTCCGCGACAACCCGCTCGCCCCGCATGGGTGAACAGGACGGAGTTAACTACTTTTTTAAGTCGCGTGAACAGTTTTTGGGCATGATTGAACGGGATGAGCTGCTGGAGCATGCAGAGTATGTCGGTAACTATTACGGCACTCCGCGTGATTTTGTAGATCAGACGCTTGCGCAGGGAAAAGATATTTTTCTGGAGATTGAGGTTCAGGGAGCGCTCAAAGTGAAGGAGAAATTTCCTGATGGCATTTTCATTTTCCTGCTTCCGCCTTCGCTGGATGAATTGAAGGATCGGATTCGGGGACGGGGTACAGAAACTCAGGCAACCATTGATCACCGCATGTCGGTAGCTGTGGATGAAATGAATCTGTTGCGTCACTATGATTATGCGGTTGTCAATGATGAGATTGATTTCGCTTGTAAACGAATAGAATCCATTATTATCGCCGAACATTGTAAGGTCCATCCATAAACGAGGACTTTACATATGCCAAGCGTATTTAAAGAGAAAATTACTATACAAGCTGAACTCGGAAATGTACACTGGAGTTCAGCTTGTATAGTCCCAAAACTACATGAAGAGGTGTCTATTCGTGCTGTATCCTTCCATTGATGAAATGATGAAAAAGGCAGATAGTAAGTATTCGTTGGTTGTAGCGGCTTCACGCCGTGCCAGACAGTTGCGCGAGGGTGAGAAGACGACTCTCAAGAATCCTAAATCCCACAAGCAAGTTGGAGTGGCGTTGGAAGAGATCTACGCGGATCATTTGCGTCTTGAAAGTGGCGAAGACGAATAAGAATTATAGACAATTATTATAACCGGGCGCAATGCCAATTCCTTTGACAACCGCAAGGTTGTTATTTTTTTCGGTCAGGGGGAGTTAACGATGTTGAAGGGGAAAGTTATTATTCTTGGTATTACCGGCGGAATTGCAGCTTATAAAGGGGCTGCGCTGTGTAGTAAGCTAACGCAAAAGGGAGCCGAGGTTCATGTCATTATGACGGCATCCGCGAAGGAGTTTATTACTGAGCTTACGCTTCAGTCGCTCTCTCGTAATCCGGTATATAGTGACACGTTTGATGAAAGAGAACCGTCCGTCGTATCCCATATTCATTTGGCGGACAAAGCGGATCTGGTGTTGGTTGCTCCTGCAACCGCGAATATCATCGGGAAAATGGCGAATGGACTCGCTGATGATATGCTGTCCACAACTTTGCTGGCTACGACAGCACCTGTCATGGTAGCACCTGCTATGAACGTGCATATGTACACTCATCCCGCAGTAATGCAAAACATGGAGACGCTCGTATCCCGCGGTGTCATGATGATTGAGCCGGGTGAAGGATTGCTTGCTTGTGGTTATGTTGGCAAAGGGCGGCTGGAAGAGCCGGAAACCATCGTACAAACGGTAGAACGGTTTTTTGAACAGCAAGAACAGGAAAGTAAGGGCGTCACCAACAAGCCGGAGCCACGTTGGTTTGGCGGAGAAGCCGTGGATTCGGGCAGACAATCGCAAGATTCGCTGCTGAATGGCGATGAACGGTTGCTGTCAGGCAAAAAAGTGATTGTAACCGCTGGAGGCACGATCGAGAGAATTGATCCGGTACGTTATATTACGAATGACTCTTCCGGTAAAATGGGCTTTGCCATCGCAAAAGTGGCTCAGGAGTTGGGTGCCGATGTGCATTTGATTGCTGCAAATACAAGTGCGGAGCCTCCTGTGGGCATTTCGATTGAAAAGGTTCAGTCCGCTGACGACATGTATAGCGCTGTGCTCAGACAGTGGGAAGAGAGCGATTTGGTCGTGATGGCTGCTGCGGTTGCAGACTATCGACCGCGTGAGGCGGCACAGACCAAGATCAAGAAGAAGGATAGTACATTTACACTGGAGTTAGTGAAGAATATCGATATTCTGGAGTCACTCGGACGAAGCAAGAAGCATCAATTTTTAATCGGCTTTGCTGCGGAGACCGGGAACCTGGAGACGTATGCCATGGATAAGCTGGAGCGAAAAAATTGTGATCTTCTGGCGGCTAACGACGTAACTGCTGATGGAGCAGGCTTTGGCGTCGATACGAACGCTGTACAAATTTATGACCGTGGCGGAATGGTAGAACGTATTCCTGTGCAGTCAAAGGAAGAAGTAGCGCGTAAGCTCCTTACGATAGCGGCTGGACGTATGGGTGGGGTGTTGCATTAATGGAAATGGGCAATTTAGTTGCCAAAGTTATTGTAGATGTGCCCGCCAAGGATACGGATCGTACCTTCGATTATCTGATTCCTGAGTCGATGCGGCCATGGATTGAGCCGGGTAGCAGGGTTGCAGTGCCGTTCGGCAAACGGACGGTGCAGGCTTTTGTCATCTCGGTAGTACCGGCCGAGGAGCCGCCGAAATATCGGATGAGGGCGATACAGGAGCTGCTGGATTTAGTACCGCCCCTGTCTCCGGATCTGGTAGAACTGGGTAAATGGATAAGTGAACGCTATGCCTGCAATCAAATTATGGCGCTGCAAGTGATGATTCCTACAGCGTTAAAGGGCAAGGCCGAACGTTATATTTCTATCGCTCAGCAGCATGAGTTCACAGATCATCTGCCTGCTGCTGACGTTTTGAATTACGGTTCAGAAGCGGATACACATCGAGCCATGCAGCCGGATATGAGGGGAGAACCCGAATGGGCTCTTCTGACCGACGATGGTATGAGCGACCCGGCTGAACGCCAGATTGTCAGCTTTATTCAGGAGAAGGAGCAAGTCCCGCTTCAGCAGTTAAGCCGCCGTTTCCCCGAAGAAGCAGAGATTATTAAATCGCTGTTGCGCCGGGGGGTGCTTCAGGAGAGTCAGGTTATTAAGGACAAGCTTGGCAAGAAGACCATGAAGGCCGTGGATTTGGCTATCGGCATAGAAGAGGCATCAGCGGCGCTGGAGCAGTTTTCCGCCAAAGCGCAGCGTCAGCGGGAGGTACTTGCTTTTTTGCTGGAACGCAGCGAGTTCCTGCCCCTGCCGCTGAAGGAAGTCATGACCTCGCTTAGTGTATCAGCCGCAACGGTCAAGGCGCTGGAGGATAAGGGCTATGCGGTGCTTGAGGATGTAGAGGTGTTCCGCGATCCTTATCGGGGTAGAAACTTCAAGCCTACGAAGCCGTTGCCGCTCACCGAAGAGCAGCAATACGTGTATGAACGGATCATCCGGCAGCTGGATACGCGGGAGCAAGGAGCTTATTTGCTGCATGGAGTTACGGGCAGTGGTAAGACGGAAATTTATCTACAGACGATTCAACGCTGTATTGAGCAGAATCGTCAGGCGATTGTGCTGGTTCCGGAAATAGCGTTAACACCGCAAATGGTAGAGCGTTTTAAAGGTCGCTTTGGCGATCAGGTCGCGGTGATGCACAGCAGACTGTCCGGTGGCGAACGTTACGACGAGTGGCGCAAAATACGCGAAGGCCGTGTGAAGGTGGCGATTGGCGCCCGTTCGGCTGTATTTGCGCCTTTTCGTGAACTTGGCCTTATTATTATGGATGAGGAGCATGAAACCTCCTATAAGCAGGAAGAGACACCCAAATACCACGCGCGTGACGTGGCTGTACGCAGAGCCCATCAGCATGGGGCTGTGGTTATTCTTGGCTCAGCTACGCCGTCGCTGGAAAGCTATTATGCGGCCCGCTCGCAAAGCAATGACGAGTTTGCGCCGCTGCTTCTTGAAATGCCGACTCGCGCACTGGGGAACTCATTACCCGAGGTGCATATCATGGATATGCGCGAGGAACTGCGTGCTGGCAACCGTTCCATGTTTAGCCGCGCATTGCATAACGGAATCGCAGAGCGGCTGGAGCGTAAGGAACAGACAGTATTGCTGCTGAATCGGCGCGGACATTCTACGTTCGTCATGTGTCGTAGCTGCGGTTATGTGGCGGGTTGCCCGCATTGTGATATTTCGCTCACATATCATCAGCGGTCAAACAATTTGCGTTGCCATTACTGCGGTTATTCTGAGCCCGTGCCTCAGGTTTGCCCAGAATGCGGTAGTGAGCATATTCGCTACTTTGGCACTGGTACTCAGCGAGTGGAAGAGGAACTGGCAAAGCTGTTTCCCGGTATACGTGTCGTGCGGATGGACGTCGATACAACGACGGAGAAAAATGCCCATGAAAAGCTGCTCAAGCAATTTCGTGATAAAAAAGCGGATGTACTGCTCGGCACCCAAATGGTTGCCAAAGGGCTGGACTTTCCCGATGTAACGCTGGTAGGTGTCATCACTGCGGATTCGGCGCTTAATTTACCGGATTTTCGGGCTGCGGAAAAGACATTCCAGTTGTTAACACAGGTAGCCGGACGGGCCGGGAGGCATCAATTGCCTGGGGAAGTGTTCGTGCAAACCTATACACCGGAACATTACTCGGTTATTCACGCGAGCCGGCACGACTACGGTTCTTTTGTCAGGGAAGAGTTAAAACACCGTCGTAATCTGCATTATCCACCGTATTGCCGTCTCATTTTGGTGACCTTCTCTCATGAACAGCTCCCGGTGCTGGTTCGATTGGCTGAGAACTATTCAGCCACTCTCCAGGGGAGGGCGAGACAAAGGGGCTGGTTCGGCAATATGGATCGGCTTACATCGGATGTGCTTGACATTTTGGGGCCTGTAGCTTCACCGATTTCGAGAATCAAGAATAGATACCGATTTCAATGTATGATAAAATGGCGTGGAAATATAGATGCGATTGGTCTGGCCCAGCAGGTAGCTGATGAAATGGCGGAATCCGCACAGGCCCAAAAGCTGCTGATCAGTCTGGATGTCGATCCGCAAATGCTTATGTAGCGTATGCGCAAAAGTTTTCGGCACAGTTAATGCGGACAAGCCGTCCGTACATAGGATAATGTAGCAGTCGCGCTTGTTGTGAATACGACGAAGCTTAAATGAAGGATAAAGAGGAAGGTGTTCTATTGTCATGTCAATTAGAATTATAGTGTTGGAACCGGATGATGTACTGCACAAAGTAGCAAAGGAAGTTACTAAAATTACGCCTAACGTGCAAAAGCTGCTCGACGATATGGCAGATACCATGTATGAAGCTGAGGGAGTGGGCCTTGCTGCTCCACAAGTAGGTATTTTGAAGCGTCTAATCGTTGTGGATGCCGGGGATGAGCACGGTTTAATTAAAATGATTAATCCTGAAATTGTGTCCGAAGAAGGCGAGCAATTTGGTGCGGAGGGCTGTTTGAGCATTCCTGGCTTAAATGGTGATGTGCGTCGTGCCGAGAAGGTAACTGTCAAAGGGCTGGACCGCGATGGTAAGGCGATTACAGTGACAGCGACCGGATTGCTTTCTCGTGCTTTTCAACATGAAATTGACCATTTGAACGGAGTTTTGTTCACGGATATTGCAGAAAAAGTATATGAGGTTGCTCCGGAACAGCCAGGACCGAACCGTCAGACAGGAGAGTGAGGTTCGATGAGTCAAGACATTCGTATCGTCTTTATGGGCACGCCGGATTTTGCTGTGCCTTCGTTGAACATGCTGCTGGACAATGGCTACAACGTAGTCGGTGTCATTACGCAGCCGGATAAGCCGCAGGGACGAAAAAAAATATTGACGCCTACGCCAGTCAAGGAAGCAGCGGAGAAGCGCGGGTTGCCCGTGCTTCAACCGATCCGCTTACGCCAGCCGGAAGCGGTGGCTCAGGTGGCGGAGCTGCGTCCGGATCTGATCGTAACAGCGGCTTATGGGCAGATTTTGCCTAAATCCGTATTGGACTTGCCCCGTTTCGGCTGTCTTAACGTACATGGTTCGCTGCTTCCTCGTTATCGGGGAGGGGCGCCAATCCAGCGTGCCATTATTAACGGCGAAACCGTTACAGGTGTAACGCTGATGTATATGGCGGAAGGACTGGATACCGGCGATATGATATCGCGGGTTGAGGTTGCTATTGAACCGGAGGATACATCCGGTACGATTTTTGAAAAGCTGAGCATAGCTGGAGCAGAGCTTTTACATGATGAGCTGCCTAAGCTGCTGGCAGGGCAATCGGGTCGTACGCCGCAAAACGAGGAGGAGGCAACTTACGCTCCGAACCTGAACCGCGACGATGAGCGTATTCCGTGGAATGACAGTGCGCAGCAAATATACAACCGGATTCGTGGGCTGGTTCCGTTTTCAGGTGCATTTACGCTGTGGGAAGAAAATGTTTTTAAAATATGGGCGGCTGAGCAGCCTTCCATCCATAGTGATGCAGATGGTGCAAATGCCCCGGCATCCGGGACAGTTCTGCAATTGACTGCCCGTGGCATTGAAGTACAGACGGGCAATGGTACCATATGGCTGACACAGGTGCAGCCGGCAGGCAAGAAGGTTATGGAAGCCGGGAACTTTGCGCGTGGCGGCCAGATGAAGCCGGGCACGGTGCTCGGGTGAGCGGCGGTCACTCCCGTCAGGGAGGCCAAGGCAGGGAGGCTGGTGCCAGAGCAGGCAAGACTCGTAACCAGACGGCTAGGGAAGTTGCACTGGACGTACTGACAGGGGTTGAGCAGGAGGGTGCATACAGTAACCTTGAGCTGAACCGCCGACTTCAACAGGCAGGTTTGTCCGCGAGTGACGCTGGCTTGGCGACGGAACTTGTATACGGTACAGTTGCACGCCGGAATACGCTGGATTATTTTTTGAACAAGTTTGTTCAGAAAGGAACGGCCAAGCTTCAGGCTTGGGTACGTTCGTTGCTGCGAATGAGTGTGTACCAGATCGTATATCTGGATCGTATCCCGGATCATGCAGTCGTTAGTGAAGCAGTTACCATTGCCAAGCGGCGTGGACACCAAGGGATTTCGGGTATGGTCAACGGCGTGCTGCGCAGCATGCTGCGTGAGCCGGACAAGCTTCGTATTCCTGACGGGCTGTCAGCCGAGGAACGGATTGCATTGGAGCATTCCCATCCACAGTGGCTGGTTAAGCGCTGGATCAAGCAATACGGTGTGGATATTGCGGAAGCCATCTGCCGCGCTAATAATGAGCCACCTGCGGTCAGCGTGCGGGTGAACACGACAATGACCAGTCGTGATCAACTCTTGAACGAGATGATTGCGAAAGGGGTGGATGCTGTTCCATCAGCGGTTAGCCCTTACGGAATTGTCGTTCGCAGCGGCGGAAATATGGCGCTCACTTCCTGGTATACAGACGGTTTAGTCGTCGTGT
>NZ_JTHP01000108.1 GCF_000943545.1 Paenibacillus terrae
CCGGGTCTGTTCATAAACACCCTCCATTCGAATTTGACTTTCATGCAAAGTATGTGTTTGATAACTCACTTTTACTCTTAACACTTATTGTTAATATGTATGGTGATTGGTTGATTAGCTGTACTATAAAATGACGTTGCGGTTGTGGGCCGAGTGTTGTCGGGACTGTCTGTGAACGGGCTGTTTGAAACGGCGTTTAAGAATTGAGCAGGAACGACTAAAGAAGATAAGGCTGCTTGAGAATGAACTAATGCCCCGCTGGCTTCTGGTCAAGACCCCGTTTTATAGACACTGAAAAAAGCCCCTAGGCTATAAGCTACTTCCGATACTCTTTCGGAGGCAGCTTATTTAACTTTCGTTGTGGTCGACATTGGTTGTAAAATCGAATATATTCTTCTATTATCCTTTTTGCCTCATCTATATTTCGAATATCATATGGGTAGAGCCCTTCCGTTTTGAGATGCGAGAAGAAGCTCTCTATCAAGGCATTAATCATAACAATTGCCTCGGCGAGACATGCTGATTCAGGCGCCAACCATTGGCAGCATGTCATGGTACGCATGGGACGTGTACTGGAATCCCTGGTCGCTGTGAACGATGAGGCCAGTCACGTCTTTTTGCTGTTTCCAGGCTTGTCGAAACGTTTGTAAAACCAGTTCGTTATCATTTCTATGGCTCATCTGGTACGCGATAATTTCGTTATTGAACAAGTTTTTTAATCGCAGACAGATATAGCCAGCAATCACCCACACGATATTGCGTGATATTTGTAACCCATTTTTGATTTGGTTTGTCCGCCTTGAAATCCTGTTTTAGCAGATTTTTCGCCACACGACCTTCCATAGAAGAAGCATAGTTGCAATCGATGCTTTAGCCGAATTTGTGAGCGGATTCCCAAGACCTGCATGAGCCGAAGTATCTTTTTATGGTTCATCCAGACTCCATGATCGTGCTGCAAAATGAGTTTACGATATGTCCAACCTTCTTCGATATGAAGCTGTATGGCCTCTACTTTGGTTTCGAACGTATACTCTTTAAACTTCTGTCCTTTTTTCGCTGGCATAAAATGCACCCCCTAGAAATTCATCGGATAAACCAGGGTTTATTCCAATGTCTACTCTAAGGGGTGCACTTCACTAAGCTGGTGGGGTGTTTTTTACGTTTACAGGGGGGATTAGGTTGAAGAGGTACGGTGGTATAGTATTAGCAGCAGTAATAGTAGTGCGTCATATTATCTAGAATATATGGGGGAATGAACATAAAGAAAATGTGGTCCCAGTAACGAAAGTAACACAAGATTCTACGGAAGCAGCCAAAGAGTCATAAAACTGTGTTTCCGACAGAGAAGTATCCAGAAACAGCCCAGCACATTAAAGAGGCTATAGCAGGTCACCAGTATGCACCATTGACCGTGATGGAGCCGACCATATCCCTAAAGGGTATGCCACCAAGAAGGGCTAGGATAGGGAAGAATGGCCTATGGCGACGTGTTCCGAAGGTGGAGAGGGTGCAGACATTAAGTACATAAGTCCAAAGGATAATCGTGGAGCTGGATCGTGGGTAGGTCACAAATTGGACGACTATCCGGACGGGACAAAAGTTGAGTTTATCGTTAAATAACGGAAAAAGATTCTATCTGCCAAAGTTTGATAGAATCTTTTTTTGCAGATCAAATTTCCCCAAACTTCGACACTCATAGTTTCGTAGAATTGTTATGTGATCATAACAATATTCTAGGAAATCTACTGATTTTTTTGAGGGATTTCCACTCAATTCATAGAACACTATCATGAGGTGATCAGCATGAACCATACATATAAAGTTTTAAAGTCGAATATAGAACTGTTTGCAGCTGCATTAAGCCAGGTAAGGGGATATGTTGTTCGGCCGTTGGGAGAGGGATGTGATAGATATTGTGGATAACGGTGGAGTAGTGGAGAAGATTACACCGGAGTCGATCAAGATTAACGGGAGCTATTTCATGAGGAATCAGTTTGAATTTAGAGTAGATGTGAAAAAGGCTCCGCTGGTATGTAGCCATGTAGCCAGTAAGGAGTCTTTTCTTGTTTATTTAGTTGAATACTCGCTTACTGGTCAGTCAAAAAGTTTTCCACTCCTAAGAATCCCACGAATCAGCTTCAGAATGGGGCGTCTTCTGCTTGGAGCGACAATGACGCCAAGAATGGATCGCCTCGATTGCGGCACAGAAAGCCAGTTGATTCGCCATGAATGCCGGAAGTCATGTCACCAAAGATGAGTTGTGACTGGCTACGTAAAATGAAAGAAGTCTCTCCTTCCATCTTCCTAGCCCTCATCAGAAGAAAAAATGAGTCTATTTGCGCTTACTAAGTTTGAATGAAAAAGCCACGCCACTTTCCTGTACTTGCTAGGATGCCAGCTAACTGTTCTATCTTTTCGATCTCTTCAGTGGCTTCTCTCATTACAAAGTGATGATGAGACTGATGTGATACTGGATTACCAATCTAGGTACCCTTCCACTGGTAGTTCTCAGCCCGGTTAACTCGCTTCCAATCATCAATTCGATCATCAACCCAGCCATGTAGTTTCCAGAATACTGGATTAACATGCGTAGAGTATGTATCACCCAGCCAGTTGTGAGCTGGTTGATTCCAGATTTCGTTTACAGATTCACCTAATTCTCCATCTGGTCGGTACCCCATCGGAGATTCTGCTGACCACCTCATGTGCATCCAGTTATGAATGGTCCATTCTATATCGGAACCAAGTTGCCCAAGGGTTACACTACGTAAATAATCAAGGTCTGTGAATCGTTGCCCCTGAATTGCAAAGGACTGCCGGCAAGCATCGTCGGATTTATTCTCTGAAGTCTCTCATCTAAAAAACGTGCCGCCAGATCTTTTGCCCGGTACGGGAAATCGGCACGCCGGGTTCTGTGGGGGGGCTGGTTACAATGGTGGGCTCTTTTACACAGAGATGAGGACTTGCCGCTCACTCTTAACTGATTGTAACAGCATGCTAAATGGACAACGCTCAGAATAATTCCTCACTAAAGTACAAAACCTACTCTTGCAGAAGTCAAAGCATACGCACAAGAAATTACCTTGACGAAAGAGGGAACATTAATGGTATTTACAATTGAGAATCCAGAGCCGCTTTTTAAAGGCTCCGTTACACTTGCTAATTTCTTAGAAACGACGAAGGAACTCACGTTGACAGAACGCCGGACAATCGTAGACCAGGCACTAATTTTGATTGACTCAGTCTATGTTCATCTGCCTCTAAAGAAAGCCATGTATGCTGTCAATCCAGTGCAAAGGCTGAAGATATTGCGGCGCCAAATGAAAACCCTATCTAAACGAGAGTTTCACAACGAAATGCTTCAAATTTTCAAAGAATTGCGTGATCTACACACAAATTATATCCTACCTGCTCCATACAATCAGCATACTGCATTTTTGCCATTCCTGATGGAGGAGTTCTATGATGCCAATAATAAACGTCACTATATCGTATCGAGGCTGACCTTCCATCATGAAACTTTTGTACCAGGCGTCGAAATCACGGATTGGAATGGAGTTCCGATAGACCAGGCGGTGGCCATAAATGCCGACCGGGAAGCTGGCAGTAACAAAGCAGCTCGGCACGTACGAGGATTAGACGCCATGACCGTACGGCCAATGGCTATGTCGTTGCCACCAGCCGAGCAATGGGTCATTGTCGGTTACTCCAGTAATAGTAAAAACTACAAAATACAGCTATCTTGGCAAGTGAACAAGATTAGCTCATTCAACGAAAGTTTAACCCTTGCTGCAACCGGAAAATTCGCAACTGCTAACGGGTTAGATCTTAACATGGAACTTACCAATAACGCCAGAAAGGTTCTATTCGCCCGGAATGCCATTGATTTGAGCAAACAAGCAGCTGATCTTAGGGGCGAATCCAATAAAGAGGGGGAAGATTTCTTTAGAAGTATCAGTCGTTACCCCGACACCTTTCAATTTCGGCCAGTCGACACCCCTCAAGGCCAAATCGGCTACCTACGTATAAGGACCTTTAGGACCTTTAGCGATCCTGAGCCCGAGACCTTTGTCAACGAGGTGATCCGGATATTGGAACTACTACCGCAACGAGGTTTAATTATTGACGTACGTGGTAATGGCGGCGGTATCATCATGAACGGCGAACGAATACTGCAACTCTTCAGTTCTAGCCGAATTGAAGCCGAACGAATGCACTTTATCAATAACGAAATAACCCTTGCCATTGCTAATTCAGATGTTGAAAACGGATTTGCTAAAGAATGGATAAATTCCATTGACTTGTCTACTATTACCGGCTCAATTTATTCTCAAGGCTTCCCAATCGAATCTCCTGATCTTACCAACAGTATAGGACGACGTTATACTGGCAACGTTGTTTTGGTTACGGATGCTCGCTGCTACAGTACAACAGATATCTTCGCAGCAGGTTTTCAGGACAATAAAATTGGCAAAATTTTAGGGGTCGATGATAATACTGGGGCAGGCGGTGCTAATGTTTTTACCCATGATTTTTTAAGAAAAATACTACCGGGATCGGACTCTCCCTTCCAAAAACTCCCTGGCGATACTGAAATGCGAGTTGCCATCCGCCAGACAACACGTGTGGGAGACAAAGCCGGTCTGCCCCTTGAGGACCTTGGGATACAACCTGACGCAATTCATCGCATGACTCGTGACGATGTACTATACGAAAACCGTGACCTTATTGCAGTTGCAGCCGCCTTGCTGTTTCAATCACCCGGTGATACACAATAGTTGATTTGTCCAAATTCACTCGTAAGTTACGGGAGTGTATGCCAAGGGGACAGCCAAATGTAGCGAAATGCCCTTGAAATTGCATACCAAGCGACTTTGGCAGAAAAACCGGAAATTGATGAAATGGCTTAAAGATTTGGGCGGCTGAGCGTAGGCCGTTATGTACTTGTCGGATTCAATAAGGACACCAGATATTCCTGTTCTATGAGATCGTTGATCCGGCATTGGCAAAACGATGGCAGCATTACTGAGCCCCCTAAACATCCCCTTTTCCTATGAGGAGTTGAAGCCCCGACAGATGATCTGGGGTTCTTTGAGATTCTGAGTTCAAACTTGGAATGAAGAAACGGTCCGGGTTCTTGGGTGACCCACAGGAACCAATCATGAGCAACATGAGGGACATGCGAAGAACTGGCTGTTCGGCGGGGAGCGTAATCCTGTTCATCTAGTATTAATTGCGGCGGGGGATGATCGTTCCATGCTGAAAAAGTGGACCAATTGGATACAAGCGAGCGCCCAGCAACTGCCTGGGGCTGATCCGGGAACGGGCGGCGGGATTCGACTCGTGTTTGAGCAGGAAGGACAGGTGCACCCCGACCTAAAGGGACATGAGCATTTCGGATTCAAGGTCGGCATTTCTCAGCCGAGGGTACGGGGGCGGGTATCCGAAATGTCAGACGATTATTTGACAAGGCGGCTGATTGATCCGTCGGACCCACATGCTGCCTTGTACGCCAAACCGGGACAGCCCCTTATTTGGCCGGGGCAGTTCGTGTTCGGCTATCCTCAGCAGAAGCGGGATGACTCGCTTCTACCTAAGCAACGCGATTTGCACATGACAGGATGGGTTTGTAACGGGTCTTATCTGGCCATCCAGCAACTGAGGCAGGATGTAGCAGCTTTCTGGGAGTTCATACGTTTGGAAGCGAAGACGTCCGGGATAAAGCCGGAACGGTTCGCAGCGTTGATGGTTGGCCGTTGGCCGAGCGGAGCACCGATCCTTCTTGCCCCGGAGAAGGATGACAAGTTGCTTGCTGAGAACGAGTTGGCGAACAACCATTTTATGTTCGTGGAAGATTCTCGGGCGATCAAGTTGCGGCCGGAGCTGGCCGAGAGCCAAGATCAGCTTCCTCAGCGAAAGGGGATCCACAAGCCACGCTTTGTCCGTTTGCTGCGCATATCAGAAAGACGAACCCTCGTGACGAAACGTCGGATACAGGAAGCTTGAGCGACTCACTGGTTCGCCGCATTTTGCGTCGGGGCATTCCGTTTGGAGAGCCGCTCCCCGTCGATTTTGAGACGGGAATGACAGGGGGGATCCGCGGGCGGGAAATCGGGGGCTTATGTTTGTTGCGTATATGACCTCCATTGAGAAGCAGTTCGAGTTCATAAGCCAGAACTGGATGAATTCTAAGAGGGAGCCGAAGGAAGGCGGGCATGATCCGATCGTCGGACAGCATGACCGCGACGGTCGCAAACGCGAATTCGAATTGATGGGCCGCAGAATGGTGTTGGACAAGAAATTCATATAGTTCTGTGAAGTACTCAAACTATGTGTGACGGAAGCATAAAAAAAAGATCGAGGTCAAAATAATAAAGTGTTGCTAATCCAATCAGGAAAGGATCTTAATTTAATGGCACAAAAAGAAGCACTAAAGCTGCACTTGAAGATTCTGGAGCAGCCTCGAATTCCGATTAATGAAATGGTAGAGGCCATGAAAAAGGTTTATGCGACTGCAGATATTCAAGTCGATGTTGTATTGACAGAGCCGCTTTTGATGGATCTTGATGTTGGCCGATGTGTAAAGGGAGAAACGACTCAAGAACAGGACAAGCTATTCAGCAACCGAAATAATGTGAAGGATAATGAACTGGCGATATACTTCGTCCGCTCCACAATCCCTCCTTACAACGGTTGTGCTGCTCATCCTTCTGGACGGCCTGGAGCTGTAGTGACGAGAGTCGCAAGTGTCTGGACACTTGGCCATGAGATAGGCCATGTGTTGGGATTATCTCATGTCAACGATCTGGATCGTTTGATGACAGGAGGGGGGACGCATAATATAACTAACCCTCCGCCAGATTTAGTCTGGCCAGAAATTGAAACGATTAGACAAAGTCCGTATACATTACCGACCAATCCTTAAGGAGGAGTTTGATTCATGTTAAAGGAAACATTAATCGATTTACTCGATCGGGATGAACCTGATTATAAGGCTGCTGCAGATATGGGTCCACAAATTTTTCCTTACCTACTGGATATAACTAAAAATGGAGGAGAAAGACTGGCGCCGCGAGCCGTGTATACTGCAAGTCTGATACAAAGCGACAAAGTAACTGACGTATTAAACGTATTAAAAGAGGGTGCCAGCAGCTCAATCCCTGAGGTGCGTGTTGCAACAGCAGCTGCCTTTAACAATCAACAGCATTTAGGAGATTCCAATTCTGACACTTTGAAATTTCTGTTAAACGACAATGATATGGGAGTTCGAAAAATGGCCTTAACTTCCATCTCTAAAGATGAATTTCATGCAAATGACTCCGTTCGTTCAGAAGTCAAGAAGCTTACAACTACGGAAAACAACGAGCTCAGAATTTTTGCAACTGAAGTATATAACAAGATAAAGCACTAAATTTAATGAATGTAGTTTTGGCTCTGGAGTTGTGGTTCTATGAAGGTGGAACTACAACTCTCAGGCAAGGCTATTCAGTAAATGCTCAGGAATATTGATTAAGCACTTGTATTATGTTGTAACGCCTTCCAGACATAGTTCGTTCATCGTCCGAGCTAATTGAATGAAGTAAGGACATTCAAATCAGAACAAAGAAAGATACTTACGCTATGACAATGTCGTTGCGAAGTCACTTTTAAAATTTTCAAAACTGAGTTTGTGAAGAACGTCATTTTGAAAGCCTAGCTAGGCTAACTTTTGAGAGGTCGTGGGAGAATTGTTTTTGTGACGGGGTCTTCGCCTAAAGCCGCCACGTTCTTCCGGCTAATGCCATCATAAAACGTTCAACAGAAAAGATCAGCCAGAATGTTCTGGCTGATCTAATAATACGAATAGGCCAACCAGTAATAGCTGGCTAACCTGATAATACGAAAAGCTGTTTAGTTTAGTGTTGAAAATCCACATTATGTATTCAAGGATTTGCCTCCCTGTGTATAAAACTTTCTAAATATTATAATTACATCAAATCACCTTATATTAACTGTATATTTTTTAAGTAAAAACAAAAAAATAGTAAAAAGGGATGCAGATTGGAGGTGGAAATATGCACATCAGAAAAATTCAAGCGAAGTTATCTCCTTCTGAGTGAACCATATTCGTAGAACACAATGCTGGAACTCAAGCGAAGACCTAGTCAACTTCGATGATTCAGGCAAAATTCCTTTGTCGGAAATATGGAACGTCTCTCACAACGATTAACAAGAATAGAGCGTATAACCGTTTCTAATGGAAGAGCTCATCCACATTTGGTTTGAGTCGTGAAGACATGCAAGTTTAAACTTAATACTATAAAATTACATTAATAAGAAATAATGGGAGGATTTTATGAAAATCACAAAAACAGTTAAAGTACCGTCAAATATTGGTTTGACAAAAAGTGATACTGGTGAGTCAGTAACTGAGTTACAAAATTTGCTTCAAAAATTTGGTTATTTACAACTAACTCCAAAACGGGAAGATGAATACGCTGAACTGCGCAACGAAATAGCTTCACCAAAAGCTGAGAAAGGTGTTTTTGATGATGCAACAGAAGAGGGACTAAAGAACTATCAGAAATTCAACGGTTTACCTCAGACTGGACAACTAGATGAATCTACAGTAAAACAAATGGGTATACCGAGATGTGGTTTTCCAGATCGTCGAGTCGGTTTTGTGGAATTCAATGAACATGGAAATCGCTGGCCCAATACGAACCTCACCTACAGGATAGAAAATTTCACCATTGATTTAACTGAAGAACAAGTTCGCTCAGCAATTGCCTCAGCATTCAAACTGTGGAGCGATGTAACACCGTTAACATTTACAGAGGTAGACAACAATAGCAATGCAGATATTAAAATCAAATTTGTCGTAGGTGCGCATGGTGATCATAATGACGAACCATTTGATGGAATTGGGCATGTACTAGCGCATGCTTTCTTTCCACCACCTAACTTAGGAGATTTAGCTGGAGATGCTCATTTTGATGATAGCGAAACATGGTCTGTAAACTTACCCGTATCTGCAGGGATAGATTTGGTTACTGTAGCAGCGCATGAATTCGGCCATTCTCTTGGTCTGGATCATTCCAATGTGAGGGGTTCTCTTATGTTCGCTTCATATACGGGAGAGCATCGCTTTTTACATCAAGACGATATCCAAGGAATTCAATCTATTTATGGTTCTTGAAAATATGAAATAAATTAAAATCCTCACTTCCCTATTTTATTCATTAAGGTAGGGACATGCTGAATCTATTGCTGATACTGCAAGAACTTAGTTGAGTCAAATATTCGGTCATCTCTTCTAATAGTTCAAACTGTAAATAGTAGATGGTGCATAGTTTCGTTCGCTTCATTAAATTTGTTTAGATGGGCAAGTAAAGTATAAGAAGCTGATGATTTCCTTGATCTAGGATTCATCAGCTTCAATTGATGTTAACGTTACTTTGCCTTAGTGACAGCAACGCTGGTATTAACCCTAACTGTTGCTCACATAAAAATTACTTGCATGCACAGTTCTATATTTGGTAAGAACATTTCTCTATGATTTCCTCAGCTTGGTCATACGGCGTAACGGTTAGCCAACAGAAACCTTTCGCTGGTAAGACTACGGGCTCGCTGGTATGATCCGGGCACAGCCCGTTTTATGGGCGAGGATACGTATCAGGGAGAGATCAGCAATCCGCAAAGCTTGAACTGGTATGCGTATGTGGCGAATAATCCGCTTGGATATGTGGACCCTAGTGGGCATGAATTTATGCCTACGACTAAAGGCGGGATATTTTATACCAACCAGAAAACGATTATTCATTGTAAAAGAGTAGGGATGGGGACTTGCTGGAATGAGTTTAAAGCAGGAACCATACAGGCATCCACGGCAGTAGCCAACTTCATGATTGTGGATGATATTAACACGCTGCTTGATCCCAAAGCATCTACCTTTGACAAAACACTTGCGGCCGTAGGATTTATTCCCGTGGGTAAGTTTGTTAAAGGCGGAAAATTGATTATAAAGCTGACGAGTAAAGAAGGAAGATATATTGAACGATCTGTCGAATTGTCAGAAAAAAATCTAAAAGCAGCCAAAGCGCTCCCTTGTAACTGCTTTACGGCGGGAACGAAAGTTCAAACAGACGAAGGGGAGAAAAATATCGAAGACATTGAAGTCGGAGATAAGGTTCTCTCGAAGGACGAAACAACTGGCGAGGTAGCGTACAAAGAGGTTACGACTACATTTAACCATGAGACGAATGAGATATATATAATCTATGTAGGCGACCAAACCATTGAAGCAACTTATAATCATCCGTTTTGGGTTGATGGAAAAGGATGGACGTTTGTTAAAGACCTTCAAATCGGTGATTTACTTGTTCAAACTGACGGTAATAATTTAGAAATACACAGCATTGAAAAATTGCAGAAGCGTGTTATGGTCTACAATATAACGGTTGATGATTTCCATACCTATTATGTAAGCGATATAGGGATATGGGTGCATAACGCCGAGTGTAGCTTGAGCGCTAAAACACTTGCTACAATGGGGAAAACGAGTAAAGGTATTGCCGGATTAGCAGATGAGTATTTTACTAAAGATAAGGTGATGGGAATTGTTAAAGAATTTGTGGGTAACGGCTATTCTACAGGCGTTGTCAAAAATGGCTATAAAACATATATTAGCAAAGATGGAAATCTTGTTGCGAGATATGGCTTTAAGAAAGATGGATCACTAGAATTAAACTTAGAAAACAACATTGGTGGAAATTTCCACATAAAAGTTAAATGATTTGAAAGGTGGAATTCGTGTGATAATACCTGTGCTTAAAGGTATTGATTTTGTTGGAGACCCAAAAGAGCAGATGAATTTTAATGTGAGAGCAACAGCTTATATTTCAGAAGAGAATGATAAGGGTGCGGACTGCTTTCATTTCCAAGTGATTTCACCTGAATATCTAGCGGAATTTTTAAGTGAAAATAATGTTTTTGACGGAAGGGCAACATTCATTGTTAGTAAATTTGACCTAGCTTCGTTGGAGCTAGAAGTAAATAAGATTTTAAAGGATTGCATCCGTCCTACTTGGGATGAAGTGGGGAAGGCTATTAACCGACATTTGAGATGGGAATACGATAACATTGAATACATGTCAAGTGAGGAGTTACAAACAAGGGTGGAACTAGATGAATGACAAGGATTCAAACTGTATCGCTTAGGCTATACCGTTGATATACTTAGACAGCTTATAGTAGCCGATATAATAAGTTAATATTAAAAGACCTTGGGGGACATAATTCTCAAGGTCTTCTTTTTGAGCCCACCCATTACCGAATGAATCGGGCGGCTAAGTTTAACATTAGTAGTGGCGGCTGCTTCAGGTGTTTTCTATCTAAACACAGATAAGGTTGTCAGTGCACAAAGCGAAACGATTACAGCTGCTGACAAAGCTACGAATAGTCAGGTGGAATATATCAAATATCAGTTTCTTCTAGCACATATTCCGATAGTTCTTACTCAATACGCATTCGTGATCGGAAAAACTTGAGTGAAATTACAGAAGAATATGTGGGTGGAGTCTTGCAAAATAAAATTATAGTGTCTGAAGAGGGAAGACGAGTCACTTCTATAGGAAGGGATCATGTTACAGGAACACTTGTAGGGAACACTTGGACACTGCCCGAAAACCTGGCAAGTGAAAATAAGAGGATTTTAAATATCTCTCTGATGGAAGAACAGAAAAAAGAGATGAAAAATCAAAACTGGGTGAAATCTCTACGTCCACAATCTGATGCATCACTTCAAGAGGTTGTGGCAGAAAACAATCTAAAAAAAGAGACTGTAACCATTGACACTAAAACAGGGCTTCCAGTAAAAAGAGAAGTCTTTGTGAAAGATAAAGAGGGGAATTGGAAAGAAGATGGATTGTCAACACTAAACTAGACAATTTTTTTGTGGTGCCTCTGCTTGAACTCAGCCGGACTCAAGTAATCCAGAGAACCGTGAATCCGAATATGGTTAAACCAGTGTACATAGTCATGTAATTCTGTGGTTAGCTCAGTTAGACTTTCAAAATGACGTTTCTTCACAAACTCCGTTTTGAAAATTTTAAACGTGGCTTCCGCAACGGCGTTGTCATAGGGGCAGCCTTTCATGCTTAAGG
>NZ_JTHP01000109.1 GCF_000943545.1 Paenibacillus terrae
CCACGTACACCGAGACGACCAGTGCCGCCACGCTCACTATAGTATCCATACGATTACCTCCTGTTTTTAATACGAATCTATAAATTCATGCGCTTCCTTCATGGAGCAGGCATCCCATTCGCTGGACCGGATGCCTGCGCCGTACGCCCATTCTTCCGGTGTATAAACCTCGAAAACCGGAAAGCCAGTTGTAATATCTATGCTTTCCTTTATCTTAAATTTCTTGTACGTGGACACTTTATTTTTTGCTGACATATTCGATTTACCTCCTGTTATAGAGGGGCCATAGGCCCCATTAGTTAAACCGACAACCTGAATGCTAGATCAACCATGCGTTCATGGTACTGTGGGAACATCCATTTATCGCGAAGCGTCAATATTAACTCTGGTGGTATCATGTTGCTTTTATCCGCATGATCGAGAGCCCACTCGACCATCTCTGATTCCGCCTCAAGATATGGGATTTCCAGCCTTTCAACCAGTTCCCAATCTTCGTTTTCTTTGGCGGCATCGTAAGCCGCCTTTTCCACCATGTAATTTTTTTGAACGTTATTCATATGCTTATCCCTCCCACGTAAGGCCGCCGCCAGATTGTATATGTTAATCTCGTATGCTATGATTGGGTATAGAAGGCGCTGTGTAAGCCGCCCTCTACAAAGGAATCCTTAACGTCTGCGCCTACCGCGTCGTTTGGTTCCTTTTTTCTTTGTCTTCTTACGGCTATGTGCGTTTAGAATTGCGAACGCTGTAACCAATTGTATGATTGCCGTAATCAGGTTTACCCAATCCTTCATTCCTCTGTTTCACCCTTTCGGGAAGTCACAACTATCAACTTCCTGATATAAATATACTACTTCCTGATATATAAGTCAATAGAAAATGTTAACTTGTTGATATTTTTATTTAAGTAGTGTATTTTATTTATCAGGAGGGATATAAAATGATCGTGAATCATCTGAGTGAGATAATGGGGCGTAAGCGTCTAAAGGTTGCCGATGTGGTAGCAGGGACTGGGCTTGCTGTTAATACCGTGTCAGGGCTGTACCACGACAAGGTGAAAAGGGTTGATTTAGATACCATGGATAAGTTGTGTGCATTCCTTGAGGTAAAGCTAGGCGATATACTAGAGCATGTGGCGGATACTATTGATGAGCCAAAATAAAAAGCCCTCAACATGAGGACTTGTGGTATAATCTGGATTGTGCGACAAAACGGCTATAAAGGGCGGTCGGCTAATCTCCCGGAAGGGAGGTGATGCTTGTGGAGGTTAAAGATGCTTTGACATTAATGATGATGTTCGGCACGTTATTAATTACGTTGATCGGATTAATCGTTACGATTGTTATTGCGTTGAACCAAAACAAAAAGAAATAGACCGCCCCCACTAAGGATACGGTCTTATTCCTAGATCAACACCTTAAACGCCGACCGCTCTTATAGCGGCAAGTCGTGCAGGGGACGGTGGCTGCCGTTCCCTTTTTCTATTCTTATGTTACCACACGGAAATTATTCAGGCAATAAAATTGCCTTTGTTGACTATAGTCAAATATTAAAACCCCGGATTGCTCCGGGGCCTTTTTTATAAGCTATCAACGACATCTTGATATTTTTTGAATTGTTCTTCTGTCGCTTGGCCTGTCATATGCAGTAGGATATTATTCTTTGCGTATGTGTACGAGAAGAACATAGCGGACTCCTTCCCCATGTCATCATAGTATTTCTTTACTTCCTTTAAGTCCTCATTATTCTCAAACACAAAAACATGCCCGTTGTTTGTCTTGCCGATAGAAGGTAAGTAAAATATTGCGGCGCTCTTAGCTCGCATTGGCAATGGACCGTAATCCTTCGGTTTCATTTCTCTTGAATTCTCTGCCTCTAAACCAGCCGCTTTTAACTTAGATACTACATCTTCGGATGTCACTTCGGTATTGTTTGTCGTAGTTGGTTCAGCTTCTTTCACAGTTGTTTCTGTGCTGGCTGGTGTAGTCTTACTTTCGGTAGCAGAATTGTTTGCATCTTTATTGGTACATGCAGACAAAACCAAGATCGACAATAAAATTAAAATCCCTATTCGTGTTTTCAAAATAACATCCCCCTAATTAATCAATATTTTATAGGCTATAGTCTACCAGAATGAGGAAAATGATTCTACTGAAATATGAAAATAGTCCCAAAAATTATGTTGATGATCCTTGTCATAAATCGTATATTTACAAGAGTAGTAATGATATTAAAGAAGGTGGAATTTAGATGTGGGATGCGTCTATGTTTATAACTTTTTCTGTGGTTGAGAGTTTTACGGCTTTTGTACTAACCTTAACGATTTTTAGGCTCAAGGCGCTTGATTTCCAATGGCAGGCGCTGGTCGTATCACTACTCATGTCTCTGCAAAGTTTTGTCTTGCGGGAAGAACTGGACCTAGCGTTTTTGGCTCCAGTAATAAACATACTGTTAATGGTGCTATTAATTACTACGGTGGTTAAAGTACCGCTAATATGGTCATGCATACTCTCTGTAACTGGTTTTTTTGTTTATACACTGGTTCAAACAATTCTTTTAGTGCTTATGTATTCAGACACCCCTATGAGTGAGTTGCAGGGGGGAACAGCAATGGGGTCTTTGTTGCAAGCCATAACCAGTGCTGTCGTGCTGATCGCGTCGGGTCTACTCTACAAGTTCGGAATCGGTTTTATCGCCCCGTTTGACAAACTACGCTTCAAATGGGAACAAAATCTTGTAATCGTCGTAATAATAGGCGCGTTGGTTACAGTAACAGTAATAGCCTACCTCAATGATGTGTGGCTCAATATAGCCTATTTTGCCATGGCAGCGGGTCTTTTCTTATACTATGCATTGAAAAAGGAGAGGGAATATGATTGAGCCACTAGCCTTACGGATGGCGCAGCATATTAAAAGTGTTGTACCAGACCATCCGGCCTCTGTTGCAGTATTACAGCATGCCTTGGCTGTTCTGTTAAATATGGTATTTATCACGGGTCTGACCCTCGTTATATCAGTTTTCACAGGCCACACGAGGGAAGTGGTGACGATTATGGCAGCATTCGCCTTCCTGCGCCAAATGACGGGAGGGCTGCACCTTAAAAGTGGCATGGGCTGCGTAGCTGTCTCCACACTGCTATTTACCGGGTTATCGTTCATAGTCTTGGATCACAAGTGGACTATGATTGCAACGATAATGAGTATGCTGTTAATCCTACTTTTTGCTCCAGCGGGGATCGAAAACCAGACCCGCATACCACCGAAATATTTTCCGCTGCTTAAAGTGCTTGCCCTATGCGTGGTCGGTCTTAATTTTTACTTTTCGGACCCAGTAACGGCAGTAAGCTTTCTGTCGCAAACCATACTGTTAATTAACTTTAGGAGGTGAAGCAGAAAATGAAGTTTAACATCAAAAGAAGCACCTATTTTGCACTGGCTACGTGCCTATCATCGTTTGCAATTATGACCGTTGTGGTGGCAAGTTTATTTTATGTCTACAATCCAAAGCCGCCAAAAGAACTGCTGAAATAAGCTTGCTCGGAGGTAACATGATAATTTCAGTCACCATTTCGCCCGATAGGGGCGAGAAACTATTGGAAGTGGACACTATATTGTTCATAGAGAGCCAGAGCAGCATTCAACGTATCGCAATGCATACGTTTGATGGCGTTTTTTACACAGTTGGACCATTGGGGTATTGGGAAATGCTATTTAATAACGAAGGATACAGATTCTACAATGTGGACCGGAGCTACACGATAAACGTCGATAAATTGACGGGTATAAACTTCGCGTTTAAACTTGCTGAATTTGCAAATGTCCAAATTAATAAAAAAATGACCTGCACAATGGCAGGGCGTAGGTTTAATAAAGTCGCCGAGGAACTCCGCGTGTTAAACCCCGGAATAGTTATATCCAGATAGGAGCCGCAAATGCGGCTCTTTTTTTTCTTTTCGACAATGAATTTACATATTCGACAGCTCCTTAACACATAACGCATGTAATATGCTGTCGAATTGTGTAGCGACATATTTAACATTCGCACACGAATTTGTTTTTACAAATAGGAGTTTTTGGTATTAAATGATCACATGAACAGTTATATTTCTGTAACCCGCATGGGTGACAATAAGGCTGTGGGGGAGTAGAAAAACTACTCCGCCTCATTGCGGACGACTTCAAGTACATAGAGGTCAGTGATCCTGCAGTTTAACCGATAGGCTGCATTATAGGCAAATTCAAGGGACATTTTACGCTCCCCGCTTAGTAACTTGTTCACGAATTGTCTAGACACGCCCATCACCCTAGCAAAATCAGCCTGAGTCATATTGTTTTCTTTCAGTCGTTCCAGCAAGAGGCAAGCCCCAAGCCGGTAATCCATACGGGTCTCCTCTCTATGTATTCCATTTTAATCTAGTGTTCGTATTTTTGTTCGCATTTTTAGTGAGCTGTGGTATACTGATTCCAACCTCTCAAAAACGGACGTCATTTCATCTAGGAGTGTTGTTATGGATTCAAAAACGGTCGATTTAAAGTGTTACTTAGAAATGTTACATAACAAAGGGATTGAAACGTCGGAAGTCGAAAAGCGTTTAGAAGAGATTATTTCTTCCAACGTTTTAAAGCCGCCTCAAGAAGCTCAATAATATCGTCAGCCTCTTCCTTACTCAGGTCATGACCTTTATAGCTCAATTTGTACTGGTTTAGTCTCTCTATAGATATCTCAGCCAACTCCGATTCCTCGTGAAGATCGGGGTTGTTTGTGTTTTTACCCATTTCGTATTGATTAATATCGGTTACCCCAATTAGATAATCAACTGTTGTTTGGTATAGATTAGCTAATTTCCCCGCTATTTCAGTTGTTAACCGTCGTTCTCCTTTCTCTATATCGTAATAGTATTGTGGAGTAATGCCCAAAGCCTTCGCAACTGCTATGCCGCTCATTTTCTTCTCTTTTCTTATTCTTTTCAATCTACTATCCGCACCAGACATTAGTTTACCGCTCCTTCTATTTAAGCATTTTGCTGTAATGATAATACCACTACCCATGTTTTTAAACAATAAGCAAAATGCTGAAAAAATAAGCATTTCAAAGCATAATGCTGATAATATCAGAGAAATGCTCGTTATTTAAGCAAAATGCTTAATTTTGCTCTTTTACATTTGTAAGCATAATGCTTATTATTTAGCCATGGAGGTGAACAACAATGAATTTCACAGAAGCGGTTGAGGCTGCAATGGAAGCAAAGGGTATGAGCAAAGCGGACTTAGCCCGATCCACACAACGCAGTTACCAATATATTAGCGATCTATTAAAAGGTGAGCGGAGGTGGCATGAGGGCATCATCAATGAAGTTTGCGCTGCTCTTGGTATTCATGTCGAGTTCAACTACGACATGAACGTTGGACAAGAAAAACAGGAAGCTGCCCATCACCAGCCTTAACTATTGGTAATGAAATTATACAAAGGGAGGTTGCCCATGAATCCTAATGCAATCGTGATGACTCCTGAACAGTTTGCTGATTTGAAGGAAAGTCTTATTCGCGAACTTGAGCCAAAAATCAAATCTCAAGTAGAGGAAGAAAGCCGAAAACAATCAGCTTCGGTAAGCCTCAGTATATGGCCCCCTATAAGAGACGAAGCATTGCACCGTCTCAGACACTTGGTAACATACAATCGGTATCAAGTCGTCAATGCACTATCAACAATCGTTCGTAACTCATTGGGTGTCAGTAATGTACAAGGACTGACGACAGACCAAGCACAGGCAGCCAGAGAAATTGTCGATGCTGTTGTCTCCACAATGCTAAAGTACAGCAAACCAAAGGCTGGTGAACAGGGTGAATATACGAACTGAAAGATGGCTCGGTCACGATATCCGGTTTGTGGAGAAGGTACCCGGTGAGTGGTGGGCGGTAGCAGCAGATGTTACTAAAGTGCTTGGCATAAGAAACAATCGTGATGCAGTAGGTCGATTGCCTGATGCTCAAAAGGGTGTAGCTTTAACCGACACCCTCGGCGGAAAGCAAGGAGTTGCAATTATCTCTGAAAAAGCCGTTTATCGATTGATTATGCGGTCACGCCGTAAAGAAGCTGAGGCTTTCCAAGATTGGGTTTTCGACATAATCAAGCAGCTCCGCCAATCCACCGGACTCGAAGGGTTCCAGATATTCAGGTTGTTGGACAAGGACCACCAGAAAGAGGCTATGCAGAAACTACGCTCCAGCCTTAAACAGCCTGTACGTGTGGACTTCATAAAGGCCAACACCATTGCGAACAAAGCTGTTTCGAGCAAATACGGTCACCCGAAGATGATCAAGAAAGACCAAATGACGCCGGACATGCTCGTAAGCAGGCAGGAGATTCTGGAAGATACGGTTGACTTGATGGGCACCAAAGAACGGTTTGGGCTGGACATAGCGGTATCTCAAACGATTTACGACAAACACATTCATTAACGAAAGGATGGTAATCATGAACAAACCAAAAAAAGAAACCACCGCGGCAACGGTGGTATCAAAGGAATCATTACAAGGCAAGCGCAATTCTGCAATCGCTATTGAACTATATCAGTTAATTGCTGATCGTGATTTCGATTCAATAAGAGAAATTAGCAACACCATATTTTCAATTGCAATGCATAAAGACTCTAGGAAGATTCAGGGAAAGTAAGTCCGATAGCCATATTTTCAAATCCCGAATCTTTCATCCGCACTAACGTAACCATCTTATCATTCTCAAGCATTTCCAACCAAGCGACGACCAAGTTTGTGTTATCAACACCATGCGCCAAACAAACATCGTAAACATCTGTCATTAACACAATATAACCGTAATTTTGGACGTTGGTCAGGGGTAATCCCGAAATTAATTTAAGTAAGTTATCTTTATTCAATACTATCACCTCCCTCTGGAAAATAGTTTACCAGAATGAGGAAGCTGAAAGAAAGGATGCCCGAACAAACTAACTCGATTAGAAATCAATCAAAAACAACCTGCAATTGAGCTGGATGAATTCGATAGTTTTTATCGCCAAATCTGATATTCACATAATTGAGTTCAAAAAATCTGTGCCACTCTTCATTGTAGTAAGTTACAGGATCAGTGTTTTCGATTAGACCGCTGTCGGTTATATCGGTCCATGTTCCTATGAGGTTAGCGTAAATCCGTTTCACTTAAAACACCTGCCTTCATCAAAATTATGACCAAATCTATTTTATATGAGAAGGAAAAATCTTGGAAGGGAGCATGCACACACGTGACACTGACAGTTGAAAGATTGGAACAACGCCGGGCCGCATGGAAGCGCCTGAATCTATTGGAGGGAATGCAAAAGAGGGCTGCTGCTGGTACTTCGGACTTCTTCGACGAAGCGATTGGCGAACTCAAAGCGGAGCTGGGAGGCGTGCAGAACGCAGAGGACAAGCCTTGCTGTGCGGTATGTGGTAACAGCATGGAACAGCGGTTCTTGCGGCGCTGGAACGAGCAGGACGTTTGCAGGCTGTGTATATCTGAAATGACTCAGGACTATCCGGAGGGGGGTGAACACATTGGGAATGAAGCGCGATGACTTGATAGGCCGCACTGGTTCGATTACTCGGAGCATAACAGTAGTTGATGCCACGGAATGTGAAGATGGTACCGTTGATGTCCACATTCAGGACAGCATGGGAAATGAATATTCGACGGAACTGGACGACGATATCTCTCTTGATTGAGGTGGGAGCATGAACAATCACGAACAGCAATTATTCCTTCAATTTTATAATAACCTAGCCCCGGCAGTGCAGCGGGACATCAAGCATTATCTGTTCGTGTACGACATGTATCTGGACGAGCAGGACCCGAAAGCCCGAGGAACGTTGCTGATGGAAATGCACATGCTGGAGCGCAAATACAATTTGGAGGTAACACATGGAAATAAAAATAAACAGCGCTAAGGCGCACAACTTTAAAGCGCACCGTGACCTGTCTGTTAACTTTGGACGGATAACACAGATCACGGGCGACAATGGGTCAGGCAAGTCCACTACTTTGGAATTACCTACGTGGACATTGTACGGCACAGATACCATTGGTGGCAAGCTCGATCCTACACCTACCAACTACGAATACGATCACGTGCTGTCTGAAACGTTGCTGGACATTGATGGTAAACAGGTTATGCTGGGCCGTGGAATTGAGAAGGGCAAGGCTACTTACTACGTCAACGAGGTTCCTAGTAAATACGGCGATTTTGACGAAATCGTTAAATCTCTTTTTGATAAAGATTTGTTCTTGTCTCTTTATAATCCGTCCTATTTCTTCACTCTTCATAAGGATGATCAAAGGGATCTGCTGCTGCGGTATGTGAGCCCAATTTCCAACAAGGAAGTATTTGCGGAAATGAGTCGGACAAGCCCGGAACAGAAGGCCAAGGATATCGTCCTTAATCCGCAGGCTGCCAAGCTGTCGGAGCTGGTCAAGAAGCACACGCTGCCGGAGTTGGAAAGATTCCACAAGAAGAACAAGAATGACAAGGACACGGCCTATAAGCGGGCTCAGGGTCGGACAGAGGCTCTTGTCGATCAGCTCAGTAAATTGCCTCCTGCACCGGAGGATATTGAAGCGGTGAAAGCCGAAGATGCCGCGTTGCTTGAGCAAATAAAGGCGCTGGAAGCCCAAACGGATCTTGCTGGGGAGACGAACCGCAAACGCACTGTACTGGAGAGTACCATACAGTCCCTGCAGCGCCAGATTGCCCAGGCCAAGGACAACTATATGAAGGTGTACAACGAGCCTATTGACGACACCTGCCCTACTTGCAAACGTCCGCTTGATACGGAGTCTGTGGATGCCGTCACAGCCGATAAGGAGCGCCGGAAGGAAGAACTTCGGAACGCGCACCAGAAGCTTATTAACGAGCGCAAAGAGCTGGAAGCCCAGCTTGCCAAGATTGAGCCTGTCGATGTATCAGAGCAGGCGGCACAGATTCGAGCTTTGGAAGCTAAACGGGACGTGACAGCCACAGCACTATCGGCCCACACATCACGTCAAGGCATGCAGGCAGACATCGACAAAGCTCGTGCAGACGAGGCTGAGACACTTGCTAGCCGAAATGATTCTATCTTTGTTCTGGATGCAATCAAGGCGTTCGAAGCCAAGGAAGCCGAATTGCAGGCCGCCAAGGTTCAAAGCCTGTTCACAACTCTATCAATCTCGCTTTTCAAGGAACAGAAAAATGGCGAACGGAAGCCTGACTTTGTGATTGAGATGGACGGAAAGGCGTATCCGCTATTGTCACTGTCAGAGTCCGTCAGAGCTGGTCTGGAGCTTCGGGAAGTCCTCAGCGAACAGAGTGGTGTCATTGCTCCGGTAGCCGTGGATAACAGCGAGAGTGTATTTAAAATCAAGCATCCTTCTGGTCAACTCATTCTGGTAAAGGCCGTCGAGGATGCACCACTGACAATCGAATCGGGGGAAGCAGCATGAAAAACGGAAAGAAGCCTACCCGCCGCCAGCAGGCCGCAATCACAGAAGCAAACTTAAACCCTGACAACTGGCTCGTGTTCAAAGTTGAACCGGCTGCAATGCATATCGTACACCGCACTACTGGCAAGACCCGAATCATTAAATCATAGGAGGCCAATCATCCATGGCAAATAACAGAAACTTACCAACACTTACCCCTGAAATCGAAGGAGCTTTCCAGCCCGCAGTCTTGGAGGTAATACGTACCTCTCTCTGCCCAACAGCAACAGATCCGGAATTTCTCCTGTTTGCTCATAAAGCAGCTTCATACGGTCTCGACCCATTCAAAAACGAAATCTTCTTTATTAAATACGGGAATCAGGCACGTATCCAATTTGCCGCCGAAGCCTACCTTTCCAAAGCTCGGGAAAAAGAAGGGTTCCAGCCGCCCGACACTCAGATGGTTTGCCAAAACGATGAATTTAGGATTGAAAAGAATCCCGAAACAAAAGAGTTAGAAGTGACAATTCACGAGATTGGATTCCCGCGCGGCAATATCATCGGGGCTTACTCTATTGTTTATCGGAACGGATACAGACCAGTAACGGTTATTATGGACCGATCAGAGATCGAACACATGTTTACGGGCCAGAACAAGGACAACTGGAACAAATGGACTCATGATATGTTCGGCAAGCATGTTGAGCAAAGAGCATTGAAAAAACAGTACGGCCTTGACTTTGGCGACGACGAAACACAACAGCCAAATGCCGTGGAAGCTACTCCGCCATATGAACGAAAGGACATTACTGCCGAAACGAACGCAGCAGCAGCGGCAGCCAAACAGGGGAACCAGCCGCTACCCGGCGGAAGTCCCGAACAAGCACTGACACCTGTTGAAAAAGCACTCGCTGATATGAAATCTAAGTTCAAGCAACTTGGCATTACTGAGAGGGATGATCAGCGTGCCTATATCCAAGAGCATGCGAAACCCAAGGCTGACGCTCCGACACTGGCAGAGCTCAAGGGCTTGCTGAAAATTATGGACCTGCACCTTGCCGAGAAAGCTGCCCAGGAGCAGGCGAATGACGAGCTTCCAGTATAACAAGCAAGTCGAAATATACGTCCGCTGTGAGGACTGTCACGTCTGCGGCAATGAGATAAATCCCGGCGGGGAAGAGTACATTCGTGATTTGCGGGTGTGCCCCCGGTGCTACGGGGAACTGAGGGGAGTTGGCAGAGTTGTCCGAGGACATGGAGCAAATGGACCTGTTCGACGTTCCCGCTGAACCAACTGGCCCAGTCCTGAACGGAATGTACTACGAGCGCAGTACGGATATGTTTGTCTCTTTCGTGAAGGGACGCAGACATTACGAGGAACCAGCAAAGGGATGCCAACACCTTAAAGAGTGGCAAGAACGGATTAAGAGGGAGAGGGCCATATGAACATTGCATGGATCAGATTTGAATATTTCAATGGATGTCAAAACGTGTACATCGGCGTTGTTGGTGGCGACGAGTACCTGAACAGTTTAATACCGAAATTTGAAAACACAATCTCCGTTGAAGAGGGAGAGACCATCCACTGGGGCGAGAACGAACATGGCGTTGTTAATTTTGGACTTTGGAATGACAACCCCGATAAAAGACCTGGACATGGTGGAATGTGGTCAAGTCGGGCTGGGGTTGTAGGTCCGTTGATTGACCGCAAGATGGTTGACGTGGGGATTAACGGGATTGCCACGCACATCACGGTTGAAGCTCTGGAAAAATTACTTCCTGATGATTATGAAATTAGGGAGCGGGACTCATACGGGGAAACTGTATATGAAGTCCATAGGAAGGATGGAAACAACACTCCTTCATCTTGTGTAACTCAATTACATGCCGGATATTGGTACGGAGTCCGCCCGGATGAAGGTTGATATCCTAGCATCCGGCTCCAAAGGCAATTGCATCGCGCTCACATCGCAAGATCAAACCATCCTTATAGATGCGGGTATAGCCAAAACCAAGATCGAAAAACGGCTGCTGGACGTTGGTGTACGGCCCGATCACATTACAGGCATATTCATCACTCATGCTCACGGCGACCACATTAAGGGCCTACCGATGGCGAACAAGTACCGCATTCCGGTATATGCGACTGAGGGTGAATGGAAAGGCATATCGGTGGTTGATGACGAGTTGCGCCGGGTTACTGAAACCCGCTAC
>NZ_JTHP01000110.1 GCF_000943545.1 Paenibacillus terrae
ACACGACGACTCATGAGCATTTTTAGAGGTATAAGCGGCACCTTCGCTACACTTTCACAAACAAAGAACTCCACCCTGCTGTTTTATCAGCTTTTGAGATGGAAATTAGCATTAGATTCCCATCAGTTGCGAAACATTCTTACAGTAGTTTTTGACTTATACTGACCTGATAGCTTCATTCCATCTTCCAAGATGGGCATATCGAATTTGTATGTCTTCGCTAGAAATTTGCAAACTTATGCTTATGGCATTTTCCAAACGCGTAGTTAGATGCTGTTTTTTCTCGAAATCACTTAACCCCTTCAATTGTTCTAGTTCTTCGAATCTTTTTTCTAAGAAGTATAACCTAGCTCTATCGTCCGGATTAATGGTTCGTTGATTATAATAATTAGAACTTTGATGACTGGTAAGTCCTTCTATATTAGTATTTTGATATATCAGTTGAGCTCTATCTCTGGGGAATTTAATAAAAACTTCAGGAATATAAATAAATCTTTCCCTCATTGCATCTTCATTTCTTCCTTCAAGCTCTAATGTGAAGTTCTGTTCATTAAACGATTCAAGCCAACATATACCAGCACTAAATCCAGCCGCTCCATATGCACATGAAAATAACCCGAATCCATCAATACTCCCAACGAAGACTGGTTTCTTGAAATCTGATAACGAATTTACCAATGCAAGCAAACCAGCCAGTTCTAGTGAACTACTGTTTCTGTCAGAAAGCCCTTCAGCCAGAATATAAAACCCATCGACATTCAAATTTCTATAATCCTGTATAATAATCTCCCGGCTCTGATCGTTAGCTATTTCGGATACACTCACGCAAATGACCGCATAAAGAGGATTTTCTAAACCAAGATCACCTTTTGCAGTAAGTGAGCTCTGAACTAATTCTTTATTAACCCCATACCAAGGAGAATTAATAGTTTTTGCAACAAAATAAGGGGTTAGGAAAATATCCGCTCCAAGTTCAGCCTGGGTATCAAGCACGTTTGTCGCAAATTGTAAAGAAAATGAATCACCGCTCTCTCCTTGGAAATCGTCAGGAGTAAGAGGCTCTAAATCAGGACAATAACTTAATAAGGCGTATGTTTTCTTTTGTACACAAACTCTATGTTCAAGTTTAGCTGTATTAGGATCAACAATTAAAAAGCCGACATTCCCTTGGGCCTTCTTCTCAAGTATCTTATTCCATGGGTTTGAATAATAATTTGCTAAATTGGCATCCATTATTAATCCATCGAATTGAGGGTACTGATTAACATACTTCATCTCATTTTGTAAAACACGCGTTAAAAAAACCGGTCGGTCAAACCCTGTTATGTTCATTAGTAAGCTCATCCTCTCCGAATAAGTAATCATTCACGTTAAATCGCATCCGTTCCCAAATAGATTCATGTGCTAAAAAATTTACATTCCGATTAATTGGTTTGCGAAATCTGGATTTCCATAAGAAAGAAGCCCTAAAGCTTTTAACGTCAACTGAAATCAAGCCTACATTATTCTTTTTAAGTCTTTCCTGATCCACCCTATGGACAAAATCACATAGTAAAGCAACGTATACTTTATTTGCATACGTTTGATATCTTCTGGCTTGTTGCGTTGCAGCTATCCAAGATTCCATTTTTGCTTCAATAGCAATAACTTCAGAAGCTAGTGGGACTATATGGTTAATCTTTTTGTATACATTTTTGTTTACCTCTACGACATAGTTCCCTTCCAGAAGTTTGTTTATAAGCTCACGTTTAAGATAAGCACGCGAATACGAAAATTTACTTTCTAATTTGGTTATACTTGTTCCATTTTCTTCTTCAGAGATAAATTTCAGCAGTTCCACCAGCACTTCTGACTTTATACTAGTAAACTGATTATTCAGTATCCTTTGTTTTACTTTGTCTGGATTAATTTTTACTGCAACAACATCAGCTATTCCGTGACCAGCCCCCCCTACAGCTACTTCTGTAAAAGTGAAGTACCCCATTGTTTGGAAAAATTTCTCTATAATAGGTATCATATCATGTTCCTGGACCATAGTCACCACCCTGACATCATAAATTTTAATATTAATCAAATTAATATTATTTTTTTATATATATTGTAAATATACCCTAAAAATAAACTTTCTAAATAAATATCAAGAGCTTCTGAAGTATAACTTTTGTTAAAGCTTCAAATTCTTTAGAAAATAAATTTAAGAATTTGTACTTTTGAATAGTTCACTATTCTAGTAAAACCTATTATGGCTAGATATTTATACGTTTCGACAGCTTCTCTTCTTTTCCTTTCTGATCTATCAGATTACAATTCATAACTTAGAAAAATGTTCACAAACAGTATGGGCATTCCGTATACACCAGGTAAATGCAACACCTTAGACTACATTTTCACGAGTAGTGAATAACAACTCCACTTACCTTATGAATGAAATAATATATTCTACCGTACACTCAACCCTAATTCAAATTAATCTTAAACCCTTACGGCAGCACTTCTCACATCGTTATATCCATATATTCCTTTTTTTTGTTCTTTATGTATGTAAATAAAATATGTTCCCGCACTCAACCCTAAAGCGTTTTTTTGAATGCAGGAACATATTCAAGTTGCTTTTAAACCCTTCTACATCAATGCTTCTTATCTCGATATATTACTACCACGCACTCCACATGTGTCGAGACAACGAAAGGGATATACTTCCTCTTACCACCTATTATATGCTTTTTTCTACTCTACATTTCCCTCCCATATCACCTGCTTCCAAAAATACACATAGTAAATACCCCAACCAATGGGTCATTATGTAAAGTTAATCTCTCTTTTAACCGATATATACATATGCTGGACTGTTATTTAAATATCTCCTCCTGCCCTTTTGTACCTTGAATGAAAGCTTACTTGGAACGCCTGTATCCGAATAAGCACGTTTTATACCCAACAAACTCAGTGATACATATGGGTCTTGACTCAATGTTGTATTCATCCATTTCTTCTATTAGTCAGACTCGAATTAAAAATGCTGCACTTTACTTTTGTAATCAGCCATCGTATCTGGAAAGGAGACATGAACTCAATTGAGCTTACTATCAGATGGAATCGGGTATGAAAGCCTACGCTTTTATGGTCCCTTTCAGCCACAACACATCGATCAACTTCAAATAACACGTACCATTAATGATCATACCTTTTTACATATCAGTGGTATGCTCTCCGAAGAACAGGGAGCCGCATGCATCGGACAAAATATGGAGCAAGAGCCGATTGTGATTCGTCAGTTGGATGATCAGGGACAATCGCTGAGAAGGCTGTTCCACGGGATTGTTACGCAAATGTCTGTGAATTGCACACGGGGAGTATATACCTTTGAACTGAAGGCTGCTTCCCATTCCTATCAAATGGATATCAAGGTGAAAAGACGCTCCTATCAAGATATTCACCGTACTTATGATGATCTGGTCACCGCGATGATACGGAAGTATCAGTACGGAGATGCCATTGATACCGTAACGAACCATGCCAAACTGGAGACATTTGTTTTACAATATGAGGAGACCGATTGGGCATTTTTAAAACGTCTCGCTTCCCGCTTCGGCTCCGTACTTGTGCCAGAGGTAACCGCAGCCTCACCCAAAGTCTTCTTCGGGATGCCAGAAGGCAAACAGTACAAAGTAGAACGAGATGTATTTTATCGGGTACGGAAAACGTTTCATGAGCTAGACACGGGAAAACCAGGAGAACGTGCCGACTCGTATGTCACCTATATGATTGAAAGTCTGCAATACTATGCGTTGGGTGATTTCATCACGTTACCGATTGGACAAGGTAAAGAACTTGTCGTGGTTCGGGCAGTGACAACGTTAACAGATGGCTTACTGCGTACCCGTTATGATCTCCAAGCGGAACAGAATATTCGCTATGCCCGGTATGAAAACGATCAGGCGACCGGGATTTCACTGACAGGAACGGTACTCAAGGTACAACAGGATTTCGTACAGCTTCAACTGGACATCGACCCGAAGCAAGATCCTGCCAAAGCGTGCTGGTTTCCTGTAGCGACTCGATATGTAGCCGAAGAACACAGTGGCTGGTACGATATGCCTGAAATCGGGGAACAGGTCGAACTGTATCTGCCTACAAATCGCGAACAAGATGCCTATGTGACGGATTCGCTACGACAACAACGCCACGCAAATGGACAACCGAATGTGAAGGTGTGGCAACACGTGCAGGGAAGCGGCGTAGAAATGTCTGAGCATGAATTGACCCTCTCTACCTCGGATGGATTTTCGATTACACTGCACGAGGATACGGGCATCACCATCAACAGTCCGGGAGATGTACAGATTCAGGGTGGTCATGTAAAGCTCGATGCTGGTGAGGAACTATCACTCGAAGCTGGTACGGCGCTATACTTAAAAGGTGGAGCCAGCAGCATGGTGCTCGATGGTGAGACGGATACCAAAGCTCCAGTGATTTATCAGGAAGGTACAGTAAAAGCACCCGTTTTCGTGGCTGACCTCCCTCCTATACCTGAGCCACCATTGATGAGCATAAAAGCCTATGAGGCAGCTCAATCAGCAGCCAAAGATTCATCTAGCAGACAAGCCTCTACCCCTAAAGCCAAAATTACGACTCCAGCTGAGCTTCAGAAGGCTAATGCTTTGATGGGGACAGTATCCAAGCTATTAGGCTCCATTCCGGTGATGGGGAAAGTGGCTAGTGTGATGTTAAATACGGTTGGTGGACCCGCAGGTAAAGTAGCGGCAACTGTTTTGCAAGCAACTGCCTCGATCCCCGTTCGGAGCAAAGGAACACCTACGATGGGAGGAAACAGCAAGGGGAGCGGAGTTCATCCATTGAAATACTTGGCTGGTTTAGCCCTTCAGGGACTGATTAGTCAATATGAGCATGAGCAAGCGAGACAAGCTTATTATAGCAAGTGGATTTTAGGAAAAGCATATACAAGTGCGCGTCATATAGCGCATTCTGGTGGCCCATTAGAGCTGGTTAAGAACTTGCTGAAAGAGTCTAATGCTATGGTACATGCGTATCAGCAGATCCCTGTAGATCTAAGACAACGCTGGAAGGCCGAGCACGATAGCTACATGGCAGCTGAGAAAGCTAAAGTCTCCTATAATTTTGAAGAGTATGATAAAAAAATAGTAGGAACTATGTGGGTTCTCAGCAAAAATGGAGTTACCGATCAGAAAGCTGCCCAAGCCACTCTCGCCTATAACGAAGCTATCAAAAATGGAGAAATCAAATTAGATAACGGATCAGAGAATGTGGATATTTTCGTAGAACAAATTAAAGCAGCTAAAGAAGGAAAGAACTATTGGACAGGAAAAGAAATACCAAAATGGCAGGCAAATGCGATTATTATTAGTAGTGTATTTTCTGAATTTCAGATGGTTGGAAGTTTATACGGTGCTAAATTTGGCAGGAATATAAAGATACCTTCTAAATCAATTAAAGTTCCAAAGTCTACCGTTAAAGAACCGCCAATCGGAAAGCCTGCACCTTCCAAACCTATTGAACCACCCAAAACTGAGGGGATGGGTGAAGATGTCGTAACTTACAGACGCGTTCAAGGCGGAGAGGGTACTAAATCAAGCCAACCGCGTATACAAGTAAATGAAGATGGCACTGTAACAATACCTAAGAAAGATGCTGATTTAAATATAAGTATAGATAATGGCGAGCATTCAAATTATTTTAAAAATGAAGTAAGAGGCGGAAATGCTGATATTGTGGAATTTGACGTTCCAAAGTGGTTTGACGATTTCTTAAAAGAAAACACAATACCTCAAAATGGATACAAATCAAATCCATTAAACCAAGGTGGAACAGCTCCAAAACTCGTAGACCCTACAAAACCAGGCAATTCATTTGAAGTCCCAGCGCCTTGGGTTGAGTGGATAGAAGAGTATGCTAAAAATGCACGAATAAAAAAATGAAAGAGTTGAATAATATGCTATTAGAACCTAAAGCGCTAGAAAATATTATTGTGGGTTTATTAGTTGAGAATAGTTTCAAATGGTATATTTCCCCAAAAGATTTGTGGTTTCTGGATAGGAAAAAGCAAGAAGATGCATTTATAAAAAAATTTAAAGAACTTGGACTTAAAAATATTGGAAACAACATAGAAGAAGATGATGAAAGAAAAGGTATAGCAGTTTTAGATGAGCATTCATTTATAGAATTTGTTCCAAGAATTAATAAGTATTCTGTTTCAACCGACGAACTAAGGGAGTCACTTAAATTAAATCTGCTTACTAAATCAAAAGAGGATACATTTTATACTTTTATACCTTCATTATATATAAACCTAGATAAAAGAGAACTCTATTCATTGTATCCAGAACCAGCCTCCTATGAAGATTTTGTCCCCAATAATTGGATAGGGGTCTACGAGGATTTTTTGTCCATGATAGATAGCAAAGAAAAATATTGGTATGATGAAAATGGAATTGATATATTATGTTTTGAGAAAAATGGAGGTAAGAGATGAGCGACAATAAAGTAAGTATCCTATCTGAAAAGTTTGAGAATGAAAAAACTGGTGAGCAAGTCGAAGGTGTAACGATTATGATAGATGGTAAATTAAAAGATATGTTAGATATAATCATTGAAAAAGAGGGAGGATACAATAGCTATGCAGAGCTAACTAAAGATTTATTGTTTGCTGGTATAACTCAATTTGTTGAAAAACATAAAAAATAGAAATAATTTCCAATATTTTTATTCATGGCGCTGGCTCGGCGGCTTCTTAGAGCTCCCTTATCCAGTGCCGAATAAACCCATCATTCAACTAATAACACAAATAACCCATGTAATAACCGTATAAAGATTTCTCCATTTTGTTTGTACGCACATCAATGCTTTAACTTTACAACCTAAATAACGCTATTCCGATACATTGAACAGGTCGATTATGGTTAGATACCACCATGATTGACCTGTTTTTTGTTATCCTTATTACTCAAATAGGGTGTTTTTACCAATATTTAAATCTGCATTTAAATCCAAAATTCTCTTAATGAAAATGATTTTCTAAAGATAATTCAACATATTACTGCACAAAACAATAACTTGCCATCCCTCCCCAACAGAGTTAACATACACACACTTCAACCACGGGAGGGGAATCATAATATGTCAAATTGGCCAGATTGGTTTCAGGAGGCATTACGCCAACGTTTTTATCAATTAGAATTAGCCAGTGAACAAAACGCTTCAAATTTATCAGAAAATGAGCATCTATTCACTCAAATTGAGCAACTGAAAGGTAATCAAAACGAGGATATTCAACATCTGCTATCCGAATGGGAAGAAGCCATAGGTTATCAGCTAAGTCAGGACAAACAGTCCATCTATATGGAAGGAGTAAAAGACGGGATTCGATTGATTCTTCCCGTCATACACTCCACAAATATTCGTTAGCCTACTGATAATGTTATCCTATGATTTCGTTAGTCCAATATTTCATCTATGCTCATTCCACTTTTCAAGGTAAAAACAAAATGCGCTGGTGAGAGAATGGTTATCTTCTCCACCAACGCATTAAATAGGTTATCATCAAATTGTTCCAGTATATCTTTCCGCAAGCTTAGAATTTGGATGATTTCATCTACACGCTCCTTGATTTTCGCTTGCTGCTCATGCTCCTGCTCCAGTGTCAGCTTCTGTTGTCGTAGCTCGTTGAGTTCATTGGAAAGTCTGTTCGTTTCTTCATCATATATCGTTTCATCAATCTGATTCCGTAGCTTGAGATTCACTAATTCCTTCAAGTCGGATTTCAATTGTTGCATCTGTCCTTCAATGTCCAATAGCTGTTCTTGCCCTACTTTGCTGGAAAGTGCCGATTCAATATTGCCTTTCAGCGTTTTAATCAATCTTTTCTTGTTCTCATACATCCGGTTGAACAATCGTACAAACGCGGAATGTAAAACTGGTTCATCAACCGATTTGGCATCACAGGCTACTTTACCTTCATTTACATACGTTTTGCATTGCCATACCACTTTTTTGGATGGATTATTGCTGTTCCAGGTTCGGCGTTTAAAAATGGCTCCACAGCATCCACAATATACTTTACTGCTCAGTGCATATTTACTGGAGTATCTTTTACTATCCCCCATCACACTCCCTTTCAGCTTGGCCCTCCGTTCCTTTTCCTTTTGCACCGCTTCAAATAGTTCCTTGGATACAATCGGTTCATGGTTGTTTTCAATTAAATATTGCTGCTCCTGTCCTTTATTCCTGATTCGTTTGTGAGTCAAAAAGTCAACGGTTACCGTCTTTTGCTGAAGCAAAGCTCCGTAATATTTCTCATTGGTCAGAATTAAGGTAATCGAGGAATCCCACCACGTATCGCCACCCGTAACCGTTTTAATCTGATCTCGCATCAAGCCTCTGGCTATCGCCTGATAGCTTTTTCCGTCTAGATACTCCTCGTATATCCTGCGTACAATCTCTGCTTCCGGTTCATTAATGACCAATTCACCATGTTCATCCTTATCATAGCCAAGGAAGCGAGTCGTATTGCAGAAGACTTTGCCGTTTTGGAAGCCACGTAATATTCCCCACCGGCTGTTTTCAGAAATGTTTCGACTCTCATCTTGGGCAAGGGAACTCAGGATGGTCAGCAATACTTCGCCTGTTGTATCGAGTGTATTAATGTTCTCTCGTTCAAAGAATACAGCAACTCCCAGACTTTTAAGTTCCCTCACATATTTCAATAAATCCAGTGTATTCCTAGCAAATCTTGAAATCGACTTGACCAGAATCAGATCCAGTTTACCATTTCGGGCATCCTGTATCATCCGATTAAAGTGCGTTCTATTTTTAGTGTTGGTTCCGGTGATCCCTTCATCTGCGTAGATATCAGCCATTTCCCATTCCAAGTTGTTTTGAATGTATTGGGTATAATGATTTACCTGATTGGTATAGCTCTCCTTTTGCTCCTCGGAATCCGTACTGACCCGACAATAGGCAGCGACTTTCTTCTTTTGAATCGATTGAATTCCCTCTACGATGTCCATCGTTTTAATGGGAACGACGACGACTTTTTTTGCGGTTGCGGCTTGTGCCATAGGTATTTCTCCCTTCAATATCTTCTTTATACGGTCACATGGTATAATGCTTCCGGCACATCATCAAGTCCATTTCTGCCCATGTTATAGCTATTTGAAAGACTTTTTATTCAGCTCATCAATCGCTATGAACTCTTCTTCTGTAATTACATTTTGTGATCTCAATTGCTTCAATAGGCTTAGACTCAGTAGATAATCAATAGATTTTCGTTGCATATGTATGTGCTCCTTTGAAATAAAAATGGCTCACCTCTAGGGCAAGCCAAAGCTTAGAATAAATTTTTAAGGCCAATGTTCTTTTCTGCGGTAATGCTAGGATTGCTTACTAAGGTAGCTGTCAACACAAGGACTTTGTTGTTCGCCCCGCTACTGCTTCCTGCTTTTATGGTTACACTATTTCCTGTACTCGCTGTCACGCTCCCCATGATAGGAGTTGAATGATCCTGATTTTGTAGACTCCACTCTACAGACTGGTCAAACACTTCCATTCCATGATCATAGATATGGCTGACGTATGAGGCGCTTTGGCCTGTTTTTAGAACTGAATTGCCGATAATGGTTATCGCATAGAAATGTGTTCCTGTTTCGACAACTCTCATTTCAATGGTACTTAGTACTGTTGGGTAATACGTTAATTTCGCGGTGATGCTTGCTTGTCCCAAAGCGATGCCCATAATCTGGCCTTGCTGATCTACACTAACCACGTTCGGATCACTAGATATATAGGTAATCGCCGGATTAGCCATCTCATTTCTATTATCCGTAGCGGTCACATTCAACGGTAACGTTCCATTGAACAGCACATGAGCTATCGTTCCCTGATGAATATGTAAAGCATATGTATGAGCAATCTCATATTTCCATCGGTCTGCAATATTATTTTCCACGTCATCATAAGCTGTATTTATGCTATCCAATGTGCAGCTTAACTGAACGATTCCATTTAGGATGCGATCAATTCCAACTACTTTAAATGGCTGATGAGTAATGTAGAATCGTTGGCTTAATGTAATGCCCCTCGTGTCTGCATTGACTTGTACCCTAACTATAATATTCCCCTCTGGCATGGAGATAACTTTACCTGTTTCCGTTGAAAACGTTCTGGCTTCCACCACAGCATCAAACCATCTCACCTGTCCATTCCAGTTTAAAGCTAGCCGTTGATTACATTTTTGCATCCTTCCTCGACACGACTTTTCATTTTGGTCCACCTGACTGGTGATCAGATACCGTTCATAACGATAATCCACGATATCTCCTGTATGTAAAGGTGTTGCTGCTCGAATAATTTTTTCATCGGTCATTTGAATGGTATCTGTCGCATCCCGAATTAGAGCAAGCTGCTTTACATTGTTGATATGCACAAGCTCACCTTTTTCTCGCAGAAAGAAATCTATCCATGGTTCTATGCTCCTTGTCACTCCTCCACCTCCAATGCAAAATCTGGCTTGCAACGGTACAGATACAATTCCATATAATCGCTCCATTCCTTCATATCCAAAATAATAAAGACATCCTTACCAATTTGGACATAGCGATTCGACTGCAATAAGGATTCCACCAGTGTACAGAAAGCTCGATATGTCGTCTCCAGTGTGTAGCCATCTTCAAATGAAAAGCTTTTGCGATAAGGTTGTACATCTGCCATCATTGACCGAATAGGTATGAATTCAGCATCTAAAATTTCCAACTTCGTATCGTAAAACATTAATCTGTCCCTACCTTAATTTTAGGCAGAGGAAGAGCCAGTCGAATACTTGCCGGAATCCCTGTTTCATATGTAGCTGAGCGCTCTCCCTCCTGTTTATTTGTTAGACCAACCGAATCCCTATTTTTATAGAGATATGCGGCATAATCGACCATGACATCATCGTATTCCACAGGGAGTGTTACCACATTGCAATAGCCCAGAATATTACTTCTCGCTTTATTCAAATAGTGGATCAGGATATCATCCTTGGATATGTCTGTTGGTTCCATGTTTAATAATCGTTTCATCAAATCCATTAGCTCACTCATGTGCTGGCTCCTGTTCTTCCTTTACCTGTACCTTCTCGGTACGCTTTATATTTCTTACAATTTGTGCTTTCGTTTGGGCTGCTTCTTGCTTAGTCTCATCTAGATTAGGCTCATTCACCTGCTCATAATGATCATTAGCCTGTAAACGCAGCATTAGTTCCTGATCCGTGACTTCCCATACGCAGCCTGTTTCCTGATTCAAAAACCACATCTTTATCACTCTCCAAAAATGAAAAATAGGGCATCTAAAACGGACACCCCGAACGTGTTTCTTCTATTATAATGTGTTTTTATATCATCTACTTTCAATTAAGACTTATTCACTGTAAGTACAGCGAGAGCTTCCGGCTTGATACATTTGGCTCCGAATACCTGCAACCCTTTCACTGCATCCGAAAATTGTTTCTCTGGTCTGAATGCTTCGACCGAATCCACTTGTCCA
>NZ_JTHP01000111.1 GCF_000943545.1 Paenibacillus terrae
ATCATGTATCAGTAGAGGAAGAAATTCAGCAACTGGGTGGTAGCGATGAGAATCGCTTTTGTATTGACGAAATCGATTGGATGAAGCAGACAAATTATGACTTTAATCTGGTTGTAGTGCCGGGAAAAACGATACAAATGAGAGCTATTTATAACGCCCTGGTATTTGATCACGAACATATGGAGCAAATTCAGGGACATTTGCTGCAACTGCTGAAGCAAGTGGTGCTAAACCCGGATATCCTGGTGAATGAACTGGATATTGTGACGGAACAGGAGCGCGAGCAAATTCTGGGTGTTTGGGGAAATACGGCGGTGGAATATCCAAGCGAGCAAACAATTCAAGGTTTGTTCGAAGCGCAAGTCTTGCAAACGCCAGAACAGGTAGCCTTATTCTTTGAGGGTGAACAGCTGACATACCGTGAGTTGAATGAGCGCGCCAATCAATTGGCAAGAACACTCCGTTCTTATGGTGTACAGCCAGAGCAGCGAATTGGACTACTTGTGGAACGATCTATTGAGATGATTGTTGGTATACTAGCAGTTCTCAAAGCAGGTGGTGCTTATGTACCGATAGACCCGGAATATCCAGCAGAACGTATCCATTATATGTTGGAGGACTTCGATGCGCAGATTGTACTGACACAACGGGCATTTACTGAACGAATATCTTTTAAAGGGACTACTCTTGAACTGGATGATTCCAGAATATATTTTGCAGATGGCTCTAATTTGATGATGTCCACAGACAGGGTGGATCATCTGATATACGTTCTATATACCTCAGGAACGACTGGACAGCCGAAAGGGGTCATGGTCAACCATCGTAGTGCAATTAATACGGTGAGCTGGTTTTCGGAACGTTACGCAATAAGTGGTGGACTTGATATGATCCTGACGGCAGAATATACATTTGATCCAAGTATTGAGCAGATCTTTGGGACGTTGCTGCATGGGGGCAAGCTGCATTGTATCCGGCGTACAACGCTGCTGAGTAAGCAGCTACTGACCGAATATATTAAGACTCATAATATCAGGATACTAGACATTCCACCGGCCCTGATGAGAGCATTTTTATCTGAAGATTCCAAAATACCTTGCTTAGATACGTTAATCTGCGGTGGTGAACGGTTGGAAGATTCATTAAAGGAAAAAATAGTGAGCAAAGGATACATTCTGAATAATCATTATGGACCGACGGAAACAACCATTGATGTACTGGCTTCCGTGTGTGAACCAGAAATAGCAGTAAATTTGGGTAAACCTATTCACAATACGCGCGCATATATTCTGAACGAGCATGGGAAGCTTCAACCAATAGGGGTAATCGGTGAGCTATGTATCAGCGGTGTTGGCGTAGCCCGAGGGTATCTGAACCGACCAGAGCTGACGGTTGAAAAATTTGTGCCAAATCCGTTTGCTGGTGGAGAAGCGAACTATGAACGGATGTATCGGACAGGCGATTTAGCACGCTGGCTACCAGATGGGAATATAGAGTATTTGGGCAGGGTTGACCATCAGGTGAAAATTCGGGGTTATCGGATTGAATTGGGTGAAGTTGAGACCAACCTGATGAAGGTGGCTGATGTGCAAGAGGTCGTCGTATTAGTCCATGAAGACAATCAAGGACAAAACCAACTGGTTGCCTATTATGTAGCTGAACAAGATGTGGATGCGGGTAAATTGCGCAGCTTGCTAGCTAAGGAACTTCCAAATTATATGGTGCCTGCATACTTCGTACAGTTAGAGCATATTCCACTGACCTCGAACGGAAAAATTGATCGGAAGTCACTGCCAGCACCGGAAGGCAGTCTGCAAAGCGGAGCTGATTATGCTGAGCCGCGTGCGGAGGCGGAACGGACTCTGGTGGCGGTCTGGGAATCAGTATTGGGAGCCCCAAAGGTTGGGATTTTAGACAATTTCTTTGATCTGGGTGGGGATTCAATCAAGGCAATTCAAATTTCATCCCGATTATTTCAGGCGGGCTACAAGCTGGAAGTTAAGGATATGTTCCGATATCCTACGGTAGTGGCACTGGCACCGCATATGTGTGAGGCCGTGCATATAGCTGATCAAGGGGAGGTCAGCGGAGAAACTGCGTTACTTCCGATCCAGCAATGGTTCTTTTCGCAGGAGCTTGAGTGTCCGGAGCACTTCAATCAGGCGGTGATGTTGCACAGGACGGAAGGTTTTGATGAGACGATTGTGCGCCAGGCAATGGACTGGATCGTGGAGCATCATGATGCCCTGCGTACAGTCTTCCGCAAGCATCCATCTGGTTATACAGCATGGACACGCCGAGTGGAGGAAGGCTCATTATATACGCTCGAAACTGCGGATTTACGTGGAGAGTCGGCGGCTGCCGACGTGCTAGAAGCGAAAGCAACTGAAATTCAAAGTAGTATCAACCTGTCCGAAGGACCTTTGGTGAAGCTTGGTTTGTTCAGTACAAATGAAGGCGATCATTTGCTTATAGCTATTCATCATCTGGTCATAGACGGAGTATCATGGCGGATTCTGTTCGAGGATTTCTCCACAGGCTATGAGCAAGCACTGAAGGGCGTGCCGGTAAGATTACCGTTTAAAACAGATTCCTTTCAAACTTGGGCGCATGAGTTGTCAACTTATGCTAACAGCTCAGCGGCCGAGTCTGACGAAACTTACTGGCAGCAGCTTGAACAGGCTCAAGGGGGAGCTACTCCGCTACCTAAGGATTTTTCCTATACTGGTTCGTTGAATGCAGATAGCGAAGTGCTGACGCTGGAATGGACGGAGGCAGAAACACAGCAATTATTGAAGCAAGTACACCGGGCCTACAATACCGAGATTAATGATTTGCTGCTAAGTGCGTTAGGCTTGGCCATTCATAACTGGACAGGTACTAATTGTGTGCTGGTGCATCTGGAGGGACATGGTCGGGAAGCTATCATACCGGAAGTAGATATAACACGTACTGTGGGTTGGTTTACCAGCTTGTATCCTGTTTTGTTAGAAATTGATGGTGATTTTACACTTGGAGAACGTATCAAAAGCACAAAGGAAGGACTGCGTGCTATTCCGCACAAAGGTTTGACGTATGGTACATGGCGTTATCTGTCCGAGGCTTCTGCCGAAACTCGAAACCGTCCTTACTTCACAGAACCGGAAATCAGCTTTAACTATTTAGGTCAGCTTGATCAGGAAGATCTGCAAAACAGCGGAATTATCCTTTCCTCCTACGGTATAGGTAAAACAGATGCTGCTCAATCGAGGTTGCTGCACACGTTGGATTTGAACGCGATGATTTCAGAAGGTACGTTGCGATTGACGATCGCCTACAGCAATAAACAATATCGAAAAGAAACGATGGAACACGTGGCTGGGCTGTTACAATCAGCTCTGCAAGAGGTGATCTCGCATTGCGTTGCCAAAGAGCGGCCTGAGCTGACAACAAGCGATGTATCCTTCAAGGGCTTGACCATCGGGGTACTGGATCAACTGGTTGAGCAAGTTGCACAGACTGGCGAGCTGGAAAATGTATACGCTCTAACACCAATGCAAAAGGGAATGTTGTTTCATAATTTAATGGATTCGCAGTCCAGCGCGTATTTTGAGCAGGTATCTTTTGACCTGAATGGGCATTTTCATACGGCTTCGTTTGCTTCAAGTCTGGATCTGCTGGTGCAAAGACATATGTCTTTGCGGACGAATTTCTACAGCGGTGTGACGGATGAACCGCTTCAGATCGTGTACAGGAATAAGCGGACTGAACTGTATGTGGAGGATTTACGTGAACTGGAAGAAGATGAACAGGGTCGACATATCCTCGATTTCACTCGTAAAGATAAGCTAAGAGGCTTTAAACTGGACCAAGATGTGTTGATACGTGTGGCGATTTTACGCACAGGTGAAGAGACATATCGATTAATATGGAGTTTCCATCATATTGTAATGGACGGCTGGTGCATGTCGCTGTTGACTAATGAAGTGTTCACAAGTTACTTTGCCATTTTGGCCCTAGACCAGCCTAAGCAGACACCTGTGACGCCGTATAGTCAATATATCGAATGGTTGGAGCAGCAAGATCATGAAGAAGCGGCACAATACTGGAGCACATATCTGAGCGGATATGAAGAGCAGTCCCGTTTGCCACAGGCTAAAGTACTAGGGAACGGGTATCAGCCGGAGCAGCTTGACTTTGATCTGGGCGAGAACCTGACGGCTGCGCTGCAGCGAGTCGCCAAGCGATACCAGGTCACGGTAAATACGCTGGTACAGACCGTATGGGGGATTTTGCTTCAAAAATATAACGGTACAAATGATGTTGTATTCGGCAGTGTGGTTTCTGGACGACCAGCCGACATTCCAAATGTGGAACATATCATTGGTTTGTTCATAAATACAATACCAGTGCGCATTAATAGCAGCGGAGGAAGTCGTTTCTTGGATGTAATAAAACAAATTCAGGAGCAATCCATCGCCTCACGTGCCTATGATACGTACCCTTTGTATGAAATTCAGGCGTTGACCGAGCTCAAGCAAGATTTGATCGATCACATTATCATTTTTGAAAACTATCCGGTAGGAGAACAAATCGAACAGCTGGGTAATGGTGAGCAGGCAAGCTTCACGATTACCGGAGTTGAGTCTGTGGAACAGACTAACTATGACTTCAACCTGAAGGTGCTGCCAGGTAAAACGATCCAAATGAGCTTTGGATACAATGCACTGGCGTTTGATCGCGCGAGTGTAAAGCAAATTCAAGGCCACTTGGTACAACTGCTTGAGCAAGTGGTGACGAACCCAAATATTCAGATCGATGAGCTGGATATCGTGACGGCCCAGGAACGCGAGCAAATCCTGAGGGTATGGGGAAATACGGCAATGGAGTTTCCGCGCGAGCAGACGGTTCACGATTTGTTCGAAGTGCAAGCGTTGCAGACGCCAGAGAAGGTAGCCTTGTATTTCGAAGGAGAGCAATTAACCTACCGCGAGTTGAACGAGCGCGCCAACTCACTGGCACGGGTGCTCCAAACACAAGGAGTGGGACCCGACAAATTGGTGGGCTTGATGGTACAGCGCTCGGCAGAGATGATGATCGGTCTGCTGGCTGTACTTAAAGCAGGCGGTGCTTATGTGCCGATCGATCCTGAATATCCGTCAGCTAGAATTGAATATGTGCTTGGAGACAGTGGAGCTACTGTACTTTTAACTTCCCGTGATCTGGTTGAAGGACATAGCTATAGTGCTAACACTTATTTTGTCGAAGATGAAGAGTTGTACCAAGGGGAAACAACGAATCTGGAAGAAACGGCTCAGCCAGATCACCTGGCTTACGTAATCTATACGTCAGGCTCGACTGGTAATCCGAAGGGGGTCATGCTTCAGCATCGGTCGGTTCTGAACTTTATAACAGGGATGCACGGAGTCCTTGACATCACAGCAGACAAAACAATTTTATCGCTAACGACGATTTCCTTTGATATCTTTGTGCTGGAAACAATCCTGCCATTGCTTAGTGGAATGACAGTTATAATTGGTGACCGTCGTCATCAGACAGACCCACAGGAGCTTATGGAGTTGATCGTCACTCATCAAATCGATATGCTGCAAATGACGCCGTCCCGGCTGCAAATGCTACTTGATCATGATGAAGGGGCTCATGCGCTACAAGGTGTACAGGAGGTTTTAGTCGGGGGTGAGGCAATTCCTCCGAAGCTTCTAAACGGACTGCAATCTATTAACGGACTGCGTATTTATAACATGTACGGTCCGACGGAAACGACGGTGTATTCGACGACTCAAGAATTGACGACTGCGAACCGGATTGATATTGGGCGCCCCATCGCTAATACGCAAATATACATCATTAACACGCAGGGTCGATTGCAACCGGTTGGTATTCCTGGCGAATTATGTATCGGAGGGGAAGGCCTCGCGCGTGGGTATTGGAATCGGGAGGATCTGACAGCGGAGAAGTTTGTGAACAACGCGTTTTCACCGGGAACACGAATGTACAGAACGGGGGATCTTGCTCGCTGGAATCCAGATGGTAGTCTGGAATTTATTGGACGTATTGATCATCAGGTGAAGGTTCGCGGGTTCAGAATTGAGCTTGGCGAGGTTGAATCACAAATCTTGAAAATGGAAGATGTGCAAAAGGCCGTCGTGCTGGCTCATGAGGACAAGCAGGGAGAAAACCAACTGGTCGCCTATTATGTGGCAGAGCGGGAAGTCAGTTCAAGTGAATTACGTAGCTTGCTGGCTAAAGAGCTTCCAAACTACATGGTGCCTACGTACTTTGTACAACTGGAGCACATCCCGCTGACCCCGAACGGCAAAATTGATCGGAAGGCACTGCCAGCACCAGAGGGCAAATTGCAAGATGGAATAGAACATATTGCACCTCGGACATGGGTGGAATCGAAGTTAGCGATGATCTGGAAGGAAATTTTAGATCTAGCGCAGGTCAGTGTGAAAGATAACTTCTTTGAAATCGGTGGGCATTCTCTGCGAGCGACGACGCTGGTTTCGAAAATTCATAAAGAACTGAATAAGTCGCTTCCACTGCGCAGCATTTTTGAAGCTCCAACAATTGAGCAGTTAGCGGAAGTGATGGACGGTTTGGATCAACTGGCATACGCGTCCATTCCGGTGGCGGAAGAGCGCTCGTTCTATCCGCTGTCCTCGGCGCAGAAACGGATGTATGTGCTCCAACAATTGGAATCGAACAATGTGAACTATAATATGCCGGCTGTGCTTCAGGTAAGTGGACCGCTTAATGTGGAGCATGTGGAAGAAGTGTTTTGTCAATTAATTGAACGACATGCATCCTTGCGTACCCGCTTTGAAATGGTGGGGAACGAGCCTGTGCAGTTTATTGAGGACGGGGTGTCGTTCGAAGTAGAATATGCGAAGATACAGGTAGAAGGTGACCCCCGCGATGTTGCATACGCGCAGGCTGTAAACCAGAAAGTGCAAGAGCGGATTCAAGCTTTTGTGCGCTCATTCAACTTAGAAACGGCTCCGCTGCTGAGGGTGGCTTTACTGGACCTTGGGGAACATGGAACAAAGCAAGAAGCGCAGCATTTCTTAATGCTGGATATGCATCATATTATTTCGGATGGTGTATCAGCAGGGGTGCTGACCGACGAGTTTGTACGTCTGTACAGCGGAGAGGAGCTGTCTCCGCTACGGATTCAATACAAGGATTATGCTGTATGGCAGCAGAATGAAGCGCAGCAAGCGTGGATAAAACGTCAGGAAGCGTATTGGCTGGACACCTTTGATGGTGAGTTACCCGTCTTGAACCTGGCGACCGATTTTACTCGTCCAGAGGTGCGAAGTACAGCAGGGGCTACAGTGGAATTCGAATTGGACGGGAAAGTCAGCCAGCGCCTGAAAGAGCTGGCAGCCCAAACAGGCTCGACGCTGTACATGGTGCTGCTGGCAGCCTACACAGCATTGTTGCATCAGTACACCGGGCAGGAGGATATTATTGTAGGTAGCCCGATAGCCGGACGACCGCATGCGGATCTGGAGCCAGTCATTGGAATGTTCGTTGGGACACTGGCTATGCGTAATTACCCAACCGCAGGGCAAACATTCCGTAGCTATGTGGAGAATGTGAAGAAACATGCATTGAAGGCGTACGAGCATCAGGACTATCCATTTGAGGAACTGGTGGACAAGCTGAAGGTGAAGCGTGACATGAGCCGCAATCCGCTATTTGATACGATGTTTGTATTGCAAAATACGGAGCAAAACGAGTTGAAGCTGGCTGACCTGAGCTTCCGTCCATATGGGATGGAGCAAGCCCCGGCAAAGTTTGATTTGACGCTGGAAGCCAGTGAGGGAGAAGCGGGTATTCGGTTCGGATTAGAGTATGCGACATCGCTATATCAGCGGGAAACAGTAGAGCAGATGACGCGCCACTTTGTACGATTGGTGGAGACTGTTGTGGTGAACCCGGATCTAACACTTGGAGAGCTGGAATGGGTCACAACGGAAGAAACGGTGCCTGTTCTGAAAGAGCATCAAGAACGCCAAAAAGCATTACGCTACTGGAGCAACTATCTGGCCGGGTACGAGGAACAAGCCCATTTACCGCAGGCTAAAAAGCAGAATCAGACAACATATCAGGCGGAGTATGTAAACCTGGATCTGGGTATGGAGCTGACCGCCGGAATACGGAAAATCGCCGAGCAGGAAGAGGTATCGGTCAGTACGTTACTACAGACGGCATGGGGGATTTTACTGCAAAGATATAACGGAACTGAGGACGTCGTGTTCGGCAGCGTACATTTAGGTCAGACGGCTGATATGGCAAATACAGAAGCAGTGACGGGGGCATTCATAAACACCATGCCTGTGCGTATCCAAGGCGGAGAAAACAGCTTGTTCACAGAATTAATGAAGCAAAACGAAAAGTTATTCAAGTATGCACGTGTGCATGCCACATATCCACCCCATGAGATTCAGGGACTATCTGAGCTCATTCAGGATTGGATCAACCATAGCGTCATTTTTGCAGATGTTCTGGTGGAGGAAGAAGTGGAGCATATGAGTGATGGTAAAGAATTCGACCTCAGCCTATGGACAGCAAAGGTAGCCAAGTCAACGACCGACGACTTTAATCTGGCGGTGTTGCCAGGAAAAACGATCCAAATGAGCTTTAGCTACAATGCATTGGTGTTTGACCGTGCGAGTGTAGAACAAATTCAGGGCCATCTAGTACAGCTGCTGGAGCAAGTGGTGGCGAAACCGGACATTCGAGTGCGCGAGTTGGACATTGTGACGGAACAGGAGCGCGAACAAATTCTGGCGATTTGGGGAGATACGGCAGCAGAGTACGCGCACGAGCAGACGATTCACGGCTTGTTTGAAGCGCAAGTGTTGCAGACGCCAGAGCAGATAGCCTTGTATTTCGAAGGAGAGCAGATAACCTACCGTGAGCTGAATAAGCGAGCCAATCAATTGGCAAGAACGCTGCGATCTTATGGTGTGCAGTCAGATCAGCGAATTGGTCTACTTGTTGAACGTTCTATTGAGATGATCGTAGGCATATTGGCAGTGCTCAAGGCGGGTTGTGCTTATGTGCCAATTGATCCAACGTATCCGCAGGAGCGAATCCAATACATGCTGGAAGATTCCGGAACAAAACTGCTGTTGACGCAAAGTCATCTGGTGGAAAAAGGGATGTTTGAGGGTCAGGTGCTGATCCTGAATGGGAAAACATCCATATATCACAAGGATGGTTCAAACCTAGATTCGGTAAGTGGTTCAAATAACCTTGCTTATGTTATTTATACATCGGGAACCACGGGACAACCCAAAGGAGTTATGCTGGAACACCGAGGATTGTCCAATCTGAAAACGTATTTTGATCAAACGCTGCAGATTATCTCATCAGATCATGTGTTGTTATTCGCCAGCTATTCGTTTGATGCATCCTGCTGGGAAATCTTCCAGGGGCTATTCAGTGGAGCGACATTGTACGTACCGACACAAGAGACGATTTTGAATTATGAGTGGTTTGAGAAGTACATGTCGGAACATCGAATTACAGTGGCTACACTCCCACCCACCTATACGGTGTATCTGGAACCAGCACGTATGCCAGACTTACGCATTTTGGTCACAGCAGGCTCAGCAGCCTCAATAGAGCTGGTGCTTAAGTGGAAGGAGAAAGTGGCGTATTACAATGCTTATGGTCCAACAGAAAACTCGGTCGCGACATCGGTATGGTCCGTGTCTGAAGATCCGCGAGCTGAGGATCTGATTACAATCGGGCGTCCTATACCGAATCATCGCGTATACATGGTGGATGCGCATGGTCGTCTAGCGCCGGTGGGTATACCGGGTGAACTGTGCGTATCCGGTCCGGGGTTAGCGCGGGGTTATCTGGGTCGTCCGGAGTTGACTGCTGAAAAATTCGTGAAAAATCCGTTTAGTAGCGGAGAAGCAAGTTATGAACGGATGTACCGAACGGGTGACTTGGCAAGATGGATGCCGGATGGCAACATTGAGTACTTGGGTCGGATCGACCATCAGGTGAAAATCCGAGGGTATCGGATTGAATTGGGTGAGGTAGAGGCGCAAATTTTGAAAATGGAGGCTGTGCAAGAGGTCATTGTGCTAGCAAATGCAGAAGAACAGGGGCCAGACCAACTGGTCGCATACTATGTGGCAGAACGTGAAGTAAGTGTAAGCGAACTGCGTAACACGTTGCTGAAAAAGTTACCCAATTACATGGTTCCTTCATACCTTATGCAGTTGCAGTACATGCCCCTGACCCCGAATGGGAAAATCGACCGCAAGGCGCTACCCTTACCGAAAGGGACAGGTAGTTGGAATGAAGAATACGTTGCCCCGAGAAATGCATTAGAACAACAACTTGTAGAGCTTTGGCAAACGGTGCTTGGCGCGGAAAAGGTAGGCATTGACAATAACTTTTTTGAACTCGGAGGTCAATCTCTAAAGGCTATACTGCTTGTCTCTAAAGCACAGGAAAAAGGTATCTATCTAGGAATCCATCAGGTATTACAACATCAAACTATTCGTGGTTTGTCTGATTTGCTGCAAGCTGAACGTTGTGACACACACCATAACACATCATGGATTTCCAGTATCTTGGAAGCTGAACAGTGGATTAGCAACACTTTTGATGTACAAGCTTTGCTTCAATTTGTGTCGGTTGATGAGCAAGACTATCTGTTTCTACAAGTACATCCATTTCGAGCAGATCAGGTTGATAAGATCGTTGCTTTCATTCCGTCTCATGTACATCCTGACCTGCATCCGCATTACATTGTGCCTATGGGTGGAGAGGATGCAGGCCAATCGATTGAAGCTCTGCTCACGATGATTACAATAACAGATGATGAACAGGAAAACGTTCTTCACTCTCAATCAATGGAATTTATTTCAATAATTGATGAAATGAATGCAACTAGGAATGGTAGTCTGCTAAGCTCAGAGGCGATCGGACAGTTTCCACTGGCACCTGCTCAACATTATCATTTGCAGCATCCTGCTTCTTCTGGCACGGTGATTCATCTGAATCACTATGTAGATAAGCAACGTCTGTCCACAGCTGTTCAGCAGCTCATGCGTAGGCATGAATTACTGCGTAGCGTACTGATTCAATCGGACGGGGGTTGGGCTTGGGAAGTCCGATCAATCCCGGAGAACTTATCTTTACCTATGGTGGATTTATCGGCATATCCGATACCAACCCAGCGTAAGCTCCTTTCGTCTATCATGTCGCATCTTTATTTTAAACCGTATGAGCAGACGAAATCTTTGCAATACCGAATTGCATTGATTCGCTTGAATTTGCGTGAACACTTATTGCTTCTGCCGTGCTCACACATTATTTTCGATGGCACGAGCAGCATGATTTTGGAGAGTCAGTTACTTGAAGAATATGAGGATCCACAACTGGAGCATACAACAGAGGAAGTCCATTATATGGACTATGTCAAACATATTCGTCAAGGCACA
>NZ_JTHP01000112.1 GCF_000943545.1 Paenibacillus terrae
ACACGACGATATCATTGATTGGGGGTTGTTTTGTTTTAGGCGTTATCTGATGGATACGCCATCTAGGAAACACTAACATTTCTTTTACGTAATTTCTTAAATACCGAGTATTCCTTATTGGACTTAATAAAACTTAATATCTTTTCGGCACATTCTGTTGGATTCATCTCTTCCGTATTTACTTCGAGGTCATATTCATCAAAGCAATATATTTTGCTAAACTGTGAAGCTGCTAGTCCAATCTGTCTATCCTCTCTTGTTTGCTCTCTTTTTATGAGTTCTTCTTCCGAGCATATTACACCTATAAATAACGTAGGCTGATCGAAAAATTGATCAAGAAACTCATTAAACCTCTTGTCATTGTCGATTATGGTATCTGCTATTACATTAAAACCCAATTCTAATAACAATTTAATTGTCGAATGGTACACTGAGAATATGGAATCATGAAGTATTTGTGAGACAACTTGATGATCTATTTCTTTTGGAGGATCATCTGGAAATTTATTATTAATAAAATCATAGTAATTATTAAAAAAATCATCAATTGATAAACGATAAAAAAGGATCTCTTTCTGATTTATCAGTTCAGTCGATATGGAGGTCTTTCCGGAACTTGAAGCTCCATTTAGAAAAATTAATATCCCTTGCTTCAATTTAATCATCCCTTCAAAAAATAATTATTTCGTATCTTTCAGATAACGTTATATTCACAAAGTTCATTAAATTATCCAACTCAGAAAATATTCGAACGATTGAAATATCCTGCTAGTTATTTAAACGAACTGCCGAAGAATCACGGCTACCTCACTTTTTCTCCCCTAGTATCGTTTCTTGTACCGTTTCTTCAGTTATTGGAACTTTTCAAACTCATTTTTTAACCAGCCGTTTGGAACATAGTAAGACACCCTTCCTTAATAGATTAGCCTGCGAACGAAACGACCGACGTTACCGCATCTCCCATTTCCATCTTAATCAGCTTGTCCGCCACCCCAAAATACCGGTCGTCATGTGTGATAGCAATGACGCATTTGCCTTGCCTTTTAAACTCCGGCAAAATCGTGTGGTAAAAGACACTTCTGAACTCCGGATCCTGATCGGCCGCCCATTCGTCGAACAAATAAAAGGGGCGATCTTCCAAGCGGCTTACGAGAAGCGCCAGTCTCTTTCTTTGGCCAGTAGACAGCCGAATCGTGCTGAACTGATTTCCGGAAACATGCACTTTATCGTCAATTTCCAGCGCCCTCAACTCTTGATTGATCCGATCATTCAATTCGTGGACTTCTAGTCCGTACAACTTTTCGAATAAGTGAAAATCGCTGAAAACGGCCGAAAAATATTGTCCCAGTTTCTTAGCCGAAACCGGATTGCCGTTCAGCAGAATTTCTCCCTCGTCAGGCTCATACAACCCGGTGATCAACTTGCCCAACGTGGATTTGCCGCTGCCGTTTCCTCCCGTAACGAATGTAATTTCCCCTGAGCGAAAGACGGCGTTAATCGGACCGACCGCGAAATGGGTGTCCTTTTGGTTTTTGTAGTTAAACGCGACGTTTTTCAATTCCAATTCGAAAGGACCGCCAGCGTCGGCAGCTGGCAGGTTCTCAACTGTCTCTTGAGAAACCACGGCCGACAACTCCTGCTCCAAACCGTTCAATCGTTTCCAACTGATTCGAACTCCTATCATGCTGGGAATCGAGTTCAATATGCCGTGCACGGGCGCGGTCATATACAAAAACACGAAAACGTAGGACGCCAGTGATTGACTTTCGATGCCCTTGAATAATATGGGAAAGAGAAACGCCACGATGCCGATAACCGCCGTAAAAAGCAATTCCCCGATCACGAATACGTTCGCAAAGTTCAGATCTCCCAATATCCGCTTTGAACGATACGCCCAAGTGCTCGTCTGCACATCTTCTTTGAACTCGTTTTTCTTTTGATTATTAATGCTAAGTTCCTTATATCCGTGGACCATATGATCGATAAATCGAAAGAACGTATTTTGGATGTCCCGGGTTTGTTCCCACAACCGATTCGCATATCTTCCTGTGATAAAATAGAGCCCTGCCGCGACGAGGATGACCACTATCGAGATGAGCAGTCCGCTAAAATTGATGACACCCAAATAAACAAAGCAGCAAACAAGGGTGAACAGGCTTGTGAACCCGGATATCAAAATGTTAATTCCGCCGCTTATCACTTCCGTATCGTTGTTCAACGAAGCGAAGATGCGATCTTTCCCGACTTTCTCGATATTTTGATAGGAAGCACTCAAAATTTTATCGATCAAGCTGGTTCTCTTGCGATAGATCATGTCGTTCGTTAGATTGATGAGGCTGGTCCTTACGACTCTTTGACCGAAAACGTACAGAATAATGCCGGCAACAAAAAAGGCGAGAAGTCCCACCTGAAAAGTACCGTTCCGGTTCAACGCTTCGTTCACGATAAAAATAACGACGGCGTTGCCGAATCCACTCATAATGCTCGCAATCAAGACTGGAAAAAAAGAGCGTTCTTTTTCCTTCGGAAAAAGCGACGAAAGCAGAAGCGCCGCCATATACAGTAATCCCGCCGCGCAAATCGTAACGATCGCCGAGATCAGGCTTTCTGGAGCCCACACCTTAATGAACGACCAGGGCAAATCGCTAAAAAACACGTTCGGAATGAAATAAATGCAACATCCCAAAAGCGCCAACGCGCACACGCTTATCGCCGTTTTGCGCACGACTGAATGGGAGTCGCTCTTCCATCTTCTTTGCTTTCTCACGATTTGAGAAATCTCGATGAGCAAATATCCTAACGAGAGTAGGCTGAACGGCACCAATACTCCCATGACGGAAACTGCGACTTTATCGACGCTGAGGTAGATGTCGGAGGTCGAGCTGATCGGCTTGTTTTGTTGTAAAATATCCATAATGCCCTGGCCTAACGTATTCGTATAGGCGGAGTTGAGATTGGCCAAAATGGCAACGCCCAGTTTCTCTTCTGGCCGGAATACGATAAAAGACGAATAATTCGGATTACTGCCCCCGTGGCTCAGTTCCCCCGCAGCTTTCTGGAAAACGGACCACCCCGCCCCATAAGATGAACCGTCAATATTGGGGTATACGGAACGATCCGGCGTATGCGACTGCTCGATCAACGAACGGAATGACGAGTCTTCGCTTCCGATTCCCAATTGGATATTGAGCCACTTCGCCATATCGACGCTATTCGTCGTCAAATATCCCGCGGGCGTATTCCCCCGGTATCTTGGGGCATCGTACGGCTGAGCTCGCAAAAAACCAATTTTATACCCGGTAGCCAATGATTGATTCACTGCTTCGTCCTGTGACAAGTAAGTGTTCTCCAAACCAAGCGGCGTCAGAATCCTTTCTTTCATATAGTCCTCATAGGATTTGCCGGAAACTTTCTGAACAATTAAGCCCAATATATCGTAATTAATCGTGGCATACTGAAATCTTTCGCCCGGATAAAAATCCAATCGGCCTCCGGACAAGTTCTGAACAGTTAACTCCAATGCGCCGATATCGTTCGATTTGGGAATGTCGCCGATCGTGCGGAATGAAATTCCGCTCGTATGATGGAGCAGCTGCCCGATCGTAATCTTAACGTCTTCGTCGATTTGTTGACCTCGATATTCCCCTTTGTAGCGCATCTTGAACCATGGCAAATATTTTTCGACCAAAACATCCAGTTTCAATAGTCCCTGCTCCTGCAACTGTAGAACCGCCAGTCCGGTAAACGCTTTGCTTGTCGAGCCGAGCTCGAACAGTGTTTCGGACGTCACCGGCTCTTTGCGTTTCACGTCGGCGTATCCGAATTGCTTCTGATAAGCAATCTTCCCATCTTTAACAATAACGACTGCCGTACCTGGAATTTTACCTTCTTTCATCTGTTCATGAATCCAAATATCAATTTTCTCGGTTTCGTCTTGAGACAATGTCGGTGGCGGATTAACCGGAGCCGGAACGCTCGCGCTCACGTTCGAGCACATTGAAGGCAGCCACCACATACTAACCGCTAGCAAAAAGAGTAAGCTTGTCTTAGTAATTGTTCGGTACCCCATGAGTCACCTTCTCTTCTCGTTCTGTTTTGGTGGTACGTTCCCTTTAAAAAGCACTGGGCACCCTCTATTTGGACACAGTGAATTTAATCGAGAGGAGACAAAAAATGATTAATTTTGTAAATAAGATCATTTTATGTCTCACAAAATAAATTTATCCGGAAATTTCGGTTGTGCTGCGCAAACAGAAAGCTTATATTCCAACTCCAAATGATATTGCTAGAAGAAATATGACATAGGGATCGTAGTATTGGAAAAAGAGTTAAAGAAAATCTCATTTTATCTCACACGAAATCCAAAGGAATCTGAAGGGATGGATAATCCCCTCCCGTCGGTTTTAATAGCCTCTCGGCATTCGCCGAGGCAGTTGGGACAAGGCTTTCCCTGCCTTATCCCATGTGACTTCCTCCCACTTCTGTAGAGGGATTTTTTTGGTCATCCACAACTCCAATTGGAAAATAAATCGGAGATCGCGACGTTTTTTTTCAAAAAAGCCTTGACTTTGAGCCCATTTTTCCAAAATCGCGTGGGAAGGGTCTGTTTTTCAGCCCACTACTCGAGATTGGAGTGTTCCTCATGAAGCCCATTTTCATTCCGCATTCGGACTATCAAGCTTTTGTTCTTCTACACCTTCGTTCGTCTTACGGCTCCGGTGTTGTTCTCATTTCCAAGGATTGGCCTCTGGGCCGTCAAACTCTGGATGACCGATCTTTCAACGGTCACGACTTTGCTCTTCGACGATTATTCTCCTCGGGGGCAATCCCCCGTGATCCCGCATCCCTATTCTGTTCTTACCTGCTTCTCCTTCTGACGAATCCTCATATGGGCATTACCGAATGGATCAACGAGATGAAACGTACGCCGATTTATGCCATTCTGAGCGGCTTTCCCTTGGATTATCTTCCTGGCGTCGGCACGTTCTATGGCTTCTCCCGCCGCCTTTAGCCTGCCGTAGATCAGAATCTCAAGCCAAAAAACAGCGGAAACGCAAAGGAAAAGCCAAAAGAGGAAAGAAGAAAGGCGAGAAAGCTTCCACCACGACTTCAGGCAGAGTCGAACGCTTGACGAAATGGATGATGCGTCATGCCGATGCTAGAGCGTCTTTGCCTGCAGATCGGCTATTCGATTTCTTCCAGTCGCAGATTCTTGCGGTTTCGGCATGTTGGGTCTGCTCGGGGATCTCTCTGCACTGAGCGCCGCCAGTGATGGCACACCGCTCGTCACTACCGCTTATCCCCGGAGCAAATCTACTTGCGATTGTCATGCCCGCGGTATAGCTGAATGCAACCATGTTCGTCTGTACTCCCAGCCCGACTGCAACTCGGGCTGGGATAGTGCCCGGGAGAAGTACTTTAACGGTTACCACCTGTACATGTTTTCCGCAGCGGACAGTCCACACGATTTGCCCCTGTATCCAAGACTTCAGCCTACCTCCCGGCATGATGCGGTCAGTCTCGTCATGAGCACGGATGAGTTCAAGCAACGTTTCACCTTGGGCACGGTAGACAACATGCTTCTGGATGCCGCTCACGACGCGGAATCCATTTATCTTTTGCTGGAGCACCAAGGCATGGAGCCCTTTATTGATCTGAACGTTCGTTCCAAGAAAAGCACCGTCAGCCCAAGCGCGAGTGAGATTCAAATCTCTCCTCGCGGCATCCCCATTTGTCCCAACGCTCACCCGATGAAGCCCAATGGCTCCGACAGCAAACTCCAACGCCGCAAGTGGAGATGCACACCCACCTGCGGCTGCCGAAAGCCAAGATTGGCCGTAGCTTTTACACGAAAACCCGTGATGATCCCAGATTGTTTACGAAAACGCCGCGCGATTCGGAAAAGTGGAAGCTGGTTTACAAGCGTCGCATCTCCATTGAGCGTTCCAACAAGCGGGAGAAAATCGATTACAAGCTTGAAACTGGTCGGCATCGCTCCACGATAATGTGGTATATGCGCGTGTACGGCACTATGATCTGCCAGCATATGGACGCTTGGTATGTTAGCCAGAAGGACGAATGGGACAAACTGAAACCCACGATTTGCCCAACAGCCGCCTAATTTTTAAAAAATACTGTTTGGCAAATGGGTGGAGTCTGTCCTTTTTCGAAACTGGTTTATTATCCATAATTCCCAGCGCTAATTCCCTTATTCCTTACGTCATCTCCCCTTTAACACCTGTCTAATTCCGAGAGGCTATTTTATATATGCTTCCTTTAGTGTCCACAATCTGAAAAAATATTCGAGTCTACATTCTGGGGAAATCGACATCAAATCGGAATACTCATATGACGAGAAATGTTGTTTAGCAATATTTAGATCGATAGGACTCATTCGTTCGACATCAATACCTATTGATCCAATATCCACTGCCAATGCTACCCAATTCCCAGAATGAGAAACATTGAATTTCCATTCTGAGTCAACCAAATAGGGTTTTCCATTTGGATCCACCGATAATATAGTATTCAGTTCTTGATTACTGTAGTTTATTAGAGTCATAAGACAAAACGAGTTAATAAATCAGCAATGATAGCCCGTTTTGCATCTTAAATGTTGTAATAATTTTTAATTCGCGCTTTTTTTCCGCAGATACATATTTCAAACAACATTCTATGGATTGATGTGTCATCGTTAAAAGGATCTTTACAACGTGAATATACATCAATGATCCCTCATTCTGCTTTCAATATATTGGATGATATCTATGCAAGTATTGAATTTATCTATCACCAAATCTTCATCTTCAAAGGAAATTCCAAAATGCGCTTCAACAGCAACAACAAGCTGGATAAATAATATTGAATTCAGTCCTAGAACAATTAAGTCTTCATCTAGATGTTGATCAATATTTAATTGGACTCTTTCCTCAATAAGCTTGATAAATTCATTTTTGACATCTAACTTAGCCATGTTATTCAGCTCCTTATGGACCAGAGTTCTTGATAGTATTGATATTCAAGTTCTAGAATACGAGACAACTGGTCTGATATAGAAATGAAAGACTTTTCATTGTAATTTTGAGAATAGTATAATTTTGCTATAACTGCGCGAATATCTGTCCAAGAGGACACTATAGAATCGATTGCAATTTTGGCTTTTTCAGGATTCCCAAAAAAAACACGCAGTTTGTATTGTTCGGCCTTTTTGTCAAAAATTATATCATTTAGATATTCAAGCCACTTAAATGTATAATCAAGGGAAAAAGGAATTCTTGTCTCATCTCGCTGAGAAAACCAAGCAATGAATGAGTCCAACTCTGTCAATCCGTTTAGAATCTCCTGTTTTTTATTTAGAAGCAAGTTCAGATAAAAATCTGCTTCCTCGGACGAATTCAAATTCTTAACATTATATCTATCCTCATTCAAATAAAACTCACAATAGGTTTCCTGAATATCGAAACTATTTATCAGTTGATATCCTTCATAAGCCTTATTCAGATCTTCCATCGGAAGGATTCGATTCTCGTAAGAGAGGTGTTCTTTATTTTTATGTTCAATAATATGATAGATTTGTTGGTCCTGATCATACCCATGTACAAGTAAAGTGTGAGGAAAATGTATCTTGTTATAAGTATCGTTGCGAATGGATAAGTAATAACAGTCGACCCACAATAGAATTGGTCTTTCTCTTTGAATCGCTTTGACAATTCTCTCATGCAGATTATTGGCGTATCGTATACCTTCAGTGCTAATTCCGATGTTATCTAATATCTCCATCAATGTATGATCGACATCGGGTCTGCTCTGGCACAAAAGCCCTTGAGCATCGTTCAATATTTTGTATACATTAACGTCATACGCCAAAATGGATGAAATATTCTTATTCAAATATATTAACGCTGGGAACAATGAATGAAAGTAGCAACTCTTATAGAAAAACTCGTTAAAACCCGATATCGGTTCTAGTATTTTCGATTTCATGTTATGCTCCGCCTTTGTCAATGTTTAGTTCTAAATTTTTTGCAATTTGTTCGAACGTCAGGCCAGGTTCAATGACTACGCCATCAATTGGGACTTTCAACTTTTCCAGCTCTACTTCACATTGAATGACTAGAAGAGAGTGACCGCCCAATTGAAAAAAATCACTATGGATGTTCAATTCTTGAATATCCAGTAGTCTTCCCCAAATTGAGGCCAGAAGATATTCCATCAGTGTGTACTCTCCAGACAATCTCCCAAACAAACTGACTGAGTGATGGGCCAGTCCATCACTCTGGATCTCATTGTGTATATCGGGCCAACATCGACTTCGCATAAAAGGATAAATTGGCACACTAACTTTCCTGTAATCTTTATCTGTGTATAATAAACTCCATTCAATGTCGGCACCCAAAATATAAAGTTTAGCGAGCTTTGTAAATGTGAAGTCGACCATCTGCTGAGCAGATCCTATGACAGAAATGAGTTTATTTGCCTGAAGAGAGAATAGTTCCTGCTCAGTAGCAGCAATATCTGCCTCCGACCGTTTTGACTTCAAATCCGGAACGACGTTATGAACTCCGTAGTAGATTTCATTATGACGAATGGTAGACATTTCATTGTTGCAGATCCAATCCAGCTTTTCGATGAGTTCCTCTTTTGAACTTGTTTTAATAATCAATCGATGTGAATAATGGAGTCTTCCCCAATTGGCCGTAAAGCATATGTCACCAAGATTCCCCTGTTCCAAGGTATTAATTAGAAAGGTGCGGTATACATTGACAAGTTGTTTAAGACCTTCTGGAAACATGGCTGACAATGCAAGAATATATGGACCTTTTTCAACAATGGGGTTTGACTCTGAAGATATCGCCTCTTCTAGCACAATATGGCAATTAGTTCCACTAAGACCGAACGAGCTGACTCCACAGCGGCGCAATGCTCCTGGTTCAGTCTCCCACTCAGATAGCTTGTTATTAACATAAATCGGAGAATCGACAAATTCAATATTTCGATTCGGTCTCTCGAAGTGCAGCGATGGTGGCAACTTGCGATTTTTCAAAGCAAGAACAGCTTTTATAAAACCTACGATTCCTGATGCATGATCCAGGCTACCGACATTCGACTTAACTGAACCAATCGCACAAAACTGCTTCCTATTTGTAAATTTGCGAAAGGCGCTAGTGATTGCTTGCACCTCAATAGGATCGCCCAACTTAGTACCCGTTCCGTTCGCTTCAATATAGCTAATCGTTTCGGGGTTAATTTCTGCATCCTGCCATGCCTTAAGAATAACATGTTCCTGCGCAGAGCCATTTGGCGCTGTTATGCTAACCGAAGTGCCGTCTTGATTCCAGGCGCTTCCCTTAACGACTGCGTAGATATGGTCTCCATCATTGATCGCCTGTTGAAGAGGTTTTAACAATACTGCTGCTGTTCCCTCGCCTGAACCCATGCCATCTGAACGATCGTCGAATGTTTTGGTAAAACCGTCTGATGATTTAATTCCCGTATGATGTCCATCACTCGTCGAATCTACCGGTAGGGCAATTATTTTTACCCCACCGGCTATTGCCAGGTCACATTCTCCAGATCGAATTGATTTACAGGCAAGGTGAATCGCAACGAGCGAGGAAGAGCAAGCCGTATCTACAAGCATGCTCGGTCCCTTGAGATCTAGAAAGTAAGAAATTCTGCTGGCGATAATTGATTTAGCGTTTCCCGACATCGATAATGCCGGCACGTCTGAAAGAACTGTTTTAAGATAATGCTTATACTCCAAAGCAGAATCGCCGCTGTACCCCAAAAATACGCCCGTCTGACTTCCAGACAGTCTCCTTCCGCCGTAACCCGCATCTTCTATAGCTGCATAGGCCGTTTCCAAGAACAAGCGTTGATTGGGATCGATCAAATTAGCTTCTATTCGTGAAATCGAAAAGAACTGATGATCGAATTTGTCGATTTCATCTAGGAAAGCGCTTCGACTAAATAATAGCTTGTCTTCCTCACTGCTTTCAGAAAATAAAGCGCGCCGGATATCGTCTTTTCTTGCGTCTGGAAATTCGCGAATATCGTCATTTCCATTGCATAAATTTTGCCAAAACAGATTAACATCATTAGATTTGCCTATGCGACACGATAACCCGATAACAGCGATATCTTTGTTCGAAATCGTTGTGAGCTGAATTTTATCATTCTGTGACAAGGGTGCATTGATTTCGAAATCAATTAATTTCTTTCTCAATTTTTTTCCTCACTTTCACGTAGGTATTGAGCCATTGAAAGAGAAATTAGGTCGGAATATGAACGTATCCAACTATGAATAGTATGGAGCTGCATTTTCCCAGAATCATAGTCCCATTGGAGGGATATGCTCTTTCCGGATTGTTTAAGGCGAACTACAAGATTGAATATACGGTTTAACTCGGTGGAAGAGTTTTTTGATGTTGTGAAGGCGGCATATAGTTCATTTCCCAGACGTTCCAATCGCATATGCTGCCATTCGGACCGGTTTACCCTGAAGCCGGAATTCGTTTTTTGTTTACCCACCGAATTGAACAGCTCATGTAGATTCGATATGGATGAAAGGTCAATTGCTATTGGGACAGCTATGTCTGGTGCCGACATACAAGCAACGGATACTTGATCAGTATTGGCATATTCAGAAAACAAATAGAGAAACAATGCTAGCAAAACGGACTCTGTATCCACTCCTGACTGCTTTGAAGCCCACATAATATAATTCACTTGAAGTTCTGTCAGACGAAATTCTACAGTGTCACCCGGTGTGTATGCACCGTTAGTGAAAACCTCCTTACTAAATCTAATTGGTGATAATTGGAATGTGTTTTGCTCTTTGCTGAGCAGGTTCTCGATATGTCGGGCAAGTTGTCGAATCGTTGGATAAGCGAATAAATCAACTATGGATAATAAGTCTGGAAAACGTTCGCTTAAACGACCATGTACTTGAATCAGCAAAATCGAGTTGCCTCCAATTTCGAAAAAATTACCATTTACCCCAATATGCTGTCTGCCGATCACATCCCTCCATATGTCTAGTAATGCAACTTCATATTCATTTGAAGGAGGGGTTTGCTGTTCCATTTCGAAGGAATAATCAGGCTTCGGCAATGCCTTGCGGTCGATCTTGCCGCTAGGTGAGAGCGGCATCTGGTTCAGATGCACGAAGTACGCCGGGATCATGTACTCCGGCAACAACGTAGCCAGATGCGCCCGTAATTCGGCGACAGACAGGGCTTCGCTGCTAACGTAATACGCGCACAGGTAGGCCTGTTCCCTTTGATCACTCTTCGACATGACTACAGCTTCCCGTACCGCTTCGTGTTCCATAAGCCGCGTCTCCACTTCCCCGCACTCGATCCGGTAACCCCGAATTTTGACTTGGTGGTCGATTCGGCCCAGATACTCGATGTTCCC
>NZ_JTHP01000113.1 GCF_000943545.1 Paenibacillus terrae
AGCGGAGTATTGGAGCGGTTACCTGCGGGGCTATGAGGAGACGGCGGTCTTGCCTCAGGCCAAAACAGGGAAGACCCAGGGATATGAGGCCGAATATCTGGAGTTTGATTTGGGTATAGACCTGACAACGGCCCTGCTGCAACTGGCAAAGCAAGAACAGGTGACGATAAATACGCTGATGCAAACCGCTTGGGGCGTTTTGCTGCAAAAATATAATCGCACAGAGGATGTCGTTTTCGGTAGTGTGGTGTCGGGACGTCCAGCGGACATTGCGGGAGTAGAGCAAATGATCGGACTTTTCATTAACACGGTCCCCGTCCGTATTCAAGGCGGACAAGCAACTGCATTTACAGAACTGATGAAGCAAACTCAGCGACAGGCGCTTGCTTCGGGAACATACGAAACGTTCCCACTCTATGAGATTCAGGCACAAGCAGAGCAAAAGGTAGAACTGATTAATCATATTATGGTATTTGAGAACTATCCGGTGGATGAACAAATTGAGCAATTAGGTGAAAGAGAGGAAGCTGATTTTAAAATAACCGGAGCAGGAGCGGTTGAGCAGACGAATTATGATTTTAATATCGTGGTGTTACCGGGAAAGACGCTACGAGTTCATTTTGGTTACAACGCCCAGGTATATGACTATGAAAGGGTAGAACAGATCCGGGGGCATTTGCTGCAACTGCTGGAGCAAATCAAGATCAATCCAGCTGGCCGGATTTGCGAGCTGGATATATTAACCGCGCAGGAACGCGAGCAAATGCTGGGTGCTTGGTGTGACACGACAGCAGCATATCCACGTGAGCAGACGATTCACGGGTTGTTTGAGGAGCAGGTCAAGCAGACACCGGAGCAAGTAGCGGTATATTTTGAAGGAGCGCAAGTGACCTACCGTGAATTAAATGAGCGAGCGAACCGTCTGGCGCGTACTTTACGCAGTAACGGTGTGATGGCAGACGGCCTAGTCGGCCTGATGACAGAGCGATCGATTGACATGATTGTCGGCATCATGGGTATTTTGAAGGCAGGGGGCGCCTACATTCCGGTCGATCCGACTTATCCGGAGAACCGCATCCGCTATATGCTGGACGATTCAGGTACGGAACTGCTGTTAACGCAGCAACATTTGGTTGAAAAAGTGGAATTTAGGGGCAAGGTACTGCTGTTGGATGCAGAATTGGGCGAGGGCAGTGCGGATGCAAGTACGGCTGAGGCAAAAGGAACAGCTATGTCCGTATATCACAGGGATAGTTCGAATTTGGAAGCCATATCCGGTTCTCATAACCTAGCGTATGTGATCTATACGTCTGGAACGACAGGCCAGCCTAAGGGAGTAATGCTTGAGCATCGCGGACTCTGCAATCTGCATACGTATTTCAGGGAGACATTGCGGCTCAGCACTTCCGACCGTGTCGTGTCGTTCGCCAGCTTTTCCTTTGATGCGGCATGCTGGGAAATACTTCAGGCGCTCTTCAACGGAGCCACTTTATGTATGCCGACATCAGAAACCATTCTCAGCTATGACAAATTTGAGCAGTATATGGGGGATCATCATATTACAATTGCAACGCTGCCCCCAACCTACGCCATATATTTGAGCCCAGAACGAATGCCGGAATTACGCGTTCTGTTCACGGCCGGATCGGCGACCAGTACTGAGCTAGTCACTAAATGGAGAGACCGTGTGACCTATTTTAACGCCTACGGTCCAACGGAAAATTCCATAGCAACGTCTGTCTGGCCGGTACCGGGGGGTCCCGAAGCAGGGGTGTCCATCTCAATCGGACGTCCTATACCGAATCACCGCGTGTACATGGTCGATGCACATGGCCAGCTTTCACCGTCAGGAATCCCCGGTGAACTGTGTGTATCCGGCCCAGGACTGGCACGTGGTTACCTGCACCGTCCGGAATTAACGGCTGAACAATTTGTGACCAATCCGTTTGCAGGCGGGGAAGCGGGCTATGAACGCATGTATCGGACAGGCGACCTGGCGAGGTGGATGCCGGACGGCAACATTGAGTATCTGGGCCGGATTGACCAGCAGGTCAAAATTCGCGGTTATCGGATTGAACTGGGCGAAGTTGAGGCGGCTATGCTGAAGGCAGATCGCATGCAAGAGGTCATCGTACTGGCACATGCGAATAGCCAAAACCAACACGAACTCGTTGCTTATTATGTGGCGGAACGGGAAGTGACGGGGAGCGAGCTTCGCAAGATGCTAAATGAAGAACTCCCGAATTATATGGTCCCTTCACACTTCATTCAATTGCAGAACGTACCTCTTACGCCAAACGGTAAAATTGATCGAAAGGCACTGCCGATACCAGAAGGTCGTTTGGCCGACCATGTTGCACCCCGAACGTGGATGGAAATAAAATTGGTAGACATCTGGCAGGATGTACTGGGTCTACCGCAAGTAGGCATCAACGAAAATTTCTTTGAAATTGGTGGTCATTCGCTACGGGCGACGACACTGACTTCTAGAGTTCGCAAAGATTTAAATAAACCGATGGAATTGCAAAACATATTTGAGGCACCGACGATCGAGCAATTGGCGGCCTTGCTTGAAGAACAGGATCAAATCACATATGCATCCATTCCTGTGGCTGAAAAACGCGACACTTACCCGCTTTCTTTCGCACAGACACGGATGTATGTGCTTCACCAGCTGGATCCGGATGGAATAAGCTATAACACCACATCAGCACTGAGAGTAATCGGTCCGATAGATATGAAACAGGTGGAAGAGGTATTCCATCAATTAATTTCACGTCATGCGACCCTACGGACAAGCTTTGAACTGGTAAATGGTGTGCCGATGCAACGGGTCCACGATACGATTCACTTTGAGTTGGAATATGCCACAATATCAGAATTGCGGACAGAATCCAATGAACTTATGCTTGAAAATTTAGCAGAAGAACATGCCCGTTCCTTTGTGCGCCCATTTGACTTGAGGATCGCTCCGTTGCTACGTGTAAAGCTGGTCAAATGGGGATTGGACGAAGAAGGACAGGAGCCGCAGCACTTATTGATGCTTGATATGCACCACATCGTTTCAGACGGGGTATCCATTGAAATATTAGCTGGTGATTTTGCCCGCTTATATAGCGGTGAAGTATTATCTCCGCTGCGTATTCAATATACGGACTATGCTGTGTGGCAGCATAGCAAAACTCAGCAGGAGCGAATAAAGAGTCAGGGAGAGTACTGGCTGAATAGATTTAGTGGTGATTTGCCTCAACTGGATTTGCCAACTGATTTTGAGCGTCCGCCAACACGATGTACGAAAGGTGACACTGTTGAATTTGAAATGGGACAGGAATTGACTCAGTGTTTAAAAGAACTGGCGGTGTATACGGATTCTACGCTGTACATGGTACTTATGGCTGCATACACAGCATTGTTGCATTATTACACAGGGCAGGAAGACATCATTGTCGGTACTCCGATTGCAGGTAGACCGCATGCTGACCTGGAGCCTATGCTTGGTATGTTTGTCGGCACGCTCGCATTACGTAGCCATCCTCACGCTGAACAGACGTTTTATAACTGCATTGAGGACGCCAAGACGTGTGCACTGCAAGCATATGCGCATCAGGATTATCCGTTTGAGGAGCTGGTGGAAAAGCTCGACCTGAAACGAGATATGAGCCGTAATCCGTTGTTCGACACGATGTTTGTATTGCAGAATGTGGAGAAAAAGGAAGTGAAGTTGGACAAGTTGTTCTTCCGCTCTTTTGGCATAGAGCAGGTTTCTGCGAAATTCGACCTGACGCTTGAAGTCAGTGAGGAGGAAGCATCTATCCAGTTCCAATTTCTGTACGCTACATCTTTGTTTAAACGGGAAACGGTAGAAAGCATGGCAAGGCATTTTGTACAGTTGGTCAAAACCGTTGTAGCCGATCCCAATACTAAGCTGGGCGAATTGACGCTGATTTCGGAAGAAGACAAAGGGATTCTAAAAAAACATAGGGACACCCTAAAGGCTTCTCGCTACTGGAGTACTCTGCTCGAAGGCTATGAAGAAGCACCTCAATTGCCATATGCCAATCTGATGGGGCGCAGTCCATATCAGACAGAGCATCTGGAGATTAATTTGGATGTTGAACGAACGGTGGCACTGCAGCGAATTGCACTGAATGAGCAGGTGAAGACAAATACGCTGCTGCAGACAGCCTGGGGAATTTTATTGCAAAAGTATAGCGGTACAGATGATGTGGTGTTCGCTTGCTCCATATCAAGTCCTTTGACAGATATATTGGAATCGAAGCATTTAATTGGACTGGGTAACCACACCTTACCAGTCCGCATTCGAACCAAAGCAGGAGCGAACTTTATCGGGTTGATGAGAAAAGTGCAGCAGCAAACCGATGAATCTGCGGTACATGAACATTTTCCAATGTCTGAAATGGTTACAACGAAAGTGCAACAACTGGCACTCTTTGGCCATAGAATGGTGTTTGAGACTACTTTGGAAGAGGCCAATACTGAGCAAGAAAGCTATGATTTAAGCATCATAGTATTTCAGGGAGATACGCTACGGATTGATTTTACCTATAATGCCCAGGTATATGATCATCAGAGTGTGTCGCAGATTCAAGGACATCTACTGCAGTTGCTGGATCAAATTACAGCGAATCCGGATAGTTTAATTGAGGAAATGGATCTGTTGACTATGCAGGAGCGGGAGCACATCATCCAGGTGTGGGGAAATACCACGGCAGAGTATCCGCGTGAACAAACAATTCACGGACTGTTCGAGGAACAGGTTTTGCAGGCTTCGGATCAGACAGCGGTATATTTTGAAGGTCAACAATTGACCTACCATGAATTGAACGAGCGCGCTAACCGGTTGGCCCGTACTTTACGCAGCTATGGCGTGAAAGCCGATAGTCTGGTTAGTCTGATGACAGAGCGTTCCGTAGATATGATTGTGGGCATATTGGCAATTTTGAAGGCGGGGGGAGCATATATCCCGATAGACCCAACCTATCCGAAGGAACGCATCCGCTACATGCTGGACGACTCAGGTACGGAACTGTTGTTAACGCAACAGCACCTGACGGAAAAGGTGCTGTTTGGAGGCAAGGTGTTGGTGCTTGACGGTGAACAGGACGGAGTCGCTTCCGATACAAGAAAAGCGGATGTACGCGGGGAAATGCTGTCCGTATATCATCAAAACGGTTCGAATCTGGAGGCTGTATCGGGTCCAAACGATCTAGCATATGTCATCTATACGTCTGGAACTACGGGTCAACCTAAGGGAGTAATGCTTGAACATCACGGCCTTAGTAATCTTAAAACCTACTTCGAGCAAAAGTTGAGTATTGGCTTGTCCGATCGGGTTGTCATGTTTGCCAGTTATTCGTTTGATACGTCATGCTCGGAAATAATCCAGTCTTTACTATGCGGAGCGACATTGTATATACCTTCCTCCGAGACTATTTTGAATTATGAACGTTTCGAGCAGTACATGGCTGCCTGCAGAATTACAATTGCAACGCTGCCACCAAACTATGCTGTATACCTGAACCCGGATCGCATGCCTGATTTGCGTGTTTTGCTTACAGCAGGATCGGCCTCTACCGCAGAACTGGTGTCCAAATGGAAGGACCGGGTGGCTTATTACAATGCGTATGGTCCTACCGAAAATTCCGTTGCAACGTCTCTTTGGCCGGTATCGGAAGAAAATTCTGAGTTAGGTGGAATCATATCCATCGGGCGGCCTGTATCTAATCACCGCGTGTATATGGTGGATATACACGGAAATCTTTCACCTGCAGGAGTCCCTGGTGAGCTGTGTGTATCCGGTCCGGGGCTGGCACGCGGCTATCTGCACCGTCCAGAGCTGACAAAAGAAAAATTCGTAGCCAATCTGTTTGCAGCAGAGGAAGTTGGCTATGAGCGAATGTACCGTACAGGTGACTTGGCACGATGGTTGCCAGATGGGAACATTGAATATTTGGGTAGGATTGACCATCAGGTCAAAATCCGCGGGTATCGGATTGAGCTCGGTGAGATTGAAGCACAAATTATCAAGGTGGATGGCGTTAAAGAATCTATTGTCATGGCTCGTGCAGATCAGCAGGGAGACTATCATTTGTCCGCTTACTACGTAGCTGAAAAAGAAATCAGCGGCAGTACGATGTTGAATTTGCTGAATGAAAAATTGCCGAACTATATGATACCGTCGTATTTTATACAGCTGCAGAACATGCCGCTGACACCGAACGGGAAAATTGATCGCAAGGCACTGCCGGCATTCGAGGAACATGCTGATTTGACTGCAGAATATGCAGCGCCGCGCACTGCCATGGAGGTGAAGTTAGCACAAATTTGGAGAGAGGTACTCGACATTCCGTCCGTCGGAATTCATCATAATTTCTTTGCCATTGGCGGACATTCACTTCGTGCGACTGCGTTGGCCGCAAAAATTCACAAAGAACTGAATATCGAGTTACCGTTGCGTTATGTATTTGACTTTCCAACAATTGAGCAAATGGCGCAGGCTGTTTATGAATTGTCTCCAAATCCATTTGCAGCGATTCCTGTTGCCGAATTGAGAGACAGTTATCCGGCATCTATAACTCAAAATAGACTATACGTTTTGAGCAGCATGAATAACTACAATATGTCTGCCATGCTTTTGATGGAAGGGGAACTGAATTTTTTAAGATTAGAAAGAGCGCTTAAGCAATTAATTCAGCGTCATGATACATTGCGAACCTCTTTTGAATTCGTAGATGATAAACTGGTACAACGGATTCACGACCATGTCGATTTCACTTTAGAGGTTATGCAGGGACACGGCGAGAACGAAGCAAGAGCAATGATGAGACAATTTATCAGACCTTTTGATCTTGGGAAGGCACCGTTACTTCGAGCTGCTCTGTTGCAAGAATCTACACAGCGTCATTGGTTTATGTTTGACATGCATCATGTGATTTCAGATGGTGTATCCATGAGTATATTGCTGAACGAGCTGCCCGCACTGTATGAAGAAAAAACGTTGCCCGCCTTGCGAATTCAATACAAGGATTATGCGGTATGGCAGCAAGGAGATATTGGTAGCTCATGGATGGAAAAACAAGAAGGATACTGGCTCAAGCAAATGAGCGGCGATATTCCAATTTTGGGTATCCCAGTCGATTTTGAAAGACCTGCAACACGTAGTACTTCGGGCAGCACCGTTTCCTTTGCCATTTCACCTCAGGATGTGGACGGTTTGAAACAAATCAGTTTGCAGGCGGGAGCTACCTTATTTATGGTATTACTGGCGGCCTACAAGACCCTATTGTTCAAGTACAGCGGTCAGGAGGATATCGTTGTTGGAACACCTATTGCAGGTAGACAGCATCATGATTTGCAGCCGGTCGTGGGGATGTTTGTCAACACGCTTGCATTGCGGAGCTTTCCTGAAGGGGACAAGTCATTTTACGAATATGTTCAGGAAGTAAAGGACCAGGTGCTTGACGCCTTTGAGCATCAGGATTATCCGTTTGAATTGCTGGTGGAGAAGCTGAATGTACAGAGGGACCTGAGCCGAAATCCGTTGTTCGATACTCTTTTTGAGCTAGATAACATGGACTCTGGTACGACGGAATTCCAAGACTTGCAGGTTACTCTGTGCCCAGGCGAACAGAATATGGCAAAATTCGATTTAACACTTACGGCCATGGAAAGCTCTGAAGGTTTGGTTTTCAGCTTCACATATGCCGATAGCCTGTACAAGAGAAGCACGATTAAACGAATGGCCGATCACTTCATCCAGTTGATTAAAGCTGTTGTAGATGAACCACAGACAAAGCTTTCTGAAATTGAGATCATTACGCCGCAGGAAATCGAAATGATATTGGATGTCTGGGGAAATACCGCGGTGAAATACCCATGTGAAAAAACCATTCATCAATTATTCGAAGAACAGGTAGAGAAGACTCCAGATCAAGTAGCTGTAGTTTTTGGAGATAGCCAGATCACATATAACGAACTAAATGTGCGTGCAAACCAACTGGCTCGCGTGCTAAGAGCAGAAGGAGTCCAGGCGGATCAATTGGTCGGAATGATTATGGAGCGCTCTATCGAAATGATTGTGGGGATTTTTGGTATTTTAAAAGCTGGTGGGGGATATGTACCTATCGACCCTGAGTTTCCGCAGGAACGTATGCTCTATATGTTACAAGACAGCCATATTAGGCTTATGGTTGCCAAGCCAGAAATGGCCGCGAAGGTACCGTCGGATGTGCTGGTCATTTCACCTGATAGTCACAGGCTATCCGCAGAAGACTGTTCCAACTTGGCTGAAGTATGTGACCCTGGCCATTTGGCTTATGTGATGTATACCTCAGGTACAACGGGCAAACCCAAAGGAGTAATGATTCAACACTCTAATGTCGTTAATATGACAACCGCATTTAGACAACAAGTATATAAGAAATACAAATCGCCAATGCGGATGGCATGGCTATCGCCGTATGTATTTGATGCATCAGTGAAACAAATTTTCCCATGCCTGCTTCTCGGGCATGCGCTTCACGTGGTGCCGAGAGAGATTAGCACCAATGGTCATCGTTTGGCTGACTATTTCAGATCCCAACGGATTGATTTTACTGATGGTACACCGGCACACATGCATATGCTGACGGAAATGCAAGACTCCGTTGCAGATCTGAATGTACAGCATTTTATTTTTGGGGCAGAGGCGCTGCCCGGTCATCTCGTTAAAACATTTTTGAGCACCCGGCCCGGATATCGTCCGCAAATAACTAATGTTTATGGTCCTACCGAGTGCTGCGTAGACACAACTGCGTACGACATTGACGGGGAGACGATGACAGCTTGGACACATACGGTGCCGATTGGCAAGCCAATGGCTAACCAGCACGTATATATTATGGATATGAATCGGAGGTTGGTTCCGATAGGAATTGCAGGCGAAATCTACATCGGTGGTGATGGAGTAGGGCGAGGTTATATGGGAAATCGTGAGCTGACAGATGAGAAATTTATAGCAGACCCCTTCAAACCAGGAAAACGTATGTACCGCACAGGAGATTTGGCGCGATGGATGGCAGATGGAAATATTGAATATTTAGGCAGGATGGATCATCAGGTGAAAATTCGGGGTTACCGAATTGAACTTGGAGAAGTGGAAGCGCAAATAATGAACCTGCCTGCGATCCGTAAAGCGGTGGTTATTGCTCGTGAGAATGAATCAGGACAAAAAGATTTATGTGCTTATTTTGTGGCTGATAGGGATCTGACCATTCGGGAACTTAAAGCAGCGTTGGTTCCCAATCTTCCGATGTACATGCTGCCAAGCTATTTTGTTCAATTGGAGAAGATGCCGTTGACCACTAACGGAAAAATTGATCGTAAATTGCTTCCTGTGCCGGAAGGAGACATTCAAACAGGTGTTGAATATGCAGCCCCGCGAAACGACATGGAACGGCATATGGTAGATATTTGGAAACAGAATCTGGGTGTCAGTATTGTTGGCATTGATGATAACTATTTTGATTTAGGCGGACACTCCCTAAAAGCCATTCAATTGGTTTCACAGGCTCAGGCTGTTGGCATTGAAATAGGGATTAATCAGGTGTTTCAATATCAGACTATTCGCCAAATGTCAGAGTATATGCGAGCAGACACTTCGATGCCGGATATGTTAACACGTGATATTGCCGAGGCAATCGACATCATCGAAAAGGCTTATGACGTATATGCTCATTTCCAATCAACAACTGTTGAAGGGCGAGATCAATTAACTTTGCACATAGATCCTTTCGATTCTATACAAGCAGAGGCCCTGAAGAAAGTCATTTTGTCACGCCTTCATCCTGACCTTCATCCACATCATTTGCTTCCTTTTGAAGCAGCTGCTCAAGTACCTGACTGTGAAAAGCTGTACACAGATACGATGGTAGACGATGAAGCTGCGAAGCGGCATGCTGAGGAATGGCTGGAACATCTGCTGCGGATGAATGACCAATGGAACAGCACTATGCTGGCAGGAGAGCCTTTACAACGCTATGCGCTTGCTCCCGCTCAACATTATCATTTGGAGCATCCGCAATCCTCAGGAGGTGTCATTCCTTTTGATAGTTACCTGCTGGATGTAGAACGGTTATCTGTAATCATGCAACGGCTGATAGAGCGCCATGAACTCTTTAGAAGTGTGTTGGTCCAAACGGATGTCGGATGGGAATGGGAAATGTTGTCCATGAAGGAGCGCATGGACATTCCAATGATAGATTTATCGAACTACGGTGCAGAGATGCGAAATCGTATACTCTCACATATATTGCCTGCATTCTTTATGAACCCTTATGAAACAACCGGAAACTTGTTATATCGTATTGCGCTTGTTCGCCTCAATTTAAGGGATCATTTGCTGCTGCTCCCTTGTTCACATCTCATCTATGATGGCATGAGCGGAGAGGTCGTTAAGAGTGAGTTGTACCGTGCATATGATGATATGAGCAATGTAAAAGGGCAACTAGCAGGAAGCTACCGTGATTATGTGAGTCAGGTCCGCAAAGGACCTCAGGGCATGGGCGACCAAGAGATTGTCGACAAATTTCGCTTGTCCGCATTTGCTGCTGCTTCGGATGCTGTAGTCCTCGCAATTGATGAGCGCAACCATACAACGGGCACAGATGTGACAGTAGAACTTGCAGATTGGAATGATTCTGACGCAATCGGACACATGTGGGACTTGGCTATACGCCTAGCTAACCGCTTTTTCCGCAGATATTTGCAAATAGACGAGATTCCTATTCTTCTCACCAATTATGGCCGGGCATACGAAGACAAGCAGTATTTTGATATTATAGGTGAATTTATAGACCAAATCCCTGTACTGCTTACAGATGCAGATGAACATGGGCATGAGATCAGAAACAGTATGCAGTTGGCCGTATCGCGTAACCTGAATTTTCTAAATCTCATATACAATGATGAAATGGCTTCGTTGTATCCGCAGTCTAACCGGTATCTGAAGCATAGCCTGAATAAGCTACCTATTGTCTTCAATTATCTTGGCGAAGCGTCGGATAAATATCAACTGTTTAAAAATATGCTGCCAGAAGAGAGGGACTTCCATCGGGATTCGATCATTTTCTTCACTGTTCAGCATCTAGAGAACGTACTGCAAATATCACTTGGACTTCCTTTTGAAGAAAACCAAGAAGTCGTCAGGGGAATGTTGGAAACAGAACTTGAGAACCTCTTAGTAAGGGCTGGCAATGGAAGAATGTTCACCTGAAATTTCTTCACCTTAGTTATTGAAATAGTATAAACACACCTAAAAGCCGTAAGATCC
>NZ_JTHP01000114.1 GCF_000943545.1 Paenibacillus terrae
ACACGACGACTCCACATCACTGGATCGCTGACAGGTATAATGAGCATCTTGTTCCATAATCCGAGACGATCCAGAACAACCTTTCCCCCTCCATCTGTAATCCATTTTTCATCCCCCGTTAATTGGTAGCTTCGCTCGGGGGCTGGCACTTCACTGATCGGCAACCCATGTTCTACTAAAAAATGATGAATACGTTCAATATAGGGCAGATCCTTATTCCATGCTTCCTCGGACTGCGCATAATACCAATCCAGATTCATACTTGGATGAAATTGAGCAGAATGCTGTTGAATCCTTTGCAAGTGTCCCTGTCGCATGAACTGACGACGAATTTTATATTGATAAGCCAGTGCGGGGTGTTTCCCGTTCCTGCCATGCGCTTTGACCCCTACTAATATCTGCATTTCTTCGAGCTGTAGAATGGCCTCAGCAAACGTTGGATAATTAACGGCATGTCCGCTCATAAAATCTACGAACTCTTCGAGCAGAATAGTAGATTTTTTGTAACTCTGAATATGACTCAATAATCGTCTGCAAATGTCTTCTGATTCCATAGCCCCTCCTGATGAATGAGATTTTTCTTGAATAATTATACCATTTCGAAGGGCTAAGGGAGTATGAATATACCTTACTTCGTTCTATTAACGGCACCTGTTGCATTGATAGAGAATTTGGGGTGATTTCTATATATAGAAGAGTGGAGCCGATCCACTATGCCAATGATTTATATCGGAATAGATAAAGAAATTTCAATCCACGCACTCATATAGAGTGCGACCGGTAAAACGAAAAAGGAGGATTTGGGAATGGATATTTCAATCCACGCACTCATATAGAGTGCGACAGCGAAAATACAGCAATTGATACTCTAATGATATCAATTCCATACATTTTCGCAAAAAACGATGCTAAAAAAGTTTGAATCCACCCTTGACTTCTATTATAGAAAGTGGATTCTAATCCTTTTCGACAAATTTCGAGGTGCGAAGGATCCGGGGTTTTTATGTGAGCTTCACATTCGCACCTTAACCAAGACATTACATTCAGGATACCACAAAACATTTTTCCCTCACAGAGAATTCTTTAGTGCTAAAATAATAAGGATTCCGCCCCATCAATCACAATTTGCGCACCAGTAATATGACGCGAATGATCGGAGGCCAGGAACGTTACCAAATCAGCTACCTGCTCGGGTTGACCGGGCCCATTAGCCAACGGCTGCCCTCCTTCGGGAAACTGAACGGGGATGGTGATCTGCTTTAACCTTTCGGATTTCTCCGTTGTTTCATCAATATTCGTCGAAATCGCTCCAGGATAGATGACATTGACACGAATACGGAACTTGGCTAGCTCCAACGCAGCCATTTTAGCAAACCCGGTTTGGCCTGCCTTAGACGTACTGTAGGCTGACATTCCAAAGCTGGTAAAGCGCTGATTTCCATTAATAGAGCTGGTAATGATAATGCTGCCGCCACCGTTTTTTTTCAAATGCGGTACGGTATACTTCACCGTCAGGAAAGTACCGTCCAGATTCGTAGACAGCGTCTGCCGCCAATCCTCGATGCTCAAATCCTCAATCGGTCCGACAACCCCGTTAATCCCCGCATTGGCAAAAATGATATGCAGCCCGCCAAACAGTTCAACCGCTTCCAAAACGGCTTTTTCCACACGCACCGGATCGGCAATATCCACGTCAAAAGCCCGAGCGGCACCTTCACGTATAGCATTAATCTCTCTCTCCGTCTCTACAATCCGTTCATTACTGACATCAAAAAGTGCAACATTCGCTCCCTCTCTGGCCATTTGAATAGCCGTTGCCTTGCCAATACCAGAACCAGCCCCCGTGATCAGAGCCGTTTTGCCTTCAAAGCGTGCGCCTCCTGCCAGTGTATAGCTCATATGTATCGCTCCCTTTCAGTATCCTGTATAATCACAAGATTACCCAAAAAGGTATACTTTATAATCACCATTTTTGCGCATTTTTTGTTATTCCTTTGCGATATTCGAGAAAAGGACCCATCATACACCCATTATCGCACCTTTTCTTCTACTTTCTTGTTGACCGTTCGTTTCTTTCCATATATACATCAAAAAAGGACGTTATGCAGCCATCAGTATGGATGCATACGTCCTTTCCTTATTCCGTTTACCACTGCAATTCAATAAATGCAGCATCATCATCAAGCCCTCCGGTATGGGAGGCATCCAGCAAAACCTGTATCTGCTCATCAGGGACAGGCTCACGAATAGGGTCCAAATCGGATAACCCGTCACTGTATACCTGTAATCTCATCGACATATCTGCGGGTATGCTTCTTTCGTACCAATGAGGCTTACCTCCAATCGGCCCACGGCTTGTGGACCAGCGTTCCGATGTAGAGAAGGTATGATCAAATAATTGGCTGATCTCCTCTGTACCGTTCCACAGCCGTAATCGTGAATCTCCTTGCCAGGCAAGTCTGAGATGTCCGCGGGTGCCGCGCTTTGGCAGCTCGATTTTACCGCAAATATACATCGACTGGCTTCCCTGACGACGTTTATCCTCCAGCACCGAACGCATCAACCCCGATTCATGATGCAGAGGCTGCCGTTCCAGTTCCTCCGCAGCCGTGCCTGCCAAGCGTTCGAGGTACAGCCCCAGTTTATCAGCAGACAGATCCTGCCCCTGTTCCATCCAATCCAGCAAAGAGGAACCCAAATAGCGGGCTGCAAAATCTCCCTGGTAACTAAGTCCGACACCATCACACAGAACAAAACAACAGACAGATTTATGAATGCTCACTGCGGCGAAATCCTGTCCGCTTTCACCCATACTGGCAGATTCGGCAGATCTTCCGTAACCATAACGGCACATAAAACGGCTATGATGAGTCGATAGTGGCTGATCGCCCGTCTGAGAGCTGATGTAGGCAAAACGCTGCGCCAGCCGTGCATTTATTCCCTTCCTTTTGCTCATGGGGAGCAGAGACAGCAGTGGATTCATGCGTTTTCCTCCTTACCGTACAGGCGTTGCGGCCGACATTTGAAAACCGATGGACACCAGTTCCGGACAGGTTCCAGGCAGCATCATAACTGCTCCCTCACCTAGCTGATAATCTGCCTCAAACAGCATTTCCCGATAGCTTTCAGGAAGTACAGAAGACATATTACGCAATTTCACAGCATGTTCATCCTGTAACGGCGTATTATGCGTAAGACCTTTCCAGCGGCGTGGGTCCTGAATAGGCGTTTCCAGTAGTCTGTCCGATAAAAATATGTTTTCCACCAGTACATTGCCGTCCGGTACGCTCATGCTCATAATACGCTTCGCAATCGGTTCTGGATCATCACCTGTGGAAACACCATCTGTCATATGACAAACCAAAGGCGCAGGGCAATCCTGCATCCCCGGCAGCTCTGCCTGTAAAATTCGTTCGGCTTGCAAGAAAGCTTTTGCCGAATCTGAAAACCGTTTGGGCGTCAAATCGGGCAACGAACCAATCGCTGCGATTTCATCAATCCCCTTCACACCGTTGAGCAGATCATATACGTCGTCACTATAAGCCAAGATCGCAATCCGGTAGCGTGCAGTCAGCCGATTCCCTTTCGTAGAACGGAAAACCATCTGCCGGATCGCTAGTGATATAGCTTCATATACGACATCAATTCGCCGCCGCCCCTCCATGAGCATGTTCATTGACGCGCTAATGTCAATCAGGTAAATGATCAGGGCGGGGGTACGTTGTGAAGCCTGTATCGTATAATTCATCGTTTGCACACGCTCCCCTCAGTTACCTTTTATCATCTTGTGCCACTTCATCCAAGATATGAAAATATGAAAAAATTAAATTTTAGGCAGTCTGAAATTCGTATCGCTCAAAAAGTTATAGATAGAGGAAGCGCGATAACCAACTTCGCCTACCGAACGATAATAGGAAGAATTACTTTCGTACAACGCTCTAAAACGATTGGCAAAACCCTTCGCCTTCGCCGTGCTTCCGCCCTCCTGAGAAGCATAAGCCTTGTTATACAGGGAAATAAGCTGGAGAACATTCTGTTTGTTACTTGCCTGAGTTGATGCTTTTTTCTTTTTCTCCGCCCCTGCCGCCGCTTTACGTGCTGCCTCTTCCTGCGCTGCTCGGGCAGCCTGATCCTTTTTCCAAGCCAAATATTTTTCGTACTTCGCCTGCTGATCATACACGTTTTGCTTTGCCAGCCTGGCGGTTGCCTGCCTTTTTTGTTCCTTTTGAGCGAGGTAGGCTTCATATTTGACCTGCTGAGCTACAAGGGCCTGTTGTTTTTTCTGCTCTTCCTGCTGCTTTTGGGCAGTAAGAGCCTGTTGTTTGGCCTGCTGCTCAGCTTCCTGCCGTTGCTTCTCCGTCAGTGCCTTTTGAGCAGCCTCCTGTTCAGTAGCCAGCTTCGCTTCCGCAGCCTTTTTGGCTTCTTCCTGTTTGGCTGCCTCGATTTGTCGCTGATTGGACTGATCCGCCAGAATATTCACGGCTGGAATGCCAACGGCCAGCAGAACGACAGCCGCCGCCGTTGTTACAATGAACGTTTTGGAGCGATACCAGGCTGTTGATTTTTCCGGCTGCTCAAGCGGCTTTGGATTCAACTGCTCCTCCAGCCCCATGATGGCAGCCGATACCTCCACATGCAGAGGGCTACCGTCTTCTACAAAATGATACAACGAGCGATATACCTCCAGAGCCGCAGCAAGCTTGTTTTGCTTCTCCAGTTCACGCGCCTGCCGGAACAGCTTGTCCGTCACCCCACGCTCCCCTTGCTCCTGGGCCGCCTGGTTCAGTATCGCAGCTTGTTCCGCTTGGAGTGGTGCAACCAAGGAGGATGTGGCTTCCCCGGACTCACCAGTAGCTAATGCTGCTGCCTCTGTCTCCTCGAGTTCCACCGTGTCTACTTCAACAGGAATCTCTTGCTCGGTAAGTGCATTGAGTACGACCAGCCATTCACCAAAGGTAGGGCAACTGCTCAGATCCTGACTGTCCCAGGCACGGCTAAACAGCTCCACCAGCTTGCTTCCCCAGCGTGATTCCAGCGACTTGCGCAAAATATAATAACGTTCGCAAGGCGTCTGCATTTCATGCTGGTCAAAATAGCTTTCGCCCCATGCTTTATCGACCACCACACGGTCTGACCATCCCAGTATTTCGCCGATAATAATGGCCCCTGCAAAACGATCCGCATACGCGCTCCATAATCCGCTGTGAACGGTACGGTGCGCAGCATACCCCGGCGAACCCGCTAATAGAGCATCCGGACGATCCATTTTGGTACTGTACATTTGTTCCACATCGACCAATTCTACAGCTGATGTGCCTTCAGGCAGTTCCACTTCAGAAAAAACGGAAGCATGACATTCGGCGCAGATAAATCACAGTGTGCCAGTCCTTTTTGCTCCATAGCTGAGCCGATCCCTGCCAGCGCTCTGGCCAAAGCCAGACTATCGGAAGCCTCAAGCTGCTGCTGAGCTGTGAGGCAATCGAACCATGTTGTCCCATGAATCCATGGCATCAGCACTGCATATAGCAAATCAGGCTGCTCGGCGATCAGACTTCCGTTTCTTTCTGGAGTGAGCACATCACGCTTGCATACCTGCAACCCGGGGATATCCCCGTACGCTTCCATATGCTCTGATTGATAAACCATAGCCGGGATACGGAACTTTGGAAAAAACACTTTAAGGGCTTTAGCCTCATGCGGCGCTCCGCTTTTGGCATTCAGCTGGTATACGATCCCCTGCCGCCCTGCTTGAGCATAAGCCAAACCGGGTGCAGCAGGATGTCGCCCAACCACATAGGCTGTGCCGTTTATGATCAATTCGTCTCCCGGATTCGGTTGAAAAGACATGGAACATCCCTCTCCTTACATCGTTCAGTATGCTAGTTTCCTCACCCTATTATATCAATCTATGGATGGCAAGAAAACCGGGTGTCCGAAGATCGCCCGGTTTTTCCTGATAACCACTATACCAATGTACAGACCATAAGAAATGGTTCAACCATATTGCTTCTTCATAGAGTGGTATATTATAAGGTGATGCTTATCACGCATCTTACTTCGTTTGGTCAACAGTACGGAATTTATTAGCGATAGCCGTCAGTTCTTGGCTGATGCTGTTCAAAGTCGTTACGAAAGCTTGCATTTGTTTGCTGGCTTCCTGAAACTCTTGAAAGAAACGTTGTTTAGTCATACCTTCCCATTGACCTTCCATGCCTGAGATGGATTGAGTCAAGCTGGAAACGATCTGCTGGCTTTGTTCACCGCTTTGTTTAAATTGGTTGGCTACCTGATCGACCTGTTCCGGGGTAATTAAAATACGTCCTGCCATATTATGAGTCCTCCTTGATGATATTAAATGTTTTGTTTAACTGGTTCAAATTGTACTATGTTTATTTAATTTCCTACAAAAGGCGAAGGTCCTAATTGTAATAACCCCACTTTTTGACTATAAAACAGCATCTAACAATATAATATCAATAGAATTAGTGCCTAATAAGTCCCAAAAAATCAGGATTCCATGAACTGAATTTATATGGCCTCATGTGACCAGGCAGGAGAGTCCCGGGAATCTACTAAGCGACAGGCTGATCCCTAACTATAGCCGGGTCAGCAAAATACCATTCCTGCGGATTGCTGGAAGACGCCTGCTTCAAAATTTCCTGATTCAGTGTACCTGCATCCGACAACTGTACACCAGCAATGGCATGCACGACAGACTGCGGGTCCGAAATCGGACCGCTTCCTTCTGAAGGTTGCCCGGGCAAAATAGACGGTGACTGCTGATTCGACCAATCCAGCATTGTGACTGGTCGTCCTAATGGTTGGCTGGCAAATGACAGAATCGTATGATAGTTGTGGTCAACAGACTGGAACTGTTCTGCCTTTTGATTCAATTGTGCACCTGATGTATGGAGGTAAGCATGAATCTGCTCCGACATTCGCTTGGCCTGCATCCAATGATTCAAGACCGTCTCACGTGTAGATACATCCCAATCCATCGATTGTAACGCCTGCTCCAACCCTGCTGTTAACTGTTGAATTTGCTCCGCCGCATGCTGTAGCTGCCCGCTAAGCCCCCGAAGCACATCCGGTTCAACTCGAATGCGCATATCCATCACCCTTCTTCTGTCGCTTCTTCAGTTACTGCCGACTGTCGCAGCCAATTTAATAATAAATCCACAAACTGATCTCTTGATGCCATGGCTGCAATAAGCCAATCTCCGTTGCCATTAGAGCTCATACGAAATATCCAGTTCATCGTTGGACACAGGACAAACGCAACCCGCTGTGATTCCCACTCCCTGCCGTTCCAGACCAGCAATTGCAGTTCTCCTTCAGCTATGCGGGAACTCAATGACTGGGCAAGTCTCGCAGACCCTTCTGCATCTCCGCTCGCCTCGGTCAGTTTGCTGTTAATCTGAGAAACACTGTCTCCTGCAGATTGCTTGTAAATTTCATGAAATGCCTGCTTGGAGAACATGAGCGCAGGAGATTCAGGCACGAGCCGATCTCCCCAGCCCATTTTATCAATCAATGTCTCGCAAGCCTTCTCCACGTTACCCAGATCATACAGGCGGTACTCATCGGGTTCATCAACGGATTTTACTAGCTCCACGACACGCTCGTTCGTGCAATGGAGGTAACCTTCGAACTGCTTGCCGCCCCGCGCATAGCGTATGCGGCAAGCCCGGTTAGATAATCCCGCGATAGCAACCCTCGAAAAAACGGTAGGGGGCATTGCCAACTCAGTACCCTCATCTACTCGCTTTAGATAACCCTTTTCCAGAAGAGAGGCTTTTATCTGCTCCCACTCTTCCGCCAACTCTTCTGCCAGATAGCCCTTAAACGGATCTTCCACTCCAAGCAGCCTGTCAGAACCCAACACGCCTGCCAGGAAAAACAGTTCCTTCGACTTGAGGGTTATTAACTTCTGCTTGGAAGCTTGAAACGTTAACATTATGAGCCACCTCCCTTCAAACTACAACATGCCATCGGTCACGAATTTTCGTTATCCAATCCTCACAGCTCACTTGCTCTGAGAAGGGAATTGCCGCTTTTATCCTGGTAAATTTGCGCCGTACGTAGTATCCCTGCCCAGGGGGCAGGACTTTTAGGCCACCAGCGGCGGCATTCGCTTCTGAATAGGGGATACGAAAGAACGATAAATCATTCGAATCCAGTGTTCCGAAAAGCATGCCGCTTTGACTTGCCTTAACATCATTAAACCAGTCCACGCCAAAGGTTGGGAAATCAGATGGCACGCCCGAGAGCACGACATGCACGTTGCGATCACGTCCCAACCGCACAATGGCAGAAAGCTGATCCTTTATCGTAAAATCGTTCAATTGCTTGCTTAGCATATCCGCATCATCAATGACCAACAGCAATTCGGGATCATTTCCGTCCTTGTTCCTCTGTTGAACGATATCATAAATTTGCTGTACCAAAGGTCCAAGCTCTTCCTCGCTTTCAGCAGCAACTTTGACATGAGAAAGATGTCGCAATCGGGATAATCCCCCGCCTCCATAGCGGGTATCAACCGTATAGACTTCCAATTGACTCGGCGATGTGTAATAAGCCAGCGAAATGATCCAGCTCATGAGGAAAGAGGTTTTCCCTCCCTCCATAGGACTGCCCACGATAAAATTAGGACCTTCCTTGAGATTCAGTAAGAAAGGCTCCAGATCGTCGCTCTGTAGCCCTACAGGCACCTCATAAGGAAGCGCGCCCGAAGGCCCACTCGTCCCGTCCCACTGCTGAAGCAGTTCCGCCAACGGGATTCGCTCGGGCAACGGAAGAATAGCTGGGGCGTTTTTGCCCTTCCATTCCTGTACGATGCCCGCGATATTGCGGCGCAACCGCGCTGAACGTTCCGTTTCATCTTCTCCGGGTGAAGGCAACGCCGTCTGGAATTCCAGCGGCGGGATATGCCCTTTAACCAAAGCCCGGCCCGGGATTAGAGGCCCTGGTGTTTTGGCTGGTCGTCCTACCGCATAATAATAATCACTCGGATCAGACATTTCAAAAGAAACAGCGTTCGCAATATTACTGCGGAACTTCTCAAACACATCGGTAATCCGATTCGCTGTAATGATAAATGTAATACCGAGACTGCCACCTTCACGCAAAAGAGATTCCAGCAGCTCATTTTCATCTGGATAAGCATTACGGAAATTAAGGTAGCCATCAATGACTACGATAATTTGCGGCACATCCTCAACAGCAGAACGTCGATAAGAGCTTATCGTTTTGACACCAGCTTCGGAAATCATTTCCTTACGTACAGCTACCTGCTTGAACAGATAACGGAACAACCGCTTGATCCGGTCGTCCTCCTCTGCCATCATAACAGCACCGATCTGGGGAAGTTCCCCAAAGTCGCGCATCGTTCGACCCATATCAATGATATAACCGTTCCAACGGTTCGCATGAAAGCGCTGAGCCATCGACATTAGCATTGTTTGCAAAAAGGTCGTTTTACCCATGCCCGGCATACCGTACACTGCCCAATGACCATGATCCAGTGATGCATAAATCGGCTCTTGTCGCTGGTTCGGCAAATCATCAACCAGACCCATGACCGCCTTCAGCTCTTGAGGCGCTGTTGGACTGCCCGTTTCGGCGCATGGAGACAAATCAGTTAAATCCAGCAATTCGGGCAGCGGCGGAAGCCACGGTCCCTGAAGCCGTTCGATCCCTGCCTTGGCAGCTTCTTCTGCAATATAATCAATGAATATCTGGAGCTGTTTGGGAGCTTCTTCTCCTTTTAAGCCTGAGCTTGCCCGTTCGCCGCCAGTCAGCAGCGCTTCACGCTTGCCGTTCAGTCTCACCTCATGGACAGGCAATGCGGAAGAAATATCGCTGTTGCCTACATACGGGGCACCGCTCCAGGCAAACTGCATCTCTTCAAACACCTCATCACTACCGACCTGAAAATACCCTCGTCCCGGCTTCGTGATCCACGCGGCATTCGGTATTTTCAACATATCACGGCTGTCGCCTTCGCTCTGCACCCGTAAGCAGATACGGAACCTGGAGTTACTCCAGATTTTATCGTCCACCACGCCGGCAGGCTTTTGAGTCGCCAAAATCAGATGGACACCCAATGTCCGCCCAATGGCGGCAATACTGATCAACTCATCCATGAACTCAGGCTGATCCCGTTTTAATTGTGCAAATTCATCAATAATAATAACCAGATGAGGCAGCGGTTGTGTGTGCCGCTGCCGGAGCAATCTGTAATATTCATCAATATGCTGCAAATTGCCCGCATCGTTTAATATTTTCTGTCGGCGGACCAGTTCTGCTTTTAGTGATATTTTGGCGCGTTCGATCAGGTTATTGTCCAAATTCGTAATCGTGCCCACCACATGCGGCAAATTGACGAACGTATTGGACATACCGCCGCCCTTGTAGTCAATCAGCATAAATGCAAGATCATGCGGGTGAAACTCAGCAGCAAGGGAAGCTACGATGGACTGAATAACCTCACTCTTCCCTGAACCTGTCGTACCGGCGATCAAACCGTGGGGACCGTGTCCCTGGCGCTCGATTTTATCATGCAGATTAATCATGATCTTCTTGCCGCCTGCCCGCACACCCATAGGTACAGGTAATGTATCAGGGTAGCGGTTGCGCCGCCACCGTTCTGACACGTCCAGTTCTTCCACACCCGCTACGCTCATCATATCGAACAGTGGCAGCACAGAGGGAATATCGGAAGCCGAGGAACGCTTCAAGCGAATAGGAGCCATATACCGCGCCAATGCATCTGCTTCCTCTCTCGACAGACGATCCGGTTTAAAACTTTGCTGTTCAACCTCCGCTGACTCCGATTTGCGGGCATATACGCCCTGCTCCTTGGAAGCCTCCACGATAAGTTGACATTGCATCGGCAAAGCTTCCTTTCGGGAAGCCAGAACGATTGTGCACGCATCAATTGCCCGTCCGTCCTCCAACAGCAACGGGAGCAGCGGTTCTTCTTCAATTAGCTGGCTATCTGATAAAACAACCACATAACACGGGACCTCCATCCCTTTTCCATGACGTTCGTTGCGGTTGTTTTTACGGCGGTTCAATCTGGCAAACAGAAAGTCCGCCAATTGATGGGCGCTACTGCTGCGATCTGACATCATCCGCCCGGTTCTGTCATCGTCCCACACATGCGGAAG
>NZ_JTHP01000115.1 GCF_000943545.1 Paenibacillus terrae
ACACGACGACTTCATACATCGCGCATAATGCCTTGTCGTTCAGCGGCAAATCACTACGCTCCATACAGGCCAGCATATATCGTAGTTTAAAAGCGTAAATGCCGCAGTTCCAGAGCGCACCCTGGCTGATAAGCTGTTGCGCCCCCAGGCGATCCGGCTTTTCTGTGAAGCGGGCAACTGACGCATAGGAGATGTTCCCTTTCCTTATCCCTCCCTGATCTGGAACGATATAGCCGTATTGGTCGGAGGGATGAGTGGGCCTTGTCCCAAGCATGGCCAGATCGGCTCCACTATCCAGCAACAGACTGGAGAGTGCCGCTACACTGTGGAAGAAATCCTCCCCCGCAAACATATCCGCTGGAGCGATACAAACAATTTCGTCCAGCCCCACGCCTCTGGCGTGAAAATGAGCAGCTGCCAGTGCAGCTGCGGTGAAGGTTCCCCGTTTGGCCGGCTCGCCTAGAACGGGCAGACGACCTTCCGTATGGCGAAATGCTAAATTTACCTGGCTCCGATGAGCCAGCAGCAGGGCAGAGGAATCCAGCCCGGCTATAGTAAGCTGTCGAACCACCCGACTGAGCATAGATTCCTGTTGCCCGTCAGGGGCAGGCAGCAGTCGGAGAAACAGCTTCGAGCGGATATCGTTGGACAATGGCCACAGCCGTTTTCCAGCACCACCGCATAACAATACGATGTGCACAGGCACTTCCTCCTTTGATACAGATTCATTGTGAAACGAATCATTTTGTGGAATTTTGTTGCTTTTTAACAATCTGATATACCTTACGTTGATGAAAGGATAAAGAACGATGGCTTTTAGCGAAGGCATCCAATTGTTTTTGCGAGAGGGAAGATGCCCGACTATGAAGCGCTTTATTAAGTGACTTGCGCAAAATCATCCGAGTGGGCTGCTTGCTGTACAGATCGTTGGCATACGTCTCATATTCGGAAAAACCAAACTGCTTTTTCCGGTCTATACTTTGGATAATCGCGTTATACCAAGGCTTTCCATGACGGGCCTCAATAACCTGCTTGAGGCGGGTGAGCTGCGCTTTTTCAAACAGCATATAGTGAGTAACAAAGGACTTCGGCGAGGGAGCCTTCACGCCCATCAGCTTGCGGTAGGTGCGGAAATACTCAGGCTGGCTCCAACTCCGATAGTAAAATATCGTTTTGCCGTCCTTCCGAAACGCATGTGGACGAATCAAAATCGTATCCGCATCAATGACGAGAAAGAAAGGAGCTTTACTAATTTTATCGCCGTTCATTTTGAGCAATTGCTGATATAGCCAGCCTGAGCGATCCCAGCGTGCTGTACCGTAACGAATATGATTTTTTGTGATGGGCAGCACCGTCTTTTCGTCTACAAATGTACAGCTTTTGCTGGCACACAATCGACGAATTCCAGTGCTTTGCGGTGAAACGATATAAATCGTTCCAATTCGGTGCTGTACGTGACGGCGCAGACTGTCTATCACCAGCGGTAATGTGGCAATATCTTTATCAATTGCAGGAATCAGAACATCGATTGTAAGGGAACCCTTCCGTGGCCCATCTGATTGCGCTGACATGCTATTCACTCCCCTATATATGCAAATGTACGCGTCTGGCGTCTTACATTATCGTATGCCTGGACAGGCAACTTCGACCGGGCAAGGCCAATCGTCCATTTCTAAGCAGTACAGGGCTGATGTAGCTTTCGGATGGGGAGTTGGTGCATACGATGGATTGATCTTTTTTTAACAGGAGCGTTCTACCCTGAGATTAGAGAGGAGAGGAGCAAGTGAAATCTTCACAAGCACAGGCTTTGCGCAGCAAGTGGCATAAGACCAAATTGCTGCTCCCGCATCGCGGCATCAAGCCGTTTGTACCGGATACCCGGAGATATACCAAAGCCAATTTGAAGTCAATGCTGGAAAAGTACGGTATGGTCTATGTAAAACCCGACCGAGGTACATTCGGTAAAGGTGTAATGAGAGTAGAACAGGAAGGTCAGCGTTTTGCCTATCAACATGAGGAAAAGCGTTTGGAGTTCAAAAATGTAGAGGCACTATACGCCAGCCTGTCGAAGAAAACGGGGAAGAAAAGCTATCTCATTCAAAAGGGAATCCATTTACTACGCCATCAGAAGCGTTATTTTGATATCCGGGTCATGGTGCAGCGCAATGCAAAAGGTCCATGGGAATCTACCGGAATTATTGGCCGGCTAGGTCATCCTCGTAAAATTGTAACCAATTATCATAGCGGCGGTAAGCCGATGGCACTGACGGAGCTGCTAAAGACCCATTTATCTCAAAGCAAGCAGGCTGAGCTGATAAAGAAGCTGAATGCCCTGGGCATTACCATTGCCACACAACTGCAAAAAACATATCCGAATTTCCGCCAAATTGGAGTAGACATTGGACTGGAGCGCACCTTTACCCCATGGATTATTGAAGTGAATACGAAGCCTGATCCGTATATTTTTAATCAATTAAAGGATAAGTCGATGTACCGCAAAGTTTTAAGCTATTGGCGACTGGCCAATGAAAAGAGAAAGGCTACAGTTCCAAGCAAAGATAAAGATAAGGATAAAGATAAAAATAAGAATGAGGATAAGGATAAGGCTAAAAAAATAGACTCTAAAAAAGCAAAAAGTTCATGAGCGAGGAATTACTTCGGTGACTGTAGTTCTGAATGGATAAATAAAAGGATGAATGCCTTGTCGATTCATCCTTTTTACATACTCGATTTTCCTGTTTTATTGCTGATCGAAAATGAATGTAATGAGAAAAGTGGAATTGGAAAAGCTATATGAAAACAATGAGAACTGAGGTCTTGATATATGGAACTATGGGAAACCATGTTAAGGTCAATATCCGCATTTACCCTAATGATGCTTATAGCACGTATATTGGGCAAATCGACTATTGCGCAAATGACCTACCATGATTTTGTGGCTGCCATTACATTGGGGGCCATCACCGCGAATCTTGCCTATAATAACACAATAAGTATAAAGATTTTACTAACATCCTTGCTTGCATTTACCGGAATTTCTTACTTGCTAATGTTTTTTTCCATGAAGAACCGGAAACTGAGAGACTGGCTTTCGGGAAAACCAACCGTGTTGATTCAGGAAGGAAAAATTTTGGAGAGCAATATGAGAAAGCTTAAGATTACACTGGATACACTGAATCAGGAGCTAAGAAGTAAAAATATTTTTAATATTCAAGACGTTCACTATGCCGTACTCGAAATGAATGGAGCCATTTCCGTATTACCCAAGTGGGAAAGTAAACCTGTAACCAGAAAAGATTTGCATTTGGACGATCGTTCTGAACATATTTTTCCTATTGAATTGATTATGGACGGGAGCATTATTGAAGCTAATTTGAAGGACAATGACATTACAACAGAGTGGCTACATTCACAGATAAAAAAGAAGGGGCTTTCAATTGAAAACATCAATTATGCTGTAATCAGTTCTAATGGAAGTATATATTTTGATGAATATAAGGATCGAATCAAACATCCTGTTGATAAAGAATGAATGGATTTGATTTCATTAACATTAAAGGTATATAATAGATGTGTTATAATAAGTAAATGTAGACATATAAAATGATTTAGAGGAGGAATCGGCTATGAAATCATTTAAGTATGCTTTGGAGAAAAAGGAACCCAGAACCGGACCGGGAGGTATCACACGTGGGGCTTCGGTCCATGATTTTCCTGTATCGGAAGGAATAGCAGGGGTTTCTATGCGTTTGGAGCCAGGTGGAATGCGTGAGCTTCACTGGCATGCCAATGCGGCTGAATGGGCCTATGTGATTAGCGGCTCCTGTCGGACAACGGTGATCCATCCGGACGGTTCTTCATATGTCGATATTTTCAATCCCGGTGATGTCTGGTATTTCCCTCGTGGTTATGGTCATTCAATTCAAGGTCTTGGTCCTGGTGAGTGTCATTTTATACTGATTTTTGATAATGGAGATTTTTCGGAGGACCACACGTTCAGCATAACGGATTTCATCGCTCAGACTCCTGCGGAGGTTGTCATGCAGAATCTGGGACTTGCAGCCGACGAACTGGCTCTTTTGCCAGATAAGGAAGCCTATTTTGTAAAAGGACCTGTACCTTCTAACGATTCTCATAATGCATATCCTCGAGTTTCTTCCGATCTGATCACTAAACATCGGTATCCTTTAATGGCCAAACAGCCCAGATTGGCACCGGGCGGAGGGACACAGCGGACGGTTACGGTAGAAGATTTCCCGATTTCTTCGACTATGGCAGGATCTGTGATTGAGCTGGAGCCGGGCGGATTGCGAGAAATGCACTGGCATCCCAATGCGGATGAATGGCAATATTATTTGGATGGTAATGCAGAAATGACTGTATTTCTCGCTGAAGGGAATGCAGTGACAGAGCAGTTTGAAGCCGGAGATGTGGGGTATGTACCCATGGGAGCCGGACATTATATTAAAAATATCGGTTCTGAGGTATGCCGCATTTTGATTGGCTTTAACAGCGGTCATTACGAAGCCATTGATTTGAGTGAGTGGCTGGCTGGGAACCCTGTTGATGTATTAGCAACGAATCTGAGCCTTCCTAGAGAAATAGCGAATAAACTGCCTCATAAATCGGTCTTTATCGCTTCAAAATCCAAATCATAAAACAACGAAACAGCCTGCTTTTTGCTCCCGTATGTATGGGTGAGCAGAAAGTGGGCTATTAGTCATGGTTTCGTTTCTGTTACTATTAAAAATTTTATACAGTGAATTTAGAATTGAACAACCTGCAACCCTGTGCTATTCTAATACGAAAGTGAAGGTTAACGTAGTAAAAGTGATTTTTTATTATGCTCATAAACATCAGATGATATGATCAATAGGAGGATAAACATGAATTCTGTCATCGAACTTAACAATGTAAGCTGGAAAAGGGACAATCGCACCATACTGGATCAAATTAACTGGCAAGTAGCCGAAGGAGAGCATTGGGCTGTACTCGGATTGAATGGATCAGGCAAAACAACGATGCTTAACATGATTAATGGTTACATATGGCCAACTACAGGCAGTGTCGGTGTGCTGGGTCATACCTTCGGGGATGTGGATCTGAGGGAACTGCGCAAATCCATCGGTTGGGTCAGTTCCTCTTTACAGGAAAGAATCAATGGCAGTCAGCGCACGCAGGATGTTGTCATTAGCGGCAAATTTGCCTCCATTGGACTTTATGATCAAACAACGGATACAGATTATGAGCAGGCCGTACAACTCATGACCCAACTGGGCTGTGCTCACCTCGTGGACCGATTGTATCATGGGTGCTCACAGGGGGAAAAGCAAAAAGTGCTTATTGCCCGTGCGCTGATGGCCTCGCCCAAGCTGCTGATTTTGGACGAGGCGTGTAACGGACTGGACTTCTTTTCCAGGGAAGCTTTACTAACCAGCATCCGTCAGCTGTCCGAGTCTCCTGGTGCGCCGAATTTGCTGTATGTTACACATCATATAGAAGAAATTCTACCCATGTACACGCATACCATTCTGATTCGCCGGGGTACCGTTTTTGCCAAAGGCAAAACGACTGATATTCTGAGCAGTGAAACGCTTAGCGATTTTTTTGAAACACCGGTGCAGGTGGAGTGGAGACAGGATCGTGCATGGCTCTCTATGGTGTAGAGAGTCAATGCAGTTTATTCTTTTTCAATCCTGACTACAATGACATAAGAGAACCATTGTAGAGAGGTGAATGAATGTCAGAGCATCCATTACAATCTTTTGTAAAAACGGCGAAAGATCACTTAGAGGACATGATGAACGTCAATACGACCATTGGAGAACCGGTTACCGTGTCTGACGGCACCATTATCATACCGGTTTGTAAAGTGAGCTATGGCTTTGCGGCAGGTGGAAGCGATTGGGAAAGGCGCAATCAGCAAGCCGCAAGGGTGACGCCGTCATTCGGTGGAGGTATGGGCGGAGGTGTGTCCGTAACACCTCTCGCAATTTTAATAATCGGCAAAATGGGCGTTCAAACGATCTACCTGGATAACTCTCCTACTGTATACGACAAGATTTTGGATATGGCCCCACATCTTTTGGATAAATTGAACAATCTTATTAAGCAATACCAAACAGGAGATGATAACAGTCAGTGAATCAGGTCTGACTCGTTTGGGTATGCAGAGGCTGCCAACGGGGTTATGCAGTCGTTTTGAATAGGAAAAGAGTTGTTTTTCCTTACTACCAGATTTTTGGCCTCTGACTGGCTACGGCAGGGGGGCTGTTCATTGTGCGCCATAACATATTGTCCATTGGGAAGCAGCTGTCGAGCTTTAATATTATCGTTCAGCAACAGCAATAAATATTGGATGACGACAGATTGATGTTCTTCATTCAATAGCGGGCACATTAATTCAATCCGCTTGTCCATATTTCTGGTCATCCAGTCTGCACTGGATAGCCACAATTGGGGCGTGCCGGCATTCTCAAAATAAAAAATTCGGGAATGCTCCAAAAATCGGCCGACAATACTGCGAACGGTAATATTGTCGCTCAGTCCGGGAATTCCTGGACGCAAGCAGCAGATGCCACGAACGATCAGATCAATTCGGACGCCTGCCTGGGAAGCGGAATATAGTTCGTCGACCAACTGTTTATTCGATAGCGAGTTCATTTTGGCTATAATCCTTGCAGGCTTGCCGCTCAAGGCATTTTCCACTTCGCGCTGAATGCAGCCCAACAACCGTTGTTTCAAATGCGCCGGAGCTACACTGAGGTAATGCCACTGGCTCGGGGCGGAAAATCCCGTAATTTTGTTGAATAAGCTGGAGACATCTTCGCTGATCTCCGGATAGGAAGAGAACAGTCCGATATCTGTAAATATTTGCGCCGATACTTCATTGTAATTTCCGGTGGCGACATGAATGTAACGTCTAAGAGAATCCGCTTCCTTACGTACAACCAAAATCATTTTGGCATGAATTTTTAACCCGGGCAGGCCGTAAATGACATGACATCCTGATTTTTCCAATTCTTTTGCCCATTCGATATTTCGCGCTTCATCGAACCGTGCTTTCAATTCGACGACTACAGTGACCTGCTTTCCTGCTTCTGCAGCTTGATTCAAAGATCGGATAATCCGTGAATTACCGTTTACGCGATACAAGGTCATTTTAATAGCCATAACGGATGGATCGGCAGCAGCATGTTCGACAAAATCGTTAACAACGTCAAACGATTCATACGGATGAAATAAGAGAACATCTCTTTTCCGCAGCACTGAAAAAAAATCGTCTGTCTTCGTAAACTCTCGCGGATAAAGAGGATCAAATCTCGAATGCTTGAGATGCTCATAACCCTCGATCGAATTGGCGAATGACATGAAGTAGCTTAAGTCAATAGGCCCATCATTCGTAATTAAAAAATGGCTTTCAATTTCCAGTTCTTTTTCTAGTAATTCCAGTGCAAATGGATCAAATCCCTTTTCTATTTCCAAACGAATCGGAGTGCCCCATTTTCTTGCGCGCAATACTTTCTCCACTTCATCAAGGATATCTTCAGCCTCTTCCTCGTTTAAATCAAGGTCTGCATTGCGAGTTAAACGGAATGTATGGAAAGTAACAGGCGTATACGTAGTAAACAAAGTGTGAATATGCTGCTTAATCAAATCTTCGAGCAAAATAAACTGCCAATGACCTTGCTCTGATAGAGACGGAACTTTTATATACCTGGGCAGATTGGACGGAATTTCAACCAAGGCAATATAAAAGTCCTTGCCCGATGCATCGGAAGGCGGCTTCAAACTGACGGCCAAATATACACTTTTCGAACGAATCAGAGGAAAAGGGCGGCTTTTATCGATAGCTAGAGGAGTTAGCACAGGAAATACTTTTTCAAGATAATAGGTTTCCATTTCTTTCTGCTGAGCAGGATTAAGCTCGCAATAAGCAGTAAAAACAAGGCTCTCCGCCTTTAGCAGTTGAATAATCCGTGCATGGGTTGCATACTGATCTGCTACTAATTGCTCAATCATGGCGATTACTTTATCTTGTAACTGTTGCGGGGTAAAGCCAGTGAAATCGATCTCTTGATTGCCCGCTCTAATTTTATCCATAAGTCCTGCGACCCTGACACTGACAAATTCATCCAGATTGGTGGAAACAATCGATATGAACTTTGTTCGCTCCAACAGAGGAGTGCTTTCGTCTTGCGCTTCCTCAAGAACACGTCTGTTAAATTGAAGCCAGCTTATTTCACGATTAATATAGTTCACAGCTCATGCCTCCATCTGCTTATTCTTTTTTTCTAAATAATAAATACCGTATCTTTTGGAACAATTGCCATGTGGCGCTGAGGCGAATCGTAATCGTGTCGGGAATATTCTCATGTTCGTTTTTAGTCATGATTGTCAGGCTCCTCTCGTTATTAAAATGGGGAAAACTCGCTAAACGAAGTTAGCGAGTTATATGGATATTTTGTTATTTATTCGTGAGACGTTGTCGTCTGCATTGCATCCACGACCGGGCTCGTTATGGACTCGGTTACTTTCGATGCGTACTGTGTCATGTTGCTGACCAAACGATTGTTAAGAAGCACATTGCCTGCTTGCATTCCAACTGTTTGGCCCATACTGTTCCCTAACAACCCACCAACAACGGAACCAAGGACTGTCCCTACTCCTGGCAGCAACGAAGTTCCAAGGATAGCCCCATACTCAATACCAGCCATGACGCCGAGTGCTCCTGTCAGATTCCCCGACGTATGAACCATATAATCTTTGTTATCCATTTGTCCTTTCGTCAAGCTAATGGTATTCTGCAGTTGGGTTATACCTCCGGAGATAAGACCTCCCCATAATGAACCGCCTTGAAGCATGCTGATCACTCCTTTATTTGATTTTTTGTTACTCCCGAATATTAGTTCCCCATTATGCGTTTTTTTAATTATTTTCATTTGTATTCTTTTCTTCGATTTGTACTGCTTCTGCGGACTGTAGCTCTCTAGTGCTGTCTTTGACTTGATCCGCGAGCTCAAGCACAATTCCTGCTCCTTTAACAGCAAGTTTGCGTGCGGCTTTTCGGGCTTCGGGGGACACAGCAAGTGCTACGGCCGCAGCAGCGAAAATAATACCGAGCGGTGATTTAACCACAATACACTCTCCTTAAAAAGTTGTTAGTAAAATAATTCCTTTAAATAAGAATTTTATACTAGATTACATTTAGAAAATAAAATGCATATTTTGCTAACTATTGTTAACCATAAGCAAAGTCGATTTTGGCTTTTGATATGGAAGAGGGGGTTAAATATGGTATTGCTGCGAAACAAAAACAGGTTTCTTCATGTCCTTCCTGGCAGGATACGGATAGAAATTTACGGCTTGCAGGGAAGCAAAGCTGCCGCAGAGCTTTTATCCAAAAGTCTGTCCGCTTGTAGTGGAATTTACAGAGCGGAACCCTGTACAGTGACGGGCAGAGTGCTGCTTCTTTACGATGTAAAGCTTGTTTCTGAGCAGCACATTTTCCATATACTCCGTGAAACAGAAGATCGGATTTGTTCGGCCAATCTAACAGCCCGCCCGGATATCCAAAACGAGGCTACCGGGTCGAAGGAAGCGGAGCGGGAAGCTGCCGCTACCCAGGTTGAATTGGATATTCCTTGTGATCTGCCGATGATTCCTACGACACCTAAGACCAATACGGGCGAGCCAAGGGAAAAAATCCCCATTGCATTGGCTATTTCCATGAGCGGTTTAGCCGTGCTGGGAATCAAGCAGGCCTTTTTCGGACGCTCAGCCCTGGCAAGAAGCCCGGCGCCGTTCTTTTTATCGGCGCTCGTATCTGTCGTAACCGGCTACCCTTTTCTCAAACGAGGAATTCAGACCTATTCGGAAAAGAAAAAAATAAACTCCGATCTCATTTTAGGTACAAGCGCTCTCGCTCTCGCGCTTATGCGCGAAAATCTTGTAGTGCTTGCCGGACTCAGCATTTTGCAATATGTGAACTGGAAGCGAAGCCACTCTGCATTAAATGGACAGCAAGAGGTTTCTTTATCACCGGAAATTCAAACATATAGCGATAAAGCAGGCAGATTAGGTTTTATTGCAGCTGGAATGACGTGGGCCGTTACCCGGAATCCGCTTCGTGCAATCGCTGTGCTTCTGGCAGCAAATCCGCGGGTGATGACCGTACCTGCTCAGTATGCCTGGAAACAGGCCGAGCTCGTTTCAGGAGAAAGAAAATACGTGATTCCGGAAAAAGGATCATTATCCCAACTCGCTCGAACGAAAACGATTTTATTCGAAGATGCATCACTCCTGTTTAACCGTTCAGAGATTGAAGAAATTCAATGCATGGTGGAGAAGGAGCAAGATGCGGATAAAGCGATATGTTTGGCGGCTTCATTAATGGAGAAAACAGAACATCCTTGGAAAGAAGAGGTGCTCAGCAAGGCGAAACGGACTTGCCGGACGATCCGCACAGCTTTTCATGTGGAAGAAGAGCCACAGGGTATAAAGGGAAAAGTCAATGATAGACAGGTTATCATTGGCAGCTACAAATACATGGAGGAACACGGTATTGATTGCAGTTTCTATGAGCTTAAATCAAAGAGGCTTGCTAGAAAAGAATACGACGTTCTTTTGGTCGGAAGCCAGGGGGATGCCAAAGGCGAATGTTTTGGGTTAATTGCCAGACATCGGCTATCACCGGTCAATGAATATGGCTCTGCCGCCTTTTCACTCAGCGAAAAAGGCTGGCGGCTTGGTCTGTTGCATAACAGCCTTCATATCAGTACTGACGAGCTTTCCCAATACCGAATGGATACAAGCTGGTCATCTTTTGAACAAGGCGAAGTGATTGAACGGATTGCTGAACTCAAGCAGCATGGCGAAGAGGTTTTATTTGTCACCGGTCTGGAGCAAAATCCGCTCAATGAGTTTTATAAAGAAGCAGGAATCCAGACGATTTCCATTCATGAGCTGCAACATATACAG
>NZ_JTHP01000116.1 GCF_000943545.1 Paenibacillus terrae
TGTCTCTTTTACCCGACCGTATGACAGAAAAAGAGTAGGCGTATAATTAATATCAAAGGAATTCATATCAAATGTTATACAAATTAGCTTATCTTTTTTATCACGACCTAATTGAAAAAAATAGTTATTGAAATTTTCTTCTGTTTTAAAGCGATATAGCCGTTTAATATCGGATTGTATATCCGCTAAACCCTTTAAATCTTTGCACGTATTTGAATATATATTTCGTAATTTAACATTCTCTTTTTTAATAGATCTATAATACTCTTTACAATTTGAGGGATCTAACGAACAAGGTCTATCACTAACAAACAATTTATAGTTGTCTGGAATATCAATATCAGTCCTGACTCTCATCAAATCAGTCAATGTTGTAATATTGAGCAAAACATTATTGATTTGAGCAGTTTCTTCTTTTACTTTGCTTATCGAAAAATTCTTATCACATATTTTCGCGCTGACTTGTTTAATCTCTTTGTCAAAACATTCACATTGTTTTTTTTCTTACTGCACATCTTATTTGTCTTAATAGCTTCACCACCTGTAACATCCTTTCAGCTAATTTTAGGTTGTTTCTTTAAATCAGAAAAATTATAGCTGTTATCCATTTATCCTCTTTTCCGCATTGTAAATGCTGATAAACCTGTGATAAAATAAAGTCAAGAAGTATATAATAAAGAAGAGCAGAGATGTTGAAGCATCCCTACTCTTTTGGCAACAACCGCTTATAAGGGCGGTGGCTGAGACAAATATTAACGGGCAAAAAGTAGACCATTACCTTGTCACGGGCGGTCTACTTTTTGTTGTGGAAAGAGAGTATGAGCACAATCAAAGTCGCAAATGAAATCATAAGCGTCAATGCTTGATATACCTCCACAGGCATCACCTCCTTTGCAGGAGACTAGCCGACCGCCCATCTAAGCCATTCTGTTACCAAGGAATATTATAACATATTGTTTAGATAGAGAGAAAGGATTCATAATATTATGCTACGCGTTGAAATTTATTTAGATGTTTTTATTGAAGAACTATTATATTCTTTCTGTTCTTGTTCCTTTTTCCATTCCATAAACTGATTTAACTCTTTGTTCGTCATTTGATCAATAGATTTTGGTTCAGGTGCGTTATTATTAATGCATGAAGAAATAAACGAGAAGATACCCATTATAAAAAGAATAAATGCTAATAATAAAATCAGTTTGAGAATAAATTTTTTATCTAAGCTTAATTTAGGTTTTTCATAACCTATTGTGTCATTTCGCTGATCATATAGTAAATTTCCACATTTGGTACAATGAGTAGCACCTTCCCTGTAACCTTGTCCACATTTCAAACAACGGAACATAGCTGTACTTCACCTCTCAGATTATACCAATATTTTACCATGTCTTAGGTGATAGGTCTATAGTAACAAAAAAACGCCTATTGCTAGGCGCTTACTCCATATCAAAGGGGGGTGATTTGAAATCATGTCCTCCATGACTCCTGTATGCATATTTTTTCTTGTTTCAGCTTCCTTTTTCATGCACCTACCTATTGGCCTGAGCCAGCACTTTCAGACTAATTAATTGACCATCCCAAGTCTGTATGAAAAGTTTTCCTTTAATGAGTCGTCCGCATTTATACATTGGTTATCGCTCCTTGGTTGATTTGATAGAATGTATTGTCAACGTTATAGTGTTGATTATGATGATAAAATGACTCTTTTACATTTAATTGTCATAGGTGTTAAAAGCCCTAAAAAGGTTATTAAAGCCAACTGAATGTTATTATTACGTTGTTATATAATTAAGTAGGACAGATATAGCCTATAATGAATATATAGTTTTGACCTGTCCTGCTATGTATTAGATAAACAAAGCAACTTCTCCAGACGTTGAATATTTACCTCGTTCAGCGTAAACATCATAGATGCGTTCAGGATCATCTGAATTCAGTCGATTTACTTTCCAAGCTGGCATATCTTCTTGGAACAGATTTTCCAATGCTGACTGTTTATCTCGATAATAGTCATAAACGAAAGTTGCTTTGTCAGTGTAGCCGTGAGCGTCAATGTCCTCTTTCCGCATAACAGTGAGCAATGACAATGGGTGATTAGCAAAAGTTGAGCGTTGAAGAAACTCGTTCATACGTTCAATTGTGTTGAGCATGAATTTCATGCTGGTGATAAGGCTAGTTGCCTTAGGTGAGATATCAAGGAAGTAGCAGAGCTTTTCAATTGTCAGGTCAGAGTGAAATGGAGTTTCAGTAGTGGTCAAATTGACTACCTCTTGGTTATTCAATACGATTAACATATGTATCTTCTCCATTCGTTTTATAGTTGGGTAACGTGACACATTAGTAGCCTGAAACAATATCCATAGCTTCATCCTCTGCACGTTCAATAGCCTGAATAAACGGCATCAATGGTTCCTCACGTTTATACTGGATAGCCTTCTCAGCAGTACCTTCAGCGTCACGCCATTCCCAATATGCGATGATATCAATGGATTGTAGGAAATACATGGACAGAGCTTCCACGGGATTCACAGCGTACAATTGAATGAACTGTTTATCTGTAAGTTGATTATGCTGAAGGTATTCATCCTTCATTTGGTGAAGCAGAAGAAATGTGTCTTCTCCATTAACGTTGATGATTCTGCTAATGAAGGAATTTCTTCTCTCAACAGTGTTCAGGATAATTTGCATATCGTTTCGGATACCTGTTGCTTCAGGAGAGACATTGAGCATATTGATTAGGTCATTGGTGGACAGGCCAGGATTGTACGGTGCTGGCTTGATAATTTTAGTCCATTCTCCATCGTTACCTTGCTCAAACACTTGTATAGCATCTGAAACGTTTAGACCAATCGTCTGCCATTTGCGATTTAGAGCATCAGTGATGTGGTAAAAGTGTAGTTCTGTATCGGCGGCTTCCTCTTCTGAATCCCATACTTGATTCATGCGTACAATGTCGATGATAGCTTGGTTGTTGGCTACTTCTGTTTTGGTCATTTCGTTTTCGCCCTTTCATCTTTAACACTTAGTGTTATTTTATAACTTATGATGAAATAATATCACACTAAGAGATACATGTAAATACACTAGGCGTAATTTATTATCGAATATTGATATTTTATTTCAAAATGATATTATTAATACATATGTCGAAAAGGAGTTAACTTAATGATCAAGATTAAAATTTCAGAGCAATTGGGAAAACATAAAATGACTCGAAAAGAACTTGCGGAATTAACTGGCATCCGTGCTGGAACTGTAGGAATGCTGTATGACGAAACTATTAAGCGAATTGATGTTGAATGGTTAGATAAATTATGTAAGGTTTTTAACTGTAAATTGACTGATATTATAGATTTTGTTCCAGACGACGAATTACAAGAAGAACCCAAAGATTAGCCAATATAATAGTTAAGTGCAGACACAGTAAAGAGCCTAGATGATCCTATCTAGGCTTATTTGTTGTATATCTTATTCCTTTTTAGATGGCTATTTCAATCTTGACACTCTAACCGCTTGATCTTGCCCTTCTACTTTCATATAGTAGGAGCCACCATCTTTATAGATAATTACATCAGGTCTATATGAATATGCATAATGGTAATGATAATTCTCCTGTTTCCATATCTGTCCATTTGCTAATTCGTAAATATTCCCTTCATCAAATCCCTCAAAGTCATCATCTATTTTTGACTTAATTACATCTTGATTTGCATTTATTGATATTGTAGGTGCTTTATAGTCAATCACTGTGTACGGAACTGGAATATCAATTATGCCTTCAGAAAATGGACCAACCTGATATGGATCAAATCTAACAGCTATACCCGTATTACCAAAGTAAAAACCAGTTTCTACTGGGTCAAATGGATAATTAGTAATAGATTCTTCAAAGATAGATGAAGGATTCTTTTTGAATTTTTCGGACAGCATATATGTTATAAATGTACGTGTGTTTACTAACTTCGTCTGATTGTTAATTACATCTTTTAGATAAATTCTGTCGCCTGTAGTTAAATCAAAATTGAATGTGTCAGTACCTTGGACATCGTGTGCACCACCATAGTAAATGCTATACTCAAACAATACAGAAAGCTTAGCGTTGCTGTTATAGACAGTTTTAACACTTATTTTATGCCAACTCTCTTTATTAGCCTTTTTGAGTTTAACGGATGAAGCAGCAGCATTAACAGCATATTGTTTCAACGCTTGATTTATCTTGTTAGCTGCTGTTTGATTTATCCCACTCGCTCTTACATAGGGCTGGCCTTTGTATACGGCTTGTTCAATTTTAGCTTTACTTGAAGCAGCTTTAATGCTTGTAACGGGACTTAGGCTATAAACAATTAGAGTGACTAAAGTCAACATGCCAATAAATCTTTTCATTACACCTCTCCATTCACATTAACACGTTATTTTAAGACGTTTTAAATTATATATCAAAAGTATAATGCTTTGTACAGCCTTATTAATTAATAAACAGTAATTCGTCAGGCGCTCCTATTTATTAGATGTGTATCACTTTGGGGAATTCCAAAGCAAAAAGCTTGCTTCGGGGAATCCCGAAAAAAGTACGCGCCTATCAAAAACATGAAAAAGTGTGCTATAGGCAGGTGACGGTTGGTGTCACCCTAGATAATACCTGATTCTAACATGGTGAATCGCCATGTCTGAGCATTAACCAAACTGGTTAGCACTGACAGTATAATTGAACCTTCAGGAATTTTGCGGAGACCCCTACTTCTATAGTTTCTGGATCAGCATTATCGGCAATGTATTTAGCCTTTTCATACTGCTTACCAGAACCAAATCCAATAGCCTCAGCAACAACATCTCGTGTTTTCCCCTGATTACTTTCCGCAAAATTTTGCGTGATGTTGTTATCACTATCTGTACGAGTTCCTTGACGCTCCTTTGCCTTTAATCTCTCCAATTGTTCAAGCTCTCTAGCCCATTCTAGACGTTCAGTTTCTCCGATGTCGGGGAATCTTAAGGTTGCACCAAGCTATATAATTTAGCTTCATTCGCCAAAGTTGGCGGTTGAGAATTACATATCTCAATGTGAACAAAAAAGTCCATATTGAGAACACGAACATTTACGATAGTTTAATCCACAACATCATTACTTGGTGGAAAATTTTCCACAATGTTGATATCGTTTTCACCAATCATTTAGCAACATCCTTCATTGACCGCTGGACAAATTGACCAGCGCTTTGATTACCACCATTCTTTACTCCCCAATATTCCTTTAAAAAAGCAGCATGACGACCCTTTTTAACAGGATCGGTCTCTGACTCTCCTCTACGCTCTCTATTCTCTGCAATAAGACGATATTCGGCTTCCCATTCATCAATATCAATAATTTCTACTGGAACCTCTGTCCAGCCCAATTGACTCAGCAACATGCTTAAAAGTATATGCATTATTCATAGACTTTCTTTAGATGGACTATTGATCTTTCCAAACTTCTCAATATCAGCGAAACGTCAATTTGACGTGTTGCATGATTTGGACACAAAAAATCCAGTCACCTTCAATATGGGGGCAACTGGATAGTGAAATTGATGTTTTATATATTCGTATTAAAAAGCTTTGAGAAATAATTAAATCCTCTTTAGTAGAAAATTCAAATTAAAGCATAGTGGCTATTTCATCAGGTTTAATAATGCTTGCAATGTGAGGTGCTTGATTGAAATGGTCATTCTGTATACGAATTGGTTGAGCGACAGAATAACTCGAAATGCTTAATTTAAGTTCTTCAATTGTATCCGCATTAAAAATACATTTAATTTTCTCAGCATGGCGTTTAGACTTAAGCTTAGACAAAAGCTTAAAATGTGCGTAAGTAGATCGATACATATAAGTAGTTGGAAACCAGAAATATCTTTCATCTGGCCTTAAAATTTTGGAAATATAATGTAAAAGAAGGTCAGTATTCAAAAACTCTTCCTTACTAATTAGAGAGTTATCAGCACGTTGACTGAGTATTTCGCCAGTATAACTAAACTTTCTATACCCAAGTCTTTCATTTAATCTTTCTAAAGACTCTATATAAAATCTATATCCTTCAAAACGAATTTTTAAATTATCATGAGTAAAATTCTTTGTGTGAAACTCGCTATTAAATACTTCTGAAAGTACCTTGTATTGATTATGTTTAATCAGAATAGCACATGTATAAATGAATAATTCAGTAATAAAAAATTTAAATTGGTCAAATTGTGACTCATAGTAGCTATTGCTTTTTTGATTATGGGCTAAAGGATACAAACTCTCAAATAATTCTACGATCCAGTCAGAATCTATTTCATCTGACTCGCATAAAGAATTTATGAAATTTATATATACATTTCTTAGAGGCAAAGATTCATCTATTTTTTCTTTAACTTTTTCATCTAAAAGATTATCTATAGATGTTATTTCAAGTTGTTTCAATTCTCCCAAGAAAGTATCTATAAAGCTGCTTGTAATTCCTCTTACTCGCTTTGGATTGTTCTCTATGGCACTATTTAATAGTTTGATTAGATTTGAAGATTCATAGTGCGAAACCTCTTGTTCAAATAAAAACGATGGGACAGACCCTAATGCTGGTTTTCTATGCATAGGAGCTTGATGTAAGGTTCTTAATAGTCTTTCGTAGCCTTTCTCATACTCACTGGAAAGATCAACATACATTCTAGAGCTGCAAAATGTAGGCAAAAACGGTTTGCCCTCCTCATCTCTCTCTGAAACAACTGGAATAAATTTTTCTTGTCCCACATTTCCATAGATTTTAGGAGTAATTAATTCCGTCTCAGTACCTACACCACCAGTTCTTTTATCAGCTTTAGCTTGATAACCTCTCTCACAGATAATTAAGACTTTATCGATCTCTGTTGAAGTTACCATACTTTCCATAAATGCCAATGTATCATTTCCATCTTTTAAATCCCACTTGTCTAATTTAACCATAACTCCATCGCTCATCAAACGCGTAGCCAGTTCATAGACCCACTGTTCATGGTCTGTTGTTGTCCAGCTATACGAAATAAACACTGTAGGTGGTTTTTTTGACTCAGTTGTCATATCATAATAACCCCTTATAAAAAATATAGGAACAATATACCATATCAAGTACTACTGTTCGAGTATTTTTTTATTCCGAACACTTTATGCTGACACACTCCTGAGAAGCTCTCACGTTCGTTCTAAGGCTGTTTCTCTAGGAAGATAATACAATCAGTGGGTTTTATATACTTCACTCAATGAATATTATATACTTATTCTAATTATGTATTTACGTGTCATGTGGAGGATGAGTAGTTATGGAATACGATATTAAGGATGTAGCTTTTTATTTAAGAAAGTCTCGTGGTGAAGGAACAAAGGATTTAGACAAGCATCGTTCTATTCTCGTTGAAATGGCAATTAAAAATAAATGGCGCTATATTGAGTATTTTGAAATAGCAAGTTCTGAAGATATTGAATATCGTCCTAAGTTCAAACAATTATTAAAAGATGTGCAAGACGGAATATATGACGCTGTGATTGTTGTAGATTATGATCGTTTGGGTCGTGGTGATTTAAGCGATCAAGCTTATGTGAAGAAAGTGTTTATTGAATCTGAAACGCTCATTGTCACACCTGAAAAAATATATAATCTGTCAGACGAGTCAGATGATTTAATGGTTGATGTAAAAGGTTTGATTGCTAGACAATAATATAAAGCATTTAAAAAAAGATTGGCTCGTGGGAAAAAACTTGGAGCAAGAAGAGGAAATTGGACAAATGGGACTCCTCCATATCCCTATATATATGAACCAGCAAGAAAAGGCTTAGTAGCTCATACAGAAAGAGTAGAAACATATAATATGATAAAAGAAATGGTTATTTGTGGTGAACCACTACAAAAAATCTCTTGGCATTTAAATAGATTACAAATACCGTCTCCTAAAGGTGGAGTATAGCATGACAACACAATTAGAAGGATAATTTTAGATGAAACACATATGGGCAAAATAATAACAAATAAAGGTGAAGGATCAGCACATAAGAATAAAAAGACAAAAGACTTAAAATATTTTGATAAAGAAGAATGGATAGTTGTTGAAAATTGCCATGAGATATTGAAATCTCAAGAAGAACATAATGAAATACTTAATAAGATAAAAGTTCGTACTAAATTTCATCCTGCTGCTAGGCGTGGCGCTTTCATATTTAGTGGAATACTTTACTGTGCAAAGTGTAGTAAAAGTATGCAAATGCAGGACAAAGGAATAAAAGAAGCTCTAATTAAACCTTGTCGTAAAGCAGACCATGTTGGTAACAAATGTGATAACAAAGGGAACAAGCTTTCTACTGTTCTAGAAGCCGTAAAATATCTTCTGAAAGATGAAGCGATTAGATTAAAAACTGAAGAAGAAACCACAGGTATGAACTTCGTGGATTACAATAAACTTATTGCTACAACTGAGGATAAGATCCAAAAAGTCAATAAAGCCATCTCTCGCATCAAAGATATGTATGAAGAAGGTGATTACGACAAAGAAGAATACTTGGACAGGCTAAATAAAAGAAAATCAGATATTAATAAGCTAGAAGCTGAAATTGTTGATTATCAATTATTACTTCGAAAACAATCCGATCTTACTAATGACCAAAAAGCAAAAAGGTTTGAGGATGTATTCTCTATACTTGATAGCACTTCTGTTGAAACAGAAACCAAAAATAGTCTACTAAAAGAAATCATTGAGAAGGTTATATATATTAAGAATAACAATGGGGACGTTCCGCAAGTAGAAGTCTTGTTTAAGTAGGTGTATTTTGGGGACATGGCACCAATGACAAGTTGATTAAAGCCACACTACGAATACCCAACAGATAAGAAAATAGGTTTATTTTCTCGTCTCGCTGTATCAAACGCTTCTTCACTCCACGCATACCAGTTCACTGGATTATGAGCGTGTTGGAGCAAATAAGGCGATTTCTCAGCGATTAATCTATTGGGCTTGCTGTTCGTTGTCATGGGGCATCACCTCTTTTCGGTTGGATTTGGGTAAAGATATGCTTAGTGTTAGTTTACCCAAATGAGTCGCATTCATCAATTCTGGATTACCTTAACAGTTCTCCTCATATCTTTTATCTTTAGTTTCAGCGCATACTCAATCACTGAGTTAGCTCCCTTCAACGCAATACTTCTGTAAACCAGTCCGTTATCATTGTAATAACTTCAGTTGCATGATTGGTTACACAGTGGTTTCCATCATCCCATAGTCTAATTGTTTTATTTACAGAAATAGACTCCTCATAAATTCTTTGAATACCGGAAGCTGAAAATAAGGGGTCAAGCTTTCCATGATTTAAAAAAAGCGGACATTTGATCAGGTTAGCGTATCCTTCCATGGTCATGCCATCCATAAACCGTTTCAAATCCTGATCCTTTTTATGAGTCAAAGCAGAAAATACATTCGCAAAGTGTGGCAAGAAGTTCGAAAAGCACACGATGCACGGCATTGGAGCATTCATTAATCAAGATGTCCTTCTATTAGCTGGAGAAGACGATCAATACGTACCTATTAGCCGACTACCACAAATTCAACAAGAATTAATAAATGCTGCTTCCATTACAACCAAAGTATTTACTAAAGAAACGGGTGGTGAGCAACACTGCCAAGCAGGTCACAGGGAGTTAGCATTTAATGAAATGAAAAAATTCCTATAACAACTGTAAAAATATAGTTTTTTTACGCAACATGCCCATCAAAATCGTAGTTCCATAGCTTCAATCGTTGTTATCCAATCGGCAAGTAAAAACCGACTCCAATTATGGGGTCGGTTTAATCATGCGGCTCAAATTGCTTTAGATACGCTAAGTGTTCTATGGACAGTTCATTCTTTTTATTTTCTAGTTTCTGGCTCTCATTAATGCCCGATCCTTTTCTTTTACCCTCGGACATGCGTAACAGTAACCAAATTCACGATCCAAGCAATAAGCCAGGCAACAAGCTGTTTTCACTAACATTTTTTGATCAGGGATATTTGGATGTTCAATGAAATTTGGTTTAATATTAAACGGGTTATTACGGAGTCCGAACGCACTAGCATCGACATCGTGTGTGAGCAATTTGAAAAAAGAAACGATCATGGTTCTACTTTCTTCATCCGAGGCTTCGGCCAACTCTTCTTCCATTTGAGCATACAACGCATTAACGATTTGTCCCCATAATGGAATAGCGTTTATGGGGGCCAGTTGGGACAAAAGTTGGATTATAGGCGTTACCTGTTCCCTGTAAAAGGAATCAAGCGATTTCTTGTACTCATCATCCCGATTCATTGTCGAAATTTGGTTAAATCGCACTTCGTTGATTTTAAATGAAAAAAGCGGATAGCCGTCAGCTACATATAATTGTACGGATAAATTAGATAATGATAAATCCAAAAGCAACTCGTCGCCTCGAGACAGCATGTGCTGCATCGCACCACATACTCCTGCGTACCAGCTAATAAAAAAAGCTGCCGCTACAGATCGTTCTCTAGCTTTGATGAGCGTGCCGTATGTGTCGATTAAGTGCTTCATATTTTCAACTTTTAATAGATCCAATGCAGGGACGGTAAGCACGGTTTTATCAAGCTCATTCAAAGTAAGGAAAAATTTTTCTTCCAAATGTTGAAAATCAACCGTGCCCATAGCATACACTCCCATTATTGTTATCTATTTTTCAAAAGCATGAACGACATCGTTAATAGCATAAAGATCTGCCAGTGGAGACATGCCCAGACTAAACCATTCCTTGCCTCCCATCATGTGAACCTGTTTTTTCTTCACGGCTGTCATGTTTTTCCATAAAGAGCTGTTCAGCATATCCTCATATCTATTCCGAACTTCTTGACTGGACTCATCATCTAACTGCAAAATGATATGATCAGGATTATATTCCGAGTCGTCGTGT
>NZ_JTHP01000117.1 GCF_000943545.1 Paenibacillus terrae
GGGGTGTAACCTTTACATTGACTCGATCCCCGTATTTGCTCAAAATCAGATTAATCGCATTTCGCTCCAAGGCTCCGCGCTGCCCAATAAACAAGTGTTCTGAATCAACCTGTGGTCTGACTTCAAGATACCGAGTAATGGCTTTTCGCACATCCTTATTTAATGGAATGGTGCGGAAGGCGTTTCCTTTACCGAATACCTTCAACAATCCTTTGCGTTCACTTATTTCAATATCCTTCAATTGGATACCAACCAATTCGCTTACTCTTATTCCCGTTCCCAGCAACAATTCAATCATGCAGATATGCATTCGATTACCCATACGGTGAATTTCATTCCGCAGCTTCCACAAATCCTTTTCCGCTAACCCTTTGTATTGCCGAACGACCTTGTTCCTGACCGCTTCGATATGTATTTCTTCCTTTATATAGCCTTGTTGATGCATCCATTGTGCAAATACGTTGATACTGGCGATCTTGCGGTTGATGGTCAGTATCGCTTGGTTGGTGCTTTGCAGATATTTTTTGTATTCTACCCCATCCAATTCAATCCACTTGTCTAGTCCATATTCCGTCTTGCCCCGATACCAAGCTATGAACTGCAATACGTCCCTAGTATAGCAGGAAACCGTATTTTCACTCCGATCCTTGCTCCGTAAATGTGCTTCAAACCCTTGAATATACTCCATATTCGCCCCCACCCTTCGCTTTGTGTGTCACATCATACCGTTGATGTGGGGCAAAGTCCACCGTTTGCATAACCTATCTTATGCACTGATTCTGGCTACTTTTGGGGCTAATTCAGGGCTGAAACTGGCGTTTATCTATACAAATACTGACGGCATAACGTTATGACTGCGAATCATCCGGCTCTAGGTATCCTTCCTCAATCTCAACCGATTCCTCAATAGCTTCATAGTCTGCATCCACTACATCTGCTTCAATCATATCCAGAAATAGCTGCTTACGTTCCTGTTCCAGCGCTTTCGTATTCACCACCAACTCACGTCGATCATTCCACTCATTGGGTGCGCGATTCTTTAAGTAGAAGATCATCGCTGTCGGATTGGGAGGCTGATATCGTTTCACCTTCTCAATACGAGTCTTCTTTTTTCCATTTTTGTCCTCTTCGACTATTGTTTTAATTTCTTCATATTCATAGCCCGTAGCAGCTTTTAAAAGTGAATTTTCTACGTGTGATATGGGGACAGATCTGCTCCATTTGACTAGTTCAGCCAGCATCGGATGTTTATCTATATACTCGTACCAAGTCGTTTTACCAATGTCGAGTTTCTTGATGATATCCTCTGCATTCACGCCTTCTTCGAACCATTGCTGAATCTCCGCTAATCTAGGGGATACATGTGTTTCCCATTTAGTTGGACGTTCCAATGCTTCAGCAAATTTGTGATGTTTCCTTCTATAATCGCCTAATGTCCAAATATGAATGTTCAGTCGCTTAGCAATCTCTTCATCTGTTGCTCCTTCACGTACCCAAACGGGAATATCCTTCAGTCTTGGCACAACGAATTGATCATATTTAGTCAGTATTTTTGGTTTATTCCTTTTGGGATTGTTATTGTTCTTGCTCATTCTGCTCACCTCCAGCACAAAAAAAGGGAATAGACTATATAGCCCACTCCCCATATGTATTCTAGCTTACCCTTCTAACTCAGCCTCATAAAACAACTCGATATCCTCAATCACCTTCTGAATCAGCTCATTATCCTCACAAGCTTCCTCAGCTCCCAGCACGTTTACCTTTTCGGCTTGCATACCCTTCAGGAATCGAACCACCATATTCACTTTTGCCTTACCCAATTGAATCACCCTTTCGGTTTAGTCAGCACATGATACCTCTGACCTTGCCGACTCAGCAACTACTTCTTGATAGCTATACCGCTTACCATCCCGAATCAAATATACACCGCTATCGTTGCCAACATGGGCAATATACCGCTTCACAATCACATCTACATATTTTGGATCAAGCTCACTCGTATAGCAAATCCGCTCAGTCTCTTCACAAGCAATCAATGTTGAACCTGAACCACCAAATGGATCAAACACAATATCACCAAGCTTGCTTGAATTTTTAATCGGATAGCTAATCAAGGGAATCGGCTTCATCGTGGGATGATACTCATTGCGGAAAGGGCGATCAAATTGCCATAATGTCGTTTGCTTACGATCACTGTTCCAGTAGTGTCCACCTGTCGGCTTCCAACCATATAATACGGGTTCATGCATCCAGTGATAATCTTGTCTACCCATTACCATTGCTTGCTTAGCCCATATGCAACACTGTGCCAGTTTGAATCCAGCTTCAATAAATGCCTTCCTAAAATTCAAGCCTTCGCTATCGGCATGGAACACATAAATACTTGCTCCATCATCTGCTACTTCATACATTCGAGTATGAGCTGCCAATAGGAAATTATAAAACTCGTGATTATCCATCTTATCGTTTTCAATTTTCAATGCATCCTTGGTCTTACCTGTATAGTCCACATTGTAGGGCGGATCAGTTACAATGAGCTGAGCCTTTTTACCATTCATCAATGTTACAATATCCTGCGGATTAGTCGAGTCTCCACATATGAGCCTATGCTTACCAAGTAGCCAAATGTCACCTTTGCGAGTGATCGGATGTTCAGGCAAAGCTTCTTCTAAATCAAAATCATCTTCCTCATCGGCTGCTGTATCTTCATGCAATGAGTCTAACAACTTCTCCGCTTCAGACCAATCAAAGCCCGTTAGCTCAATATTATAATCTGCTTCTTTCAACTCATCTAATAATGTAGCCAGTGCGTCAAAGTCCCACTCCCCTGTAATTTTGTTGAGCGCTATGTTCAGAGCTTTCTCTTTCGACTTATTCACATCGACGATGACACAATCGACTTCATCGTATCCGAGTACCTTCAACACTTTGGCACGTTGGTGGCCTCCCACGATGGTATAATCGCTATTACAAATAATTGGTTCACAATAACCGAATTCGATAACACTATTCCTGATCTTTTCAAACTCTGGATCACCCGCTTTTAAATCCTTCCTTGGATTATATTCCGCATGTACCAGTTGATCGATCTTCAATTTCATCCATTTCATTTATAATACTTGCTCCTTTATGTCTATAGCCTTATCATTATTTCTGGCGTTTTTTATGTACGGAATTAACGTTTCTACGTTTACGAATTTGATTTCCAATCCACTTGATCCCCCTTTCTAAACTCGCTTTTAAAAAGACTGCGACCCAAATCCAGGTGTAAAACACACCAATTGCAGTAACAAATCGTAATATTTCTATGATTATTGCTTGTAACATTAATAGCATTCATATTTCTCCTCTCTAAAATGAAAAGGAACCCTAGCCAATAGCCAGAATTCCCGTGTATGATATGTATTTTTAAATTTTTGATATTTCAATCATCATTCAACTTGCTAAATTTCTTGTCGTAAAACTACAAATTTTAAATCGTGACTCCGCTAGCTTCTACAATTCAATTTGATCGCTTATATTACTAATGACCTCTCGCCAACATTGCTCCCGTTGGTTGTCCAGTACATGATATACTTCCTCTTCCAATACCTTGTATCGTTCACTTAATTCAGGCGAAAGGTGAAGCATTCGTTGACGTACACGTTCTTCCAAATGGGCTTCTCGTAGAATTTCATTCATTATTTCTTGCTCGACACGTTGTTGAATGCTTTGCTCTAGGCTTAGCATAAGCGTTGATGAATCTGGAATGACCTTGCCCTTATCATACTCAGACATCTTCCCTTCCAGCCAAGAAACAAATAACTCGGAATCCATGGCGTTCAACTCGACTCGATTCGTTTGTAGCCAATCTTTCCATTCGCCAGCTACATAACCCGCTACAGGTTTCTCGTCTCTCTTCCTTTCTAACTTTTCTACTTCTAGACCCATATGAACAGCTTCCTCTGGATCAAGTCCCAAATTAATCACTCGTACTTTTCGACCTGGGCGAGCTTTCGTTTCCTCCACCAATGTCTCATAGATTTTAGTTCCAGCAGCATCAGCATCATGGATACAGAAGAACTGTAGTTCCTCCTCCGTTTCCCCCAACATATCCAGCAAATCCTTAACGGCTCGACTGGCATATCCCTTCGATGTAACCAATGCACAATCATACCGTTCAGGGAATTTTGCTTGCTTTAATAGCGGGAATAAACCTTCCTTTTCGCAGTATAGGATTTTATTAAATGTCCAATTCGGTCGACTATAGTTTTGAACCGTCAATGTACCGATAGGAATCTCCTCACCTGTATGAGGGTGATACAATACACCTCGATTATCCCGATACAAATTTGGAATCTCTCCGCATTCATTTTCATAGTTGGTAATGATTCCGCAAAAATTTCCATATTCAAGCTGGCGACCTAACTCTGAATTGATGTAAGGACGAATGGCATAATACAGTTGGCGTAAGCTGAAGGGATACTTACCGTTACCACTTGCTTTGTCGATGGCTACTTGTAAATGAGACAGAATGATAACCTTCTGTGACTTTTTCTTATCCGTTGGAGGAATATGCTTCTTTGCTCGTTTAGCTGCCTTCTGAATGACCGCTACTATCGTTTCTTTCATCGGCCTGAGATCCGGTGCTTTCCCATCACTGATAATCGGCATATAAGGCGTAATCATATTCACTACTACACGGGCTGGTTTCATTTTGATATCCTCAAACAACCCACATCCTGAGATCGTTTGCTCTTGCTTCCCACGATACCAACTCATCTGTCCTGTTGTGGGGGACTTATTCATTAGAAAATCTAATCCATGGGGCTGATTATAATCTACCCATGCCTCCATAACATAAGGAATTTCAGCTACATACTCCCCTTTTCCACTGTCCACTGTAAATTGGCTATCCATTCTGTAGTAGCCGTTACCAGACATCTCACCTATGCCAAAAAGTCGATTCCCATTTACGGGCTTACTGTTATTCCGAATCACACAAAGCAATAATTCTGTTTCAGCAAACGAAAGCGATTGAACCACTTTGCTTTTATAGTCGCTTGCCACTTTTCCAGCTTTCGTACCTGTACAACCGTCAAATTCTGCAACCAACTCGCGTACACTACCTGTATAACCTTGGCACAATTCATAAAATGCTTCTGACGTGTACCAATAGCCAGATGTTCTCCCCTTATACTCTTCACCCTGATTAAAATGAATTGCTGATTCTGCCCATTTCAGGTTTGGCGTTAATGAATCACCAAACTGAATTTCAATCTTCGTTCCCGTATGAGGAGAATCGCCTACTTGCTTAGCCGTAGAGGTTCCATCTGCTTGGAAATGAATCTGATATCTTTGTCCACGTGTGGATACGCATAAACTCCCACCCGAAGCAATAACCGCACCTGATACGACACGAAGTCCATTTCCCAATGCTCCCCGAGTTGGCATCCGTAGTATTTTACTAGACAGAAACGGACGATTAATGGAGAATAGCTTGGGCAATAATTCAGGATTGATCCCCTCACCTTGATCCTTTACATAGAATCCATTCGGTTCCACATATCCCACTTCACAGTGTCCACAATGATCCAGAGCGTTATCTGCCAACTCCTTCGCAACCAATAGTCCAAGTTTGTCCCGGCTGACCCCGGCTTTCTGTGGTAGTGTTTCTAAATTTCTAAATTTTGTCCAATCCTGAGTTGTGATCAAATCCAAGTTTAAAATCTCTCCCTTTTCGATTTTTTTGAGCAAGATAAAATTCAATATGAAACATGAAAATTTTAAAGCGGTAATCTATAACTCTATTAAATTCGCCGTTGAATAGAACGTGTATTCACATCACGACCTCTCTACGGGCTGACAAGCCCTGTGCGAAGCACACTACTACATCAATAGTCTATTTAATAAATTCTCTAATCATTATGTAAAATTAGTTTTAATGGAACTTTATATTATTCATCTACTCGTGGGATAGGGGAAACTCAAAACCGCGATAAAACCACTTCGCTGCGCTTCGTAAACGGTAGTATCGCCTGCCCCCGTTTCCCCTCCCACACCCAACCCCTTTGTGGCTAATTAAGTTCACTTTTTCGTAATTTTCTAAGTTTCCTTAATTCATAAAACGGTTGATTTCATTGACTTTTTTATCATCTGGACAGCAAATCATGGATATATGTATATATAAGCATTACTCCACAATTTGCGGTCCAAGATTAAAAAAATCCTTATATGTACTACCTTTTTGGCAATATCGAAAATGAGAAAAATTTGATTATTTTGTTGTAACCGATTTATCCGTTAAATTTGCTAACTAACCAATATCGCTTTCCTTTATGGGGATTGTTGCTTCCATCTTCTAACTTTTTTCGGTTATCTGGAAAACTACCAATCGCATATTTTAATTGATTCGATTGTAGGTAGGATTGTAATTGGCTAATATCCTTTTGTAATCTGCCTCGATAATCCTTGATATCAAATTTTTCAATGACTTGTTTCTGACCCTCTTTGTATATTCTTTTACCGACTATCGTATCTAAATAGCTACATAATTCTTCTTGCTCAAATCGTTTCTCAATCAACGTGATTTTATTTTTATGTAATAAGTTCGAAATGTACATCATATAGGCATCGCTTTCCTTTTTCCCTCCAGTTTCTTCCCTGAAATTATTGGTTTCTCTATTCTGATCCAGCATTGCTTTAAGCCTATCTCTCGTAGCTACAGCTTGAAGATATTTAACTCTGGACACCGTCTTCTTCGATTTATATTTTCCATCACTCGTTGTGTTGTCTTTAATGATGTAATTGGATTTCCTCGAAAATTTACCCACTAGCTTTTTCCACTCTTCAACTCCACCATGAATAAAAGCATCTGCTTCATCCAGTTTCTTCTGGACGGTTCTCAAGTAATTATTCAAATCTCGATTGCTTCGATTCAGTAACACCACATGAACCTTATCCTGGTCATTCTTGAATCTCTTTCGCCCAATACACTGTAGCATCGTATCCACATCAAATAGATCGCACACAATTAATTTAATTTGCTCATCCTTCAAATCAAAACCATTATCAAGCACCGTCGTGGTGAATAGATATTTACAGTCAAACCTATTTTGCTTGACCATAGACTCCACTTGATCATCATCTACATGTTTGAGATACTTTCTGTTTTTGCTGCTTTTACTGCATACGAATAGTGAATCGTCATACTTCACATGAAGCTCAAAAGCCTTTTGGATCGTGTCTGCAAAATATATAATTTTATCGTTAGCTTTATTGAATTTGCGCTCAATCCATTTTTCTACTGCATAAAAGTCTGTATAAAAGGATAACGATGCAATTGGATTGAATTTTATTGGAATGGAGTACGTCCATATTTTATTACCTTTTTGTTTGAGTTTATGTCTGTACTGATCCTTGATGTAAGAGAATAACACATGACCTGTTGCGGACATAAAAATCCTGATTTGAGACTGTAAATTAAGGATGGCCTGAAGGGAATCATCCGAATTATCATTGAATCCGCTATCTGTAGTAAAGTAATGTGATTCGTCACACACGATGTATTTATACGGAGAAAAATCGTACTCCTCGTCATTGTTTAGCTGGTTCTCAATCGTTTGATATAATTCAACTTTGATTCTTGAAAACAGTGAATTGTCGATAGCTTCTTTATTCTGTTTATACAGGTTCTTTCGATTGACCAATAAAAGTATGTTCACATTTTGCTGATCCGCTAATTGTTCCAGCTTATTTCGAATAAAATAGGATTTACCTGATGCTGTCCCACTGCTTATTAAAATGATATCTCCATTTTTCCATTCAGCCTCCTCCCCATTTATCTTCTCAGTTACATTTTGCTTTGGCTTATAATCATCAATTCTCATCAAATGCTCCTCACATGATTTCTAACATCTACATTTTAATGATTTGTTGCTTCCCATTCATCAATGGCTACAGATAGTTCTGGCGTTTTCAGATACATGGAAAATAAAACATTCGTCTTATAATGTCGTGCCTTCGTTATAAACGAGAACCCCTTACTCGTCAGATAATTAAACAAATGAATATCGTAACAATAAAAGTAGCTCATTCAGATTCACTCCTGTCATTGTGGAATTGCACCCTATAGCAGGTGTCACCCAAGCGCCCGTGTTAACAGGCGCCTATCATGACAGACAAATGATTCACGTTAGTCGATATGAACTATCGCCTTAAAGCTCGATTTCGTGACTTTCTCGATAGATAAAAATTCAATTGCTGTACCATTAAAATCCAGTAAGGATAGCCCCTCATCTCGGCGAATGACCTGATCTCTTGGAATTATACATTTTAATTCCCCCTGCTCATCCATAATATGAACGTATCGGTACTCGACTACCTGAATTTTCAATTTCTTACCCAATACATCGTCAGCTATCAACTGCGATTCTTCCTGAGACTTTTTCAATGTGCTGAAGCCAAGCGAATAATCCTTCAATGTTCGTCTTGTACTTCTCCCATCCAGCAAAGAAGGCGTATTACTGATTTGTACTACGGTTTCTCGTTCAGCTTCATACCCGATAAAATACTGCCCCATGATTTCAAATAATGAATACACACCGTCCGGCATATAGAATGGAAACTCCAGATCATCTATTGTAGCGATGCCAGCTTGAATGATAAGCTCCTTGCCTTCTACATTACGATTCGTGAGCCTGTTCACCTTTCGTACTTCCATCTTCAAAACATTTTCATGCTGCTTTAGATTTTCCAGTAGCCCATCTACAAACAGCCATGCAAAGGAGTACGTTCTGTAGTTTTGATATGCGATCTCAACAGCAACACTGGCAAGTATCGAAGGATAAGGACAGATCTCTTCACACTGAGCTTGGTATTCCTCTCTTAATCTGGCGTATTCCACGCTGATTGCTTTCCGGGTATCATTATCCCTTTCCCATTTTTTCAGCTCATTAAATTGCATACGTCGATGATCAATTGGTTTCTTCTGCTTGTTGTATTCTGTATACAGTGGCTCAATGCGAGCTAGATAGCTCAGAAACTTGGGCTGGCTAATTTTACTCATATCCTGTATCAGTTGTCTCGTACTCTCGATGCTGAAAATGGACTGATCCAGTTTGCCATCTTCCATCTGGAACTTGTCATCTATATACTTTTCTGCCACAACGCAAAATTGATTAAACGGCGATTTCATCGAGTGCTGATAATCCTCTGCCTTGCCACCCTTCGCAAAACGAAAGAAATACGGCATTTGGATAGCCAGACGATCCAGCACATATGGAATCTCTACTTCCAATCCATTTTTGGTCGCATCAATGATTTGACCTTGGAGAAATTTAAGGACAGAGTTTTCCAAAACGCGTGCTTGAAGGCTCCCTTCCTCCAAAGCCAGATTCTGAAAATACGTATTCACATTCGTACATCTGCCCGTCAGGTTATGTAGGCTCTTTAGCTCCATATTGACGATACTGTCCATATGATTCGGTACAGGAGCAGCTACTTTTTTATCATCTTCATTGATGATCGTAGGAGCATCAATCACTGCCTTGAGTATGGTGGGATCATTGGTACAGAGAGCCGTATCTCCGTCCACATCTCCTAGTCCAAGTCTTGCCAGTGTTAAATCACAACAGTTCAGAACAATCACGTTGTCCAGATGACATATATATCGGGTATGTACTTGTACAAAATCTAGCTTACCGACTTCATTAAATATCGTTAACGGTGAACGGAATAAAGCATGCATTCCACGTTTCCGATTCATAAAGGCTTGGTTCTTCTTCAATACACCTGTTACTGGTTTTCCGCTGGCATGCTCCATAAACGCAATCGGATCGTTGGTTAGATAAAAGTAGCTACCTCGAATCGGGATACGACCTTTCAACATATCCTGTACTTTCAGCATGGCTTGCTTCACGATGAATTTGCGGACATTTCCGTCATACAGCATTAGTTCATTCAAATCGATGGCTTGGATGATTTCATTTATAAATTGTTTCTTCTGACCCCGTTCTATTTCATCTTCCTGTTCGTCGGATTCCTCATCTTCATTTTTAGGTTCATCGTCTTCTTGGACTAACATATGTAAGAATGCTTTCGTGTAAGCAATATCTCGAAGCCACTTTCCATGGGTGTCATCCTTTTGTCCATGTAGTACACGTTTGATGACATCCATTAGAGGCGTAGCTAATTGAAATAAATCGTTCAATGTGAGATTCAGCGCATGAATATATTGGTATGTCAGTGGTGTGTAGGCGTTCATCTGGTATGCTGGCTTCGCATAATTGGCGACCCAAAAATTGTTATGATTATGTACTTTCAGTAATGCTTCATATTCCGTTATATTTTCAAACAAACACTTAGGCTTAGCTTCTTCCTCACTGTATTGATGCCATGCTTTGAAGCAGGATTTGGTGAGGATGAGATCAATAGGACGACCCTGTTTGTCGATGATCGGCTTAGATTCACCAAAAACATCTTTTATTTGTGTCACGTTATGTTCCTTGAACCATTTCATCAGATCGAACCGGATAAAGTTACCTTTAATATATGGAAGTCTTCCCTGAACTGCATTAGGTGAATAGGATAGGTTCAAATGCTGTCTGATACGCTCTGCAAACTGGAAGCTCATTAGACCTTGACCATCAAAAAACTGGACACTCTTATTTTCATACTGTGGATACTCTACTCGCTTGAATCCAATGGACTCTTCATTGATTGTGATAATGGGAATTTCTTCTGTTTGCTCGATGGAATAGCAAGGATATAGTTCATCATTATACATAACTGAACGAGCAGGGAAAGGAATTGCTT
>NZ_JTHP01000118.1 GCF_000943545.1 Paenibacillus terrae
TCACGTACAGTGTGGAGGAGGGGAAAATGAGTACACTTAACGGGTAATGCCGAAGTAGAAAATTACCTATTCCTATTAATACCAACAGAAAATGTACCACAACTTTCAGATCTGAATGAACGAGAACGAAATGTTTATAACCTAATTGCTTGCTCTTTAATTGCAGCTCATTCCGAAAATGCAATTTTTGATTACACGGAAATCATAACTTACGTGGATGGGAAATTTTCTTTTGTTACCAAGGGGAAAGTCACAGTCCAGGAAGGATGGCGCAAAGTTCTTTTCTCTGGACAGCACAAAGATGAAGAGGAGACCCTAGATTCAGACGAGCAAAGCCTTCCTCCTCTTGTAATTGGAGAACGAGGAATTACGGTTAAAGCTACCTCAAAGGAGGGTAAGACTCAACCTCCAAAACGCTACACCGAAGGTGACCTAATTGCTTTAATGAAAAATGCTGGAAAGAGCCTTGAGAATCAAGAGCTTGAAAAAATACTTCAAGGCATTGATGGGTTAGGCACAGAAGCTACGCGTTCGGGATTGATTGGACGACTTAAACAACAAAATTACATTGAAATCAAAAATAACATGGTATACTCCACATCTAAAGGTCGAATACTCATCCAAGCGATCGGGAAATCAATCCTTGCCAGTGCAGAAATGACTGGCCAATGGGAGAAAAAACTTCGTGATGTGGGACTGGGCAAATTAAATTATACTCAATTTATTGAAGAGGCAAAGGCTTTGACTTTGCGCTTAGTTCAAGAGGGATTTGCGTTTGTGGAACATATGTCTTTTCCAGTTGGTTCACACTCATCGCCTATTGCTGGCACACTGAGTGCATCCAGTTCAAATGACTCGGTTAAAAGTGCAGTACCTCATGCAAATGTAGCAGCAGAGAGAGACTATCTTACACCTTCAACTGAGGCCGCTGGGCTACAAAGAAAGGCCACTGCCTCTATACCTGCAATTGGCTCCCAGCATTCACAGCCTGCTTCTACGCCGGCTCCAAGTACCAATAGCGCGTTCAGCAACTTGGAGGACGAGTTATACTTTAAAGCTATCTCGGAAGTTGTACAATCAAGGCAGGCGAGTGTATCGTTTTTACAGAGACGTTTAGTTCGTGGTTATACAGAATGTGCAAAACTCATTGACCGGATGGAACAGGACGGAATTATCGGACCTTACTTAGGATCTTCACCACGGAGAGTGCTTATTGATCTTTTAGAGTTACAAAATCGCTTTCCACGTGTGCCGGTGAATTCCCTTCAGCAGCAAGTACAGCAAAATCCACTACATTCAGTACGGGTGGAAGGGACAAATTTATCGCTACCTGCTAAAACACAGACTACAACTCAAATGAACGAAGTTAATAATCCGCTGCAAACACTCAGTAATTTATCAGATCATACATTAGCTTCATTCAGCAGTAATGGACCGCATGGGGAAGGGCCACCACAAGGTATTTCAGAGAACCTTATGTCGTCATCTGGAATGCAACCATCTGATTATACAGCTTCAGGGATGCAGCACCCAGCTCAAGAAGAAAAGTTACACGGGGCATCCGCTTACGCTGGTTCGCAATCTCGACCTGTTACTATGCAGGCAGCGAGTGTGGAAACATCTAGCCATAGCAGCCAACCGCCGATGCAGCAGCGCAAAACTTTAAATATGCATGACCTCGGTTATTGTCCAAAATGCCACGCAGCCTTAGTTGTAGACAAAGGTAAATTTTTTGGTTGCAGCGGGTACAAATCTACTGGTTGTGATTTCACGATTAGTAAGCTGATTCTCGGCGTGGAGATCACAAAAGTTGACGTTCAGCAATTACTTAATAAGGGCGAAACACCAGTAAAAAAAGGGTTCAAAAGAAAAAATGCTGATGATTTTTTTGACGCGGCCATTGTTATGAAAGTTAATGCTGGCATTGAATTTAAGTCTCCTGAGCCTAGAGTGCTCCAACTACCTACATCTTTACTTCGGTTTCAGGAGCAACATAAATCAGAAGAGAACAACCGCCAAGAGATCGAATGGATTGAAACTGCTACAGCTATGATTAAGATGCCTGCTAAAGTAAAAAAGGTCTCTCATGGCCCGAAGGTCGTTCGCTATGAAATGCTCCCTGAGACGTTAAAAATAAATATTTCGAATTATAGACGTTATAAAGATAATTTCCAAGCAGCTCTCCAAGCCGAAAGAATTACACTTTATTCACCTATACCAGGCTCGAATCACGTTGGCATTGAGGTGCCTAATAAAAATCCTTATATCGTAAATTTAAGAGGCATGTTAGATAATCGAGATTTTCTTCTGAAACGGAGCGCTCTCCTTTTCCCCATTGGTGTTGATATGGTTGGAAACCCCGTTTTTGCTGATTTAGCGAAGATGCCACATTTATTAATAGCTGGAGAAACGGGAGCTGGTAAATCGGTATTTCTCAATGCTTTGATTATCAGTTTGATTTATGGCTTGAAGCCTAGTGAATTGCGATTTGTCATGATCGATCCTAAGAAGGTCGAACTGTCGGTTTATGCAAAATTACCGCATTTGTTCTGTCCTATCATAACTGATCCTCAGAGGGCCATTATGGCGCTTAAATCCTTAACCAATGAAATGGATAAACGATATGATCTTTTTGCAGATTTGGGTGTTAGAAATATTCAGTCCTACAACGAACAAATGATTCAAAGAAATCCGAATGCATCTAAAATGCCGTATATTGTACTCATTATAGATGAGTTGGCAGATCTTATGATGACTGCTGCTGGAGACGTAGAGGCACAAATACAGCGTTTGTCTCAACTAGCTCGTGCTGCAGGCATTCATATGGTAATAGCTACCCAAAGACCAACAAAGCAATTTTTATCCCCAAACATAAAAGCTAATTTACCTGTACGTTTAGCATTTGCTGTGGCAGCCAGCAATGACTCCATGGTTATTTTAGATGAGTCTGGAGCAGAAGATTTACTTGGAAAAGGAGATATGATCTTTAAACCTAAAGATGGGCCAAGGCAGCGACTTGTTTCAGCCTATGTATCTGATGAAGAAATTGAAAATGTGGTAAATTACATCTCTCAAAAGAATCCTTATCGAGAGGTTAGATAAATTTTCTTGTAGAGAATTGAAAATTGGTAATGAGCAGAACATAATAAGATAGATAATGCGAACAATCCGAATCCTACGTTTGGGATTATCACTAAGCTTTTACTTCAGAAACTAGCAAATGAACGCCTTTTGGAGATGGAAGGGGAGAAGTTAACATGAACCATACTATTGATCTTTCAAAGTTTCCTAAAATCGCTGAGCAGGTCCTTCAATCCGGTGTCCAAGATAGACAAAACCATATCATATGGACCAAACTTTCTAGAACAGAAACGGCTTTAGCACTCGCGGAGTTAAGCTTGTTCTGTAGAGCAAGTGTAAGCAGCAATATTACAGCGCGGAAAAGAGCAAAGTTTGCACTTAATTACTACAGAACAACAGTAGGTAAGAAAATTCATCCCTTTGCTGTTTCTCAAGCTCTGGAAGATCTGGGACTGTCTAAAAAACGTATGCAGGAGTTAGTAAATAAACAACTAGAACAGCTGCGGACTGTAGAATAATCAGCAATAAGCACATCACTTTTATAATTGTGACACACTCAACAGCTACATGCTAAGGCGATGTGGCTTGGTGAGTGTGTCGCTATAAACGTTAACCTAACTAAATATTAACTACTTAGAATGTAAGGATAGCGATGCGTTTATTGTGATATCTCCTACGTCTTTTCAGGAATTATGTCTGATCCACAAATTGAATCTTTGTTATTGTTCCGCTATTTTGTTAGACTCCTTCTTTAATGTGAATTTTTAGTTTATAATAATAAGAATAGGACGTAAGTCCCTATTTGATTTTTTTATAAGAGGGGAACTCATGTGGAAAAGAAAATATATAATTATCAAGATTTTGATCCTATTAAGGTAGGGATAAATCTTAGAACGGCACGCCAAAATGCGAAATTAAGTATAGCCAAATTATCTAAAGACGTTAAAATCTCAGTAGGTAAAATATCTTCTATAGAAACGGGAAAGATACATAAAGACTACTTATATGAGATTAGCTCTATAGCCAATTCATTAAATATCCCTGTAGCTGACATTCTGAATGATGATGCGTTATTTAAACCCCCAATCGAAAAGTACACTTCGGATATCGGATTAGCTCAACAATTTGTAACCGCAGGACTTATAGATGAAGCCAAAAGATTAATAGATAAAATAAAAAATACTTTACATTCAAAAGAACAAAAATGGCTTCGATCAGCGTTATTATTCACTCAAGCAGAAATTTATACCTCGGGTGGAAATCCAAGCGAAGCTAATGTTATTTACAATAGGATAATTGATATACCCGGAAATCACTCGCTCCTGAATCATTATAAAGTTAGATCACTAAATGCATTAGCTTGTGGGTCATTTAATCAGAACAAAATTATAGAAGCATTGCGTTTTACGGAACGCGCGCATGAGTTTTCCGATAAAAACTTGTCGGCAGAGCAGTGCTACAATACATATTTAAATATGGCTCTATTGTATAGTTTTATTGGGTATATAGACATTGCTATTTATCATGCTCACAACGCTGAAAAACTGTCACAAGAAAATACACATTATTTGATGGAAATCAGATTTACTTTGGGAATTCTATATATGATTCAAGAAGATAAGGAGCGAGCGTTTAGTTATGTTTCCGAATCACTGTCCTTTCATCAAAAAATCAAAGACAGTTCTTCGATTAAACATATGTACAAATGCTTTTATATACTATACCAAATAGATCCACGTAAGTATTCTGAAATCCGAGATTTTTTTGAAGGTGATTATCTTTCTATTATAGAAAAAGATTCATTTCAGGTAGAATATCTTCATTCATGGATAGAACTATTACTTGAAGAAAAGAAACTTGATAATATTGAACCACTTCTATATTGGTGCCTAAAATTGGAAGATGAGGTACCGGCGCAAACAAATTATAAAACCTATTGGCTAGCCTCGAACTTCTATAAAATGAGTCAACAAAAAACTAAACAAAATGATGCGCTAAGAAGCGCCTTGTTATGTGTGGATGAAAAGATGATTAAAGAGAAAGGTCTCATTCTATTTGAACTTGAAAAGCTAAAAAAAACTGAGACAAAATCACCATTTTATGAAGCCGCTTCCTTGTTCCAAGATGTAATACAGCAGTATGAACATAATTATTCACTTGATAAGTTATTGTATCTCTTACCGAAGCCTCGATACTAATGAAAGGCTATTCCATGTGAATTTCCTACCCTAGTTCAAATATTGCCACTACTTTGCTATCCTTTTATTCAGAGTTACAATTTGCTTTTCTGGCCAATTCTTAATCAAATAGTCAACTAACTAGGGTTCCACTTCGTATAACAAGCTTGGCACCTCTGGGGAGTTCAGAGGTGCCAAGGTTAACTTACCAGCCGTGATTTGAAGGTGTAGATGTAACTGTGTTTCCATTCGTAAAGCCGGCAACTGGAATAACAACACTAATGAGCGAGAATATCATAACCACTGAGATCAATGCCTTTTTCATTACGTACCATCTCCTTAAAAATGTTTTGATATTGCTCTGTTTGTTCTGCGGAAGCATATTTTCGGAGTGCTTCAAAAAGCGAAACGAATTTGATGACGTCTGCCTTATTATTAATCGTAGAAGGTGATACTAAAAATGACAATATGTGTTGTATAGCATCAGCGAATTTTTTCTTTTTTATGAGATAAATGGATAATTCGTATAAGAACCTAGAATAATGTGAACGGTTTTTGGGTTCTTCATATGTTTGAAAATCCTCTATATTATTTGAATACTTCTCAAGTATATGATCAATGTCTAATGAATGTAGATTTGCTGTTTCCGTAACTGTAACTAAACCCGGAAGTATTTCCCCAGGATCATCATCCAAAAATTGAATATACTTTTCTAACAATTCTGTTTTTCCTGATAGAAGATCGTTCGTTAGTAAGTTTCCTTCCGCAAAATGCTTAAATCTTTCTACTTCCTCAAGCCCGTCTGTGTCGAGACCAGCAAACCAGCCTAATTCTGAATATTTCAGAATGTCCTCTCTAGCTTGATCGTACTGTCCCTTTTTTTGTAATGCAGTTGCTTTGGCTAAGTAGCTAAATCCATAATAAAATACTAAGGGTCGTTTTGAATCCAATTCAATTGACTCGTTCAAAGAACGGGCTTTTTGGTGATCATTATAGATTTTGTCAGAAATGGAGTGTAGGCGATCAGATATAACGATTATATCGTCCCATTCATGTTGAACAAATTTAAGACGAAGCAATTCGACTGCTTTATCTAGTACATGCTGGTCTGACAACAAAAAAATAATATCCTCTCCCAAATCAACCTCTTCCATACCAAAAATCCTCCCAATATAATGTAATTTACACGCTAAGGTATATATAAGGTTTTCTTTGAAATTTTTGTAATAACCTATAACGAATATATACAATCCATCGTTTACAGTCAATTAAATTTACAAATATATGATTATTTCAAAAATAAATTGTAATTAAATCATTTTCTTTAATTGAGAGACTCGACCCTGTGATATTTCTAACTTTTCAGCATAAAATTTTTGAGGTTTATCAGGATATTTCTCTATTAGCTTGCCTAATCTTTTTATCATTTCTTCCAGTGGAGTTCGCGACTGCTTTGGGCCTTCTGTTTTCGGGATTTCGTTCATGGGTTTTCCATGCAGCCCATCAAGGCAATTCTTACATATGAACTTTTTCTTATAATAAGATAGTGTATCTAATGCACCGCAAAATTCACATTCTCTAGTAGTGTACTTTTGAAGGATAATAACTTCCCCATCAGCGAAAAATTCTAAAGGATTTCCAATATCTATCCCAATAGTTTGTCTTATCTCTTTCGGGACCACAATACGTCCTAAATTATCCAAGGGCCTTGTCATTCCAGTGTTTTTCATAACTATTCACCTCCAGTGTATAAACTATATATTATCAAATTGTAAGTAATTGTGTCTTTGAATATTTTGTTATCTGGAAGGGAGATGTTACATTTATTCTTCTCACAACTGTACTCATTTATAGAAAACAGACAGCCGACTTCTTGGTTTGAATTGTCTTAACATTAACAGTAGTGTAATATTCCCCTCCATATGTTATAAGAAAGTCCAATACAATGAGAAGTGGGGGCCGGAACAACGGATACAGGAATGGTTTATTAAAGTCTAAGTAGGTACTCATATTTACATAATTAGATCATATGACGTATGAATCAGAAGGGAGAATGCCTTTACTTGACGTATATCGTTCTATAATAAATAATGAAAATATAATATTTTGAATGAGGAAGCACCTCAAAGAAGCCATATTATTGGTTTTTTTGAGGTGCTTATTTGTATTTAACGATATGTGAATCAAGGAGAGGATTTCATGTTCAGTCTCTTTAGAAATAGAAAGTTACAAAACATGGATATAGGATTTAAGAAAGGGAGCACAAAATCCATGTTACTGACTCAGACTGACCGCTTTAGTCATGAAGCATTATTCGGAAGAGAGAGGACTGGTAAATCTTCCATTCACTTGTTAAGAAGGATTACTCATGACTTGATTTGCATTGCTCGCGGTGAGAAACGTTCTATAGTGATTGTCGAAGAGAAGGACCCTTTACTAAGGGGGGCTGAGAAACAAATGAATCGACTTGGAATTTCCCCTGCACAAGTGACCATTTTAAGTGCTTGTAATCCGGAATATGATTCTATGTGGAATCCTCTTTTAGAAGACCAGGCTCCTATAATCGTTTCAAAGGCATTAGTAGCTAGTTTATCCGTTGATGAGAACGTTAGACGCTTTATGGAGCGCGACTGCTTGTGGATGGTCAGATTGGCAAAAGCATTTTTCCAAGAGAATGTTAATCTCACTCATTTGCTTCATCTATATGCTGATCCTCGATACTTGGCTAATGTTGTTAATCAAATACAAGAGATAGCGGATATGAATAGAAATCCCGAGTGGAGCTCCATCGTAGACTATTTTAACAATTATATTTTTTTGTACCTTAACCACGAAGACAAAGGAGTTATGGTCCCCACGACATACCCAAAGGGACATCTATTTGAAGGTCTTCAGATTGTCATTTCGAGACATGAAACGTTGAATTTAGATCTAGTTAATCTCCTTGAGGAAATCTTGAGTAACAGCCAATTATCTAAGACACTAAAAAATACTTCTTCTTTTCGAATTCGAGATGTATTTAGCTCCAGTAAAATTGTTTTCGTACATTCATCATTGTTTAAAAGAGGGGAGCTGCTGGGGAATTTATTCTTAAATGCGTTTGAGATGGAGTTATACGAAAAATCTACTTTTGAACATCCTTGCTTTCTAACTGTTGATGACGCTGGAACATATGATTTGTCACCTGTCGAATTCATACTACAAAGGGGAAAAAAATATAAAATAGGAGTTTCCTTATCGTTTCAGACGTATTCTAAGTCTTTACTTTCGGTTTTAAATCAAATCTCACTAATAACTGTTCTAAGATTAGGTCTTAAGGGAACAGAGGAGCTGCTGCATGAAATGGATCGGCTACACTCTTCTAGACAGAAAAATTGTGGTCTAATATAGTAGACTACAGATGGACTCTAGAAGGAGCGAACGGACATGAATAAAAAGGAAAGACGTACCTTTAGCGCTGAATTTAAAGCACAGATGGTTCAACTCTATCAGAGTGGTAAACCGCGAAAGGATATCATTCAAGAGTATGATTTGAATCCTTCATCGCTAGATAAATGGGTGAAACAGAGTTCCGCATCGGGATCCTTCAAAGAGAAAGACAACCGAACTCCAGAGGAATTAGAACTCATCGAACTTCGAAAACAGAACAAGCAACTGCTCATGGAGAATGATATTTTAAAGCAAGCCGCGCTGATCATGGGACGAAAGTAAATGTCATTCGCCAGAATAAACATAAATACTCGGTATCAGCCATGTGCGACGTCCTAAAACTCCCTAGAAGCACGTATTATTATGAAGAAAACAAAGTGGAAGTGACATCGGAGGATGAGCTTCCCACGCTGATTATGGACATTTTTCAAAGCAGCCGCCAAAACTACGGTACGCGTAAGATTAAAAAAGAGCTGCACCAACAAGGCTTTACGGTATCCAGGCGGAGAATAGGGCGAATCATGAAGGAACTCGGGTTGGTTTCCTCGTATACAGTCGCCCAGTACAAGCCTCGTCCCACGAGCTGCAATGAAGCCAAGCAAGCGAATGTATTGGACCGAAAATTTGAACAAGAGCAGGCGCTATCTGTCGTCGTAAGCGATCTGACGTACGTCCGAGTGGGTTCATATTGGAACTACGTATGCTTCTTTGTAGATCTGTTTAACCGCGAGATTATCGGCTACAGTGCCGGCCCTCATAAGGATGCCAAGCTGGTTTACCGTGCTTTGGCTTCAATTAAGGGCAACCTGAATGACATTCAGCTCTTCCACACCGACCGAGGCAATGAATTCAAGAATAAGCTCATTGACGATGCGCTGGAGGCTTTTCAGATTGAACGTTCTTTGAGCATGAAAGGCTGTCCCTATGACAATGCCGTTGCGGAAGCTACTTTTAAAATTTTCAAAACGGAGTTTGTAAAGAAACGTCATTTTGAAAGTCTTGCTGAGCTAACCACAGAATTACATGATTATGTACACTGGTTTAACCATATTCGGATTCACGGTTCTCTGGATTACTTGAGTCCGGCTGAGTTTAAGCAGAGGCACCACAAAAAAATTGTCTAGTTTAGTGTTGACAATCCAAAATGTCTTACATCCATAATGACTACACAACCGTGATTGCTCTGGAGGTAGAGAAGTTACCACTGAATAACTTTATACTATGGAAACGCGATACTCACACCCGCACTGTAGACGCTATACAGGGATATGCGCCGCATGCCCTTCATTGTCAGTTACTTAATAATGCTATTGCTTCACATGAGAAGAGGAAGATGCTTAAATAAGGATAGGTATAAGTGTCATGATAATGATCCCTAGCATGCACATAAGGGATGAAAAGAGCATTGGCAATTCTCGTGTTTTACTCAATTGAGTATTTCCCCCTACGGGGCACGATATTGCTAATGCTCTATTTTTATGCCTAAAAATCTATGGAGGATGGGTTTCATATGGCTTCAATTTAAAATATCGAAAGGAAGGATCAAAAATATGACTATGAAATTAATGGTTCTTTAAGAAAAGAAATTTTTCTTAACTTTATCGTATAGTTCATTTGCTTGATCAATAAAGAAAACACGAATGATAAAAAGTTCAATGAGTAGACCCACGCCGGTAATTAAAATAGCCCGTGGGCTTAAAAGAACGATATCCCAAATTAAATAGAAAAACTGAACAATTGTAATAGCTATTATGGTACAACAACCTACCATTTTATGATCCATTAAATTCACTACCTTTCAACTTATCTTAAGTATACGTATATAAATAAAC
>NZ_JTHP01000119.1 GCF_000943545.1 Paenibacillus terrae
ATAGCGGGTTTCAGCAACCCGGCGCAACTCGTCGTCAACGCCCGATATGCCTTTCCATTCGCCCTCAGTTGCATATACCGGAATGCGGTACTTGTTCGCCATCGGTAGGCCCTTGATGTGGTCACCGTGAGCGTGGGTGATGAAGATAGCTGTAATGTGGTCAGGCCGTATACCAACGTCCAGCAGCCGCTTTTCGATCTTGGTTTTGGCAATGCCTGCGTCTATAAGAATGGTTTGTCCTGCAGACGTGAGAGCGATGCAATTGCCTTTGGACCCGGACGCCAGGATGTTAACTTTCATTTTGGCAGTCCTCTGCTTGACATCTAGTTGGGGAAGCGCTGATTACTTGCACAAAGAATGCAACCTTGTCCCCTAGTTCAATCACCTTAATGCAATCTCTATCTACTCCGTACCGCAAGGCGATAAGGTCTTCTTCTTTGTTGGTGTAAGTCTCCCAACGGTCATTCCCCTCGAAAGCTTCTGCCGCTTCTTTTAAAAAAGTTAAGTGTCTTGGGGTAATCTGCTTCATATGCTCCGCTCCCTCTTAATCCGTTCTTGCCACTCTTTAAGGTGTGGGCATCCCTTGGCTGGTTCCTCGTAGTGTCGCCGTCCGAGCACGAAAGAGACAAACATATCCGTACTGCGTTCGTAATACATTCCGTTCAACACTGGACCTGGAGGTCGGGAAGGTTCAGCAGCGAATTCGAACAGGTTCAGTTGCTCCGCGCCCTCGGACAACTCTGCCAACTCCCCTCAGTTCCCCGTAGCACCGGGGGCACACCCGCAAATCGCGAATGTACTCTTCCCGGCCGGGATTTATCTCATTGCCGCAAACGTGACAGTCCTCACAGCGGACGTATATTTCAACTTGGTTAGATTGGAAGCTCGTCATTCGCCTGCTCCTGGGCGGCCTTCTCCGCAAGGTGCATGTCCATAATTTTCAGGAGGCCCTTGAGCTCTGCCAGTGTGGGAGCGTCAGCCTTGGGTTTCGCATGCTCTTGGATATAGGCACGCTGATCATCCCTCTCAGTAATGCCAAGCTGTTTAAATTTAGATTTCATATCAGCGAGTGCTTGTTCAACAGGTGTTGGTGCTTGTTCGGGACTTCCGTCAGGTAGCGGTTGGTTCCCCTGTTTGGCTGCCGCTGCTGCTGCTGCGTCCGACTCGGCAGTAATGTCCCGGCGCTCATAAGGAGACACATTATCAATAGAAGGATTCGCACTCGTCGGCTCATCTTCGGAAACCTCAATTCCGTACTGTCGCTTGAATGCTCTCTTAATTGCGTGCTTAACGATCATGTCGTCAAAGTAGTCCTTCCACATCTGACCGTTTCGGCCTTTAATGAGGTGTTCCACCTGATCCCTTCGCACGATAACAAGGATGTTAGGCGCATCGTCGCGATATGCGATGCAGTAAGCCCCCACCGTCTCCCCCGGGTTCATTACATCCGGTTCATGTTCAACCTCACCTGAATGCATCTTTGCAGTGAAGTGGTCGTTAGCTCTGATTTCAGAAGCGATAAAGCCCTTGTATTGCGGGTGTTTCTTGGCAAGAGCTACAATGCCCTCCACTGCAATCTGCATACTCATTACAGGACCGTCTTTGCCGTTGTACACGATGCAGAAGATTTGATTTAGGAACGGATCAAGACCTGTTCGTACGCATGTTTGAACAAAAAGCGCAAACTGCTCGTTGCTGGTTCCTTTGGCGATGGTAGATTTCAATGTATCCAGATGTTTCTGCGTATAATTTCCGACTACTACTTCCTCCTGAATTGCTTGGAGCTGGTTGTTTGTATTTGCCATGGATGATTGGCCTCCTATGATTTAATGATTTGGGTCTTGCCAGTAGTGCGGTGTACGATATGCATTGCAGCCGGTTCAACTTTGAACACGAGCCAGTTGTCAGGGTTTAAGTTTGCTTCTGTGATTGCGGCCTGCTGGCGGCGGGTAGGCTTCTTTCCGTTCTTCAAGACTGCCCACCTCCTAGGTGTGCTGTAATGCCCTGAGCGGAGACTATATGAAGGGCTTGGGCTTCGCTGAATCCAGCGGCAACCAGTTCGTCAAAGTACGCTTTAGATGCCTTGGCTACTGCCCCATACATCCCCAACATGGCAGGAAGGACCTTGAGCATGTTTTCCATTGCCATTTCATATTCCAGTTGTTCATGTGGCTTCATGCCGCCTCGCCCCCGATCTGTTTTATTTCTAAAGGTGCATCCTCGACGGCCTTTACAAGAATTAGTTGCCCGGAAGGTTGCTTGATTTTAAACACGCTCTCGCTGTTGTCTACGGCGACTGGAGCAATCACACCGCTCTGATTGGATAAGACTTCCCGAAGCTCCAGACCAGCTCTGACGGACTCTGATAGTGACAGCAGCGGGTATGCCTTGCCGTCCATTTCTATTACAAAATCCGGTTTGCGCTCCCCATTCTTCTGATTCTTAAATAAAGAGATTGATAGAGTAGAAAACAGGCTTTGCACCTTGGCGGCCTGCAACTCGGCCTCTTTTGCCTCGAATGCCTTGATCGCGTCGAGAACAAAGATAGAGTCGTTGCGGCTGGCAAGTGTCTCGGCCTCGTCGGCGCGGGCCTTGTCGATATCGGCCTGCATGCCCTGGCGTGATTTATGAGCTGCGATAATATCCGCTGTTCGGTCCCGCTGCTGCTCCAGTTCTCGAATTCGTGCATTCTGCTCTGAAACATCTACAGGCTCAATTGCTGCAAGCTTGGTTTCTAGCTCTTTGCGCTCGTCTATTAGCTTCTGGTGCGCGTTCCGAAGTTCTTCCTTCCGGCGTTCCTTATTGGCTGTGACGGCATCCACAGACTCCGTATCAAGCGGACGTTTGCAAGCAGGGCAATGGTCTTCAATGGCTTCGTTATAGACACGCATGTAGTTGTCCTTGGCCTGCGCAATCTGCCGCTGCAAGGATTGGATTGTACTCTCCAGCACGGTACGCTTGCGGTTTGTCTCCCCAGCAAGATCCGTTTGGGCTTCCAGTGCCCGTATTTGCTCAAGCAGCGCGGCATCTTCGGCTTTCGCTGCTTCGATATCCTCCGGCGCTGCGGGAAGTTTCTGGAGCTGATCGACAAGCGCCTCTGTACGTCCTTGAGCCCGCTTGTATGCCGTGTCTTTGTCGTTCTTGTTCTTCTTATGGATTTCTCCCAATTGCTGCAGCGTGTGCTTTTTGACCAGCTCCGACAGTTTGGAAGCTTGCGGGTTCAGTTTTATGTCCTTGGCCTTTTCGTCCGGGCTTGTCCGGCTCATTTCCATGAATACTTCCTTGTTAGAAACAGGAGTTACATACCGCAGCAATAGATCCCGCTGAGTGCTCCAGTGAAGCGTGAAGAAGTATGAAGGGTTATAGAGCGATAGGAATAGGTCTTTATCGAATAAAGATTTAACAATCTCGTCAAAGTCTCCGGCCTTGCTCGGGACTTCATTAATGTAGTAAGTGGTTTTTCCCTTCTCAATCCCCCGACCTAGAAGCGCCTGTTTTCCGTCGATATCCAGCAACGTTTCAGACAGCACATGATCGTATTTATAGTTGGTAGGTGTAGGATCAAGCTTGCTTCCCATCGTGTCCGTGCCGTACAATGTCCACGTAGGTAATTCCAAAGTAGTGGACTTGCCTGACCCATTGTCGCCCGTGATCTGCGTCGTGTCGCCAAACTCAACAGACAGGTCACGGTGCGCTTTAAAGTTATGAGCCCGCAGGCTGTTTATTTTTATTTCCATGTGTTACCTCCAAATTGTATTTGCGCTCCAGCATGTGCATTTCGCCAAGCAGCGTTTCCCGGGCTTTCTGGTTCTGCTCATCCAGGTACATGTCATACACGAACAGATAATGCTTAATGTCCCGCTGCACTGCCGGGGCAAGTGAGTTGAAGAATTGAAGGAATAATTGCTGTTCGTAATCTCGCATGTTTTCACCTCAATCAAGAGAGATATCGTCGTCCAGTTCCGTAGAATATTCATTTCCCATGCTGTCCTGAATGCGGACATCAACGGTACCATCTTCACATTCCGTGGCATCAACTACTGTTATGCTCCGAGTAATCGAACCAGTGCGGCCTATCAAGTCATCGCGCTTCATTCCCAATGTGTTCACCCCCCTCCGGGTAATCTGCGGTCATTTCTCCTATGCAGACCAGACACGCGTCTTGCTCGTTCCAGCGGCGTAGAAACTTCTTATGCATAACGTTTCTGCATACCGCGCAGCAAGCGACCTCACCTGACTCCTGGTTCCTCACGCTGTCCACCGCCCAACCAACTGCCGATGATACTTGCGGTACTGACCCCGAGCGTGCAGGGCTACCAGAACACGACCATTCTCTAACATCCGGCGTTCCATTTTGCCGAAGAATTCGCATAGTTCCCGTAACCTTTCTTCGTTATTGTGCATGTGTGTGCATGCTCCTTTCTTTCAGCTTCCTCAATCTGGTAAACTATCTTCCAGGGGGAGGTGATAGTATTGAATAAAGATAACTTGCTTAAATTAATTTCGGGATTACCCCTGACCAATGTCCAAAATTACGGCTATATTGTGTTAATGACAGATGTTTACGATGTTTGTTTGGCGCATGGTGTTGATAACACAAACTTGGTCGTCGCTTGGTTGGAAATGCTTGAGAATGATAAGTTGATTACGTTAGTACGGATGAAGGATTCGGGATATGAAGATATGGCTGTCGGACTTACTTTCCCTGAATCTTCCTAGAGTCTTTATGCATCGCAATTGAAAATATGGTGTTGCTAATTTCTCTTATTGAACCGAAATCACGATCAGCAATTAACTGATATAGTTCAATAGCGATTTCAGAATTGCGCTTACCTTGCAAAGACTCTTTTGTTACCACCGTTGCCGCGGTGGTTTCTTTTTGTTGTTCGTCCATATTTACCATCCTCTTGGTTAATGAATGTGTTTGTCGTAGATCGTTTGAGATACCGCTATGTCCAGCCCAAACCGTTCTTTGGTGCCCATCAAGTCAACCGTATCTTCCAGAATCTCCTGCCTGCTTACGAGCATGTCCGGCGTCATTCGGTCCTTTTTGATCATCTTGGGATGACCGTACTTCGATGAAACCGCCTTGTTCGCAATGGTGTTGGCTTTGATGAAGTCCACTCGAACAGGCTTTTTCAGGCTGGAGCGCAGTTTCTGCATGGCTTCTTTTTGATGGTCCTTGTCCAACATGCGGAAGATTTGAAAGCCTTCCAGTCCGGTGGACTGGCGTAACGTGCGGATCGTCTCAAGTACCCAATCCTCAAATTCTTCGGCTTCTTTTCTTCGAGACCGCATAATGACTTTGTAAATCCCAGTCTCAGAGATTATGGATACTTCCTGCCGTCCACCAAGGGTGCTCATTAAGTGCGCTCCCTTTTGAGTAGATTTCAGTTTGCGGAGCATATCCCGCCCACGTTCATACCCAAGTGCCTCAGCGATATCAGCAGCTATCGCCCACCACTCACCGGGTACCTTCTCAATAAAGCGAATGCTGTGTCCGAGCCATGTTTCAGTTCGTATGTTCACCCTGTTCACCAGCCTTTGGTTTGCTGTACTTTAGCATTGTAGAAACAACAGCATCGACAATATCTCTCGCCGCCTGTGCTTGGTCTGTCGTCAGCCCTTGCACATTACTGACACCTAATGAGTTACGAACGATTGTTGACAGAGCATTGACGACTTGATATCGGTTGTATGTTACCAAGTGTCTGAGACGGTGCAATGCTTCGTCCCTTATAGGGGGCCATACATTGAGACTTACCGCAGATGAATGTTTTCGGCGTTCTTCCTCTACTTGAGATTTTATTTTTGGCTCAAGTTCACGAATAAGACTTTCCTTCAAATCAGCAAACTGTTCAGGAGTCATCACGATTGCATTAGGGTACATTTATCGCATTACCTCCTCTCCACTACCTAGTGGTAACGGTTGTTCAAAAATAAACAGATCGTTCAGCCCCATCTCTCTACAAGCACTTAAAAGTCCAGCAATAAATTCATTACCCGGTTCGCGTTGCCCACGTAAAACACGATAAACCTGAACTTTCGAAACTCCTATTTTTTCAGCCAAATCAGCCTCGGACCATCCCTTCTCCTTCATATATTGTTGAGTCTTGGGTATATTAAGTGATAGCCTCATCTCGTATCCCTCCTTGCTGCGTATATTTCGTTACCCATTGGGAACACTTATAAGGTAACACACTTATACCACAAGGTAAAACGTCAAAAAGAGGAATATTTGTTCTTATAGGCTCAAAATCAAGGGATTTTACCACACGGTAACGTTTTTTCTTTATATACCTTTACCTATTGGGAATAATCGTGTATATTTACACTTGTACAACAAAAAAAGTATATGAAAGTGGAGTGTGTATCTAAAATGAGCACAACCTTTGGAGAACATTTGAGATCATTACGAGAACAAAAGGGAATGAGCCTCAATCAATTAGCTATTAAATCAGGAGTAAGTAACGCTCAGATTTCACGTATAGAAAATGGACTTCGCGATTTACCGCGACCAGAAACCATAAAAAAATTAGCAGCAGGTTTGGAAATATCTAAAGCAACCCTAATGGAAAAGGCAGGATATTTTGATGGTTTGGAAGAAAACAAAAAGGATGAGGTAAAAAAATATTTTTCAATTCACGAAGACCTGGATAAGGAAATCACGGGTTTAATACAGGAATATATAAACCGCGGTGATTCGGAAGGTTTAGCGAAGATTTTAAAAAATATATTCATTGAGGAAATAGTGTCTTATACAGAGGAAAAGGGATTGAAAAAGTTACCACTAACAATAGACGGAATAATGGCGTTTTTAGACTACGAAGACGTAGCTATGGAGATAAAATCTTTTTTTATAAGCCAGCTTAAAATAGGGTTATCAGGCTCATCTAAAAAAAGTCCTCCTTCATATGAAACCGAAAGAGAACTTTTTGAAATATCACTTGAGCTATCCGATGAAGAAATTAAAGAGCGCTATGATTTTAAAGTAGACGGTCGTGAATTGACAGAGGAAGAATATCAACGCATGATTGCAGCCGTACGTGCTGAGCGCCTTTATCGGGACCAGACTTCGAAATAGTTCTAATTAAATATGCGGGGTGCTTGTCCATAACAATAGCTAATTGGGTTAAGTCAATTTCTTTTTTCTGAATAGGTCAACACTCCTAGATGTAATATTTTCCGTTTTTGAGAGGTTGGAATCAGTATACCATAAGGCAATAAATAAGAACACTTGTTTGTATATATAATCTATATACGAAAGGAGCGAATTCGTTCTTGGCATACTCCCGCGGGAGGTGTCTGCTGCAATACTGGCTAAATGAACGTGGCATATCTCAGACTGATCTAGCAGAACGATCAGGTTGGTCCGTCCGCATGGTATCCTACTGGTGCAAGACGGAGCGTATGATGAGTGTAGACGCTATGTACACCGTATCCACTATCTTAGAGGTACATATGGAAGATTTGTACCAGTGGATTATTACAGCCGATTAGAGCAGACGAGGCTTAGTTTGGCAGCCTCCCCCGGGCAGATTTGGAACGTATACGTTCTTAACACCACCTTGTACCTATCATAGCCTTTTATTCCTGCGTAGTATGTCGGTCGGTGTCGTCTGGACCCGACCGATTAACATAGGTGAACGGTCATATACCCTCCAGTTTCTCTTTATTCCTCCGCGATACGTTCACATGCTTCCCCTTTCTCGATTTGTCGAAAAATGCCTTTTTACTCGACGAATCATAATCCATAACTTCCGTCATGTTGGTAAGGTTGGATTTTTCGAGTGTTTCAAAGCCTTCTGGCAACAATATAGGGGCAAAGTCCCGCAAAGCATATGCAGGTCTATATTCCGCCGTGCGTGTATGGATTATGGTGTCCCCCTCCTTGGACTCAAAGAAAATGACGTGCTTTGACTGTATTACCTTGGGCGTACCAGTTTTCAAATCAACTACAGGAATGTCCATAAAATCACCTCTGTACTTGTATGCTCAACAGAGGATTAGTTCATAACACGTTATATTGTATTGGTTGTGCACCCTGGCATTCGGATCACCTCCTTAGTAAAATAAAAGAACGCAAAAAGGCCGCTACACAGGCGATAAATGTTTTAAAAAATAACTTCTCGACAATTCATAGCACAGAAGGTGCGTACAAGAAGTTTTTTTTAAACAAAAAATCACACATGTAGCGGCCATTATAGTACCGCTATTAGGCAGACTTAACCCACTAAGGGGATATGCTGCATTCAATGGACTGTTCTCCGCTCGACTCATGTCAGCAAAGATAATTAATAAATCGTTTAATGAAGACAATATATCACAAAGTTAAATAGACTGCAAACTTTTCCAATTAAATTTGTTTTCAATGTTCCCTGCAGCTCATTGCTCTAATCAATTTGGTTCATTTTGTAATTATTTGTAGAAATATTTTCCTAGGTCTGTTAGACTATACCCATAAAAATATTTAATCAAAATAGGGGGAAGAAGCATTGTTTAATAAGAAAGTGTTACTATTTACTACTGCTATACTTGCATTTGGAATTATAGCTGCTGGTTGCGGGGCTAAAGCCACCACTACAGATAGCGGGAAAGCTACAGGATCTACTACACAAGCCGATACAAAGGCTGCTGCAACTGCCGAAAAGGAAGCTGCTCCTAAGGAGACTAAAGTAGGCGAAGCCGTAAAGGTGGGTAATCTTACTGTTACAGCTAGCAAAGTGAGCGCTAAGACTAAGATCGGTGAAAATGAATACCTTCAAAAAACTACCGAAGAAAAATTTATCGTTATAAATCTGGCGATTAAAAATGGAGATAAGGAAGCTCGTACACTGGACTCCAGTATGTTCAAGCTGATCGGCACAGACGGTACAGAATATGAGCCAATGAGCGATGCGGATATGTACATAAACAAACCGGAAAACATGTTGTTTTTCGCCAAGATTAACCCCGGTTTAACAAAGAAGGCAAACGTTGCATTTGAAGTACCAAAGGATAGCAAAGGTTTCAAGTTGCAAGCAGATAGCGGCCTTGGATTTGAAGCTGGTGAATCAGCCTTAATTGATATCGGTAAATAACAAAGAGCCCCGGGCGATATGCTCCGGGGTTTTAATATTTGACTATAGTCAACAAAGGCAATTTTATTGCCTGAATAATTTCCGTGTGGTAACATAAGAATAGAAATAAGGGGAGTCGCAACACTCCCCCAGGACTAACGAGGTGCCTCACGGCGCGCTTATATTACTGTGAAGACAGCAAAACCCACCGTAGGCGGTCAACCTTAGCGGTGGGTTTTGCGCTTGTTACGTTTACGTCTGATCCATCGGAAAAACTTGCGAGAACTAAACCAAAGGCTTAGTAACGTTGCAGTTACTTTCAAGAGCAGATAAAGCGTACCAAGTGCAGTCATGGCGTCAATCACCTCCTTTACAGAAGGCTGCGCCGTGACCCCCACCCGTTGTCCAATCCAGATTATACCACAAGTCCTCATGTTGAGGGCTTTTTATTTTGTTCATTAAAAAGAGCAGTGAGGGTATTACCCCTCCTGCTCTTTTACATACTCAATAATATCGTTTGGCTGCACATCGAAGAAAGCACACAGTTTTTCAATGACCTCCAATGATACATACTCACCTTTATCGAATTTTGCAATAGTAGACGGTCCCAAACTCAATTCTGTACGCAAATCCATTTTTTTCATCCCTCGCTCGACCAACAATTTCAACAAGGGCTTATATGTTATTGCCATCGAAAGACCTCTTTCCTGTAATTTATATATGCATTATAATATTTTAATTACAGAAAATCAAACTTTTTAGTTGACCAAAACTACAGTATATGATATATTATTTACAGGAAGTGAAACATTAACTTCCCGAAAGGGTGAACACTAGGAATGAAGGATTGGGTAAACCTTGTTACGGCAATCATCCAACTGGCTACAGCATTGGCTGTACTCCATGTACACAACGCCAGCCGTAAGAAGACAAAGAAAAAAGGAACCAAACGACGCGGTGGGCGCAGACGTTAAGGATTCCTTTGCGAGGTGGCGGCTAGTATAGCGCCATCTCCACCCAATCATAGCATACGAAGTTCACATATACAATTGGCGGCGGCCTTACGTTGGAGGTAATGACAATGTTTAAGAAGTATAGAGCAACAAAGGAAAATGTAATTTTGCTGGAAAGCGCCATGAAGGCGCTGGGCTATCCAATTGAAAAGGTTAGCGCCGCAAAAGATTACAAAGGATTTAAGTATAATAACTGGAACATGATGTTCCACAATATAGTAAATTCAAAAATGCAAGAACTGGAGACTGCTCACAATTAACCATTAAGGGGCTACGGCCCCTCTATAGGAGGTAATCGTATGGAGACAGTAACGATGGTTGTGGGCGTGGCTGCGTTGGTTGTATCGGTGTACGTTG
>NZ_JTHP01000120.1 GCF_000943545.1 Paenibacillus terrae
AAGATATTCGGCAAAGTAGCTGTACACAGAAAACATAGCTGCAAAGATAAAAATAACAGTCACGATATTGAACCACAATTGAGGCTTACGAAGTATACCAAGCTGTGTTCCATAAGACATTTTCTCTTTAACCGGCATAGAAGGAAGCCAAATGAGGATTCCCACAAAGGCAATCATGCTTACAACAGCCCCAAACAAGAAAGCGGCTTCTAACGATATTTTCTCTGCGAGATAAGAAGTTAAAGACACGCCAAAAGCAAATCCGACCGTTATTCCGGCGAAAACCTTGGTGACTGCTTTACTGCTTTTTTCCGGCGGGACAAGTTTGGCTGCGGTCACTAAGACAACCGAAAAAAAGATAGGATGAAAAATAGCAGGGAGAATGCGGAAAATGAGCATCATATTGAATTCGGTCGTTAAAGCATAAACCATATTTGAAATCACAAAACTGAGCACAACCGTTAACAGAATGACTTTACGATTTATACCGGAAACGAGTAAGGTCAGGAATGGACCTGAAATAGCAACAACTAAAGAAAATGCACTTACAAGCCAGCCTGCCAGTGAAGTCGATATATTAAAATTTTGAGTGACCTGGGGTAAAACACCTATAATCCCCATTTCCGTTGTAATAATGCCGAATACACCTAAATGTTCGGTGAAAATATAGTATTAGACTGGGACCATTGATTTAATGCGGTTTTTGATTTGAAGAATCGTCAGCACATGAAAAATAAGTTTTAGACTGATCCATTAAAGGAAGCAGCGGCAGACCAAGACTTGATAAATAAAGTCTTAGACTGCCGCTGTTGTCATTCAACTAACGTCCCCCGATAGCTTAACATCGGTATCAGTCGTGGTAAGTTCACAAACTAATTCTTCAAATGAATCAATTTTTTTGATGGGTAACTTGCAAACGAAATATAGATGCATATTATAGGTTGTCAACAAAATTCAAATAATTTTCAGTGCTTTTTTCCACAGTTTCTTCAGAACGATCATATTCCTCACCATAAAATGCAAAGAACGAACGATAATCTGCATCGCAATATAGGAATGTCATTTTAAATGGAACCAGTATTTGTTCAAGCGTATATTGATATCTTCCATTTTCGTGATAATCTTGCTTTTCGATTCCTGCAGATACACCTAAAGCAACTTTACGATTCTTGAATTTATCTCCTCCATTTGAACCAAAAGCCCATCCATAAGTTAAAACATCGTCAAACCATTTTTTTAGGAGAGGCGGACAATTAAACCAATATATAGGGAACTGCAAAACAAGATTACCATGAGATTCAACCAATTTTTGTTCCTTTTCCACGTCGAAGTTTCCATCAGGGTAAACTTTAGACAACTCGTGAACAGTATACTTTTCTGGATATTTTTTCAGTTCTTCTACCCACCGCTTATTAATGACGGATGTTTCCATGCTGGGATGCGCTACAATAACAAGAGTTTTCAAAGATTTGTCCTCCTTAAGTATTATTTATATCTTGATAATAAAATGAACGCTAGAAATATGAAAGTATGCACTTTTAGTACAGATACTTACATAAAGGTAAGTGTTTTTTTACTGGTTCCACACTTATTTTTCAGTCTAATACTTAATTTACTTTGAACACTAAAGCCAAAATAATAATAAGCAAAGAGTTATCCTGTTTCATAATTAAAAGTAAGCCTCCATCATATTTATATATACAGATTCATAGATATATTTTACGAAAAAAAACCTCCTTTCTGTCTATAGTTCCTTTTGAATGTACTCGGTAAATTCCTGTATTGTCTTTTCGTTCCGACGATAGTACGTCCACTTCCCAATTCGCTCAGACTCCAACAAACCAGCTTTTTGCATCGTTAATAAATAACTTGAGATAACAGACTGTGCAAGTCCTGCTTTAGCCTGAATATCCCCCACACATACACCAATTCGAAGATTAAGCCCTTGCTTTAAATAAGCCTGTTCATCAAAAAATTCCTCTGGATTTTTTAACCACAGCATAATTAGACAGCGTGTCTCATTAGACAAAGCTTTATAAATCAATAACGGTTCCATACAGTACATTATATCTACTTTATTAGATTTGTAAATATAAAATCCAGATTTGTGTACCACTTCAACTACACTGACTTACTACGATTGGAGCGATACATCAAGTACAGGAAATACGGCGCACCGATCAGAGCGATCAGTAGCCCGGAAGGAATCTCCGTCGGCGCAAGCACCGTCCGTCCAATTGTATCAGCCAGCACCAGCATTACCGCTCCCAAGATGCTTGACAAAATAATGGAACGGCGTACATGGTGCCCGATCAACGTACGCACGATATGCGGAGCAATCAGCCCGATGAAGCCAATCGTACCCACGCAGGCTACCGCTCCTCCCGCCAGCAGCACACCCACTGCCATCGCCAGCAGCCGGGTGCGACGCACCGGAAGCCCCAGTCCCATGGCGCTGCTATCGTCAAATACCAAAAGATCGAAGCGGCGAGCTAGCCACCAGGCTACTGGCAACAACACGAGCAGAAAGGCCAGAATCGTCGTCACCTGCGCCCAGCTTCGCGCGTAGGTACTACCAGTCAGCCAAATATAGCCCGTACTGCCCCACAGCGAGCCTTGGATAATTAGCACCTGAATTCCGGCTGCTCCGATCGCTGATACGGCGATGCCGAGTAATATGACAACAGACGGATTCAGATGTTTTTTCCAGGATAGAAAGAAAATCACTGCCGCTGAAACTGCCGCTCCAGCGATCGCCGCGATTGGCAGCACATAAACAGGCAGCCCAGGCCAGACGATAATCACTGCAAGCGCGCCGAATCCCGCTCCAGAAGAAACCCCGATGATCGAGGCATCCGCCAAGGGATTGCGAACGGCTAGTTGGATCAAGACACCGCTCACTGCAAGCGCGATACCAGCCCCGGCCGCCACCAGCGTGCGTGGAATTCTAAACTGCAGCAAAGCCGAATTCGCGCTCTCACCGCCAAACAGCCCGGACAGCAGATCGCCCACCGGAATGCGCATTCCTCCAAACATCAGGCTGAATACGGTTAGCAGCACGGCCCCACACGCAAACAATGTGACCAGCCTGCCATACGGTAATTTCCGAGAGCGCACACCTATGTTCATTGAAGACTGTCCGCCGATACCGGAAGGCAGTTTCATCCTCCACAGGATAAGCCAAATTAACCAAGGGGCCCCGATCAATGCCATTACTGCTCCGGTCGGCAGATCCATGCTTGATTGGTGGACCATTTTCGCCAGCACGTCAGCGCCCGTCAACAACAGTGCCCCCCACAGGAAGGAACCAGGCAGTACCCAGCGGTGCATTTTCAGGCCGCTTAAGCGCACCAAATGCGGAGCCACTAAGCCTACAAACCCGATGGGTCCAATGACGCTGACTGTAATGGTCGACAGCAGGACCGCCAATACAATTCCCACCGCCCGGGTCAAGCCCACCTTTTGCCCAAGGGACGTGGATGTGGACTCATCCAGATCCAGCACATCGAATTGCCTCGACAGCAAAACCGCGATAACCGAGAGCCCTACAACCCAGGGCCAAGCATAAGTAGTACCACTCCAATCGTTTTGCACAAGCGAACCGGAACCCCATAGAAACAATCCCTGCGTTTCAAAGGAGTAAAAAATATGTAATGCTCCGGTAAACGAACCGAGCACCATAGACACAATGAGGCCAGCAAGCGCCAGCCGGATTGGACTTCCAGCTCGTCCCCCGCCCATAAAGTAAGCAAGCACCGCCGCCAGCAGGCCGCCGAGGGCGGCAAACAGAAACGGAGCCTGATGCAGCAATCCGGGGAACATCACCGCGCCAAGCACAACCACAAAATAGGCACCCGCGTTGATTCCAAGTGTATCCGATGCCGCCAACGGATTTTTGGTGATGGCCTGTAGCAACGCACCGGCAATAGCCAGCGCACCGCCAGCCAAGATTCCGATAACCGTGCGCGGCATCCGCAGATCCCAAACCATATTATGCTCTAGCGTATTCTGACGCTGGGTCAACGCCTCGATTACCGTATGCAGCGGGATCGGCGCCTCTCCATAGCACAAGCTTACAAAAAAAAGCGTAATAAGGACGGCCAAGCCGCCCCCAAAAATGCTTCCTACACGCCAAGCCTTCGATAAATCCGTTGTACCTGTTCGGGTCATTTTGTCAGAACACCCACCACCTGGTCAACCAGCACTTTAGATGAGATTGGGCCCCCGAACGTCCACGTTGTTCCGTCCAGTGGATAGGTCCGTTTTTCTTTGACGAAATTCAGTTCTTTCCAGACTGAATTGTTCTTCATCGCGGCTCCGAATACATCGTCCGTCTTCTGCGTAATGTAGATAAAATGGCTGTCCTGTACCCCAGGAAGAGCTTCGATGCCCACAGTGCTGAATCCATATTTCTCGGTTTTGTCCGACTTCCAGTCATTCACCATACCGATTTTCGCGAGCGTTTCCACTACAAGCGAGTTATCCTTGAACATCCGTAGGCTGGCAGCATTTTGAGCTGTGAAAGCCTGAGTCAGCGCATAGTGGAAGTCTGCTTTATCCGCTTTTTCCAATGTAGCCTTTGCTTCAATATAATGCTGGTCAAGGTCATTTAGGACTTTATCAGCCTGCTCCGTTTTTCCAGTAGCCACAGCGATCTGCTTAAAGATTTCAACCATGCGATCATAATCATAACCTTTTCCCTTGAAAAAATCGTATTCTATCGTTGGTGCGATTCCCTTAAGCTGTTCGTAGATCGCTGCATTATTGTCTGTGTTTGAGATAATAAGGTCCGGCTTGAGCGCCGCGATCGCTTCCAAATTCGGTTCGCCCCGTGTACCGATATCAGTGACCGAATCAGCCAGTTTCGCCTCCGGCGTTATCCACAGCCTGTAGTTTTCGTTGTCCGCACTACCAACAGGCTGCACGCCTAGCGCGATCAGGTCTTCGGTAAACGCCCATTCCAGGACAACGACACGTTCCGCTGGCTTGTCCAGCTTGACTTCTCCGTGATCGTCTTTAACCGTAACCGGCCCAGCCGCTTTGCTGGTCTGCTCAGACCCGGAAGTGGCTCCTGGCTTCGAGCTATCCCCTACTGATCCGCAACCCGCCAATACAATAGTAAAAACCGTAAACAATAATAGGCCCTTCAGCATCTTTTTCATTTCTCTCATTCACCCCTGCATGTATATGTCTCATTAGAAAATGATAATCATTATCAATAAAAGAGTATAGGGGTTGATGGTTTTTGTCAACAAAGATTGTACTAAAGAAAAGTACTATGTCGCATTGGAAAGCACCCTCTGCCCGCTACCCGGAATTCCAAATTGAATCGCAAACGGGTTCCGTATATGATAGCTTTACATTGTTTTTAAGGGAGGCATCATTTACGTGGCAGTATTAATCAACGAGCAAATAAAGGCTTCCGAGGTCATGCTCACTGGACTCAACGGTGAGAAGATCGGTATCGTCTCGAGAGAGGAAGCCTTGGCTATGGCCCGGTCCAAAGGAATGGATCTGGTCTGTACATCACTCATGAGCAGTCCTCCGCCATGTAGCCTAGTAGCTAAGGGCAAGGGAAAAGCGCTCGCGCAGAAGGAAACCGGAACACGCAAGGTGAGCAGTGGCAACATGGCTGGAAAAAGCAGTAAGGAAAAGGTCAAGGAGCTTCGCTTCACTGCTCATATCGAGGAACATGATTACGATACAAAGCTGCGCCAAGCAGACAAACATCTGCGCTCCGGCAAGCCGGTGCAGTTGGTCGTGAAATCGTCCGGCGCGAAGGAAGCGGCTGCCGCCAAAGCGGTGTTAGAGCGACTATTGGTCGATCTGAAAGAAGCCGGAATGAAGGAAACCGGAATCCAGACAGGCGGCAAGGGCTCACAGGTGAAATTAAACCCCATCTCAAAGCAAAAACAGGCCGTTTACACAGAATGAAAAAGGGGCCGTTTCGGCCCCCTTCTACCTTCCTCATGAAAATCATAGTGATAACCATACAGCAGGGTCCCTGTTTTCCACACACTCAATTATCGGAAAATTCAACTTGCTGGTGACGTTACGTCACCAAGTATACTAACCTAGTAGGCTATACTGGAAAATCAATGCATGGGAAGGAGGGAGAACCTGTTGAGCAAAGGAGATTATTTATCGACTGGGCAGCTTGCCAAAAGTACAGGTATGACACTCCGAACTTTGCGATATTACGATCAGATTGGACTATTGACCCCGGAAGACCATCATTCTGGCTCTGCTCGCAAGTATACGGTGAAGGAACTGAAACGACTGCAGCGGATTCAGACGTTGAAGTATGTCGGGCTATCTCTTCAAGAAATTAAAGACATCTTAAACGCAGAGTTGATATCCGATGGGGACATCAGACATTCGTTGGAAGCACAGCTCGATATTCTCCAGAAGAAGATCGCTCATACGGAACATATCGTCCATGCTATTCGAAAAGCTTTGGAAAAGTTGGCCGATGGAGCAGATTTGGATCGCTTCGCGGAACTTATACAAGCTGTACAGAAGGAAGAGAATTGGGGGGATCAATATCGGACGGCCACCCGTTTGCAAGCACGGATCAATCTTTACGACAAGTTCAGTACGAATCCTCAAGGCTGGCATCGTTGGGTTTTTGATCAGCTGGAGGTGGCACCGGAAGCCCATATTCTCGAGTTGGGTTGCGGTGACGGGACCTTTTGGTTAAGAAATGCCGAACGAATTCCCAATAGCTGGCGCATCACGCTTACCGATATCTCCAGCGGAATGGTGGAGGAAGCACGTTGCCGCTTAGGAAGCAGCAATGCAATGTTTAAATTTTTGTCGGCTGACGCCCAGCAGCTCCCTTTTCACGAAGAGCAATTCGATGTGGTGCTTGCTAACAATATGCTTTATCACGTCTCGGACATTCCCAGAGCGATCGAGGAAATGCACCGTGTTCTAAAGCCCGGGGGACTAGTTTGCACGTCGACGATGAGTACGCAACACCTTCAAGAGCTTGAGGACTTGGCGACTTCCTTCGACCCCAATCTTCGCGTATTAGATCAAGCGATTCATCGGTTCCACCTAGGTAACGGAATGGACTTGCTGTCTTCATGCTTTTCTAATCTTCTGTTGCTCCATTACGACGACCGCCTGATGGTAGACGAAGCGGAACCCCTGATCGATTATATGATTTCGACTCCGATGAATGCAAGGGAACGACTTGTAGGAAAGGCCATCGATATGTTTCGTATCCATGTCAACCAAAACCTGAAGCAGACTGGTGTCCTTCAACTGACGAAAGAAAATGGAATGTTTCTAGGGAGGAAATGAACATGAAAGCAACGGGACAACAACCAGGAGTACGGATCGTCAAAGAGGAGCTTTTATCGGATAACTGGTACATCTTAAAGAAAGTCACGTTCGAGTATGAAAAAAACAGTGACCAATGGGAGACACAATCCCGTGAAGTGTACGACCGCGGCAACGGAGCAACAATCCTTCTCTATAATCGAAAAAAACAAACCGTAGTATTGACCAGACAGTTCCGAATGCCAACCTACCAGAACGGTAATGAGACAGGAATGCTTATCGAAACCTGTGCAGGTCTGCTCGATAAAGAGACACCAGAGGAAAGTATCCTGCGGGAAACGGAGGAAGAGACAGGATACCGTGTCGACTGTGTACAAAAGGTTGGTGAGGCCTACATGTCGCCTGGATCGGTTACTGAAATCCTGTACTTTTTTGTAGCAGAGTATAACGAAGATATGGCAACAGGACTGGGTGGTGGACTTGAGGATGATCAGGAAAACATTGAAGTGGTAGAGCTTCCTTTTATTCAGGCGCTCAATTTGGTCAAAAGCGGAGAAATTCGTGATGCCAAGACGATTTTGCTGCTCCAATACGCTCAAATCCATGGTCTTTTAAAGGAAAAAACAAATTCGTTGCATATTCTTATAGCGGGACCTTATCGTTCTGGAACGTCAGATGATCCCGTGCTGATCGAGAAAAATGTTCAGTTCATGAATGAAATTGCTCTTCAAGTTTATGAAACTGGGCATTTACCGGTTCTAGGGGAGTGGTATGCATTGCCCCTAATCGCCACAGCTGGTTCCACTTCTTTGGGAGATGAGGTTTTCAACCGCATTTTCCATCCGTCCTCCATCCGCCTGCTAGACCACTGCGATGCAGTGCTTCGAATTGGAGGGCCCTCGCAGGGTGCTGATGAAATGGTAAAGGTCGCAAGAGAAAAGCAACTGCTTATTTTCGAACATCTTGAGGATCTTCCACCGGTAACCCAACCCTAGACTTAGTCCATCTATTGCTAAACCTAAATCACTCTGAACACTTTACATGCTCCAACACTTACCACTCAAATGAGCTTGCCGTTATTTATGCTAGGGTTCCACCGTGCTATCTATAACGGCAAGTGAAAAAGAGCATCCCGACAGAATGCCCCTTCCCTGAAATCACTCATCAGCGCAGATGAAGCCGCTAACGGAGTCTTATGTTATCCACTTTTCTCCACTTTCCATACATATTACAATTAAATTCCTTTAGAACATGTTTTCTGAATGTAAAAATACGGTATAGATTTTGAAATGTATTTATAAATAACTACATTAATTCCTTAATATTTTGTTGTCTTCGCTTAAACCGAAAAAACCAAAAGGAAATATTTAAAATTCAAACTGCTTGATTTCACCCTCACTCTCGTTTATTCTCTGTATATGTATAGTACAAGTTGGTATTTTCATCAATTGGTGATCACTTGCAGGACTTCACAAAACTTTATCCGACGGGGTCCTTGTGCATCTTCGTTCTACCATGCACCTCCTCATTTTTCGTCTGGGATATTGTATCCAGTATTTTCGCGTTTGTGTAGGTGAATGAATGTGAACACACCATTGATATACAGTTTATACAGGACCTATTTTTGTTAATCTCCATAACAGAGCCTAAGGTACTATGACAGATTACGTTTTAATGATATATTGATAGGTACTATAAAAGACTAATTACCCAGGGCTTGGGCTGGAGGATGTATGAAAAAAGAATCAAATCAAGATGAAACCAGTTATTTATTTAATGTAGATGTATTAGTTAAAGGTCGTTCCAATGTAGAGGCCCTTCAGTTCCTGCTTAACCTCTTGACTCAACATGAACAAATTGCAGATAGTCGGGTTCAGTCCGGTATTGAGCTTGGTAATTTGATTGAGGCTGCATTACACTTAAAAAAACAATCAGCCGCTAACGGCTCGTCTGATGCTGCTACTGCGCTAGCAGAGAAGTTTTCCAAAAAGAAATCTAATGTCGCTCCTACGAACAAGCCACCTGTCGTTCAAGAGATCAAACAATCCCACATACAGCCGAAGCCTGCACCACAACAAGAACTTAGCACCTATGATTGGATCAAACGCTATATACATGATAATACGCTTGTACGGCTAATCGTAAATCGCTATGGCGGACAACGAAGCATCCCATGTCGCATCCTTAATTTGGATCATGAGAATAACTTACTGAGTGTGTACCATGTAGATGAGAAGCAAGTATACTCCTTTAAAATGAATGAAATCGATGAAATCACATCGTAAATGTAAAGCCCTTACAGCATGAAATAAACACGTAAAAAGAGAACCGCCGGAAAAACGTTATGTCTTTCCAAGCGATTCTCTTTTTTTGATATTACCTGGAAATTTAAATTAATCCTCTTTCTTCAAACCCCGGGCAGCTAATGCCAGCAAAAGCCAACCTGCGATAAAACACACGCCCCCCAGCGGGGTAATGGCACCTAGCACACGAATCCCGGTCAAGCTCAGCACATACAAGCTACCGGAAAACAAAATGATTCCCGTAAACAGCAGTCGCGCTGCCCATTTTAAACGAGTCGACGCTCCCCACTGTCCCGCAGCCAATGCAATGATCAGCAAACCGACAGCGTGAATCATATGATATTTCACACCAGTTTCATACACAGCCAAAGCATCTGCGTCGATCCGTGTTTTCACAATATGAGCCCCAAACGCTCCAATAGCTACCGCCAGCAGCATCATTATAGATCCTACAATTATCCATCTGCGTTGCATGTTTGTGTACTCCTTTTCATCTCATACTCTCATCCAAGCTATCTCCTTATTTTATCGAATCCATATGAAGTTTGCCAGCCACTCCATTTAAATTTAAACCCTACAGAATTCCATGATTAAACCCTGTCTTTTGGAGGGTAATGTGTAAGGTCCCTTGCTTTTTTGTTCATTTTGTGGAAAATTAGTACCTGTTCGGATAATGTTCAAGGAGTTGAAAAGATGAGTAACCAAGATCCTAATCTGAAAAAGCCTGTTGCGTCTGA
>NZ_JTHP01000121.1 GCF_000943545.1 Paenibacillus terrae
GCCGTCATGTATCTTTTTTTAAATTTGGAAACGTGACTTCCGAAAAAATTCGTTGCTTTTTTTCGTCCGCCGCTGCCAAGGTATAGGTTGGCTTGGTATAGCTTAGCCCTTGACGATGCATCATTTTAGAGATACCCCGAAGCGAATACGTCTGACCAAACTCCCTTTTGATGAAGGCTGCAATGATCTCCAGTGTCCAATTGTGACGCGCGGTAAAGCCTACATCATGTGGAACGGAGTCCACGATCGTTTGTTTCAACTTTTCCAGTTGTTCTTTCGTTAATCGGACAGGTGCTCCTGGCGAATGATTCATTTGCAGTCCGGAAAGCCCGCGTGTGTCATATGCTTGAATGTACCCTTTTACGGTTTTGGGGCTTCGGTTAATGATATGAGCAATTTGCTCGACTTCTGTTCCTTGTAGATACAAATACAGCGTCTGATAGCGTTCAAACATCCGACGATCTTTTGCTTGCTTCATCGCGGTGTGGATCTCTTGAAATGAGGCTGAATGTTTCATGCGATTCCCCTGCCTGTCTAAAGTTGTTACTTTATTACTTCGACATGCAGAAGCGAATTCCTTACCATAGTTTTCTAATCTTTAGTTCAACTTATATAGAATATCTAAGTAATTTCACAGAGAAGCTTTACCCTAGACGAGGAAATCATAAAAAGAATGTTACTCATTTTATTATGAATTATTCAAATTTTGAAAAAGAATTAAAATGCTTGCAAATTCACCGCTTCCTTAATGATTTCTATAAAGATCCAACTATCAGAACTCAATATAAGCAGTATTTCGAAAAAATAGAAGAAAAGCTTGAATTGGTAAGAGATGGAGAAGAGATTCCATTAGATTCATTCTTCACATTAGACGATGTAGACCAGAAAGATAAGGAATATTTTTCACACTACACTATCGCCAACGGTATTTACGACTATCGTAATAATGCTATTCATGAATTTCGAAATTTAATTGATTATGGAGGATTTATTAAAGTGCCTTTCCTATCTTATACAAGCAATTTGTACGAGGATCAGGAAGGGTGGTTCACAACTGATATTCCATTTTCATTTTTACGTGCATTATTATTAAACTGTTATAACAAGGTTAGAATCGAATATGAAGAATTTATTAAAGGAAGATTTCCTGAGGGTTTATCCTGAGGGCATAGTTCATCACATAGCAACAGATTAAAGCTGCGTTTCCTTAGGTAGCCTAGGTTTAAGGGAAGGATTTCGGAGCAGCATTATCGCTTCTATTCAATAACAATATGATCCCTGCATTAATTGAAGGTGGTGATGATAGAAGAGTTTATAAAATTTCTACTAATATTTATATGAAATATAGATCGAAAAGAACTACTGGAAATGAAGAATATTCGAGTTGGCAGTTCATTTTTTCAGAAGATGATATTAATGTAATAAAGACGTGCTTACTTGAAGCCGATAAAAAGAGTTTTACAATTTCGAGGAGAAAAAATGAGAAATATTATAGGATTTCTATGGGTGGAGGAAGAGAGAACAGTCTTCAAATTAAAGCAAATTTGTTAAGTCAAATAGCAATCTAAATTACATAAGTGCCCTATATTAAAAACATAAATTGGCTTCGTCGCTGCAAGTCTAAATCATAGAAATATGCAGAGTGGGAGAATCGGCATATTCTAAGCAAGGGGATACAGAATGAGAGGTTATACTTACAAGGATTACAGGATGGCATTCAGCTCACGGTTTCCTTGCTGTGTCAGTCTATGGGGGCAGAAGGCGAAAGCGAAAGGCCGAATGCCCATAAAGCGTAGCGATCTTAAACTGAACCAAAGCAAGCCGAAGCGACAGAAATACACGCTTCGGCTTGTTTTAATTTGTTTCTTATTTTTATCCCTTACTTCCCAGACACCGACTTGAACCAACCATTCACTTCTTGGGTGATTTGGTCACCGCCATTGGATTTCCAATTGGCTACAAATTGGTCAAAGGCATCGATCGGCAGCTTGCCGTAGATGATTTTGTTGAAGGTTTCCATTTCGGACTGGCGAAGCAGGTTCCATTTGGATACCATCGTTGGTGTCGCAGCACCCGTGAAGTAGTTTTGCTTGCGAATGTCTAATTGCGACATGACTACCTTGGCTGCGGCCCAGTTTTCGGGTTTGCGGAACTCGGCCATTTGTTTCTCATAAGGGGTTTCTGGCGTCTTCCCATCAGCCAGTTTAACGAGTGTCTTCATGTACAGATCCGGGATACGTGCCGGGCCCGTCAGGAAAGGGAATTCGTTGGAGAAGTCTTTAATCCTCTCTTTATCACTGGTCGGTTGTCCGTCCACGATGTCCCAATCGTAGCCTTTGGCGAAGCCGTATTCATATTCACTGCCAGCGGCCGGGTTAGCCAGGTTATCGAGCAGATAGTTATAGTACAGGAAAATGGCTTCAGGATGCTTCGCGTCCTTGTTAATCATAATACTGGCGTTGACGCCGGAGTTCTGCCATTTCGTACCGATGAGTCCATCTGGACCTGCTGGAATCGGATAAGCTTTAATTTTCGCTCCAGGTACATTCTTCAACAGATCGGGGGCTGGCCAGTCTGGAATCCAGTTGGCTCCAGGCAGAATGCCTGCGGCGCCTTTCGTCCAGCTCTCCGCAGATTTACCTTCATCCCACAGGGCGGAGTCGGAATGAATATAGCCTTTTTCCATCCATTCACTAAGCTTCGCGAGTGCCTGCTTTGCACCTGGATTAATGGAGCCGTACTCCAGATTGCCATCGGCGTCTTTGTTCCACTGCTCCTGGATCGTGCCGTATGCTCCGAATAACCAATCGAGTGAGCCCATCCAGGTGTTAGTATTATTTTTCAAGGAAATTGCGAGTGGAAAAACTTCATTAGGTGCTAAGCCATCCGGGTTCTCGTTCTTGAATTTATCCATGATATTTTCAAGATCCGCGATGGTTTTGGGAGCTTCCAGATTCAGCTTTTCCATCCAATCTTCCCTGAGCCACAGCAGTGCGTCGTCATTATCTGTGTATTCCAGGATCGGCATATTGTATTTCTTGCCGTCCTTGGTGAAAGGGTACCATAGCTCCGGATGCGCTGCCGCGTGGTCTTTCAGAATTTTATTTGCATACTTGTCGAACAACTCATCGATGGCAATGAATTGACCGGAATCAATAAGTTGATTGGTCAATACCGCATTGGTGGGTACCGAAACGAAATCAGGCAGCTTCTCGCCAGAGGCAATGGCCAACTGAAGCTTTTGTTTGTATTGATCATCATTGGCCGGATACCAGGTATCTTTATGCTTCATGCCCAGCGTTTCCAGCATCCACCGATCGTGAACGTTATTTTCTTTGGTGTCCCCTTGAACGTATTTCTTCGGCATCAACACCGAACTGAACTCAATGGGTGGATCGTATTTCCCTTTTGCAAAAGCAGCTTCTGCTTCGGGTGAACCGACCGCCGCCGGCGTATTATCGTTCGTGGCATTCTCATTGGATGTTTCGCCACTGCCACAGGCTGTAATTGTGATAAGTGCGATGACCATGAGCAGCGACCACCATGCTTTGAATTTGATCATTCCTCAATCCCCCTACGGTGTATGATCTTTACAAGTGTAACTGTACCAAGTCGGCGGGGATGGCATCTATATGAGTTTTTTAGTTTCGATAGGACTCTATCATGCTATTTATGATGGTCTCTGTACTCCTGCGGCGTGACCCCAAACTGGCGTTTGAACACCTTGATAAAATAAGCAGGGTCCATATATCCAATCTCCATGCTGATTTCATATACTTTTTTGGTGGTCATTTTCAGCTTGTGACAGGCACGATCCATGCGCAGGCGCGAGATATAATCACTTATGCCTTCACCAGTTTCAATCTTATAAATCTTGGACAAATGGGTCGGATGCAGATTGACATGGTCGGCCAGTACACGGAGGGAAACATCCAGATGTAGGTTTTTATCCGTAAAATCCTGAATCTTCTTCACATACTCGGAACGTATGTCTTTGATTTCGTTGGACGTGCCTTCCTTGAGTTTGCCGAGCACACTAAGCGACCATTTTCGCAGTTTACTGATGGTGGAGAAAGCTTTCCCGCTCTGCAGCCACTCAATATCGCTACCCATTAAGGTAGCCAGAGTAAGCCTATTTCGGTGTGCGAGATTGGTGAAAGAAGCCGTAATTAAAAAACCTGCCTCCATACAATGCTCCCACGATTCCGACCATTTCTCATCCAGCTCCTCACAGACGGCTACTATTTTTTCTTCTGCGGCATCCCATTGCCCGCTTTCCAACAGATGAATGAAAGAGGGCGGAGTATACAGGACATCCAGGGGGCCTTGCGCTGCGGGCGTTTCCACGTCACTGACCCGCATCACGAATTCGCGCTCATCTCCGACAATTTGCCGGAAATAAGCCGAGGCCTGCCGAAAGCGGTCATATAGCTGTTCTGGAAACGGGAACCACTCGGTGATGACGATGGAGAGGGAACCCTTCAGGAACTGCTTGACCTTAGACTGAAGCTGCACAGAAAGCTTCTCCAGTATAGTTTCTTTTCCAATGTCGGTATCGTTCTCTTTAAGTTGAAGCAGAAACACCAGATATCCATGTTCCTCCTTCACGCCCCAGACTTCCATAAACTCACCCATAATCTCTTCAGCCATATTGCTGACTGCATATTCGATCAAGGTTTGATCGTTGTTGTCATAGTGCCTGAATTCTTCTTCCATACGTACAAGCATTAACGCGTAATCTCCGTCGTGGAAGGGCAGATCGTAATTCGCAAGTTTCCGTTCCCATTCGCCGGCTGCGAATCGATGTCCCTGTAAGGCCTCAAGGAGCAGTCGACCACGTAAATGGGGCAGATTCTCCCGAAGGGTAAACTGGGTTCGTTTAAGTGAGCTTATGAGCTCCCATTCTGTGTTTAATTGATCAATGGCCTTTTGAACGGCGCCCATCAATTCATCGTCAGTCGGTGGTTTCAGCAAGTAATCAACGGCCTCGTACTGGATGGCTTTTTTGGCGTAATCGAATTCGGAATATCCGGATAAAAGAATACACTTTATTTTTTTGTCACGGACTCTGATCCGTTCGATCAGTTCAATACCTGTCATTTCGGGCATCTGAATATCCGAGATCACAATATCAATGGGGTGCGTATCGATAATTTGTAGTGCTTCATGTGCTGAGTAAGCTTTATGCACATGTTCAATCCCCAGCGTGTGCCAGGGTTTGGTCATGGAAAGGTTATCTACCCAGTGTGCTTCATCGTCTACGATGATCATCTGCATGTTATTTGTCTCCTTGATGGTTTGTATATATAAGTTGAACGAATGATTTTACACGGGACCACTGCGCGGTCAGAACCACCTTCCGATCGCTGTTATCCCCAGACTTTTTGAATCCCTTACAAAAGGGGAAATCCGGGGATAAGTCTATGCTTCCGATGTAGCTTTCTTTCAGAAAGCTTTTAGGCGAACGCTTCGCTTCTCCAGATTTGTTCTGCCCTCTCCGTTATCGTGTAAATGTTTAGTTCAACTTATATCGTTATGATTTTCTTCCTCTGTTGGAATCTCCCAGATGATCTCTGTTCGGAATCCGCCGAGCGGGGACGGCTTGAAAATAAGGCATGACTGATTGCCGAATAGGTGCATGATCCGCTGGTTCGTATTCCAGAGACCACAGCCCATCTCCTCCTGCAGCGGCTGCTGCATTTTACGATTCAGAGCTTCCAACTGATCCGGGCTCAGGCCGGGTCCGTCGTCATCAATGTAAATTTTGCAGAAACCGTCCGATCTTTCCCCGCTAATTCGGATTTCACCAGATGAATACGACTTCGCTACGCCGTGAATGACCGAATTTTCCACAATCGGTTGAAGCATTAAACGTGGAACAGACTGGCTAAGCATATGCTCAGGGATATCGATATGATATTCAATTCTCCCATTGCGCAGCTTTTGGATATCCAAATAGTTGACGAGCAGCTTGATTTCTTCCTTCAAAGAAGACGTTTCTCGTTCCACTCGGGTGGTATAGCGATAGTACGCACTTAAGTTATAAGCCATAGAGATGACCGCTTCTTCATCCTTCATCTGGGCCATATTGATGATATAGCCAAGGCAGTTATACAGAAAATGGGGATTGATCTGCGCCTGCAGCTGCTTCAGCGTGGCTTCCCGGGCTCTGATCTTTTCATGAAATACATTCTCGATCAGATCTTGAATTTGATGAGACATATCATTAAATCGATGAAACAGAAATGAGAACTCATTCTGATCCTTGCTATGCAGACGTACGGAATAGTCTCCCCGCTGCACACGCTGTAAGCCCTGGATCAGCTTTTTGATCGGATATTGAACGTTTCTGTACAGTAGTATTGAAGCGGAAATGCCCACAACAAATAGCAGAATCATAAAGAGATAGAACAGGTTCCGACTGAGTGAAATGGGTTGCAGGATCTGATAGAGTGGGACCACATCTACTAAATGCCAATCCAAATATGAAGACTTTACAGAACTGACCAGATAGTTCTTCCCATTCAGCTTCACGACATCCGGTGTAGTGTCCTCCGGGGAGTGAGTATCCAGATAACGAATGAGTTCTTCGGATAGCTGCTTGTCTGCACTGCGGTTCAGAATGGGCGAATTCCCTTTGTGATAAAAGAAGGGATCGCCTTGTCCACCTTTCTTGTACGTGTCCAGCATGTTCTGAATGTTCTCATAACTGAAGCTGGCTTCAATCACCAGGTTGCTTCCCGTCAACATCCCCGGCTGGGCCAAGGAATCGGTAAAGAACCAGTAAAAGGATTGAAGCTCCTCTTGAGATTCCGCACCATGATCACCATATGTCCATTGGCCACTCATATTTCTTTTTAGGTAATTCTCATCATACCCTGATGATCTGTTGTAGTTGGCGATGACATCTTGGTTCTGCTGTGAATACACAGCATATCGGGTGGGCCATATATCTGTGACCCCGGATTGAAGCATCATCTTTTCCTGAATGACATATCGGGTCTGCATCTGGTCATAAAGATCATCCCACATGTTCAAACCATTGAATGCTCTGACATTGGGATCTCTAGAGAGAATAAGACTGAAATCCATCATCTGATTAATGCGGGAATCGATCTGACTGGATAAAAACGTGAGCTGTTTGGTGTTGGATATTTGCAGCTCTTTGCTTACGACATCGTAGGTGACATTGTTCGAGTAGGTATACATGATAATAATGGGGATGAACAAAACCACGATTAAGCAGTTTATTTTGGCAAACAGACTAAACCGGGATCGAGCCGTTCCTTGGAATAATATAAAGCGCTTCCATATATTCATAAAAGTCTCCTTCAATCGATATTCCTAACAAAACCATATCCATCCTAACAATGTTATATAGTCAGACCTGAGAATTGCCTGATACTATTTATAGCAGAGATCCTCATTACACACAAAAACTTTTTTTGGGAACAGGAGAGCGCTATGGAGGCTAATATGGAGGCTAACCGGGTGCCGCAGGCGAACATTGGAAGCAAGCCGAATAGAAGAAAAAAGAAAGTCTATAAACAACCATGGATTCTCCACTTGATGGTGTTTCCGGCGGCCATTATGGTTTTTATTTTTTCGTATATTCCGATGTCCGGGATTCTTATGGCATTTCAAGACTATAAACCTGCACTGGGTTTTTTCAATTCTGAATGGGTCGGACTGAAGCATTTCAGGTACATGTGGGAGAATGATTATTTCCTGCAAATTACGTGGAATACGCTGTTTTTTGCCTGCTCCAAAATTGTAATGAACCTGATTATTCCGTTTATCTTCGCCTTATTGTTGAATGAGGTCAGGAAGATGGCGCTCAAAAGAACCATTCAAACACTCGTGTATCTTCCGCACTTTTTGTCTTGGGTTACGCTATCAGGCATTCTGATCGATATTCTGGCCCAGACAGGGATCATCAATCAATTCCTTTCCTCTGTATTCGGCATCAAGCCGATTTTCTTCCTGGGGGATGGCAACTGGTTCCGCTTTACGATCATTGCAAGTGATGTCTGGAAGGAGTTTGGCTTCAACACGATCATTTTCCTGGCGGCACTGTCCGGTATTAATCCGTCACTCTATGAAGCGGCTGAAGTGGATGGGGCGGGGCGCTGGAAGCAGACGATGTATATTACCATCCCGGCGCTTATTCCGATTGGGATCGTGATCGCAACCCTGGCACTAGGCAATGTGCTCAATGCAAACTTCGATCAGATCTTTAACTTATATAGTCCATTAATCTATCAGCAAGCGGATATCATCGATACCTTTGTGTACAGGGAAGGTCTGCTTAGTGGGCAGTTCAGCTTCGCTACCGCTGTGAATTTATTTAAATCGGTTATTAGCTTAATCCTGATCGTGATCTCATACCGACTGGCCTATCGATTCGCGGGGTACAGAATTTTCTAGAAAGGATGACGAGCCGATGTACCATAAAACGATTCCATATCGAGTATTCAGCATATTCAATAATGTGTTCCTGACCATCCTTTCGCTGCTCTGCTTGCTGCCTTTATATCACTTGCTCATGGTATCTCTTAGCGCATCCGCACCTGCCAATGCCGGACTGGTTACGTTCTGGCCGATTGGCTTTACGCTTGAAGCCTATTCCAAGACGTTTGATAATGCCAATTTCCTCTCCTCCTTGTGGGTGTCTGTGGAGCGGACGGTACTTGGAACGGGACTTGCGTTAGTGGTAAATACGATTGCAGCGTATGCGCTCTCCAAGGAGACGCGAGTCTTCCGTGCACGCAATATCTACCTTTGGTATTTTGTCATCACCATGTTATTCAGCGGTGGTCTCATTCCGGGCTACATTCTGATTCTGAAGCTTGGACTGATGAATACATTGCTGGCATTGATTCTGCCTGGATTGGTTGCGGTATTTAACATTATTCTGCTGCTTAATTTCTTCCGTACCGTACCCAAGGATCTGGAGGAAGCCGCTTTTATTGATGGGGCAGGGCATTTGCAGACTTTTATCAAAATATATTTGCCCGTCTCCATACCCGTCATTGCCACGGTTTCCCTATTCATGATGGTCGGACATTGGAACTCTTATTTTGACGGGATCATCTATATTCGAGATTCAGAAAAGCTTCCACTGGCGACATTTATGCAGACGATTATCGTTCAGGCCGACATGTCCAAGCTCGACCCGGAAGTCGTCGCCAATCTGTCCCAGCGAACCATTCGGGCCTCGCAAATCTTTATCAGTGCACTGCCGATCCTGCTCGTGTATCCGTTTCTGCAACGTTATTTTGTGACCGGGATCGTGGTCGGGGCGGTAAAAGAATAATAAATCTACCTATTGAAATAGGGTTTGAAAAGGGAGTTACTGAACTAGTCCGAGACTAGGCCAGGGGCAAATATGAAAACATATATTTACTTTGTTAGACATAGTGAATCATCCAAATCGGAAGGAAATGAAAGAACTCGAGGATTAACTAAAAAAGGAAAGTTTGATTCCCATAGAATAACCGAACTGCTGAAGGATGAAGGAATTAGTGTATTTATTTCAAGTCCATATATTCGAGCAATCCTAACAATTGAAGAGTTGGCACAACAAAGTGATAAAGAGATTTTAGTGTTTGAAGATCTTAAAGAACTTGTATTTTCAAGAGAGGATACGATTATTCCAGACAAAGAAGTATACTCACTCGTAAGTAAGATGTTTAAAGACCCTTATTATAAGGAACCTTTTGGTGAGTCCATAAATGACTGTCAAAGACGATCTGTAACAAGATTAAAAGAAATAATAATGAACTATAAGGGGCAGAAGATAGCAATAGGAACACATGGGTTGGTCATGATATTAATGATGAGATACTTCGATGATCAATACGGGTATGAGTTCTTAATGAAAACCTCAAAACCAGATGTATATAGAATGGAGTTCAACGATGAAGAATTAATAGATACTCAAAGAATATATAAAGAAGTGAATTGTGGGTGAATTCGAGGAAGGCTGTGATATCATATAACATTGCATTCAACGCTGCGGGCCGAGACAAACTCGACCCTTGGTCCGGAAGAGGCATTTCAGGGAAGTGGATCCACCGGACACATTCAACCGGCTAAGTGGCAGAGCCACCCGGACCTGCGGTCCTTAAGCCGCTTGGACGTCGTGAATACGGAAACGTTAAGTGAAATTCTATTGAAAGCCA
>NZ_JTHP01000122.1 GCF_000943545.1 Paenibacillus terrae
CAAGCACAGCAAAGTGTTTGCTGCCAAAAGTGCCGTCAGAAACCATATCATTATCTTTTTACAAAACATCTGACTGGATAACCTCCTCTTGTCATTCAGGAAATAGTTGGGTAAACTTGGAGTCCCCTATCCATTTCTCTCTCTTATAAACCTTACAATCATAAAAAAAGAACATATTCCCTCCGCTTCCATAAAAGTAGACACAATTCAATATATCGGCCCCTTAACTCCCCATTTTCATAGGTCAAATGGACCTTATTTTCCATAAACCGGTTAAGCCCATGGGATTAAAAGAAAATCAGGAGGGGAGTCACTTGCAAAGCCCCCTTCGGGTATAGTAGTATGTGGTTAAAAAAATCGGAGGATATATGCCTAAACAACAAGATAAACATTCCATTCAGGCGTGGTCTCTGATCAATCGCAAATATTTGGGAAAAGGTGTGCGCGTCAAACGTTTTCGCAAGCCGACACGCTGTCAAGTACGCAATCGTGTTCTGCTAGCCGTTTTGATGGCTAATGACATTAAACTGTCTCAGCTTGCCGAGGAGCTTTCCATTTCCTCCCGTAGCGTCAGCGCGTGGGTATATGAAGGTCGTATTCCCGGCAACACTAATCTGGAAAAAGCTTGTAATACACTTGGTTATCCGCACCATATTCTGTTTAATGAAGAGGTTGTCCGGCGTTCACCGCTCATCTGTCAGCCATCACCGTCCCGTTTTATGAAACGGACTGTGACTCGTTCCCCGGTCAAAAACCGGATTTTGGCGGGTCTATGTATGGTCCATGATATTTCGGTGACCGATGTCAGTCATTGGATTGGCGTTCATCCCGGCACATTTCGAAAATGGTTGCACCAGGGTACCGTTCCTTCTCAAACCTTCCAGGATCAGGCGGAACAGTTTTTCCGCATTCCAAAATCCATTTTGTTTGCTGATGCCATGCTGAAAAAGTGAGAATGTCCGTTAAAACTAAACTTTTGTACTTTACCTGAAAGTCTATGAAAGGAACGCATTACCATCTTTCATTTCATAAGACTTTCGCCTGTTGCAAATCACGGAATATAAGAACAAAGAAAGCACAGTCTGCCATTTTCTCGGCGTACTGTGCTTTTTTAGATGCTTACCTTTTAAGAATGAGTGCTTGCCGCTTCTGTAGAACGTCCGGCTTCTTCCTTAATCGCCTTCAGCTTCTTCATCACCGGATTGCCTCCACGTCCAAAGTAGTCGTGAAGACGGCTGTATTCCTCGTACAGCTTATCATAGACGGCCGCGTTCTCTGGGATCGGTTTGAAGCTCTCGTCCCGTACACGAGCCATATGGCGCGCTGCTTCGACGATATCGTCATACCCTCCGGCCTCTGCTCCCGCAGCCACTGCCGCGAACATCGCTGCGCCCAGCGCAGGGGTTTGAGTAGAAGCCGCCACTTTGATCTCCCGTCCAGTTACATCGGCATAAATTTGCATCAAGAGACGGTTTTTCTGCGGCAATCCACCGCATGCGTACAATACATCTACCGGCACGCCGTTGTGATGGAACGCATCGACGATTTTACGTGTACCGAATGCTGTGGCTTCCAGCAATGTACGATACACTTCCTCCGGCTTCGTCAGCAGCGTATAGCCGACAATAAGACCCGTCAGGTTCGTATCCACCAGCACAGAACGGTTGCCGTTCCACCAATCCAGCGCAAGCAATCCGGTTTCGCCCGGTTTGTACGCTGCCGCTTTGCGTTCCAGCCACACATGGACGTTCACGCCTTCTGCCGCAGCCTGCTCCTTCACCTCACCGGGAACAGCATGCTCAACGAACCATGCGAAAATATCTCCTACGGCCGACTGACCAGCCTCATAGCCGTAATAGCCCGGAATAATTCCGTTTTCTACAACGCCACACATACCTTCGACTTCTTTTTCTTCCTCACCGAGCAGCATATGACAAATAGAGGTTCCCATCGCCATAACCAGCTTCCCTGGTGTAACGACACCTACCGCCGGAACAGCCGCATGTGCATCCACGTTTCCTACGGCTACCGCAGTTCCCGGATTCAACCCGAGTTTTGCAGCCATGTCCTCTGTTAATCCACCTGCACGGCTACCCAAGTCATAAACCTCACCACGCAGTTTCGTATCCGTCAGATTTTCCAGACGAGGATCGAGCGCTTTGAAAAACTCACGGTCCGGATAACCGTCACGATGATGGTAAATGGACTTGTAGCCTGCTGTACATTGATTACGTTTCAGCTCTCCACTAAGCTGGGAAATAACCCAGTCGGTCGCTTCTACAAAGCGATCTGTCTGATCATAAATATCCGGCGCCTCGTTCAGAATTTGCCAAATTTTTGCGATCATCCATTCGGATGAAATTTTACCACCATAACGAGGCTGAAATGCCTCTCCGCGTTGTGTGGCAATTTCATTCAGACGATCCGCTTCATCCTGCGCTGCATGGTGCTTCCACAGTTTTACCCAGCTATGCGGGTTATCCTTCAGGTTCTCGTCAAAACACAATGGTTGTCCCTGCACATCGATTGGCAGCATCGTACATGCTGTAAAATCAATCCCGATCCCGATGATGTCGTCAGGAGAAATCCCCGTCTCCTTCATGACAGCAGGTACAGAAGTCGTCAGCACTTCAATATAGTCAGCCGGATGCTCCAGCGCCCAGTCCATTTCCAGCTTGCGTCCGCTGCCAGGCAGCACTTCATCAATAACCCCATGGCGATAAGGTGTTACGTGTGTAGCAATTTCAGCTCCGTTAGAGAGGTCAACAATGACCGCACGCCCGGACTCTGTTCCATAATCGACACCAATGGTATACTTGCTCATTTGTGTGTCTCCTCCTTTTTCGTTTGACCATAGTAGGCGTTCGCTCCATGCTTGCGCAGAAAATGCTTATCCAGCAGCGCCTGATCCATAGAGGTTAATTCCGGGTTCAGCGCGAAGGAACGGTACGCCATCTTTGCTACTTCCTCCAGCACCACCGCATTATGAACGGCATCATCGGCATTTTTCCCCCAAGCGAACGGTGCATGCTGATTAACGAGGACACCTGGAATATCCGCTGGACTAATATCCTGAAACGTCTCAATAATCACATGTCCCGTCTCCAGCTCATACTCTCCAGCAATTTCCTCTGAAGACATCGCGCGAGTACACGGAATCGCTCCATAAAAATAATCACCCTGTGTTGTCCCTAATGCAGGAATCGCGCGTCCTGCCTGTGCCCAGCTTGTGGCCCAAGAGGAATGCGTGTGTACAATACCGCCGATTTGTGGAAAAGCACGGTACAGTGCCAGATGTGTAGGTGTATCAGATGAAGGACGAAGGTCCCCTTCGACAATATCGCCTTGTAAATTGAGTACAACCAATTGCTCTGCTTTCAGCTCCTCATAGGCCACACCACTTGGCTTAATTACAACCAGCCCCTGCTCACGGTCGATACCGCTTACATTTCCCCACGTAAAAGTAACCAGACCATGCTTGGGAAGAGCCAGATTGGCCTCCCATACTTCCTGTTTTAATTGTTCTAACATGTATAAGACACTCCTTTTACTATCATTTCTGAAATCTGAAATGGAAGTGCTAATGACCTCATATCCTTGGTTCCGCTTTCATTATACACTTGTACGTACAACTTAGCCAGTGTTTTTTTATACGTTTTTTCACTGCATAACTGTCTATGTTTTCAGAAAAAACATAGCAAAAACAGCCTATTTTCTGCAATACAGAAAACAGGCTGTACGATAAGGCGAGTAGGCAGGCCGAAACGCTATGAGGTGTCAGAACTACATTTCTTCCAACTTGTCCTTACATGTATCCAAATAAAAACTCGCCCATATTTATTAGGTTCTTATACGTCACTGGCAACAGGACCCGCAGATTCACGGATAATCAGCTCTGGTGGAATAATCCACTGGCGATCCTCTTCGCGGAAGCCCTTTTCTTCAATCATCGACAATATTGTATCAGCGGCGCGAAATCCCAGTTCTTCTTTGGGATGGCGGATTGTAGTTAGCTTGATTTCCGTTGCCGTTGCCAAAAAAGAGTCATCAAACCCCACCAGCGACAAATCGCCCGGAATGCTCAGACCCGCCGAACGCACAATGTCCAACAAACGCACAGCCAGCTCGTCATTATAGGTTACCCATCCAGTAGGGCGCTCTTTCGGCTCCATACTCAACAGTGCAGACGCACGCTGTAACGGAACCTCATTTTTTTCTTCTGTCCGGTAGGTGGTCACTGCATTCGGATGCAGCGTAACCCCATATTTACGGTGGGCGGCCACAAATCCCTTCATACGAAGAATTCCCTGCATATCATCTGTCTTGAAAAACCCGGCTAACCGCCGATGTCCCAGCTTAATCAGATGCTCAGCCGCTAAAAATCCACCCTTCTCATCATCTACACGCAGACATGGCGCATCCATTTCCTCATACCGCGCATTGATCATTAAATAAGGAATTTGGCGATTTTCCAAGGTCAGGTAATAATTCAGATTGGGATTGCGTTCCCCACTTTTCGTCGGCTCAATAATAATCCCGCTCAAGGGCTGACTTAACAGCATTTCCAAACACTGGCGTTCCTGCTCGGGGTCATTGCCTGTGCTTGACAGCAGCAGCTTATAGCCCTGACGACTTAATTTGGATTCAATTCCCTGCACAATCGACGGAAAAATATAATCCGATATATAGGTCGTAACGACCCCGATCGTCCGTGGGTCCTCGGGCTGCTTGCTATCCCGTGTGGCGATAAAGGTCCCCTTGCCCTGCATGCGAAACAGCCAACCTTCCTGCACCAGCTCACCTAACGCCTGACGCACGGTTTGCCGACTAACCGCAAATTGCTCAGACATTTCATGCTCAGATGGAAGCTGGCTTTGAGGCTCCAGCCTGGATGAATGAATCCATGACATAATTTCCTGTTTAACTTGTATATATTTGGGCGCCATAATTTCCTCCGTCACTTGCAATATCGTGTACCCTTTTGTATTTCACGATTATAGCATATCGTTCATTTGTACATACAAATGTTACAGGAGCAGGATATCGTTGTATAGCTGCCAGAGGCGTAAACCCATTCGCTAATCCCTTCCATGTTACAAGTGCTTGGTTATCCTGTCTAAATATCGCTTCTGTAAATGTGCATTTTATGAGCGAAGCAATTGATGATCGTTCATATACTTGAGCCCTGTATAGCGATTACGCAGAGTATGAGCCGTACGAAGTGCGCGCGCAAGCTGCTCCTCGGTTACGCCCAGCTCGGCAATCATAGACGGACCACCGACCTGAGTCAGCCATGCACGCATCTGCTCTGACGTGGGCAAGGTTCGATATACCTCCAAAGCGTCCACAGCTTGGCTGGCAGCCAGGTCCCTGTACAAGTCCGCCAGTAAAGCAGAAGCTACGCCCACTTTGGCACCATGCAAAACTTGCTTGCGTCCCTCTGCAATAAAATCCATTTCAATTCGGTGAGAAATGTGGTGCTCCCCCCCCGATGCTGGACGGGAATGATCAATCATCAGCATGGAAATGCCTGATGCGATCAGCGCGTTCATCAGCACTTCGACACCTGCCTGGCTACCCGCCGCAATCTCATCAACATGCTCTACACAGGCCCGCAGCGCCTCCTCCGTGATTCGATTAGCCAAAGGCGAATACGGTTCGCCTCCCAAATCTCTGGACACATGCCAATCGGCTAATGAGGTGAATTTGCCGAGCATATCGCCAAAGCCTGCAGCAGTCATCGCTTGTGGCGCATTCGCCAGTACGGATAGATCAGCAAAGATCGCTTCCGGCGGAACAGCCTGAAATGTCTGCTTGCTGCCGCCCACAATCAACGGCGCTCCTGCCGATGTGAATCCATCCACAGAAGCGGCCGTCGGCACCGACAGGAACGGACAATTCATTTTATAGCATGCGAAGCGAACCAGATCATGAATAGTGCCGGAGCCTACGGCCAGTACAGCCTGACTCTCATCTGCCACGCCCAACAACACCTTTACGATATAGCCTTCATCTGCAATCACATCCCCCACAGCATTGGGAGGCAACCGAACCACATCGACCACCAAACCTGCATCACGTATCCGTTGCGTCACCTTTTCCCCTGCCGCCGCAGAAGTGTATTCATCCTCTACCAGCGTCACATGATGGTAATTCTGTTGCTTCAAATAAGGGACGACGGCTTCAAGCGCTCCATCACGCACCTCAATAAATAATTCTACCTTTCGATAAGGGTGATCGGTGTTGTTTGCTTGTGCCTCTTCGTTCCACTGCTTGATCTGCTCATTCATATTCATTTCATCTACCTCCTGAAAAGGAATAATTTGCACAAGAATGATCCATACTGTTAAAAAGATTCTCTTTGAAAACGATTTCTATTTAATTGTACGCACAAGTTCCTGTCCAAGTCCAGATGAAAAGTACAAGTTACTTTGCAAATTCTGATTCCGAAAGGAAAAATGCTTATGAAATTCAGAACAGACATCGCTTGCGCACTCGGTTTACTGGCAGGCACAACCTTTGGCAGTGGTATTGCTTTTTTATTCGGCTGGCAAGCCTATCAGGCTTTGACCTCCGTATCTGTATTTGGCGTTGCCGGGATCATGATTACCATCGCTGTTTTTCGTCTGCTTCATCACAAATCGGTATCTACGTCAGATCCCCAATAGTTTCAACTGTTAAAATGAGAACACTATATAAGCGGAACTTAAAAGTTACCTTAGTGCCACTTCGCAGACGGATGGTACTTCGCTTGTACAGCACCATTCCGCCTACTTCGTTTTCCATGTACCTTTTTTTAGTTCAGCTTATATACATTTGCCTAACATATGAGGAATTTTGCAAAAATCCAATAAGCGACTTTCAATGAACAATATATAGATCCAAATGTTCCAGTTCGTCTATATATTGCACTAGGGAGCGACTGGAATCGAATTTTGCAAAATCCTGATATAAAAAACGGGCCTCACAAGCCATTTATTTCGCTTGTAAGTGCCCGCTTTTATTGTGTTTGTAGTACAATTCGCGATCAGCCACGATGCTACTGAATATCTGGATTTACATCCAATTCATAATCAATTTCATCAAACCCGAATCCAAACAACTGAAGGAAATCCAGACGATATTGTTCAAGGTCGCCCCGTTCAGATACATTTTCTGTAGTAATCCCGGACCAAGCCTCTTGGACAGCCTGCTGGACATCAGCTCTCATTTCCCAGTTGTCCAGACGAATGCGCCCTTCCTCATCGGTTTCCACTGTCGCTCCACTATATAGCTTCCCAAACAGACGCTGCGCTTGCTCGATACAGCCCTCATGCAAACCCTTTTCCTTCATAACCTTAAACAGCAAAGAAATATACAGAGGTACAACTGGAATAGCCGAGCTGGACTGTGTAACCAAAGCTTTATTTACAGAAACGTAGGCTTTTCCATCATAACGCTCCAGTTGCTTTGTTAAGGTATGCGCAGTGGCCTCCAAGTCATTTTTGGCTTGGCCAATGGTTCCTTTACGGTAAATGGCCTCCGTGATCTCTGGACCAATATACGAGTAAGCCAGTGTGGTTACCCCTTCAGCCAGCAGATCAGCTTCTTCCAGCGCTTTTAGCCATAAGGACCAATCTTCGCCCCCCATTACCGTTATCGTATTTTCGATTTCCTCCTCTGTAGCCGGTTCCAGCGTAATCTCCGATACGACACCTGTATTGGTATTCACCGTTTTATCAGAAAAGGGCTGCCCGATGGGCTTGAGAACGGAGTTGAAGGTTTCACCTGTATCGGGATGCGTCCGTCGTGGTGAGGCGACACTATACACAATCAGATCTACCTTGCCCAGCTTTTCCTTAACCAGTTTCAACGTCTCCTGCTTGATTTCATGGGAAAAAGCGTCTCCATTAATGCTTTCTGCTATGTAGCCAGCCGCTCTAGCCGATTCCTCAAAGGCTACAGTGTTGTACCATCCAGCTGAAGCTGTGCGTCCTTCTGAAGCAGGGCGTTCATAGGATACACCTATGGTATCAGCTCCCATACCAAAGCTGGCAGCAATGCGGGAAGCCAGTCCATAGCCGGTGGAAGCTCCGATCACAAGCACCTTTTTGGCTCCTTGTATTGAAGGACTTTCTTTGATGTAGTCGATTTGACGATTGACATGAGCCGCACATCCTCCTGGATGCGCAGTAGTACAGATAAAGCCACGGATTTTCGGTTTAATAATCATTGCAAGGGCCCCCTACTTTGGCATTCATTTAATATAGATGGAATGGTTGTCCAGTCATAACTATATAGCAAATCAGCTTGAGGCTCAACCTTTTACGGGCGTAATACAGCAGTCAACATCTCTTTAAAGTTTGCTGCTACCTTCAAGCCGGGATCTAATTCGGGGTCTAGTATAGCCACACTCATGCCTACTATTTGAGGTGATTTCAGTAAGACTCTAAGAACATCTGTGAGTTCCTTCCACTGCAAGCCATGAGATTCCGGGCAATCCACACAGGGCATGAGCGTTTTGTCAAGTACATCTGCATCCAGGTGAAGCCAAAAACCGTCAACCTCTCGCTGATGAATGAAATCATTCAAAAAATCCGCAGTCCAGGCACCCCCTTCCCGAAGAGAGCGTTCCGCACTGAAGCAGGTAATGCCCTCCGTCTTTGCCTCTTCTATAATGCTCTGCTCCGGATCTGATTCGCGATAGCCGAAGGTCAGGGCATTGGAACTCTGAATATAAGGTTTTCGGTTTTCCAGATTGGTTAAAATATCTGTTCCTTTACCAGTAACAATAGCAAGGTCCATACCAGCCACAACGGCTTTATCTCTATTTCCTTTATGGTAATAATCTGGATGTGCGTCCATATGAACCAGTCCGTAATTCCCCTTTCGCGCCAGCGCCAAGGCGCTTCCCAGCAGCACACTGCAATCGCCGCCCAGAACAAGAGAAAACGCAGAGGTGCTCAGTACCTCCTCCACTGTATCTGCCAATTCAATGGAAAAAGCGGCCACCTGAGCCCCAAATAAGGCGCCGTCGTTGTATGTATACTTCTTCGGATAGGCAGGCTGAGACAGCCTTGTCGCGACTTGTGCTCCGATCGCTGTGTGAAGACCCAACTCCTCAAGAACAGCGGGAAGCTTCCAGCAGCCTCTTTCTCTACCGTCCGGATGCCTGCTAAGGCCAAGATTGGTGGGGGCATGAATAATGGAGATTTCTTTTTCCATCGACAACCAACTCCTTTTCCTTCGATTATGAGTCATAGCTATTTGCTAAAATGTAATACATAAAATATACTTTAAGCATTACTATATCCCTCAACGCGTAAGGAGTCAAACAGAATTGGAATATTACAACGAACTCTGGTTTTCTTTCACCTTCGATCTATTAAATAGTTATGATCCCTACTATGAAGAACCGGAACGGCTTGACAGTCCAGAACAATTAAATAATTTGCTGCAAAAGTATGGAGTATTATGCGATGAAACGGTAGCTCTGAAGGAGCTAACAGCCGTGCGTGCTTACCGCGACAGACTGCGCGATTTGATTATTAGTGGAAGTGATGAACAACTGGGAGAATTTCTGACGGAAAGTGAATTGCGTTCCCCCCTGCGCCCACGATTAAATGCACAGGGAGACGGCAACTTTCGTTATGTTTACAATCCACCTGATAAAAACACAGGCAGCTTGGCCGACCGTATTCTGGCGGTCTGTTCGCGTACGCTCGGAAGAGAACTGACCCTGTACGGAAGACCAAGACTCAAAGTCTGCGTTTCAGATCCTTGCCGTGAAATATTTTCCGATCATTCTAAAAACGGACTACAGCGGTTCTGTAGCAAACGTTGCTCTACCCGTTATCATGTCAAGAAACACCGGGAATCACAATGAAATACACGCCCGGGTAAATGGCTAATGCTACGCTCATCCCTTTGATATTACTACCAGCGCTGTAGATAACATAAAAAAGGTTCATCATTGCTACAATGAGCAATGATGAAAGTCGTCGTGT
>NZ_JTHP01000123.1 GCF_000943545.1 Paenibacillus terrae
CTAAGTCAGGACAAACAATCCATCTATATGGAAGGAGTAAAAGACGGGATTCGATTGATCCTTCCCGTCATACAACCCACATTTACTCGTTAGCCCATTGATCGCATTAGCCTATGTTTCATCAGTCCAGTATTTCGTCTATGCTCATTCCACTTTTCAAAGTAAAAACAAAATGCGCTGGTGAGAGAACGGTTATCTTCTCCACCAACGCATTAAATAGGTTATCATCAAATTGTTCTAGTATATCCTGCTGTGTGCTTAGTACTTGGATGATTTCATCGACACGTTCCTTGAGTTGTGCCTTTTGCTCATGCTCCTGCTCCAGTGTCAGCTTCTGTTGTCGTAGCTCGTTGAGTTCACTGGAAAGCCTGTTTGTTTCTTCTTCATATACAATCTCATCAATCTGATTTCGCAGCTTGAGATTCACTAACTCCTTCAGGTCGGATTTCAATTGTTGCATCTGTCCTTCGATGTCTAATAACGATTTTTGCTCTACTTTGCTGGAAAGCACCGATTCAATATTGCCTTTCAACGTCTTCATGAATCCTTTCTTATTCTCATACATCCGATTGAACAATCGTACAAACGCGGAATGTAAAACTGGTTCATCAACCGATTTGGCATCACACGCTGCTCTACCTTCATTGACATACGTTTTGCATTGCCATACCACTTTTTTGGATGGATTATTGCTGTTCCAGGTTCGGCGTTTAAAAATGGCCCCGCAGCATTCACAATATACTTTACTGCTCAGTGCGTATTTACTGGAGTATCTTTTACTCTCCCCCATCACACTCCCTTTCAGCTTGGCTCTCCGTTCCTTTTCCTTTTGCACCGCTTCAAATATTTCCTTGGATACAATCGGTTCATGGTTGTCCTCAATTAAATATTGCTGCTCCTGTCCTTTATTCCTTATTCGTTTGTGCGTTAGAAAATCTACCGTTACCGTCTTTTGCTGAAGCAAAGCTCCGTAATATTTCTCATTGGTCAGAATTAAGGTAATGGAGGAATCCCACCACGTATCGCCACCCGTGACTGTTTTAATGTGATCTCGCATCAATCCTCTAGCAATCGCCTGATAGCTTTTCCCATCCAAATACTCCTCGTATATTCTGCGTACAATCTCTGCTTCTGGCTCGTTAATCACCAATTCACCATGTTCATCTTTATCATAGCCGAGAAAGCGAGTCGTGTTGCAGAAGACTTTGCCGTTTTGAAAGCCACGTAATATGCCCCATCGACTGTTTTCAGAAATGTTTCGACTCTCATCTTGGGCAAGAGAACTCAGGATGGTCAGTAATACTTCACCTGTGGTATCCAGTGTATTAATGTTCTCTCGTTCAAAGAATACAGCGACTCCGAGACTTTTGAGTTCCCGTACATATTTCAATAAATCCAGTGTATTCCTAGCAAACCTCGAAATCGACTTGACCAGAATGAGATCCAGTTTACCGTTTCGAGCATCCTGTATCATCCGATTAAAATGTGTTCTATTTTTGGTGCTGGTTCCAGTGATCCCTTCATCTGCGTAAATATCAGCCATTTCCCATTCCAAGTTGTTTTGAATGTATTGAGTATAATGGTTGACCTGATTGGTGTAGCTTTCCTTTTGCTCCTCGGAATCGGTACTGACTCGGCAATAGGCAGCGACTTTCTTCTTTTGAATCGATTGAATTCCTTCTACGATGTCCATCGTTTTAATGGGAACGACGACGACTTTTTTTGCGGTTGCGGCTTGGGCCATAGGTGTTTCTCCCTTCCATATCTTCTTTATACGGTCACATGGTATAATGCTTGCGGCACATCATCAAGTCCATTTCTGCCCATATTACGGCTACTTGAAAGATTTTTTATTAAGCTGGTCAATGGCTATAAATTCTTCTTCTGTAATGACATGTTGTGATCTCAATTGCTTCAATAGGCTTAGACTCAGTAGATAATCAATAGATTTTCGTTGCATATGTATGTGGCTCCTTTTAAATGAAAATGGCTCACCTCTAAGGCAAGCCGTATAGATATAAAGCTTAGAATAAATTCTTAAGGCTAATGTTCTTTTCTGCGGTAATGCTAGGATCGCTTACTAAGGTGGCTGTCAACACAAGGACTTTGTTGTTCGCTCGACTACTGCTTCCGGCTTTCACCGTCACACTATTTCCTGTGCTGGCTGTTCTGCTCCCCATGATAGGAGTTGAATCATCTTGGTTCCGTAGGCTCCACTCTACCGACTGGTCAAACACTTCTGTTCCATGATCATAAATATGGCTGACGTATGAGGCGCTTTGGCCTGTTTTGAGTATGGGATTGCCGGTAATGGCTATCGAATAGATATGCGTTCCTGTTTCGACAACTCTCATTTCAATCGTACTCAATATTGTAGGGTGATACGTTAATTTTGCGGTGATGCTTGCTTGTCCCAAAGCGATGCCCATAACCTGACCTTGCTGGTCTACGCTAATTACACTCGGATCACTGGATGTATAGGTAATCAGCGGATTGGCTATCTCATCCCCATTATCCGTAGCCGTTACTTTCAAAGATAACGTTTCGTTGAGCAGCACATGAGCTATCGTTCCCTGATGAATATGTAATGCATATGTATGAGTAATCTCATATTTCCATCTGTCTGCAATGTTATGTTCCACGTCATCATAAGCTGTATTTATGCTATCCAATGTGCAGCTTAACTGGATGATGCCATTCATGATGCGATCCATTCCAACTATTTTAAACGGCTGATGAGTCATATAGAATCGTTGGTTCAATGTAATGCCCTTCGTATCTGCATTGTCCTGTACTGTAACCAGGATATTTCCCTCTGGCATGGAGATAACTTTACCTGTTTCCGTTGAAAACGTTCTGGCTTCCACCACAGCATCAAACCATTTTACCTGCCCGTTCCAGTTCAAAGCCAGCCGTTGGTTACACTTTTTCATTCTGCCTCGACAAGACTGTTCATTTCGATCCACCTGACTGGTAATTAAATACCGTTCATCACGATAATCCACGATATCTCCTGTATGTAAGGGTGTTGCTGCACGAATGAGTTTTTCATCGGTCATTTGAATGGTATCTGTCGCATCTCGAATCAGACCAAGCTGCTTTACACCGTTTATGTGTACAAGCTCGCCTTTCTCTCGCAGGAAGAAATCTATCCATGGTTCTAAGCTCCGTGTCATTGCTCTTCCTCCAAACCAAAATCCTGCTTACAACGATAAAGGTACAACTCCACATAATCACTCCATACCTTCATGTCCAAAATGATAAAGATATCCTCACCAATTCGAACATAGCCGTTTAATTGCAATAAGGATTCCAGTGGACAGAAAGCTCGATGTGTCGTCTCCAAGGTGTAACCATCTTCAAATGAAAAACTTTTGCGATAAGGTTGTACATCTGCCATCATCAACAAAACAGGTTTGAAATTGGCATTATCTAAAATTTCCAACTTCGTATCGTAGAACATTAATCTGTTCCAACCTTGATTTTAGGTAGAGGAAGAGCCAATCGAATACTTGTTGGAATCCCTGTTTCATACGTAGCTGAGCGTTCACCTTCTTGCTTAGTTATAAGTCCAACCGAATCCCTATTTTTATAAAGATACACCGCATAATCGACCATAACATCATCATATTCCACTGGCAGTGTTACCACATTACAATAGCCCAGAATATTACTTCTCGCTTTATTCAAATAGTGGATCAGGATATCGTCCTTGGATATATCTGTTGGCTCTATGCCTAATAATCGTTTCATTAAATCCATTAGCTCACTCATGTACTGGCTCCTGTTCCTCCTTTACCTGTACCTTCTCGGTACGTTTCATATTCTTGACCGTTTGACCTTTCGTTACAGGTTCATCTTCTGCAATCTCATCTGATTGAGGTTCTTCCACTTGCTCATAATGCCCACTGGTCTGTAACCGTAGTATTAACTCCTGATTTGTTACTTCCCATATACATCCTGTTTCCTGATTCAAAAACCACATTTTATTACCCTCCTAAATTGAAAATAGGGCATCCAAAACGGACACCCCGAACGTGTTCCTTCTATTATAATGTGTTTTCATATCATCCACTTTCAATTAAGACTTATTGGCTGTGAGTACAGCGAGAGCTTCCGGCTTGATACATTTGGCTCCAAACACTTGCAATCCTTTCACTGCATCTGAAAATTGTTTCTCTGGTCTGAACGCTTCCACCGAATCTACTTGCCCGGCAAACGAAATCGCACTCTTATGACCTGCGATGATTTTATACTTGGCTCCTCCGGTATTTGGCACATTGTTAGATTTATAAACGGTCATGCCATCTATATCTCCGACATAGCCTGTGCGGATAATATTTGAGTCTTTGGTGAAACGGGCATCTTTCAAGAGCAAACCATAGTACCATGCAGGAACCACCACAAAACGCTCGCTTTCTGGCACATTATTTTCATCCAACAGCACGCCTAAATCAATCAGCAAATCATAGGCTGTATCTTTCGTTGGAACAATAGACGCGGTATCATTGCCAATCAGGTTCTCTGCTTTAACCTCCGTGTAAAATCCAGCAAGATACTGATCCATCACATTGGCTAGTCCATAGGAAGCTTCCACGATCCCACCATCCAATAAGTTCACATTCGCTTGAGCAGCATCTACATCATCCACTTGAAAATTGAAATACTTGGCCTGATCAATCACCAACGTCTTTTGCGTAGCATCTAGTTCCTGTGGATTTCCGATTCCTGCCACCTTATCATAATTGCCAATCGTTACTGCCCCAATCGAATTGATTTTCACTGTAGAGCCTTGGCCTTGAATTTCCCCTTCGTAATCGGTGTTAACCACATTCCCATACACCAGATTCTTCTTCAGACTTTCATTTAAACGTGCGCTCCAAATGGTAGGAATAAAATTCTGTACTGTCATATCTATTCACCTTGTCCTTTTCGTTTATTATTGTTTGTTTTGTAATGCTTGTTTGACTTGATCCCAATGCTGATTAATCTCGTTTGGCGACATTCCTTTAATCGAATCCAATGTAAATGTGCTACCTGTTGAACTAGCTGGAGGTGTATAGCCATCCCCTTTGAGCCGTTGCTCGACTTGCTGTTGTATAGCCAATTGCAGCGATTGTTCCAACATAGCTAAATTCGCTGTCGTCGCTTCTTCATCTGCACCAATAAAAAAATCCACTAACGGGAGTGGAAGTTTCTTTTCGGATGCTATTTTGATCGCTTGGCTGGTTAACCGTTCACGCTGCTTCTCCAGCTTCATGTGCTCTACTTCAGCACGTAGCTTCTCGACCTCGATTTCTTTCTCATCCTTAGCCGGGAATCGCTTCTTGATCTCAGCATCCACTGCACTTTCCAGATGATTAGCTTTCCACGTTTCCAACGATTTAGCTGATCGTTTGTCCACCGTGCTATCGAACCAACTTTTTGCTTCCTTATTAGATTGAATGAATTGCTCTATCCCTTCTACGCTATACGGATTCAAACCCTGAAGATACGTTTGCCATTCCTCATTGGTTTGGTTTTCTTCAATCAACTGCTTCATTTGTTCTAAATTCATTTTCGATAATCTCCTTTATTGCCCATTCGACTCTGTAGAACCGAACACGCTTATGTATGTTTGGGCCGTTTAATGTCATGCTCAGGACAGCAATGTAACGCTTTAGAAATCACAAAAACGAGGAAAAGGTACAAACATACCAGCTCCCCACTTTTGCCTGTTTTTCATCCTTTGTTTATACGGTTTTTTAATAGCCTAAAGCGTAACACTGAACCTGTTGGGATTCGAGCTTTCGAACACGCATATGTATGTTGAATTCGTTTAACGTCATATCTGATACAATAATGTTACGCATTAGAAAACGTAAAAACGAGAAATAGATACAAACATACCAACTCCTCATTTTGGGTTGTTTTTCATCCTTAGTTTATTGGACTTTTTAAACCTCTAAAGCGTAACATCAAGCCTGTTTTTTCCTCATCTGACGCATCCGTAATTTCGACTTTTCGTTTGCATTCTTATCCTTACACTTCTCACAATATTTCTGCCGATTCGAATTCGCTGAAAATGTAGCCTTACATTTCTGACAGTTCACCCTCGGTTGCGCTGTCTTAGGCTCAGTCTTTACATTCCGTTCAGACTTATATTCTCGCTCCAGCTTCTCATCCATTGGCAACACTCCATTTTCAAAATATGTACAACGGGACAGACCATCATCTTGAGCGAAAAATACACATGGGCCATCTTGTAAACAGCAATAATTCGAGATGCCATGTTTCGTTCCGAGATAACCAGCACAATTATTCTTAACCAGCCGTTTGATTTTATTTTTATTCTGCATCTGATACCTCCTTATCCGTACCAACTAATCGTTGCTGCTCCGAATGAAATTTATTGAATTCCAGCTTGGGATTCTCTACGAATGGAAGCAACGTCAGCAATGTTTCCTGTGAGACCACTTCTTTCAGTTTCACAATCACATCAGCCATCCCAACCAAGTCTGTCGGCAAGTTGCGAGTAAACTTCACCGCAATATCCCGGTAATCATATTGAACTCCTTCTTTAATGTGCAGGAACGTGAAGAAATTACGTAACCGCTGTTTGATCGCCTTTTCCATTAAGGCTTCACGCATTGCCACTCGATTCTCCAAATTCAAAAGTTTATTTCTCAGCGCCAAGGAAGACGTATTGCTGGCCCAATTCTCATTGAAGTTAACCTGATCCATCATATCGAAGATTTTGCGTTCAATATTGTCTAGCTCGTTCTTCACAAAAGAATCATTAATCTCCTTCGTAAGCCAGCTTACCTTCCCACCAGCCGGAACTTGAATAATACCCATCTTTTTCATATTCAATAAATCGTCAGCTTCCAACTTGGCATTCTCAATCACGAGGTAGGCGTTGCGATGATCTGCGATTTCATTGACCAAATCGGAATTCAATGCGTTATAGGCATCAAATAAAGAAATCACATCATGGAAGCCACTTTTTCTCTCCGTATTAGCTGGACAGGAGATAAGCGGGACTCTTCCAAAGATGTGATTATGTTTGCCGATATATTTCAGTTCAGGTGATTGGTTTGGCTTACTCTGATTCTGTTTATCATAGCTACCGATTGTATAGTGTAGAATTTCATGGTCGGTGTACACGTCCAAATATACTTGCTTATCAAACCGTCTCGTAAATTTATGTAGGCCAAGTAATACGTTTCTTTCTGCTGTTCCGTCCTCCAACACATACGCATTCACAGGGGATAGCACCGTGGCTGAAAACTGACCATCCGAATCAATATAGTTCAATTCAAAGCTCTCGCCAAAGATTTCGGATTGTTTCCGAAGCTGTAGATTGTGCTCTTTGTCCCAATGACTCATTTGTACATCTATATTATGTATGGCTTCGTCCTGATCTGACTTGGACACATAGTTTACTGGCTTACCGAGCAGATAACCCACTTCGTTATCTATGAACTTACGTGGGAAATTAAAGAGAAGCTTTTGATTGCTTCGGCTTTCTTGCATCGCATAGTTCTTTAAAATGGAGTGATTCCCATTGTAGTAATCTGCATATTTCTGTTTGGCTATTGCAGTCGATTGGAGTTCATTTAGACACTCTAATATGATTTGTTCGGTTACTTGCATCTCATCGAATCCTTTCAAAATGGGCTATGTAATTGTTGGTTGTTAATTTCTTCATAAATAAAAAAACCACCTTTAATAAGGTAGTTCCTTGTTGAACTAAAGTTTCCCGTTAGCTCAATTATGCTAAGTTAAGAATAATATTAAGCTATCTCAAAAAGTCTGGATTTGTAATCAGCACAGGATCGTATTCCGTTAATATTCAAATGCTTCATCTCAGGTCTCTTTATGCCCAAATGATCGGATTACCTATCTGTAAGGAAGCCTCAAACAGGCTTCTTAGTACTCGCGCGGGTCGAGAATCAGATCCCTTTAGATTTCTCTTTACGACCTGAAAAGATTTTGGATAATACAGCTCATCGATTCCCCATATCTTTCGGCTTAGCGGATAAGAAGATTCAAAAATTCGTCCCATCTCCAAATCATGAAATCTTGCATGCTTATGCTTCCGTCCTTCTTTTTCAACACTCATTACTTCCTGGGCGAACGCTACTGAATGAAAAAGCTCACGATGATCTCTGTCTAGAATACAGAATCCTCGGTCGTTTAACTGATAAGTGTGCTCGCCTCCAGATGATAAGAACCACTTATCCTCTCCAGGAAGAGATCTCCCATATTCATCATTAGATACAGTATCTACGAGGAAAATCCCTTGCAGCTTGCTTGCTCCTGATTCAAAAATATCCAGTTCCTTTAAAGCTTTTTCGGCCTGATCGGCGGAGAGTGACTTCTCCCCAATTGAAAATAATAATGGGAATTTGTCCTGCCCCAACCGGTCAATGATTCCATAAAAGAAATTTCCTCCTGCGACATTAAAAACCCGGTCTTGATAATAGTAAAAGTCTTCATGCTCGCAAGCGTTCTCCCGCCACTGCTGATAAAGCTCATAGGTTTCGTCATTTACAGATTCCAGTATGTCGATTCCTTCGTCCGTAATTTCCAGCAAGCTTATATCAAAAGGGGGAGGCTTAACATTTCCTTCCTTCACACAATTGCATACTACATAAGCATCCAGGCCCATATTCCCGCTCCTTTTCAAGTCCACTAAGTAATTTTTATATCTTCCATTGATCGTTATAAGATAAAAAGAATAAACTCCGATTAACTAAGCATAATATCCACCCTTTGTAGGATATTCGTGATGTTCAAGATAATGTTTATATATCTTTCCAAATACTTTGATGGCCTTAGCTTGAGATTGGTTGTCATTCTTTAGTTTCACTACTTCACCAATTGGTGCTTGCATCGATATTTCCCCACTTATCAACTTGGGTAGATCAATCTCAAAAGTTCCATCTAATTCCTTCAAGCAGTTTCCAAATTTATACACAGCAACGGTTCCTCTTATCTCAACTAACTCGTAGTCCAAACAAATGGCCATTTGCATCCCCTTTCCTTGCAACAATACAAACAACTAATTGGGTAACTGGTTAAGTTATCCTGCCCATTAGCTTAACAAAATTGGATCAAAATAATGAATGAGTATCTAGCAAAAGTCTCAAAATAATAAGCCTCGATCATAAAACTTTAAACTCTTGACCGACTGAATCAATTGAACAGCCCCATATAAACTATCTGGCGCATCATCATATTGGCAGTTTCGGTTATAATCTTTTATCTGGTTATTATATCTGAGGTTATCTGCATTGAACAGAATATGACCCTTCTTCACTTCCGGCTCCAAGCTAATAATGCGTTCATGCTTTTGACCCTTGGAATGAACACTTTCTACGGGTGTATGTATATTCGCCTTCCATAGCTCTTCTTCGAACTTTTGCTTCATATAGCTTTGTGCCTGATTGACTTCAAAACCGAGCTTATCTACAGGATAAAGCTTCAATTTCTCAATAGCCACTTGGAACAAATCATCCGGCAACAGTTTATAGATATTCCCGTCAATCACATACATCTGCTTCGTTTTCCGATGCTGCCCAATAATTGAAACCGCAGAATAGTCATTTTTCTTCCCGGCTTTAATGGCTGGATCAATGTACATGCCTAGTTCCATTTCCTCAAACTCAGGTAGCCTGTCCCAATACATGAG
>NZ_JTHP01000124.1 GCF_000943545.1 Paenibacillus terrae
CTTATTCTCATACATCCGGTTGAACAATCGCACAAACGCGGAATGTAAAACTTGTTCATCAACCGATTTGGCATCACATGCTGCTTTTCCTTCATTGACATACGTTTTGCATTGCCATACCACTTTTTTGGATGGATTATTGCTGTTCCAGGTTCGGCGTTTAAAAATGGCTCCACAGCATCCACAATATACTTTACTGCTAAGTGCATATTTACTGGAGTACCTTTTACTCTCCCCCATCACGCTCCCTTTCAGCTTGGCCCTCCGTTCCTTTTCCTTTTGCACCGCTTCAAATAGTTCCTTGGATACAATCGGTTCATGGTTATTCTCAATTAAATATTGCTGCTCCTGTCCTTTATTCCTTATTCGTTTGTGGGTTAGAAAATCTACCGTTACCGTCTTTTGCTGAAGCAAGGCTCCGTAATATTTCTCATTGGTCAGAATTAAGGTAATGGAGGAATCCCACCACGTATCGCCACCTGTGACTGTTTTAATGTGATCTCGCATCAATCCTCTAGCAATCGCCTGATAGCTTTTCCCATCCAAATACTCCTCGTATATTCTGCGTACAATCTCGGCTTCCGACTCGTTAATCACCAGTTCCCCCTGCTCGTCCTTATCGTAGCCAAGAAAGCGAGTCGTGTTGCAGAAGACTTTGCCGTTTTGAAAGCCTCGTAATATGCCCCATCGACTATTCTCAGAAATGTTTCGACTCTCGTCTTGGGCAAGGGAACTCAGGATGGTCAGCAATACTTCGCCTGTGGTATCCAGCGTATTAATGTTCTCCCGTTCAAAGAATACGGCGACTCCGAGACTTTTGAGTTCCCGTACATATTTCAATAAATCCAGTGTATTTCTCGCAAATCTCGAAATAGATTTCACTAGAATAAGATCCAGTTTACCGTTTCGAGCATCCTGTATCATCCGATTAAAATGTGTTCTATTTTTGGTGCTGGTTCCAGTGATCCCTTCATCGGCATAGATATCAGCCATTTCCCATTCCAAGTTGTTTTGAATGTATTGGGTATAATGATTGACCTGATTGGTATAGCTCTCCTTTTGCTCCTCGGAATCGGTACTGACCCGGCAATAGGCTGCGACTTTCTTTTTCTGGATAGATTGAATTCCTTCTACGATGTCCACCGTTTTAATGGGAACAACGACGACTTTTTTTGCGGTTGCGGCTTGTGCCATAGGTGTTTCTCCCTTCGATATCTTCTTTATACGGTCACATGGTATAATGCTTGCGGCACATCATCAAGTCCATTTCTGCCCATGTTATAGCTATTTGAAAGACTTTTTATTCAGCTCATCAATCGCGATAAACTCTTCTTCTGTAATGACATGTTGTGATCTCAATTGCTTCAACAGGCTTAGACTGAGCAAGTAATCAATAGATTTTCGTTGCATATGTATGTGCTCCTTTAAAATTAAAAATGGCTCACCTCTAGGGCAAGCCGATAGATATAAAGCTTAGAATAAATTTTTAAGGCTAATGTTCTTTTCTACGGTAATGCTAGGATCACTTACTAAGGTGGCTGTCAACACAAGGACTTTGTTGATTGCACCACTACTGCTTCCGGCTTTCACAGTCACGCTATTTCCTGTAGTTGCTATTATGCTCCCCATGATAGGAGTTGAATCATCTTGATTCCGTAGGCTCCACTCTACCGACTGGTCAAACACTTCTGTTCCATGATCATAGATATGACTGACGTATGAGGCGCTTTGGCCTGTTTTTAGCATGGGATTACCGGTAATGGCTATCGAATAGATATGCGTTCCCGTTTCAACGACTCTCAATTCAATGGTACTCAGCACTGTCAGATGATACGTTAATTTCGCGGTGATGCTTGCTTGTCCCAAAGCGATGCCTATAACCTGTCCATGCTGATCTACGCTAACCACATTCGGATCGCTTGTAATGAAAGTTATGACTGGATTAACCATCTCATTCCCGTTATCCGTAGCAGTCAAATTCAAAGATAACGTTTCGTTGAGCAGCACATGAGCTATCGTTCCCTGATTGATTTGTAAAGCATATGTATGAGTAATCTCGTACTTCCATCTGTCTGCAATGTTATGTTCCACGTCATCATAAGCTGTATTTATGCTATCTAATGTGCAGCTTAACTGGATGATGCCATTCATCGTGCGATCAATTCCAGTCACTTTAAACGGCTGATGAGTCATATAGAATCGTTGGTTCAATGCGATGTTTCGCGTGTCTGCATTGTCCTGTACTGTAACCAGGATATTTCCCTCTGGCATGGAGATAACTTTACCTGTTTCCGTTGAAAACGTTCTGGCTTCTACCACAGCATCAAACCATTTCACCTGTCCATTCCAGTTTAATGCTAGTCGTTGATTACACTTTCTCATTCTGCCTCGACAAGACTTTTCATTTCGATCCACCTGACTGGTGATCAGATACTGTTCATAACGATAATCCACGCTATCTCCTGTATGTAAGGGTGTTGCTGCACGAATGATTTTTTCATCGGTCATTTGAATGGTATCTGTCGCATCCCGAATCAGAGCAAGCTGTCTTACACCGTTTATGTGTACAAGCTCGCCTTTCTCTCGTAGGAAGAAATCAATCATCGGCTCTAAGCTCCGTGTCATTCCTCTACCTCCAAACCAAAATCCTGCTTACAACGATAAAGGTACAACTCCACATAATCATTCCATTCCTTCATATCCAAAATAATAAAGACATCCTTAGCAAATTGGACATAGCCGTTTAATTGCAATAAAGATTCCAGTGGACAGAAAGCTCGATATATTGTCTCCAAGGTGTAACTATCTTCAAATGAAAAGCTTTTGCGATAAGGTTGTACATCTGCCATCACTGACAGAACAGGTTTGAAATGAGTAGCATCTAAAATTTCCAGCTTCGTATCATAGAACATCAGTCTGTACCTACCTTAATTTTAGGCAGAGGAAGAGCCAGCCTGATACTTGTCGGAATGCCTGCTTCATAGGTGGCTGAGCGTTCACCTTCTTGCTTATGTGTTAAGCCAACCGAATCCCGATTTTTATATAGATACACCGCATAATCGACCATGACATCATCATATTCCACAGGTAGCGTTGCCAGGTTACAATAGCCATAAATATTACTCCTTGCTTTATTCAAATAGTGGATCAGGATACCATCCTTGGATATGTCTATTGGTTCCATGCCTAATAATCGTTTCATCAAATCCATTAGCTCACTCATGTGCTGTCTCCTATACCTCCTTTACCTGTTCCTTCTCGGTACGCTTCATGCTCTTGGTAGCTTGTACTTTCGTTTGGGCTGCTTCTTGCTTAGTCTCATCTGGTTGCGGTTCCTCTACTTGCTCATAATGCCCACTAGCCTGTAACCGCAGCATTAACTCCTGATCTGTGACTTCCCATGTGCAGCCTGTTTCCTGATTCAAAAACCACATCTTATCACCCTCCAAAAATGAAAAATAGGGCATCCAAAACGGACACCCTAAACGTGTTTCTTCTATTAGAATGTGTTCTCATATCATCCACTTTCAATTAAGACTTATTGGCTGTGAGTACAGCAAGAGCTTCAGGCTTGATACATTTGGCTCCAAACACCTGTAAACCTTTCACCGCATCTGAAAATTGTTTCTCTGGTCTGAACGCCTCCACTGAATCCACTTGCCCGGCAAACGAAATGGCGCTCTTATGACCCGCAATAATTTTATACTTAGCTCCTGTGGTATTCGGCACATTGTTGGATTTATAAACGATCATACCATCAATATCTCCGACATAACCTGTACGGATAATGTTCGGGTCTTTGGTAAAACGTGCATCTTTCAGCAGCAAGCCATAATACCATGCGGGAACCACCACAAATCGTTCCGATTCAGGTACATTATTTTCGTCCAATATTACGCCTAAATCAATCAGCAAATCATAGGCTGTATCTTTGCTTGGAACCATAGGCGTGGTGTCGTTACCCATTGTATTCTCGGCTTTGACCTCCGTGTAAAATCCAGCAAGATACTGATCCACCACATTGGCGAGTCCATAAGAGGCTTCCACGATTCCACCATCCAGTAGATTTACATTCGCTTGAGCAGCATCTACATCATCCACTTGAAAATTGAAATACTTGGCCTGATCAATTACCAACGTCTTTTGCGTAGCATCCAACTCCTGTGGACTCCCGATTCCTGCTACCTTGTCATAGTTGCCAATCGTCACCGCTCCAATCGAATTGATTTTTACTGTGGAGCCTTGACCTTGAATCTCACCTTCATAATCGGTGTTGACCACATTACCGTACACCAAATTTTTCTTCAAACTTTCATTTAAACGTGCGCTCCAAATGGTAGGAATAAAATTTTGTACTGACATATCTAATCACCCTGTCCTTTTCTATTGATTATTGTTTGTTTTGTAATGCTTGTTTGACTTGATCCCAATGCTGATTAATCTCGTTGGGGGACATTCCTTTAATCGAATCCAATGTAAATGTGCTACTCGTTGAACTAGCTGGGGGTGTATATCCATCCCCTTTGAGCCGTTGTTCGACCTGCTGTTGGATACCCATTTGCAGCGATTGTTCCAACATAGCTAAATTCGCTGTCGTCCCTTCTTCATCTGCACCAATAAAAAAATCCACTAACGGGAGTGGAAGTTTCTTTTCGGATGCAATTTTAATTGCTTGACTGGTTAACCGTTCACGTTGCTTCTCTAGCTTCATATGCTCCACTTCGGCTCGTAGCTTCTCGACTTCGATTTCTTTCTCATCCTTAGCCGGGAATCGCTTCTTGATCTCAACATCCACCGCACTTTCCAGATGATTAGCTTTCCACGTTTCCAACGATTTAGCTGATCGTTTGTCCACCGTGCTATCGAACCAACTTTTTGCTTCCTTATTAGATTGAATGAATTGCTCTATCCCTTCTACGCTATACAGATTCAAACCCTGAAGATACGTTTGCCATTCCTCATTCGTTTGGTTTTCTTCAATCAACTGCTTCATTTGTTCTAAATTCATTTTCGATAATCTCCTTTATCGCCCATTCGACTACGCAGAACCGAACACGCTTATGTATGTATTGAATTAAGCCGTTTAATGTCATGCTTAGGACAGGGATGTTACGCTTTAGGAATCACAAAAACGAGGAAAAGGTACAAACATACCAACTCCCCACTTTTAGGTATTTTTAACCCTTATTTCATTTGGATTTTTGACAGCCTAAAGCGTAACACCGAGTCTGTTTGGGTTCGAGCTTTCGAACACGTATATGTATGTTCAATTCGTTTAACGTCATATCTGCTACAATGATGTTACGCATTAGAAACCGTAAAAACGAGAAATAGGCACAAACATACCAACTCCTCATTTTGAGTTGTTTTTCTCCCTTAGTTTATTGGGCTTTTTATACTTCTAAAGCGTAACATCAAGCCTGTTTTTTCCTCATCTGACGCATCCGCAATTTCGTCTTTTCATTCGCATTCTTATCTCTACATTTCTCACAGTATTTTTGCCGATTCGAATGAGCTGAAAATGCAGCCCCACATTTCTGACAGTTCACCCTCGGTTGCGCTGTTTTAAATTCAGATTCTACATTCCGCTCAGACGTATATTCTCGTTCCAGCTTCTCGTCTATGGATAAAACTCCTTTTTCAAAATATATACAACGGGGCAGAGTATCATTTTGACCAAAGAATACACATGGGCCATCCTGTAAACAGCAATAGTTTGGGATACCATACTTCGCTCCGAAATAACAAGCACAATTATTCTTCACCAGCCGCTTGACCCTATTTTTATTCTGCATCCGATTTCTCCTCAGCCGTATCTGCTAATCGTTGCTGCTCCGAATGAAATTTATTGAATTCCAGCTTGGGATTCTCTACAAACGGTAACAGTGTTAGCAATGTTTCCTGAGAGACCACTTCTTTCAGTTTCACAATCACATCAGCCATCCCAACCAAGTCTGTCGGCAAGTTACGAGTAAACTTCACAGCGATATCCCGGTAATCATATTGAACGCCTTCTTTAATGTGCAGAAAGGTGAAGAAATTGCGTAAACGTTGCTTGATCGCCTTTTCCATCAACGCTTCACGCATCGCCACTCGATTCTCCAAATTCAGCAGCTTATTTCTCAGCGCTAAGGAAGAAGTATTGCTGGCCCAATTCTCATTGAAATTAACCTGATCCATCATGTCGAAAATTTTGCGTTCAATGTTATCCAACTCGTTTTTCACAAAAGAATCATTAATCTCCTTCGTAAGCCAGCTTACCTTTCCTCCAGCCGGAACTTGAATAATGCCCATCTTCTTCATATTCAATAAATCTTCAGCTTCCAATTTCGCGTTTTCAATCACGAGATAGGCGTTGCGATGATCTGCGATTTCATTGACCAAATCAGAGTTCAAAGCGTTATAGGCATCAAATAAAGAAATCACATCATGGAAACCACTTTTTCTCTCTGTATTAGCTGGACAGGAGATAAGCGGGACTCTTCCAAAGATGTGATTATGTTTGCCGATATATTTTAATTCGGGTGATTGATTTTGCTTCATTTGATTGCCTTTATCATCACTGCCGATTGTATAGTGTAGAATTTCATGGTCGGTATACACGTCCAAATATACTTGCTTATCAAAACGTCTCGTAAATTTATGTAGTCCTAATAGTACATTTCGTTCTGCTGTTCCATCTTCCAATACATAGGCATTCAAAGGAGACAATACCGTAGCTGAAAACTGCCCATCCGAATCAATATAGTTTAATTCGAAGCTCTCACCGAAGATTTCGGATTGTTTCCGAAGCTGTAGATTATGCTCTTTGTCCCAATGACTCATATGTACATCTATATTATGTATAGCTTCATCCTGATCCGACTTGGACACATAGTTTACTGGATTTCCAAGCAGATAGCCCACTTCATTATCTACGAACTTACGAGGGAAATTGAAAATGAGCTTTTGATTGCTTCGGGCTTTCTTGCATGGCATAGTTCTTGAGAATAGCATGCTGACCATTGTAGTAATCTGCATATTTCTGTTTGGCTAATGCAGCCAATTGGAGTTCATTTAGACATTCTGTAATGATTTGTTCCGTAATTTGCATCTCATCGAATCCTTTCAAAATAACAACGCTATATTTCCACTGATTTTTGTTGCACATATCAAAAAAACTGCCCATTAAAAAAGGCAGTTCCTTCATTAAACTATTCTGTTAGGGAGTTTAATTTCTTTTGTACACTTACAACTTCATTCAATCCTCTTCTTCCAGACAAATTTCAATGAATTCATATAGGTTGTTCCCCTCTACAGAACGGTTTCCCCAATCGTGCCAAAAGTATAGTACTTGTCCTACAACTCCCACTTCGGACGGATCTGTATCAAGACAGAGATAGTCCCCGCTACCGTTCTCTGCAATTGGCACCCATTTAGGATTCCAAAGACAAGGGCTAATTTCATTATCGGCATCCAATTCTAAATCGTCTGGATCAAATTCCTCCTGAATAAACTTCCAGTTATCGATAATTTGAGCAATAGGGGAAAGTGTTAAATTTCTTACAAAAGAACTAATTCCCACCTTCCAATCTTGCCCATTATGTACCCTATAAAAATTTTTCATTTCTTCGGGAAGCTTGATGCCAAGCGTACTTTCGAGTATCTGGAAATCTTCATCTCTTGCACCGACTTGTAGATTCAATTTCTTTTCAAAATCAGCTTCCTTGCTTATCCCTTTTTCAATAATACGCTGCCATAGTGACTCAGCTTGATGCATCATTTCATTATCCTCCAGCTATTCAATAGATATAAAATAATCCTTTATTTGGTTATTGCATCAAATTTTTTATGAATCAAACAAAATATGTCCTTCTTAACCTCCGGCTCCAGACTAATAATGCATCTGCCCCTTGGAATGCACACTTTCCACGGGTGCATGTATAGTTACTAGTTGAGCTTATTTACGGATTATTACCGGCACCAACCACGACTGAGAAAATTCCCTCTTCATCGTGCTTCAGTATGACGATAAAGGTGCCTGACATAGATTCTGGATTATTCGCTGCATCCAGGTCGTACCACCCCCTCAAGCGTTCTGAAAGGAACTTGCTCTTGTACTGGATAACATCTCGCCCCTCGTCTACCTTATACTCCTTGACCTTAACAGCGTCACTTGGAATTACAGAAGAAGCCTCGCGTATAGCTTCCTTTTCAGAGCGCCTTGGCCTATCCGTAGCTTCAAATGATAGGGTTATATTCAAAGCCGTGTTTTTCTTTGTAACTTCATCTTCGGCATAAATAGCCAGAAAACTATTGTTCTGATAAGAACTAATGCCGGCATCCTGCCCATTCTCATCTGCCCCGCGGAGCTGTTCGATAGTCTCCTTCGTATCCCCAAGTCCTCCTGTCTTGGTGATCAGGGGTTCTATACTAGTGCCTTGATCTTTAACTGGCTCAGGAGCCTTACCGCTTTCTGTATCTGTCACAGCTTCATCTGCAGCAGTTGATTCAACCGTGCTTATTGTCTCTACAGCATTATCGCTGTCTTTGTTTTCTTTGGTTGGTTCCCCGCAACCTGTTAACGTTACGGATAGAGCAATACATCCTGCCATAATAAGCAATCTCTTCTTGTGAATCCGCATACTCCGACCCCCGTATTTTATAGTACTTAATTCTATCTTACATTTATTAATATGTATTATAAAAAATCAAACTCGCAGTCTGGAACGCTATCTGGTGTATCGCTCAATATCATCTATATCCGACTCTCTTCTCAGTTGGTTCTTATATTCATGTACGTCATTCTTTAATTTGGCCAAAGCTCCCCAACCTGAGAATACAAGTAGAAGCACACTCATTAAGGCATAGGCGAATGTAAAATAATTCAAATAGAAGTTTAAAAAAATACCACCTAAAATCAACAACAACACGACCCACAGCGTCCACTTTAAGCCCTTCTTCAATAGAAATCCCCCTGTTGAAATTTCTATAATTTTCCTTTATATATAATAATACATTTGATTCACATGTCTGTAAAGTTTAAAATAATTTAGGCATGACGAGTGCCATAACCGCTTGCTATCTTGGTTAAATTATCAACTTTTATGTTTCCCCATTAGCTAATGGGATTAGAATAAAGATTGAGCTTTAACAGATCCTCAAAACAACAAACTACGATCATAAAATTTCAGACTCTTGAACGACTGAATCAATTGAACAGCCCCATATAAACTATCTGGAGCATCGTCGTATGTACAGTTTCGGTTATAATCCTTTACTTGATTATTATATCGAATGTTATCTGCATTGAACAGAATATGACCTTTCTTGATTTCTGGCTCCAAGCTAATAATTCGTTCATGCTTCTGCCCCTTGGAATGCACACTTTCTACGGGTGTATGTATCTTCGCCTTCCATAGTT
>NZ_JTHP01000125.1 GCF_000943545.1 Paenibacillus terrae
ACACGACGACTATCCTTTATTTCACTATATGAGCGAGAGAACCCAAAAAAATGTCCTTTAAACGCAAAAACGATCCACACAGGATCGTTTTTATCGGTGTGCCTTCCAAGCTTCTCTTCCCTTAAAACTAAGACTTCACATGCTTTTGCATTTGCTGTATAGCCGACTTCTCTAATCTCGAAACCTGGGCTTGAGAGATACCGATTTCGTCGGCAACCTCCATCTGCGTCTTTCCTTCATAAAAACGCATGGACAATATCATCTTTTCACGCTGGCCCAGGCGATGCATCGCTTCCCGCAGAGCGATTTCCTCAATCCATGAGACGTCCTTATTTCTGTCATCACTGATCTGATCCATCACATAGATTGGGTCGCCCCCGTCGTGATATATCGGCTCGAACAGCGAAACCGGGTCCTGAATCGCATCTAATGCGAACACAACATCTTCCTTAGGCACGTTCAGCGCCTCAGAAATTTCAAAAATCGTCGGTTCCCGCGAATTCAGATTTGTCAGACTATCCCGCACTTGAAGCGCCTTATATGCAATATCTCGCAGCGAACGGGATACACGGATCGGATTGTTGTCCCGCAAATACCGGCGTATCTCACCGATAATCATCGGCACCGCATAAGTGGAAAACTTCACGTTTTGCGAAAGGTCAAAATTATCAATCGCCTTCATCAGGCCGATGCATCCTACCTGAAACAAATCGTCAACAAACTCTCCCCGATTGTTAAAGCGCTGAATCACACTCAGGACGAGCCGTAAATTGCCGTTAACCAATTTTTCTCTGGCTGATCGTTCATTATTTTGCTGAAGTGATGTGAACAGCTCGCGCATTTCCGCATTGGTTAGCACCGGCAGTTTGGCGGTATCCACACCGCAAATTTCCACTTTGTTTCGGGTCATCGTGTCTTACCTCCCAAGGAGCAACATTAATGTACATTATCTCCTGAGGGTGTTTTTTTATTCGCCGTTTCCATCGCTTCCGAATATACCCAAACGTCACACCATTTTGTTGAACTCTTTCCGTAAGCGCTTTATAATACGTTTTTCCAGACGCGAAATATAGGATTGCGAGATGCCTAACAGGTCAGCAACATCCTTCTGTGTCTTCTCTTCCCCGTCCTGCAAGCCAAAACGCAGCTCCATAATCAGACGTTCCCGATCCGTCAGCTTATCCAGCGCCTTATGCAATAATTTGCGGTCCACCTGCTCCTCAATATTGCGGTAAATGGTATCATTTTCCGTCCCCATCACATCGGAAAGTAGCAACTCATTCCCATCCCAATCAATATTCAAAGGCTCGTCAAAAGAAACTTCCGTTCTCGTTTTACTATTTCGGCGCAAATACATTAAAATTTCATTTTCGATGCATCGGGAAGCATAGGTAGCAAGCTTGATTTTTTTCTCGGGATCAAAGGTGTTAACTGCCTTGATAAGTCCAATCGCCCCTATGGATACGAGATCCTCAATGTTGATTCCTGTGTTCTCAAACTTACGTGCAATGTACACCACCAGCCGCAAATTCCGTTCAATCAACATGGAGCGTACTGCTGCGTCACCGGAAGAGAGTTTTCCAAGCAAATACTCTTCCTCATCCCTCGTCAGCGGCGGGGGGAGCGCCTCGCTGCCGCCGATATAATAAATCTCTTCACTTTTTAACCCGAATAAAAATAAAATACGATAATATTGCAACTGTAAAGTCAACCTGATTTTCATCTTGAATTTCATCTGTTCCCGCATGTCATTCTCCCCCTTCTGAAAATGGTGCTAAATCTCGCTGTATCCCTTCGTCCGTTACAGCAATAGCCTGATTGCCTTCAGACCTGATCGTGTGTCCACGACCATCGTCCTGCGCTTCAAAGCTTGCTTCCTGCTTATGATCCTCCGGCTCAGCAGCCCCCTCCGCGTGTGCCGTCACATCTGGATGAATGATCGCGCGGTATTTTCCCTCTGCTGACAGCTTCCCTCCATCCAAGCCGATCAGCACCCGATGATGCACATAACGAGCCCCATTCATCACCACCTCTACGCGATCCGGTTTGAGTGCGAGCATAAAGGAGTGGTTACGGTTAATGCCACGATAGGGTACGAGACGAACTCGATCCTGCCAGTTGAACGATTCGTCTCCCAACTCCATCACCAGCTGATCCGCATTTCCCTCAGATAGCTTTTGGAGCCAGGAAGAGGGTAAATACGCCTCCCACAAGGCAGCCTCCATGACCATCACGGGTGTCCGGGTCAAAGGATCATGAAGTTGGTTCCCCGTATCCAACAAGCCTGTACACTCAATATGATCCTGTCCGATCCATACCTGCACCTCACCCAGAAATCCACTCATCCTTTCCGCGCGATGCTTTGAAGATTGTACAATACGAAAGAAAAGCATCACTCCGCCAAATGCGCATAAAATAAACCAGAATGCAATTTTCAGCTCAAAGGACATTCCACCTGAAGCCGTGTACCAGATGCCATTAAACAATTCCCCCGTACTCTGGAGTAAATAATGCATCCCCAGAATTCCTCCCGCTGCTACAAAATTGATCATATAAAAAGCACCCATCGTACGAAGATACTTTTGCATGCTGCCAAATCCAAAAGCCACCAACAGCATAATGACCGATAATGCCAGCTTAATCAGGAATGTAAATAAAAAGGACAGCTCCGGCACAAACATCATGACCACATACATCGCACCGATAACAGCCGAAGCAAGCAGCCGCCACCACACCGGACGAATTTTTCTCATCCAGGCGGTAGCCATCAGCAGTACAGCATCAATGAACAAATTGGCCAAAAAAATTAAGTCGATGTAAAAAACCAAAGGTTCACCCGCCCAGCGTTTGCAGGATAGGCTTAAGTATAGTAGTCATGCTGTTCAAAGTCTGTCTAACGATGGGGACGGTGACCGACTAATTTTGTCGGAAAGGGGAGAAGCACGGGAAATGGTAAAAATGGAGTTCTTACATTTGAATCGGCTAACGAATCGAACACAAGATGCAGAAAACAGAAAGAAGCCCGTATCTCCAAGGAGAATACGGGCTATCTGATTTCAATCTAGTTATCGTTGTTATTATTGCGTGAACGGTTACGTAAAAATGTCGGAATATCGAGTTGATCACTGCTCTGAGTGTTGCCGAACGGACGCAAGTTAGGAGAACCCTTCTCCGCCGATTCAGGTGCCGCCGGGTTGGCAGCCGGTTTACGCCCCGGTGCCGGTTGGCTTGGTTTACCTTCAAAGCCAGTGGCAATGACGGTAACCTTGATCTCTTCTTTCAACTCTTCGTCAATGATAGCACCGAAAATCATGTTGACCTCCGGATCGGAAGCCGACGTTACAATTTCAGCCGCTTCATTCACTTCGTACAAAGACAGATTGTTACCGCCAGTGATGTTCATAATCACACCCCGTGCGCCTTCAATCGATGTTTCCAACAACGGACTCATGATAGCCTTGCGTGCTGCTTCAGCCGCCCGATTCTCGCCAGTTGCTTCGCCAATTCCCATCAAGGCTGAGCCGCGCTCCGTCATGATCGTTTTTACGTCAGCAAAGTCAAGGTTGATCAGACCCGGTACAGCGATCAAATCAGAAATACCTTGTACCGCCTGACGAAGAACATTGTCCGCTTCGCGGAATGCTTCCAGCATAGGGGTCTTTTTATCCACAATTTCAAGCAGGCGATCATTTGGGATAACAATCAAAGTGTCTACCTTTTCTTTTAATCCCTCAATGCCCAGCTCGGCTTGATTGGAGCGCTTACGCCCTTCAAATGTGAATGGTCGTGTTACAACGCCTACAGTCAGCGCGCCGCATTCCTTGGCAATTTCAGCAATGACAGGAGCTGCTCCAGTACCTGTACCGCCACCCATTCCCGCCGTCACGAATACCATATCCGCACCTTTGAGTGTGTTCATAATGAGTTCACGCGACTCCTCAGCCGCTTTTTTACCCACATCCGGATTAGCTCCGGCACCCAGGCCGCGAGTCAGCTTATCACCAATTTGAAGCTTATGCTCAGACTTCGCTAAATGAAGCGCCTGAGCATCTGTGTTGACGGTGATAAACTCCACACCCTGAACACCATTTTCGATCATTCGGTTAACCGCATTGCTGCCGCCGCCTCCGACGCCGATCACTTTAATTTGAGCCAAGCTCTCCATTTCAAAATCAAATTCCAACATACTATTCCATCTCCCCCTCAATGTGCATGGATGGCCCGTCCATGATTGGCATAATTAGCAATGAACGTTATATAAACTCACTGAACATGTTTTTTAAGCGTTCAATCAACCCCTGCTTTTGCTCGCCTTCCGCAACGGGACTGCTCTTGGTTCGGTTGGTCGGCTTCTTGGAACTTCCACCGCTGTTGCTGCTAACGCTGGTCGATCTTCCGCGATAGTAGCGAATGGCATTATGCAAGATGCCGACTCCACTTGTGTAACCCGGATCCCTTACACCGATAAAGTCCGGTACGGCGATCCTTACAGAAGCGGCCAGTTCGCTTTGTGCCACCTGAAGTACACCAGGCATGGAGACGGTGCCTCCGGTAAGTATATAACCCCCCGGAAGCTCTGTGTAACCCAAGCGCTTAACTTCCGCCTGAATGAGTTGAAAGATTTCCTGCACCCTCGGCTCAATAATGGCAGCCAAGTCCTGTTGATTGAATTCCTTATCGACATTACTGCCAATACGGGTCACTTTAAAGACGACATCGGCTGCCGCATCATCATACCATGCGCAGCCGTATTTAAGCTTTACTTTTTCGGCTTGATCGGTAAGGGTTCTCAGTCCGTAGGCTATATCATTGGTTACAAATTCTCCGCCGATGGGAAGTGTAGATGTGGCAACAATCGTTCCTTCCTGGAAAATAGCAACATTTGTAGAGCCTGCACCAATATCCACCAGCACCGAACCCATCACCTTTTCATCCTTCGAAAGTGACAATTGTCCAGCGCCCAGAGGTAGCAGCACCAAATCTTTGATTCTCAAGCCGCCCTTCTCAACGCAGCGCAACAGATTATGTATCGGCGTCTTGCCTCCCGTAACAATCGTAGCCTCTACTTCCAGACGAACTCCGATCATACCGCGAGGGTCTTGAATACCTTCAAGGCCATCCACGACATACTGCTTGGCTACCACGTCAATAATTTCTCTCTCTGGTGGTACTGCAATAACTTCAGCTGCCTTGAGCACACGCTCAATGTCCTCCTCACCGATTTCACGGTCCTCGTTGGACACGGCTACTACGCCATGACTATTTTGCAGGCCAATATGGTTGCCTGAAATCCCCACATACACTTCTGTTATTTGAATACCAACCATGCGCTCTGCGTGATCCACGGCGTTACGGATTGATTGCACGGTTTGATCGATGTCTACAATTGCACCTTTGCGAATCCCTTCCGAGTCGGCAGATCCAACTCCAATAATATTAAAGGTTCCATTGTTCATTTCCCCAATAATAGCCCGAACTTTGGATGTACCGATGTCCAAACTAACAATGATGTCATTGTTGCTCAAGTCTGTGGCACCTCCTGACTCCAAAATGAATTTCGTTCTTTGAACACACTCTGTACATATTCAACATACTCCATGCTTTCCCTCTTTTTTCTACAAATTTTTTAGAAGCCAATTTATGGTTGCAGTCACATAAAAATTCGAAGAAAAAAGAAGGAGGCAAGTCTATTACCCATAAAATCAATTCTAGCATTTTTTCACATCACTGAGTAGTATCTTTTTCTTGGGGCTCTTCGCTCGTATCCTGTTTGAACGGAACGTAGGAATCTGCCTCCAGCATTGTGATCAAACCAGGCTCTTCTGTTTCCAGCACCTGATTCAAATAACTGATTTTAGAGCTCAGAAGAGAAACCGTCGTAATAACCTCAAATTGAGAGCGCGTATACATTTTTATACGGTCTGGAAAAGAAGGGATCGGCGCAGGAATGATTTCCGAAATATCGGCAGTCCATTCCCCCGGAATCCGAGATAACGCATCACACAGCTTTGCTTTGTAGGGATCATCCGATTTCCATTTGGTCAAAATGGGCTTCTCAACTGCAATTCCGCTGCTGCCCACGCCAACGCTTGTCCCATTTGCAAGAATGGCGCGCAGGCTCCCATCACTCTGCAACTCGTAAGCAACCGTAGCATACTCTTTAATATGAACAGCAATAACTCCTGGAAACTGCTTGTCCACTGTTACTTGTTGAATCGACTGAATCTCTCGCAGCTTATTGGAAATGCCTGAAGAACTGACTCCGAAATACTGATCCCCGATAGCCAGACCACTTCGATTAAGCAACTGTTCCCGAGTCGAAAATACATTACCGTCAAAACGGATTTCAGAAACCCGGCTTAACGAGGAACGGAAAAAGAGAACAGCAAGCAGTACGATAAACAACAAAATGAGCAGGATGGCAATCTTCCGACTTGTTCTTTTTTTCATTCTGTTCTGTTTAAGAACAGGTATTTGAGCGTTTGGCATAGCTTCTCTCCACAAAAGCCTTTGGTCCCTCCGCTAGCGGAGGGACATTACAGGCATTAATTTACGAAATCCAGTTGCTCCGGCACCGGAGACTGACGGCTCATTCGTGCACCCAGTCCCTGGAAAAGACGCTCAATCCGGTCATACCCTCTGTCAATATGGTGTACCTGCTCGACAATGGTAAGGCCTTGAGCTGCCAGACCCGCTATAACCAGCGCAGCCCCCGCGCGTAGATCGGTAGCCTCTACCGTGGCCCCATACACACGGGGAACTCCCCGTATAAAGGCGGCATTCGCATCAACCGTAATATCGGCACCCATCACATTCAATTCATTCACATGTTTGAATCGACTTTCGAAGACCGTCTCTTTCATCACACTAAAGCCATCTGCCAGAGAAAGCAGAACCATGACTTGTGACTGCAAGTCCGTCGGAAAAGACGGGTAAGGGGAGGTAACAATCCTTTCCACCGCTTTGGGGCGGCTCATGCAGCTTACGGTCATTATATCATTCAAGATGCCGATTTGAACACCAGCCCGCCTGAGGACGTGAATCAGAGCGGACAAATGGGAGGGATTACAGTGCGTCAACGACACACTGCCACGCGTGGCCGCAGCCGCGATCATAACGGTCCCGGCCACAATACGGTCGGGAATAACCTCATACGTACACGGATTCAAGGAGTTGACTCCCGTAATCGTAATCGTATCCGTCCCCGCTCCGATAATACGAGCTCCCATCGCATTCAGGAAGTTTTGAAGATCCTGAATCTCAGGTTCCCTCGCTGCGTTGGTAATCGTTGTCTGGCCTTCGGCCAACGCAGCGGCCATCATAATGTTTTCTGTAGCCCCCACGCTCGGGAAATCCAGATGGATATCCGTTCCAGTCAGCTTGCGAGCCCGAAACGTAATTTGTTCTTCTTTTTCCACGATCTCCGCTCCAAGAGCCTTCAGGCCATCCAAGTGAAGATCAATTTTGCGCTCGCCTATGGCACAGCCTCCCGGCTGGTAAATGGAAACTTCTCCATATCTGGCGAGCAGCGGTCCCATCAGAAAGATAGACGAGCGCATCTGCTTCATCAAATCTTCCGGAATCTGGAACGTTCGGACGGACGACGTATCCACGTATACCGTTTCCTCTTCATGTCGGCATGTACAGCCAAGTCTCTCAAGGATGTGCAGCATGACCTTAATGTCTAATAGATGGGGCACATTCCGAATTTCTACTTTTCCTTGTGCAAGCAAGCTTGCCGCAAGAATGGGTAGTGCCGCGTTTTTTGCCCCATGGATACGTATGGTGCCTGACAAGGGACGGCCTCCCTCAATCACCAATTTGTCCAATGTATCACCTCCGAGTTTACCGCTCACCCACTACGAAAACCTCCGGAACTAGCTTGATGCCGGTTTGAGATGATATTGTACTTTGAATATGCTTCATTAGGGTAAGCACGTCCTCTGCTGTCGCTTGACCGGTATTAACAATGAAATTGGCATGCTGTACGGAAACCTCAGCGCCTCCCGCTTTTAAGCCCTTGAGACCTGCGTTTTCAATGAGACGGGCCGCATAGTCTCCTGGCGGATTGCGAAACACACTTCCCGCACAAGCCAGCTGTAACGGCTGAGTCAGCCTACGACGATCTTTGAAAGCCGCAAGAGCCGCCGAAATTTCCTCACGGTTGCCCTGCTTCATCCGAAACACCGCCTCTGTCACCATTCCACGCTGCTCATGCAGCACGGAGTGACGATAGCTGAAATGCATTTGTTCGGCATCATACACAGCCAATTCCCCTGTATCCAGCACAATCTCAGCGGACTGGAATATTTGTGACACATCAGACCCATGGGCACCGGCGTTCATGTAGACAGCCCCGCCAACCGATCCTGGGATACCTCCCGCAAATTCGAGACCGGATAGCCCCTGCTTGCTGGCCATAACACACAGTTTGACTAGTGACACGCCTCCACCGGCGACGATCCGTTCATCTTCAAAACGGACATAATCAAATCCCGGTCCCAGTTTGATCACGAGGCCCCGGATTCCTTTATCGGAAACGAGCATGTTCGAGCCCCGTCCCAACTGCATCCACGGGATTCCGTGCTCGCCAGCCAGCCGCAGTAAAGTTGCTAGCTGCTCCTTGGTATCCGGGATGACAAGTGCATCCGCCGGACCCCCAATCTTCCACGTCGTATATTTGGAAAGCGGCTCATGCTCCAGCACTTTTCCGATATCATGCTCCGCTAATAATGGCATCCATTGCTGCATTTGTACTGAAACCTCCTTGTTGCTTGCCCCGCATGGTTGTATGGCTCTCACCTGACAACCGGCAGCCTGAGTGATGGTCACAATGTATAGGGTATCTTATGTCAATACCATCCGGTGTGTGACAACCGCCCAGTCTGCGCTACGGTCTAACTTTTACGGGCAAGACGCTCCATTTCTTTTACTAAAATATCGGCTGAATCAGGCTTGCCAAGCGCTGACGCTGATTCAGCCATCCGGCTGCGCAATGCCTCATCCTCCATAATCCCCGCAATAGATTGAAACAAGGACGCACCAGTCAAGTCCTTCTCCACAATCATGACAGAAGCCCCTGCCTTTTCGAGTGTACGGGCATTGGCCTCCTGATGGTTGTTCGTCACATTGGGAGATGGAATCAAAATGGATGGAATACCCAATGATGTGATTTCAGCCAAAAAGGATGCGCCGGCGCGATTAACGATTAAAGAGGTACAAGCCAGCACCTCCGGCATATTGTGAATATAGGGAAGCACATGCAGATGATTGGGCAATGATCCGATCTGATTCCGTATGCTGTCCAATGTCTGCTCATAGTAAGATTCACCAGTCACATAAGTCGTCGTGT
>NZ_JTHP01000126.1 GCF_000943545.1 Paenibacillus terrae
CCTTGTTCTCATACATCCGGTTGAACAATCGTACAAACGCGGAATGTAAAACTTGCTCATCAACCGATTTGGCATCACAGGCTACTTTACCTTCATTGACATACGTTTTGCATTGCCATACCACTTTTTTGGATGGATTATTGCTGTTCCAGGTTCGTCGTTTAAAAATGGCCCCACAGCATCCACAATATACTTTACTGCTCAGTGCGTATTTACTGGAGTATCTTTTACTCTCCCCCATCACACTCCCTTTTAGCTTGGCACGGCGTGCCTTCTCTTTTTGCACCGCTTCAAATAGTTCCTTGGATACAATCGGTTCATGGTTGTCCTCAATTAAATATTGCTGCTCCTGTCCTTGATTCCTTATTCGTTTGTGGGTTAGAAAATCTACCGTTACCGTCTTTTGCTGAAGCAAAGCTCCGTAATATTTCTCATTGGTCAGAATTAAGGTAATGGAGGAATCCCACCACGTATCGCCACCCGTGACTGTTTTAATGTGATCTCGCATCAATCCTCTAGCAATCGCCTGATAGCTTTTTCCACCCAAATACTCCTCATATATCCTGCGTACAATCTCTGCTTCTGGCTCGTTAATCACCAGTTCCCCCTGCTCGTCCTTATCGTAGCCGAGGAAGCGGTTCGTGTTACAGAAGACTTTGCCGTTTTGGAAGCCACGTAATATGCCCCATCGACTATTCTCAGAAATATTCCGACTCTCGTCTTGTGCAAGAGAACTCAGAATGGTCAGCAATACTTCGCCTGTGGTATCGAGTGTATTAATGTTCTCTCGTTCAAAGAATACAGCCACTCCGAGACTTTTGAGTTCCCGTACATATTTCAATAAATCTAATGTATTTCTGGCAAATCTTGAAATCGACTTGACCAGTATGAGATCCAGTTTACCATTTCGGGCATCCTGTATCATCCGATTAAAGTGCGTTCTATTTTTGGTGTTGGTTCCACTGATGCCCTCATCTGCGTAAATATCAGCCATTTCCCATTCCAAGTTGTTTTGAATGTGTTGAGTATAGTGATTCACCTGATTGGTATAGCTCTCCTTTTGCTCCTCGGAATCGGTACTGACCCGGCAATAGGCAGCGACTTTCTTCTTTTGAATCGATTGAATTCCTTCTACGATGTCCATCGTTTTAATGGGAACGACGACGACTTTTTTTGCGGTTGCGGCTTGTGCCATAGGTGTTTCTCCCTTCGATATCTTCTTTATACGGTCACATGGTATAATGCTTGCGGCACATCATCAAGTCCATTTCTGCCCATGTTATAGCTACTTGAAAGATTTTTTATTGAGCTGGTCAATGGCTATAAATTCTTCTTCTGTAATTACATTATGGGCTTTCAATTGTTTTAACAGGCTTAGACTCAGTAGATAATCAATAGATTTTCGTTGCATATATATGTGCTCCTTTGAAATAAAAATGGCTCACCTCTAGGGCAAGCCGATAGATATAAAGCTTAGAATAAATTCTTAAGTCTAATGTTCTTTTCTGCGGTAATGCTAGGATCGCTTACTAAAGTGGCCGTCAACACAAGGGCTTTATTGTTCGCTCCACTACTGCTTCCTGCTTTTATAGTTACGCTATTTCCTGTACTCGCTGTCATGCTCCCCATGATAGGAGTTGAATCATCTTGATTTCGTAGGCTCCACTCTACCGACTGGTCAAATACTTCCACTCCATGATCATAGATATGACTGACGTATGAGGCGCTTTGGCCTGTTTTTAGAACTGAATTGCCGGTAATGGCTATCGAATAGTTATGCGTTCCCGTTTCGACGACTCTCATTTCAATCGTACTCAATATTGTAGGGTGATACGTTAATTTTGCGGTGATGCTTGCTTGTTCCAAAGCGATACCCATCACCTGGCCTTGCTGATCTACACTAACCACATTCGGATCACTGGATATATAGGTAATCGCCGGATTCGCTACCTCATTTCCATTATCCGTAGCGGTCACTTTCAATGGTAACGTTCCATTAATCGGCACATGAGCTATCGTTCCCTGATGAATATGTAATGCATATGTATGAGCAATCTCGTACTTCCATCTGTCTGCAATGTTATGTTCCACATCATCATAGGCTGTATTCATGCTATCCAATGTGCAGCTTAACTGGATAATGCCATTCATTGTGCGGTCAATTCCAACTATTTTAAACGGCTGATGAGTCATATAAAATCGTTGGCTTAATGTAATGCCCCTTGTATCTGCATTGTCCTGTAGACTAACCAGAATATTTCCCTCTGGCATGGAGATAACTTTACCTGTTTCCGTTGAAAATGTTCTAGCTTCTACCACAGCATCAAACCATTTCACCTGTCCATTCCAGTTTAAAGCCACACGTTGATTACATTTTTTCATTCTGCCTCGACAAGACTGTTCATTTCGATCCACCTGACTGGTAATTAAATAACGTTCATCACGATAATCCACTATATCTCCTGTATGTAAAGGTGTTGCTGCTCGAATAATTTTTTCATCGGTCATTTGAATATTATTTGTCGCATCTCGAATCAGACCAAGCTGTCTTACACCGTTTATGTGTACAAGCTCGCCTTTCTCTCGCAGGAAAAAATCTATCATCGGCTCTAGGCTCCTTGTCACTCCTCCACCTCCAAACCAAAATCCTGCTTGCAGCGATACAGGTACAACTCCACATAATCACTCCATTCCTTCTTATCCAAAATAATAAAAATATCCTCACCAATTCGGACATAGCCATTCGACTGCAATAAGGATTCCAATGGACAGAAAGCTCGATGTATCGTCTCCAAGGTGTAACCATCTTCAAAGGAAAAGCTTTTGCGATAAGGTTGTACATCTGCCATGATTAACTGGACAGGAGTAAAATTGATATTATCCAAAATTTCCAACTTCGTATCATAGAACATTAATCTGTCCCGACCTTGATTTTAGGCAGAGGAAGAGCAAGTTGAATACTTGTCGGAATCCCCGTTTCATAGGTGGCTGAGCGTTCACCTTCCTGCTTATTGGTTAAACCAACCGAATCCCGATTTTTATAGAGATACACCGCATAATCGACCATGACTTCATCATATTCCACTGGCAGTGTTACCACATTACAATAGCCAAAAATATTTCCTCTAGCTTTATTCAAATAGTGGATCAGGATATCATCCTTCGATATGTCTGTTGGTTCAATGCCTAATAACCGTTTAAGTAAATTCAATGAATCACTCATGTGCTGCCTCCTGTTCCTCCTTTATCTGTGCCTTCTCGTTACGCTTCATATTTCTTACAGTTTGGGCTTTCGTTTGGGTTGCTTCTTGCTTAGTCTCATCTGGTTGAGGTTCCTCCACTTGCTCATAATGCCCACTGGCCTGTAACCGCAGCATTAACTCCTGATCTGTGACTTCCCATATACATCCTGTTTCCTGATTCAAAAACCACATCTTATCACCCTCCAAAAATGAAAAATAGGGTATCCAAAACGGACACCCCGAACGTGTTTCTTCTATTATAATGTGTTCTCATATCATCCTATTTTAATTAGGACTTATTGGCCGTGAGTACAGCGAGGGCTTCCGGCTTGATACATTTAGCTCCGAATACCTGCAATCCTTTTACCGCATCTGAAAATTGTTTCTCTGGTCTGAATGCTTCCACGGAATCCACTTGTCCAGCAAACGAAATCGCACTCTTATGACCTGCGATGATTTTATACTTGGCTCCTGTGGTATTCGGCACATTGTTGGATTTATAAACGGTCATGCCATCAATATCTCCCACATAACCTGTGCGGATAATATTCGAGTCTTTGGTAAAGCGTGCATCCTTCAAAAGCAAGCCATAGTACCATGCAGGAACCACCACAAAACGTTCGCTTTCAGGCACATTGTTCTCATCCAGCAGCACGCCAAGATCAATCAGCAAATCATAGGCTGTATCTTTCGTGGAGGTTATAGGCGTTGTATCATTGCCCATCGTATTCTCAGCTTTGACCTCTGTGTAGAATCCAGCAAGATACTGATCCACTACATTGGCGAGTCCATACGAAGCTTCCACGATTCCACCATCCAGTAGATTCACATTCGCTTGTGCAGCATCGACATCATCCACCTGAAAATTGAAATACTTCGCCTGATCGATCACCAACGTTTTTTGCGTAGCATCCAGTTCCTGTGGATTCCCGATTCCAGCTACCTTGTCATAATTGCCAATCGTCACCGCTCCAATCGAATTGATTTTCACTGTGGAACCTTGACCTTTAATCTCACCTTCATAATCGGTGTTGACCACATTACCGTACACCAAATTCTTCTTCAAACTTTCATTTAAACGTGCGCTCCAAATGGTAGGAATAAAATTCTGTACTGACATATCTAATCACCCTGTCCTTTTCTATTGATTATTGTTTGTTTTGTAATGCTTGTTTGACTTGATCCCAATGCTGATTAATCTCGTTGGGGGACATTCCTTTAATCGCATCCAATGTAAATGTTCTACCTGTTGAATTCGGAGGAGGTGTATATCCATCCCCTTTGAGTCGTTGCTCGACTTGCTGTTGTATAGCTAGTTGCAGCGATTGTTCCAACATAGTTAAATTCGCTGTCGTTGTGTCTTCATCCGCACCAATAAAAAAATCCACTAACGGGAGTGGAAGTTTCTCTTCGGATGCAATTTTAATTGCTTGACTGGTTAGCCGTTCACGTTGCTTCTCTAGCTTCATATTTTCCACTTCGGCTCGTAGCTTCTCGACTTCGATTTCTTTCTCATCTTTAGCCGGGAATCGCTTCTTGATCTCAACATCTACTGCACTTTCCAAATGATTGGCTTTCCACGTTTCCAGCGATTTAGCGGATCGTTTGTCCACCGTGCTATCGAACCAACTTTTTGCATCATGATTAGATTGAATGAATTGCTCTATCCCTTCTACGCTATACGGACTCAAACCCTGAAGATACGTTTGCCATTCCTCATTCGTTTGGTTTTCCTCAATCAACTGCTTTACTTGTTCTAAATTCATTTTCATTAATCTCCTTTATTGCCCATTCGACTCTGTAGAACCGAACACGTATGTATGTATGGAGCCGTTTAATGTCATGCTTAGGACAGGGATGTTACGCTTTAGGAATCACAAAAACGAGGAAAAGGTACAAACATACCAACTCCCCACTTTTAGGTATTTTTAACCCTTATTTCATTTGGATTTTTGACAGCCTAAAGCGTAACACCGAGTCTGTTTGGGTTCGAGCTTTCGAACACGTATATGTATGTTCAATTCGTTTAACGTCATACCTGCTACAATGATGTTACGCATTAGAAACCGTAAAAACGAGAAATAGGCACAAACATACCAACTCCTCATTTTGGGTTGTTTTTCTCCCTTAGTTTATTGGGCTTTTTATACCTCTAAAGCGTAACATCAAGCCTGTTTTTTCCTCATCTGACGCATCCGTAATTTCGTCTTTTCGTTTGCATTCTTGTCTCTGCATTTATCACAATATTTCTGCCGATTCGAATTCGCTGAAAAAGTAGCCTTACATTTCTGACAGTTCACCCTCGGTTGCGCTGTTTTAAATTCAGATTCTATATTCCGCTCAGACGTATATTCTCGCTCCAGCTTCTCGTCTATTGGCAGCACTCCATTTTCAAAATAGGTACATCGAAGTGGAGCATCTTCTTGAGCGAAAAATACACATGGGCCATCTTGTAAACAGCAATAATTCGGGATGCCATGTTTCGTTCCGAGATAACAAGCACAGCTATTCTTCACGAGCCGCTTGATCCTATTTTTATTCTGCATTCGATTTCTCCTTACCTACATCTCCTAATCGTTGCTGCTCCGAATGAAATTTATTGAATTCCAGCTTGGGATTCTCTACAAACGGTAACAGTGTTAGCAATGTTTCCTGAGATACGACTTGCTGCAATTTAACGATTACATCTGCCATCCCAACCAAATCTGTCGGTAAGTTGCGAGTAAACTTCACAGCAATATCCCGGTAATCGTATTGAACGCCTTCTTTAATGTGCAGGAACGTGAAGAAATTACGTACCCGCTGCTTGATCGCTTTTTCCATCAACGCTTCACGCATCGCCACTCGATTCTCCAGATTAAGCAGCTTGTTTCTCAGCGCTAAGGAAGACGTATTACTGGCCCAGTTTTCATTAAAGTTGACCTGATCCATCATATCGAAAATTTTGCGTTCAATATTGTCCAACTCGTTTTTCACAAAAGAATCGTTAATCTCCTTCGTAAGCCAGCTTACCTTCCCCCCAGCCGGAACCTGAATAATGCCCATCTTCTTCATATTCAATAAATCTTCAGCTTCCAGCTTTGCATTCTCAATCACAAGATAGGCGTTGCGATGATCTGCAATTTCATTGACCAAGTCAGAATTCAATGCGTTATAGGCATCAAATAAAGAAATCACATCATGGAAGCCACTTTTTCTCTCCGTATTGGCTGGACAGGAGATGAGCGGGACTCTTCCAAAGATGTGATTATGTTTGCCGATATATTTTAATTCGGGTGATTGATTTTGCTTCATTTGATTGTTTTTATTATCACTACTAATTGTATAGTGTAAGATTTCACGGTCGGTATACACGTCCAGATACACTTGCTTATCAAACCTTCTCGTAAATTTATGTAGGCCAAGTAGTACATTTCTTTCTGCTGTTCCATCTTCCAACACATAGGCATTCAAAGGGGATAATACGGTGGCTGAAAACTGACCATCTGAGTCGATGTAGTTCAATTCAAAGCTCTCACCGAATATTTCAGATTGTTTCCGAAGCTGTAGATTATGTTCTTTATCCCAATGACTCATATGTACATCTATATTATGTATAGCTGCGTCCTGATCTGACTTGGACACATAGTTTACTGGCTTTCCAAGCAGATAGCCCACTTCATTATCTACGAACTTACGAGGGAAATTGAAGATGAGCTTTTGATTGCTTCGACTTTCTTGCATGGCGTAATTTTTAAGAATAGCATGCTGACCATTGTAGTAATCTGAATATTTCTGTTTGGCTAATGCAGTCGAATGGAGTTCGTTTAGACACTCTAATATGATTTGTTCGGTAATTTGCAAATAGGCTCTTCCTTTCAAAATAACAATGTCATATTTCCACTAATTTTTACACATATCAAAAAACTGCCCTTTAAAAAGGCAGTTCCTTAGTTAACTATTCTGCTAAGAAGTTTAAATTCTAGTTTACGCACATAATTCATTCAATCCTCTTCTTCCAGACAAATTTCAATGAATTCATATAGGTTGTTCCCCTCTACAGAACGGTTTCCCCAGTCGTGCCAAAAGTATAGTACTTGTCCTACAACTCCCGCTTCGGATGGATCTGTATCAAGACAGAGATAGTCCCCACCACCGTTCTCTGCAATTGGTACCCATTTAGGATTCCAAAGACAAGGCCTGATTTCATTATCGGCATCCAATTCCAAATCGTCTGGATCAAATTCTCCCTGAATAAACTTCCAGTTATCGATAATTTGAGCAATAGGGGAAAGTGTTAAATTTCTTACGAAAGAACTAACTCCCACCTTCCAATCTTGCCCATTATGTACCCTATAAAAATTTTTCATTTCTTCGGGAAGCTTGATGCCAAGCGTACTTTCGAGTATTTGGAAATCTTCATCTCTTGCACCGACTTGTAGATTCAATTTCTTTTCAAAATCCGCTTCCTGGCTTATCCCTTTTTCAATAATACGCTGCCATAGTGACTCAGCTTGATACATCATTTCTTTATCCTCCAGCTACTCGACAAATATACTTAATCTTCAATTCCATTGTTGGTATTATAGCTTTAATAGGTTCTTTAAAATAGCAAACTACGATCATAAAATTTCAGACTTTTGACCGACTGAATCAATTGAATAGCACCATACAAACTATCCGGTGCATCATCATATTGGCAGTTTCGGTTATAATCCTTTATCTGATTATTATATCGAATGTTATCTGCATTGAACAGAATATGACCTTTCTTGATTTCTGGCTCCAAGCTAATAATTCGTTCATGCTTCTGCCCCTTGGAATGCACACTTTCTACGGGTGTATGTATATTCGCTTTCCATAACTCTTCTTCAAACTTTTGCTTCATATAGCTTTGTGCCTGATTGACTTCAAATCCTAGCTTATCTACAGGATAAAGCTTTAATTTTTCAATCGCTACTTGAAACAAATCATCCGGCAACAGTTTATAGATAGTGCCATCGATCACGTACATCTGCTTCGTCTTTCTGTGCTGACCTATAATCGAAACCGCAGAATAGTCATTTTTCTTCCCGGCTTTAATCGCTGGATCAATATACATCGCCATTTCCATTTCATCAAACTCAGGTAGCCTGTCCCAATACATGAGATTTTGGAATATGTATTCATCGGTTGAGCGCGGATCGTTCTGTAGCTCTTTATAAAATGACTTTTCACCCATGGCTTGTTTCTTGCACATCAAATAGTAATAGTCCAAATACTCGCTCCACAGGATTTCCGTACCCTCTAGCATTTCTTTTTCATGGGCCATAAAGAAAGACAAAGCCGTATTGATCCTATCCTCGTCTTGGAGATTATTATATTGTCGCTCCCACTCTGACCACAGATCATCACGCTCTGAAAACTGAAGCACGGCTGCTTTACGAACACTTCGCACACCAGGGATTTTACCCTTGAGCAGATCAGCCATGATATCTTCTTCGTTGAGAATCGTTCCACAGATCAGTATATTGGTGTCCCTTGTTCCAATAGGAAGAATGACATCCGTAAACGTATTTTTAATCTGTTCTCGTTTGGATTCGGATCGTGCGGTGTCTTCCTTGAGCAAATCATCCATCAATACCAGCGCAGGACGATGATGCTTATAGTGAATACCTCTCAAGCTACCGTCAATCCCACGAATCATAATGCAGGAGTCCAGTCCACCTTTACTCTTCAGCCAAATCTCATTGTTGTTCCAGCGGCTTCCTTTACGAATACCAAAATCCTCAATCAGCATCGTATTCGTTTCTAACTCATCTTTGATCATATCGAGGAACGGCAATGCAATCTGTTCTGTGGCTGATATGATCAGTGTAAACTGTGATTTATCATATAAAGTCGCATACAGTGGAAATAAAAAAGAACTGATCGTTGACTTTCCATGCTCCCTTGGGAGGCCGAAGGCCGTAATCAGTCCAGTATGGGCGA
>NZ_JTHP01000127.1 GCF_000943545.1 Paenibacillus terrae
AAAACTTTTTTTACAAACACGTCTCATTCGTTGTAAATCTCGAAGTATGCTTGTTTGATCATCTAAAAAAGCAAATGATTCTAGCCTAGACAGCTCCATCGGAGTAAAGCTTGCTTCGTTAAGAAGTAAAGATATCTTTGTTTCTACATGATTTTTTGGTGAAGCAAAAACATTCACTATATTTTGTTCAATGGCAGCTATGTCCGTAGCCTCAATTTCTAGCATTAGATAGAAATGTGCTATGAAATCAAATTCTAAATCGCCTCCTGGGGAATACTGGACTTTTTTTGCATTAGTGTATCGTTCAATGACCTTATTCAGAAATTCTAGTTTCTTTGACTTTTGATTTGTTGACATTTCGTCTCTCCTCATATATAGAGTAAAAAAAAATACTCCACCTCACTGTTTATTGAAAAAACGCACTTCAAGATAATCAATTCATCATAAAAACTGATGAGAATGATCACCCGAAAGTGCGTTTTTATATCAATTATCCTTACGCCGCATGGCCAGGATCAGAAAGGTAAAGTATATATTCATATTTTATCAGTTTAGAAATCAATTTACAATTTAATTCATGTGAGTTGAATTTTTCCTCAAAAAATCAGTTCAAACCGACTTTCTCTCTAAACTCATCCTCCGAGAGGATCGTTACGCCTAGGTCCCTTGCTTTTTCAAGCTTACTGCCAGCTTTTTCTCCGACAATCACATAATCCGTTTTCTTTGATACACTACTGGTAAGCTTTGCTCCAGCGCAACCCAATAGTTCTTCTGCTTCATTTCGCCCCATATGAGTAAGGGTGCCTGTTAAAACTACCACTTTTCCTGAGAACTCGGTATCTATCGTTACAGTCTCCAAGACTTTCTTAGGTGTTACACCCAGATCAATTAATTGAGCAAGATGAATTCTCTCCTCCGGATCTGTAAAGAACGATTGAATTTGTTCGGCCACGATAGACCCAACGTCTGGTAATGCTGTAAGGTCCTCTAAGTCTGCTGATGCGAGCTCCGTTAGATTAGAAAAAGCATTAGCTAATACTTTAGCAGTAGACTTTCCTACACCGTTTATTCCCAATGCATACAAGAAATTTGCAAATTCCCGCGTCTTACTTACCTCTATTGCAGCTATAAGTTTTGAAGCCTTCTTTTCTCGTACTCCTTTTAATTGCTGTAGGGAATCCAATGTCAAATTGTATAATTGACTTGGTGTGCTTACATGAAGCACATCAAAGACTTGTTCTGCTGTAGATATACTGAATCCTTCAATATCCATAGCGTCTCTTGATGCAAAATGGATAAGTTTGTTCACTATCTGTGGTCGGCAGAGTCTAGAATTAGGACAAAACAAGTGCGCACCTTTATTGATAAGTTCCATTTGACAAGATGGACAATGGGTGGGAATAATGATTTCTCCTCCCTGCTCATCTTCATCTGCTTTCCCCAATATTTCCGGAATGACATCGTTTGAACGACGAACAAATACTGACGTGCCAATTGCGAATTCAAGATTCTTTCTTTTAATATCGTCACTGTTGTTCAGTGTTGCAGATTGTACGGTTACACCGCCCAATTCCAGTGCTTCTAGTACTGCTACAGGTGTAACCTTACCCGTTCTGCCTACTTCCCAATTAACAGAAAGTAGCTCTGTAGTTGCTTCTTCAGCTTCAAATTTAAAAGCTAATGCCCATCTTGGAAATTTTTCGGTATAGCCCAAAATTTCTCGTGTACGCATATCAGAAATTTTGATGACTGCCCCATCAATAAGCACATCCAAGCTGGGACGTTGCTGTTCCAAAAGCTTAAGATGGATAAATACATCATCAAGAGAATCAAATTTCTCAATGTGTGAACCTACTCTAAAACGATTTTGCTTCAGAAATTCCTGCATTTCCCCATGGCAGGTAAAGAGTTCTTCTTCAACAAAACCAACGTTATAGAAGTAAGCCTGCAAACCTCTGCTCGCTGTTACAGATGGATCAAGGTTCCTTAAAGCTCCCGCTGCAGCATTACGAGCATTCTTAAGTGGCTCACTAGCTGTACGATTGTATGCCTCAAGTTGACTTAGGTGCATTACACCCTCTCCTTGTATTTCAATTCGGCCCGCATAAGGGATTTTTAGAGGAATAGAGCGAATTGTCTTTACTTGGGGAAGAATTGACTCACCAACCACGCCATTACCCCTTGTCGAGGCTTGTATAAGCACGTTTTCGTTATAAACGAGGTTGATCGTGAGACCATCAAACTTGAGTTCAACATAATAGGTGAGGGCTGGGAGAAGCCTTTCAGGATGCTGTTCATTATACTCTCCAATCATCCTCATAATTCGTTTATTCCATAACAGCACTTCCTCGTGGTTATTTGCCTTATCAAGACTCCATAAAGGAGATAAATGTTTATAAGGCTGAAATCCCTCTAGAGTTTGCCCCCCTATGCGCTGACTTGGAGAATTTGGAAGAATCGTTTGAGTTTCTCTTTCTAAAAGCACTAGTTCGTCATATAACAAGTCGTACTCCTTATCAGAAATTATAGCCTTGTCCAAAGTATAATACTGGTAATTATGCATTTCGATTAATTGCACAAGCTCTTGTAAGCGATCTAATGTAGTCATCATTAAACTCTACCCCTCTTTTGTTATGGTTTATGTCGCATTTATATATAAAATATTTGCTTTTCCTCTCCGTATGAAAGCAAAAAAACACACCATTGGGCCTATTAACCGAATACGGTATACCTAGGCACTCAAAATAGTGTGTTTTCTCACAAATCCCTTTTAAGGCGCTTGCCAAAGGGGATAAATTCATACTAATGACATTAACATTCATCGTAACATGTTCTAAACGAGAAGGGAAGGCTCTCAAATTAAAGCTGCTTCTTTCACGTTCTTATGCTCAATTTCAAGCTCTTTTAGCATAGATAAATAACCGGAACGGCTAATGTTTGAAATCAGGTCTTCCCATGAAATTTCCTTCATTTCAGGAATGTCTATCATAATAGTTGCTAATTTTCGACTTAATAAGCCACTATCCTTTCCTTCAAGCAATTTTGTCATGTATCTCTTTAAGGCCGTATCTAAATTATTATTTTCTGCAGCTATAATAGAACCTTCCATACTACCATAATCGTTTGCAGTTGTTCTGCCATCGCTGCCCCATCCATCTATTCCTCGACTCCTCTGTGTTGAAAATAAAGAGGCAGAATTTCCGCTACTGTTCTTAGTAATTAGTTCTGTTTCAGTAATCCTTGCTTCTCCAGCGCGGCCATACGCTCCAGCAGCATAGCGCCGCTCAGATTTACGCTCAAATCCTCAGCAGGCTCAGGTGTTGCCGCCCATGATTTATTGAACATTACGCGCTGCTCATCTCTCCCGACTTCCAGAGACTGTCCGCATTCGTTACAAGAAGCTCAAGCTATAAATCTAACAAAAAAACCAAACCATCATTAATGAGTTGATCAATAACCATGTTTTCTTATAAATGAATTTACGTAATTCATTACTTATGTTTTTCGGGAAGAGGCTAGCCGAGATTGCAAGCAGTGGTACAGTTTCTGCGTAGAGGATGCGCCAGAAGCGGCCATGCCGGGAGGTCGCCTTGTTAAATCGCCTCGCTTGCAGCCCGAGTGCCGATCCGCCTCCGGCAGACTGGTCTTCTAATAACAACAAATAACGCTTTAAATCGTGTTGACCCGTCAATATTTCGGACGTTGCCTCTCAAAATCAACCAAGCATTCGCTATTTCGTTAAACTTAGAAGCATATGCCGCTAGAATACGGCCTTGCCCATTTCCACTGATGAATTTGAGTGCTCTGGATAAAAGAAATCTTCCATCCGCGACTTTGGTTAGTCGGACCAAATATCGGACAATTAGAAACCTCAAACCCCTCGAATTCTTTCTTTAAATCCAAGTTGCCGTTGATATCCTCACAAAACCAATCCATTCGATCAAGGATGTGGTTTTCCTTCAGACGTTGCAAATGAGAGGCTACGTCCGTTATCTAACCTGAATTACTCATTCATTTCTTCATGGAAACAGAATACTTCAAATAACTTTGAACAGCATCTTTACCTATCCTTTGATAACTGTTAGAAAATTTGCAGTCCATGCGTGCGTGCGAATGAATTTTCTTGCGCGATAAAACCTAAAACGGTAAAAAAATGTCCTGGTGCATTACGTTGTAAATAGTAAGGACGTCCCCATGGAATCCAATTCAAATTCCCAAAACGCGTAGCAGGAGAGCCGTTACTAACTAATTCCTTTATTTCATCTGATAAAACGCTTTCAACGTAAGTGAGTTTTATTCCATGGAATTGTATTAAATAATAGGCTAGTTTCCCCCTTTCCTTCCTCAGTTCTTTAACCCATCGGGCAGCATATCCGTTGTAATTACATATCGACGAGCGCCACCGCTATATTTCCAGTTTCCATCGCTTCTTTGAAGAATTGTTGTTTGAATTCTTTCGAATACTTGTTTCTCATCATTTTTTCAGTCCCTTATCACTATTAATGTAATCGATATCCCCCCCTTAGTGGCCAAGATTATCCATTCATAATAAAACAAAGAATTAAACTTTAGAAAATGGGAATAGATATATCTAAACTATAGTTCTCTGTAACTCTGGACAAGGAAAGGAATCTAATATGACCTTAGAAGAAGAAGTAAAAAAAATATGTAATCGCCTTTCCAATCATGGATGGAGGGAATTGCTGCTCCTTCATGGACTGGACATTTTATCTGAGAAATTAACTCTTGAAATGATGAAGCCCCTTGCCAATATTGATCGAACTTTCCCTGGGTTCTTGGACTTTTCCCTAGAAGGAACTAGAGGTATTGAAGCACGTCAACCGGCACATAGTTTATTTTACCATGCGGTTGCTTCACCATCAGTTATCACTGGGGCAGATGGTTCAGAATTAACTTCTTTTCCCACTTTAGCTGAACTAGAGATTATTGAAAACTATATTTATGGTATTACTCCCCCTCAATTAACTGATATTAGAGCTGAAGCGGACGGAGCTCCTATGGCGATCGTTGTATTTACCTCCGAATACCGTCCCGCTCCTGAAACCGTACATCTTAAACATGCCGACGTTTGTTTCTCACGAACCGGCGTTGCCCGAGTGGGTACAGCGGAATCACTTTATAGTCCCAAACTACGCGGATTTCTGCCTTTTGTAGAAGAGAATCCTCACAGCATTCGAGTGCTTCCTGCGCGGTATTCGGCTTATATTGCTTTTAAATTGCAGGGAAATGAGGGTACTTTCGGACCAATGCGACCTAGAGATGACGATGAGAACAGAGATTTTTGGGTACCAGTTCACAAGCTATTCAACGGTGATGAATGCATTCAGGATCTTCATTTAAATGTGAGCCTCATTAGTCGGCATATAAATCAGAAGTTAAGAAAAATCCATACTACTCTTGGAAAAAGCTATGAAACCGGATGGCAAGAACCAGATATTAGCTTAGCCCCTTTTTGGTTTACAAAAAATATTGCAGAGTGGTCCACTCACTTAGATTTCGGATCTGGAGTTCTGCTGCCTGTTGTTCACAACACTCTAGTCGAAGCGGCACAATATCAAGGTAAAGCGCTCTCATTAAGAGTGCCTAAGGGAGCAGATACTCTTTCCTCAAGTCTAAGGATTCCTGATATACATGGTGCTCGGCCCGCACCAGAATATGTCCATGTCCGTAGTAAAGTCTCTGAAACAGGGTCAATCGAGGACCTTAACAATCTTCCCGACGTAATTGAACTCATCTCAGAAGGAGAATATCGGGCGCTTCATTATATCGACTATACCGCAGATGGTTGGATTGAGGCAGTATGTCCTGATTTAGAGTTGGATGTCTTAACGGCGTATTCACTGGTTACTGCACCTGATTTTTTTCCGAGTTGTGATCAGCGAGAATTAATGGATTGGTGGGAACACACATTACCACAATCTATGAAACGCGGAATATGGGTTATCCCCCCAGAAACGTTATCGGATAATCGTATGGCCGCAAACTTAACATTAGTTGAAGCAGGTTTCGATGCCTATGATGATACGATAACCTCAGTTGTTTCAAGTCCATACAAGCACCGATCTGAGCGTACTACCTTAGATATTCCCCCTACCCAGAGGCATTCCTATTTGCCTGATGCAGCTTCAGGGGTATTTGCTCCTGGATGGGATATCAGCTATGATCGTACCTCTGGTGGTATAGAATTCCTAGCAGCCTATGGTCTTGGAAGCCCATTTCCTGAGGATGCGAAGCTTTGTGCTGCTCTTAGCACATATTGGCCGGCTGTCGCCCCAGATGCAGCACGTACCTTTCAGCCTAATCATCGCTGGCCTACTGTTTGTCCATTAACCGATGAAGAGATTGGACAAGTAGGGAACCTTCCTTGGGATGGCATAAGAGGTCCTCATATGATTCAGGCTGATGGGAAAAGTATTCTTGAATATCAACGACTTGATTACGCTGACTATGTCGACTCGGCAATAAAGAATAAATATACCTTAGCACTTACTGGAAATATTGACGTTACTGAATATAAAGCAAGAGTTCTTGCAATGGTTTACGTTTACAGAGCCTTGGGCATTTCCTTTGATTCGGAAGAAGAAACCATACTTGAAGAGAAGGGAAATTGGAGTGTATATTCGTTCCTCAAGGTTCAACTTTCGGATGAGGAGCTACAATCCGCAAAATCTCAAACAAATACCACCATACAAGGTGACGTATATCGTTTTGAAATGTATAGACATGGAGAAAAAAGTGTAGATACTAAACACTTTAATAAAATAAGGGTCGAAATTAATGAAATGGTTATTGTGTTTGTAATAAATAATACCGTCCTGCTCAAACGTCAAAATTCCGATTGGATTTTAAGTGATGCGGTCATCCACGAGTAATTTCGATGTTATTGTTGTCGGCAGCGGACCAGCTGGAGTAGCAGCTTCTATTATCTGTGCAAAGAAAGGGCTTAACGTCGTTATTTTGGATCAGGAGAGTTTTCCACGCTATCGACCAGGAGAAACTTTGCACCCTGGCATTCAGCCACTCCTCGAGACTTTGGGAGTGGCCGATCAGGTCTTGGCAGCCGGTTTTCTTCGACATCATGGAAATTGGGTGAGTTGGGAAGAAGAAAAGCTTCGATTTTTACCCTTTGGTTCAGATTCAATGGAAGAATGGCTGGGATTCCAAGCATGGCGTGCAGATTTTGATAATATCCTTCTTAAGCATGCCCATTCCTTGGGTGTAAAAGTGCTTCAGCCTTGTCGGGCGTTGAAACCGATGATCAATCATAATCGTATCAGTGGCACCTTGACGACTTGTGGGGAGCTAAAAGCCTCATATCTGGTTGATTCGTCTGGAAGACAACAATGGCTTGCCCAAGGGATGAATTTGTCGGTAAAAAAATATTCCCCCCAGCTAATCGTGAAATTCGGTTATGTTCAGGGAGAATACCAATTTCGAGATGATGCTCCAGCTATCATTTCAAACCACGAAGGATGGCTTTGGACTGCACGTGTTCGACCAAATACCTATCACTGGACACGCTTATCTTTAACTCCGGACACCAAAATTAAGGATCAAATCCCTCCAGAATTTAGAGGCTTAGCCCCAGTAGGAAACATTAGAGGTGCTGATGTGACATGGAGGGCGGTTCAAGGCCCTGCTGGTCCAGGTTATTATCTAGCTGGAGATGCAGCAAACGTGCTTGACCCTTTATCATCTCATGGCGTCCTAAAGGCTATGATGACGGGAATGATGTCAGGGCATCTTATTTCTCAAGTTCTCTTGGGAAAGGTAACTGAAAGTATAGCGATCCAATACTATTCGAATTGGATTAAAGGTTGGTTTCAGGAGGATGTGAATTATTTAAAGAAACTTTATTCACATTTCCCTTCATTTCCAACTTGTTAGTCAGTTAAATACTTACCTCCTCGTCTTCTTATACTCGACGAGGAGAATTAGCTGTACTTAAGTTTCAGCAAATTATCTCTATTCCCCCTGCTTACTTTCCGAATATTCCATGAGCGTAATACAAACTGATCTACGTTTCTGGAAATGACCATACGATAAAGGGCATTCCTCCAACTATTAAAATACACCAAATATAATTATTGACAGACTCATCGTTTTCATCATATTCGCCGTTGCTCAATGGTATCGAGCTTTTCTCTAAATTCATCCAATATCCAATTAATGTTGTAAACGTGCAGTTCCTCTATCTTTTAAGCGGTTCTAGAAGACCTAATTTTGCAAGGCGTCAAGGATATTTAAATCCAGCCCCTGAGGGGATTGATTGTCCCACTGCTTGGTCACATCTTGGTGGGATAGGAAGTGTTTGTATTCTTCGACCCTAACGGAGTCTTGGATCGGCTACACTCTTCTAGACAGAAAAATTGTGGTCTAATATAGTAGACTACAGACCAACCTAGGAGGAGCAAACGGATCATGACAAAAAAAGAAAGACGTACCTTTAGCGCTGAATTTAAAGCGCAGATGGTTCAGCTCTATCAAAGTGGCAAAGCACGAAAGGATATCATTCAAGAATATGATTTGAATCCTTCATCATTGGATAAATGGGTGAAACAGAGTTCCACATCGGGATCCTTCAAAGAGAAAGACAACCGGACTCCAGAGGAATTAGAACTGATCGAGCTTCGAAAACAGAACAAGCAACTACTCATGGAGAATGACATTTTAAAGCAAGCCGCGCTGATCATGGGACGAAAGTAAATGTCATTCGCCAGAATAAACATAAATACTCGGTATCAGCAATGTGCGACGTCCTGAACATCCCCAGAAGCACCTATTATTATGAAGAATGCAAAGTCGAAGTTCCATCCGAGGATGGAATTTCCTCTATTATTGTAGACATTTTTCAAAGGAGTCGTCAAAACTATGGTACGCGTAAGGTTAAAAAAGAGCTGCACCAACAAGGCTTTACGGTATCCAGGCGGAGAATAGGACGAATCATGAAGGAATTCGGACTGGTTTCCTCGTATACGGTCGCTCAGTACAAGCCTCATCCCACGAAATGCAATGAAGCCAAACAAGCGAATGTATTGGACCGGAAATTTGAGCAAG
>NZ_JTHP01000128.1 GCF_000943545.1 Paenibacillus terrae
TATTAAAACAATATACTATTCTATCCCTATAGTACTAAAAGAATTAAAATTCATAGATAAAACTAATCCTTCTATCTGTGTCAAAAAAGTAAAAATTGAATTCAGTTACCTTCTATCCTATTGTAAAAGAAATAAAAGGGATATTTACCTACAAGAAATAACCAAACTTTTAGAAGAGAACAGGGAAACTCTAATCCAACACTCTACGTCTATGAATATCAAATTAATGATTGAGCTAATTGAAAAAATACAATCAAAAATGAAAAGTTCTTCTAAGATTAATCAATTGATTAAATCTTGAATGATTATTTAGCCATGCAAGGGACTTTCAACCTTCTAACGAAATAAGAAAAGAATATCTCCTTTTCGTTAGATTTTATTTGTACCATGAAACCTGTTCTAAAAGAAGACGTTCTCATTGATAATTTGAGTTTCTATAACGCCGATCCTTCATTCCTTACTGACTGCCAACGAAGTTCAGATAATTATACAGTTGGAAGAATAGTGTACAAGTTTACGATATACCATCTCAGTTGTTGCATTGGATCACAAGACAGCTATCGTTTCGGATTAATCCAACCGCTTGCAAGGCCTACCTACCTTTTATTTGTTACTTTTTTTCAAAATAAGTCTAATTTCCATACACTGTATATCGCAGATTTTTTCATAAAATATTGCAATTGACCCTAAAAAATATGTTGGCACGTATATTTCCCAAAAAAATCAATCTCATCGATTAGATTATCATAACCTTCACGCAACCTCTACAGATAATTGAAAAGATGTGTTCCACTGCGGTGAAGGTCTACTGATTTGTTATCGAATTTTGAAGCTCACGAACTCCCCCTCTTCCCTTCTATAAATTCCTTACAATTTATAGAAGGGAACAACTGTAACGTTTGAGCTATTATTTGAACAACAATTTTTTTGTAATTCAATCTCTGGAATTACCCTTCCTCTTTTAGATAGTAAATCTCATTAAATTACGATTCTAATTTTTCAAGATTTCTAAAAAGTTCAATATGGCTTGTATAATCCTTTTTATTTAAAGTTCTTCTCTCTTGCATTAATCGAATGACTATACTAGCTTCCTCTTCGTATCCCGTCTCTCTTTCTGTACCAATAATAACCTGTCCACGCTTATCTAAAAGATATCCAAGAACTTCATCAATACTTTTTAAGTTTTTCCAATCCTGGCCTTGTTGATTGGGGGTATCTATAACCAAGAAATTGAATGGACTGACCATTCGATCAAGATTATAAAGGTACAGAGCAACATGATAGGCATAAATAATCCTCGGCTTTTCACTTCCAGTCTTTGTTAGCTCCTGTACAAAATCTTTTAATTTCAAAGTTTTCAAAGGTATATTAAGCTCCTTTAAGATTCCTTCGTATGTTGTTTTAAGATCAGTTAAAATTTTATTCCTTCTTTCGGGTGAATTAAACTCTTTTATCTTCTCTTTAATTTTTTTTACGTTGCGTTCCTCTTCTATTATCAATTTCATAATCTTGTCCCTTTCAAGCTTCCCAGTAAAAACAATTTCTTGTTTACCTTCATTCCGAAAGGTGTTGGCAACAGTGGCTAATTCTTTGCTTCGTTCAATTTGTCTTTTTAGAAAGCTATATCTTTTATTCACCTGATTTTTTTCTTCCAGTAGACCACTAATTTTAAAATCTAGTTCTTTTAATTCATTTCTTATTTGCTTAATTAATTCGTTGCCAGATTGAATATCTTTAACAATTTCCAGCCTGTCTATTACTTTATTATTATGGACTGTACCGCACGTAGGACAGATAATTTTTTCTTCTTGTGTCATTGCATACGTATGATCTTTATCGAGTTCTTTAATATACTCCTTTAAAGTAGCCAATTGAAGGTTTTTTTCATACTCTATGTTTTTGAGTTCCGAAATACTCTCTTCCAGTTTTATTTTTCTTCTTTCTAAATTATCAAGTTCTGAAAAAGCAAGCTTGACCTGGCTATTTTCTAAAATTATGTTGTTTTCTGTATTACTTACCTCTATATTCATTTGAATTGTCTTTAGAAGTTCGTTAAAGTACTTAAGCTTTATAATTAATTCTTGGATAGTTTTATTAATTTTCAAAATATTATTTTTCTCTTTGTAATACTTGTTTTCTTGGTATCCTACTACATATTTATTAGTATTCCCCTTCCAATCTTTAATGTACTTCATATTCGAAAAACTTTCGCCTATTTTAGACCACCCAGAATCTTGGTCTATGTACTGAAATCTAAATAGTAATGGAGTAGTAATGGAAACTTCTAGGCCATTTATGGTTAGACAATCCATAGAAACATCTAGCTCTTGCATCAATGCCATACAAAATTCATGATAAGATTTATTATCTGACAGAACTATAAACTTTGATTCATTGACAATGTTAAAGAGCTTAATGTTCTCCTTTTCCCGAATAGTGCAATATTTTTTTTCCCCATAATCAAAGAATAAAACATATTTTTGAACAAGGTTCTTCCAATCATCCTCAAAAATAAGTTCGCAGCCCAGGGAATAAAAGATACTTTTGATTAAAGAAGATTTACCAGTTTTATTTTCACCGATTATTAAATTTAGCCCCTCAAGAAAGCTGATCTCTTTTGATGACTCTTCCACATCACTTATTACTATTAGTTTTTTTATCAACAATCTTTCCATACTTCTCTCCTTCTTGTAAAATCCTTAATTTTCTAATTAATCTTTTATATTGTTGTGTTTTCCGAAATAAGTCTTTCATAAAACATAGCCTCCACAAGGGGAATATTGAAATCAATGTTATCCTTGATAAAGTTCTCACATTGTTTTTTTACTTCGTCTAACAAATAAAATATATCATCAATTCTTGCATATTGTTTCAAGAGGATCTCATCTATTACAGCAATTATTTGAAAAGATACGTCCTGATATAACAACTTATTAATGTCTAACATTTTTAGTTTATGTTCTTTCAATTCTCGCAGAAGTAATCTTCTTTTCGGTAAAGATAATCCACTATCAGTCAGAAATTCTTCAAGTTCTCTAAAATAGCTTTGGGAAGAAATCTTTTTCATATTCGTTTGCAAAGCGGAAAATACATCTGATGATACACCTTTTTTTTCTACTAATTTGCTATAACTTATAGGAACTTCAATTTTTGTTTTGCTCTTTTTCCGTACATCTTCAATAATGTCTTTTAAAATCTTGTTACTGTTCGAAGTATACAACTCATCATTTTCCAGCATTTTAAAAAATTCGCCCGCTACGACTTTTTCATAATTTTCAAGAGGTAGATCACCATCATAAACATAGGTGTCCTGTACGAAGTTATCGAATATATGTTCAAACTCATTTAAGTCAATATTATTAAACTCACTCTTGATTAGGTTTTTAATTTTTGAGTACAGAGCAGGGTCAGTTGTTTTTAGCAGCTTGCCATCTTCAATGATGGACTGCCACTTTCTTATTTCCGCATCTACCCCAATGTTAGATACAAAGTGACATTTACTACATTCTGTTTTAAATTTCAGAAAGTTATAAAACAAAAAACCTAGAAAGCTGTTTTTTACAGCACCGCTTCTTTTAGTAGTTGTTTTAGTAAGGTATGGTAATGACCATTTCTTATATTGAGCAGTTGTTTTTATTTGGAAAAATTCCGCGCAATTTGGATTCTGTATGTCGGAAACTTTAGTCATGTCGTCATGAAATTCACAAATAACTAAGAATTGAGAATTTTTCTTAAATTCAATTATCATATGGTGTACTATCCAATGAGCTTGATAATCAAATCTATTGAAGCTATTAGAGCCAGCTTGTTCTCTTAGTTCTGAGGCAAGTATATTTTGCAATTTTATTTCCTCCCTTTAGGAGAATTACTTACTATAGTATCTATGTATCCTTCTACAATTATTTTAAAATATCCTCCTAAAGATACATGCAGATGCAAAATTTCTTACTATAGATGGGTTTATGGTACTATTACACAGTTAGAAAAGACAAAAAAGAGGGGATAACAGCCCCTCTTTAATTATTCCCGCCAATACATCTCAATGAATAATCCTGCTTTACCAACAGTGAACAGCACTTCTCGTGCCTTGTGAATGAAAAAAAGTATATGTTCCCGCACTCAACCCTAAAGCATTTTTTTGAATGCAGGAACATATTCAAATTGCCTTCCATCCCTCGTACATCAATGCTTCTGATCCCGATATATCACTACCACGCACTCCACGTGTGTCGAGACAGTCAAAGGGATATATTTCTTTTTATTATATATATTACCTATAATATCAAAAGCCACTCCTTCTCACAACACCACCTTTTTCCAGATGATACCCGTTTTCTCTTCACTTCTATCGATCCCACTAGTTCCATATGATCCTGTATTTAATTTACCCGAATCCATAATCACAATTAAATTAGCCCCGTTCCTGACTTTGGAAGGCAATTGCTCAAAATTACTGTCAGCCTTCTCTCTTCCCATACCTCTCCCTTCCAAAAATACACATAGTAAATACACCAACCAATGGGTCATTCTGTAAACTAAATCTCTCTTTCAACCGATAAATACATATGCTGGGTTCGTAATTAAATATCACCTCTTGCCCTTTTGTACCTTGAATGAATGCTTACTTGGGACACCTGTATCGGATTAAGAATGTTTTTGTGCCAAAAAAACTCAGTGATACATATCGGTCTTAACTCAAAGTTGTATCCATCCATTTCTTCTATTCGTCAGACCCGAATTAAAAATGCTGCACTTTACTCTTGTAATCAGCCATCACATCTAGAAAGGAGTTATGAACTCACTTGAGCCTATTATCAGATGGGATAGGATATGAAAGCCTACGCTTTTATGGTCCCTTTCAGCCGCAACACATCGATCAACTTCAAATCACACGTACCATTAATGATCATACCTTTTTACATATCAGTGGTATGCTCTCCGAAGAACAGGGAGCCGCATGCATCGGACAAAATATGGAGCAAGAGCCGATTGTGATTCGTCAGTTGGATGATCAGGGACAATCACTGAGAAGATTATTCCATGGGATCGTTACGCAAATGTCTGTGAATTGTACGCGGGGAGTATATACCTTTGAACTGAAGGCTGCTTCGCATTCCTATCAAATGGATATTAAACTGAAAAAACGTTCCTATCAGGATATTCACCGTACCTATGATAATCTGGTCACCTCGATGGTTCGGAAGTATGAGTATGGAGACGCCATTGATACCGTAACTAATTATGCCAAACTGGATACTTTTGTTTTACAATATGAAGAGACGGATTGGGCATTTTTAAAACGCCTCGCTTCTCGCTTTGGTTCAATACTTGTGCCAGAAGTGACCGCAGCCTCGCCCAAAGTTTTCTTCGGGATGCCAGAAGGCAAGCAGCATAAGGTTGAACGGGATGTGTTTTACAGGGTACGAAAAACGTTTCATGAGCTAGACACGGGAAAACCAGGAGAACGTGCCGGCTCGTATGTCACCTATACAATTGAAAGTCTGCAATACTACGCTCTAGGCGACCTCATTACATTACCCATCGGACAAGGCAAAGAGTTGGTCGTCGTTCGGGCAGTAACAACGTTAGCAGATGGCTTACTGCGTACTCGTTATGATCTCCAAGCTGAACAGGATATTCGCTATGCCCGGTATGAGAACGATCAGGCGACCGGGATTTCGCTGACAGGAACGGTGCTGAAGGTACAGCAGGATTTTGTGCAGCTTCAACTCGACATCGACCCGAAGCAAGATCCTGCCAAAGCCTGTTGGTTTCCTGTAGCGACTCAATATGTAGCCGAAGAACATAGTGGCTGGTACGATATGCCTGAAATCGGGGAACAGGTCGAGTTGTATCTGCCTACACACCGCGAACAGGATGCCTATGTAACGGATTCGCTCCGACAACAACGCCACACAAATGGACAACCAGAGGTTAAGGTCTGGCAGCATGTGCAAGGTAGCGGCGTAGAAATGTCTGAGCATGAATTGACCCTGTCCACCTCGGATGGATTTTCCATTACACTAAATGAAGATGGTGGCATCACCATCAACAGTCCGGGGGATGTACAGATTCAGGGTGGTCATGTGAAGCTCGATGCAGGTGAGGAACTGTCGTTAGAAGCTGGAACAGCCCTGCATCTAAAAGGTGGAGAAAGTAGCATGGTGCTGGATGGTGAGACAGATACCAAAGCTCCAGTGATTTATCAGGAAGGGACGGTGAAAGCACCCGTTTTCGTGGCTGACCTCCCTCCTGTGCCTGAGCCGCCATTAATGAGTATAAAAGCTTATGAAGCAGCCCAATCAGCAGCAAAGGATTCTTCTAGCAGCCAAGCCTCTACTCCTAAAGCAAAAGTTACAACTCCAGCAGCACTTCAACAGGCGAATGCCTTGATGGGAACGGTATCCAAGCTGTTAGGTTCCATTCCCGTAGTTGGGAACGTAGCCAGTGTGATGTTGAATACGGTGGGTGGGCCAGCAGGTAAAGTGGCGGCAACGGTGTTACAAGCAACTGGAGCCATCCCTATTCGTAGTAAAGGCACGCCCACGGTTGGAGGTAGTAAAGAAACAGGGTTGCACCCGCTCAAACACTTGGCTGGCTTAGCACTCCAAGGACTAATCAGTCAATATGAGCATGAGCAAGCAAGACAAGCCTACTATAGCAAATGGATATTAGGAAAAGCATATACAAGTGCGCGTCATATAGCTAATTCCGGTGGCCCATTAGAGCTGATTCAAAACCTGCTGAAAGAGTCGAATGCTATGGCTCATGCCTATCAGCAGATTCCTGTAGATCTGAGACAACGTTGGAAGGACAAGCACGATAGCTACATGCAAGCTGAAAAAGCTAAAGCATTCCATAATTTTGATGAATATGATAAAAAAATAGTAGGAACTATGTGGGTACTGAGCAAAAATGGAGTTACTGATCAGAAAGCTGCCCAAGCTACTCTCGCCTATAACGAAGCGATCAAAAATGGAGAAATCAAATTAGATAACGGATCAGATGAGTTCGATCCTATCCTGGAACAGACAAAAGCAGCTATGGAAGGTTATAATCTGTGGACGGGAGAACCCATACCCAAATGGCAAGCTGCCTCCATTGTATTTACCGGTATAGCTTATAATTTTCAAGGCATTAGAGGTTCACGTGGTGTTAAGTTAAATACGAAATTAAAGCTCCCCTCTGGAAAATTCAAAATTCCAAAGGCTAATTTTGAAAAAATGCAGATGGGCAAAGATACACCTTCAAAACCAATCGAACCACCCAAAACTGAGGGGACGGGTAAGCCTCAAAAACCCAAAAAACATCAAGCAGAGAAGAAAAGCACACCACAATCAGGCAATGGACCATATTCACATCTTAAAGATTCTAAGCATGTAGGTCCTGGGAAGGATTTTACTGCGGCTCAAAAGAAAAAGATTATTGAAGAAAATATGAAACGAAATGGTGAGGTTGTTAAGTCTGACGATACTGGTCAAATTCTAACTAAACCTCAAAAAAGTAAAAAAGGTGTTACTCCCGATCCGAATGAATGGCAAATCGACCATATTATTCCTAGGGATAAAGATGGTTCTAACAGTTACAGTAATGCTCAAGTATTATCTCGAAAAGAAAATCGAGACAAATCAAATAAGTTACCCTCTGACCTTGATAAACCAAGCAAGAAAACACCACCAACTAAACCGAAAAGGAGAAAAAAATGAAGCCTGTGATATTAAATAGTCAATTAAATAGAAATAAATTACGGAGCGGTTGTATACTTGCATCAATTGCACATGCAATAATGGTTGCTCATTATCCTGAACTATCATACGAACACTCATGGGATGGTGATAATTATAGTGTTATTGATGGTTCGGGAGGAAGAGGTACTATTACTTTCAAAGGGAATTATTTTGTTGGGGCATTTCGAAATGAGAACTATACTCGAACCGATATTCATACAGCTTTAGATTTTTTTACTGGTGCACCAAAGCATGTCCTTGAGTTGGCTAAGAATGATACTTTAGAATATCTACTTGAAGAAGATGAAGATGGCATGACCTCACCATCTATTACCACTGCATTTTGGGGTGATGACGATAATATTACTTCAGTTGATAATATCGTAAGAATGGTACAATGTGGTGGATATTTATTGGAAAGGCAGTTTATGGAAGACGACTCTGCAATTGAATCTTGGCGAGATTATTATGAAATGACTCCCGAACAAGTAGACTTGTTAAAGTCTGTATATGATAGGAAAGTAAATAATCCTCATGGGAACATCACTTTGTCAAAAAGTGAAATTGAAATAATTGGAACAGAAAGTCCTGAGGGCTTAAGTGAGAGTATAACTTCGTTTGAGGAAATAGGGATATACCGGGAAAAGTAAACTGTTAACTATGGCTACCGAGTGCCGAATGAACTCACCATTATTACAATAACATATATAACCCATATAATACCCGTATAAGATATCGTCATTTTGCTTGTACGCACATCAATGCTTTAATTCTATACCCTAAATAATGTAATAGCATTACATTGAACAGGTTGATTATGGTCAGATACCACCATGATTGACCTGTTTTTTTGTCATCCTTATTACTTAAATGGTATATTTTAACTAATATTTAAATATACATATACACCAAATTATATTAATAAAAAATATATTTTTAAAGATAACTCAACATCCCTCCACTCAAAAACAATGACTTGCCATCCCTCCCCATCAGAGTTAACATACACACACTCAAACAACGGGAGGGAAAATGTACTATGTCAAATTGGCCAGATTGGTTTCTCGAAGCATTACGCCAACGTTTTTATCAATTAGAACTCGCTAGTGAACAACAGGCTTCATGTTTATCTGAGGACAAAAATCTATTCACTCAAATGGATCAATTCAAAACCAACCAAAACGAAGATATTCAACGTCTGCTATCTGAATGGGAAGAAGCCATAGGCGATCAACTAAGTCAGGACAAACAATCCATCTA
>NZ_JTHP01000129.1 GCF_000943545.1 Paenibacillus terrae
ATAGCCGATCCAAAACGCTGAAATACTACCTTCATATACTTCCTTTCTTAAGGATAAACACATACAAGAGATTTTACCGGGTTTAATAACCATTGTAGATGCAGCTAATAAACACCAAATTTCCATAGATGACGTGTTATTAGAATTTTCAGATGAAATTCAATTATTAAAAGATCGTGAGTATCTAAGAAGCGAGTATTATGAAGAACGCTTTAACCTGAGTAGATGCTCAGATCTCTGCTATCAATTAGCATTATATTACTTTTATAAAAAGAGTAATGATACTGCCATAAACAATGTTTTGAAAAGTATGGAAATGGCAATTATTATAAAGCAAAGAGATGTTGTTCGATGTATTTCTCTTTTTGAAGAGCACAGAGTCTATGCTACGAGCAAGCAGCAAATGCTTTATGAGTCCATGTTGAAAGAGGTGAGAGAACTTGGGGAAAATAGCCAAGATAGTCGCGATTTCTTTGGCGTTGGTGGTTAGCTTTGGGATTAATATTTCTGTAAACCCAAATACCAATATTCAAGGTTTTGTTGGCTATCAATGGACCGATATTGGAACATTTGGACATGGACCGGGTGGAATGACAAGAAGCCTCGGTCATGGTCCTGGGGCTTAACGGATAATGCATTTTGCTCTAAACATTGAATAGTCAACTCAACGAGTACGAAAAACTTATGGAGAGTGACTAGTTTTTCATACTCGTTGCAATTAGTATGATAAATAAATATTGAGTAATGGTAGTAGTTTCTCTTAACACTAACGAAGCATCTATTGATAAGAGAGCATATAATATAATTATATATATTTACTTATAAATATATATAAAATTTTACTTTTAATGAAATGGAGCGAAACTAGTGGATGAACGAATTTTAAATGAATTTGTGAAATTCTTAGCTATGAAGAAACGATTGAAGGTATCTACTCAAGAGGGCTACCTAACATATATTAGGCATTTTATTGATATTGCAAGCTCAAGAAATGCAAGTGATAATATAGAAGGTTTTTTCCAAGAGGAAATCATACGAACCTTTTACAACGTAAAACCAAGCAGTATATCTAGCGCAGTATTGTTAGCGTTTTCGCAATTCCTTTATGAGAGAAAGCTAATAGATAGAGTCCCTTTTCTTGATATCAATCATAGATTATTAGAGTTGAAGATAACTCCTACAAGACTATTTAAAACAGAGTTTTTATCAGAAAAACAAGTGGAATTTATAAGGGGAGAGAGGGTGTATTACCGCTTCATTGAGAATCCTAAGCGCCTTGATAAGGAGATTTCAATCGTTGGTCCAGTTATATGGGAACTCGCATTAATGGGCTTAGAACAAAAGGAGTTAATAAGTTTAACAATTCATGATTTGGAAGTATCTCATAATCGCTATCGTATTCGAAATTTGTATAGAGAGAAAAATGATCTATTATCCGAATGGATTACTCTTAATTCTTATACAATAACGAAGCTAATAAGATATTTGGAGTATAGATCTAAGTTATCAGTTAAAAATGAAGAATTACTTCTCATTGAAGGAAGACCATTGGATAATAGAAGCATAAATCATGCTTTCTCAATTTTCAAGAGGGTTGAAAATTTAAGAGAACTTCAAAACTCTGGTGAGATAAATGCACAACTTTTAGTGAGAACAGGTATTTTACTATCTTTGCTAAAGACAAATGGGCAAGGTTTAATTGATATTATTAGGATATTTGGGCTTGATAATTCTCAGGTGTCTTACTCAATAACAGAATATTTACGTTCTACATATGGTAAGTAAATTATAATTTATTGATTCTTCTGGAGGTTTTATGGAGAAATGGTTTATGGTTCTTTTGGATTCATTAAAGTCACGAAAGAAGCTCTACTTTTCTGTTTTGTTCATTGCACTTATTGTATTAATCAAGAAAAATTCCCCGAGTTTTTATGGAATTCTTCATGAAGAATTTAGTCGAACAATTACTGTGTTTTATAACCATATATATAGTTCTGTTACCATGTTCATTTTTATTTTTTTGTTTTATTGGTTAGCTCGTATAAGTGATAAAAAATACTCACAACGATTAAAAAATGAATTCGAAGGTTTAAAAAGAAGAGAGTCATCTTCTTCAGAACCTCTGAAAACTCAAGTGAAAGATTACATGAGACAAAATAAGATGGTTAGGGAAATCACTATTATAAATGGAACACAATCTACTATTCAGTATGTACGTGGTTGGGTAGAAGTATATAAATCAAATAAGAGAATTCGTCTTTATCCTTTTGAAGTTAAACAGTTAAGAGCAAACAAGAAACATCAAATCCATTTGGATGATTTGTCTGATGAAGAGAATATTATAGATGAATTCAATACATTCTTGGAGAAAATAAATTTAAATGATGAATCAGAAAATGATCTTTTTTTATATGGTTGGAAAAGGTACTTAATTAGAGGTGATTTAAATGATTATAAGCGTTCTCTATTAGAGAAGGTTACTGGATTAAATTTGAAATGGCTAAAAAGGATTTTTTGTGAAGAGGTTATTGATAAAATTAAAAGTTATTTTAGAATATACACTCATTTTCGAAATTACAGACCAGTCAAAGGAAATGCTATCAAGAATCTTTTGCGAATTTCATTTGTTAATATTCCTATCGTTTGTATAATTCTTTTTGCTGTTTACTTTTTACTTAGAGATTTTGGTGTACTACTTTATGAACTATTTATAATTTGGTTTGAATTTTTATCCCTTGTCTTTAATTCGTTATAGATGAACTAAACTTTCATAAATGCGCTCAACAATTCCTTGCTTATACTAGAGACCCACTCCTAATTTCTGCGTTGATGTATCAACATAGAAAAATATATTGCTTATAGCTTATCAGGTGCCCCCACTGCTATTAATATGGGTATCATTTGTTCTTGAGCTTCATTCCTGATAAAAGGAAAACGTGAAGTTTGAAAAATGAAAGCAATATTAACTTAATTTATCAAGTTAATATTGCTTGATACACAAATTATAAAATAGCCGCGCCTTGGACTTTATCCGAGACACGGCTGTTCGTTGATTCTAAAGCCACCTTAATTTTTACGCATAAATCGTTAGAAGGTTCGTAAATGCTGTATCTCACAACTGCCGAGCTTGATGGAGGGCTAGATCACCCACCCAAGGAAGCTTGAGCCACTTGCCTTGTCCAGCATGAATGATCAAGACGATCCATAATGCGATGCCTGCGAGCGTCAGCAGGGAAGCGAGTGGAGGGCCGAGTAGCGGAATGAGTCCTGCAAGTACATGCCCGATCATGAGGGCTACGAACAGAAAAATAGATTGCAGCGCGTGAAACAGGACGAACCGACTTTTCTTTTCCAGCAACACGAAGGCCAGTGCACCAAGGAATGCGAACAGGTAGCACAGGACAGCCGCTATATTTTCATCCATTCCTGTGGAAGACTTGTAGACTGACATGTAAGGCCAATCCCCCTTTATAAGTTTTTCATGCGCAAGCTCCGTACTATACAGGGTATGAGGACAGGAATTAAGGTTATGCCAACCTGCGGCAGAAAAAGTTCAAGCCGAGCATGTGTATAAAAACACGAAAAAGGCCGAACGAATAGGTTTCGCTCAGCCCTTTTTAACGTTATCCACAATTTTTGCACATGTTGTACGCAATTTATCCACTGATTCATAATATTTATCCACAAAACAAACAGTTGTTATACATAATTTGTGCACAAGTTGTAGACAACATAGGATAAATCCACGCTTTATGCACAGTTTGTGCACAATATATCAACAAGATATACTTATCTGTGGATATTTCATTCAGATACTTACTTTCCCATGTTAACGATCTCCGCGTTGTAAACGACGGCGTGGGTGTGTAATTTTACCCTTTTTATCCTCGTCATCCTCTTTGGGGACAAGTCGTTCATCGGTACGTCCGTCATGATGATTGTCAAAGGCGTATTCGGTCATTTTCCACTCGGAATCGCCTAAAACAACATCAGAGGGAAAATGCTGTCCCCGATGTAAATGCTGCTCATGTCCGTCCTCATCGACATAAATACCGTCTACTTCTACCTTCTCACCCGTTAGCGGGAGCAAATCCTTTCCTTTGCGTTCCATTGGTATCCCCTCCGTCTGGCTTATTCTTCGTTAATTTGTCCGTATGGAAGGGGTTTTATCCACAAGCTGGTGCAAAATATCCTCGGCAATCCGGTCTGCGGGATGAGGTTTGCGCAGTTGTTCAATCGACTGTTTCATTCCTAGAGCGAGAGAGGGATTGGAGATCAGGTCGACGCAAAGTTGAATTAGCTCTTGCGTATTACGGGCAATGCGAGCAGCTCCTTTTTGCTCCAGATAGAGGGCGTTATTCAGCTCCTGACCGGGTACAGGCTTGAACACAAGGATGGGTAATCCAGAGGCTATGCTTTCCGAGAGAGTGATGCCGCCGGGTTTGGTAATAACCATATCGCTTGCGCGCATGAGTGCGGGTACATAGTCGATGAATCCGAAGATGCAGATATCGGGGTGGTCTGCATACAGCGCATCCAACTCAGCTTTTAGCTGCGGATTACGTCCGCAGACGATCAGTAGCCGCAGCTGTGGGAGACGGCTCAATTGCCGACAAATGTCCAATATGCCGGACATCACGCCATAGGCACCTGCCATAATGAGCAGTGTTGTAGTTCCCGGATCTGACGGAGGAATTGGATAATCCTCAGCAACATCAGCATCAGCATCTTCTGGATCAGTATCTTCGGCAAGCCTTTTATAAAACGAAGCATGAATCGGGATGCCTGTGGCGACAATCCGTTCGGAAGGGATTCCCCGCTGTGCGGCTTCCTGCTGTATATCCTCGGTTGCCACATAGTAGCGATCGATATCGGGATGCAGCCAGCGCCCGTGCAGATCAAAGTCTGTAACCACGTTCACAATGGGCAGCTTCATCCCCAATTTGCGGCGTAACGCCGGGAGAGCGAGCTGCGGGAACGTATGTATGACAAGGTCAGGATTTTCCTTTTCCAGAGTGAGCGCAAGCTGGCGCATCCCGAAGGAATGCAGCACACTGCCAAAGGCTGATTTTGCCTGCATTTCACGGGTTATGTTATATACCCAACCGTAAAGCTCGGGAATGGTTTTGAAGCTTTGCATATAGACAAATTTGGTTAAACCGTTCAACCAGGGGTGGGATTCAGCCATCAGGTCGAGTAACTGAACCTCGCAGCGTCCGAGCCTTCGCAAACTGTCCATAATAGCTCGGGCGGCTTGCACATGGCCTTCTCCGTAGCTGGCATACAATATTAAAATTTTTGGTGCTGCGGCTTCCATCATGTCTAGCCCCCTATTATTCAATAAACACATGTAGCTTATTTCAGGAACGTTCGCATCCATTCTCCTTGTATGTTTATTTATTTTACCCCAAACACATACACTCCAAAAGCCGATAAATAGGGTATACCCTCCTGTAACAGCCAAGATGGCAACCCCAATATGACGTGTAGCGTAAAATTTGGGTAAATTAGATGTAAAATTTCTGGAAAGCTGAAAGCTGTACCTGAATATGTTATAATGGGGAAGTGATTCAGCCAATAGAAATTCGGTTAATAATAGTGTCAGGTACATGCCTTGCATAAGGCATTCCCGACCTAAGCTGCATTAAGACATACTACTTCACTGCATAAGGACATCAATACTTTTCGGCATTCTCTTCAACGGAGCACTTATTTTCAACGTTTTGGGAGGGAGTTACATGGCAACGAAAGGTCACAATGAAGTTAAGGAAAGTCTGCGGGAAATGACTCGAATTTTCCGGCCTAAGGATCCCAAAAAATTTGTAAAGGAATATGTGCGAAAATACCGGATTACAGGAGGGTATGAGGAAGAGTTGACCATGGTGGTGGAAAACGAACTCGGTCGCATAAATTCTTCAGTATCTTAAAGGGTTCGATGACCCGCAAAACATAGGAATACGACTTTTATAAACCGTCTATCCACAGAGGAGACGGTTTTTTTGTGTCCGCCCTGCATACAATGGGATAGGTTTAGTGAATTTGTATGCTCAAAGGAGGCGGATTCCAATAGAGATAGCGATACGAACACCGGAGGAAATCGGCTACATGAGGGAGGCCGGACGTATTTTGGCAGATTGCCATCGTGCGTTGGAGAGCCGTATCCTTCCGGGAATGACCACGCTGGAAATTGATGCGTGGGTAGAGCAATTTTTGAGCAAGCGCGGAGCCACGCCTGAGCAAAAAGGCTATAAGGGCTTTCCTTATGCCACCTGCGCTTCGGTCAACGAGGTAGTATGCCACGGCTTTCCCTCGGAGCGAGTGCTTCATGATGGGGATATTGTGACCATCGACATTGTCGTCAATAAGGACGGCTGGCTGGCTGACCGGGGCTGGACCTATGCAGTAGGTAACGTCAGTCGCCCGGTAGCGAGGCTGCTACGGCAAACGCATAAGGCACTGGTGCGCGGAATCGAAGTCGCCCGTCCGGGCAGGACACTGGGGGACATTGGGCACGCAGTGGAAAAAGCGACAGGATGGCGGCGGTACGGCATCGTGAAGCCCTTGATCGGGCACGGTATTGGTCGTCAGATGCACGAGCCGCCGGATGTTTTGCACTATGGCCGTGCCGGAACGGGGTTGCCGCTGCGCGAAGGGATGGTGATTACCATCGAGCCGGTATTTACCCTCGGAACGGAGGGGGCTGTATTGTGGGAGGATGATGGCTGGACCATCACCTCGGCGGACGGCAGTTGGGGCGCACAATATGAGCACACGATTGCGATCACGAAGAACGGCCCGTACATTTTGACCGCATAAAGATCGGTACAGCCATAGGGAGTCCAATCTGCCTGGCATGGGCAAGGGGCTCTCTTGGCGGGCTTTTTATTCAGGATGACACGTTCATCGTATTCAGAGAGATTTTCCGGTAAAGCCACAGATAGATACCTAATTCGACAGGTGAGGAAACGGCCATAACGATTCCTGCCACCTGTCCGTCCAGCCCCGGAAAAAAGGAGATGCATAAAATGAGCGCGAGAATCGCAAAGGAAACGGAGAACAATCTGCCGATGAAAACAGGTTTGGTATTGCCGATCAATATCGACCGTCCGATGAAATATTCTACCCATGGATAAAATGCTACATAGATTGAAAGTATGCGAAGCAATCCTCTCGTCTCCACCAGCAGTTCCCCTTCCAGTCCCAACACATCCCGCAAAATAGGATCACCTGCAAATTCAAAGGACAACAGCAGCAATAATAACGGCGATAGTACGGACAGAACGCTCAAAAATATCAGCACCTCCCGACGCCTGCTCGTGTAGAATTGAATGACGATCTGATGCAGGGAACTGCAAAACCAGACGAACAGATTCAGGATTTGCAGAGCCACGGAGAAGGAGGCTACGGCCAATAATGGATCGGTTGTATTGTTCAGCGCAGCCTGTATGGACGGATTTAGAACAACCAGCACCAGCGCCGAATACAGCAAGGGGAGATAAAAAGGAAGCAGATGGCTTGCACGGTGGATGGTTTGCTCGCCGTTGTTGGGCGGCAGCTTTCTTTTTAAAACGCGGCCTTCCAAAAAGGTAACGACCAGTTCAATAAAGATGCCTGCAATAAAGATGGCAGCGCCAATTCGCCCGTCATTCGTCCAGCCTGCCCGAATTAGAAACCAGGATGCAATCAGCATCGCGATAATACGAATGGACGAGCTGAACGTCATCCAGGCCGTACGGTGCTTGTTAATAATAAGCCCCTGATAGATGTTGCGGACGGCTACTAATATGTACAGTAAAGTAAGCACCTGAAACACACTCTTGGTGGGTTCGATCAAGGCAGGAGATACACCAAATACATATTGAAAGATCAGATTACCAGCAGGTGTAAGACCAATACTCCAGCCGATGACCAGTACAGCCGCCGCTACACACGCACATAAAATACCGATGGAGCGAACGGATTGGCGGTCATATCCGAATTTCGTGGTCATCTGTCGTACGGCGGTTAACGGGGTTTCCAGCAGCAGGCACAGGCTAACTGCCACCGCATAGCTGCTCAATGTGAACGAAGGATGCTCCGAGCGTGCGAGCACAGCATTGACGATGACATGGGTCAGCGCGGCAATCAATGATGAGATGCCAAGCGGAACGTAGAATGAAATGATTTTATTCAAGTCAAATCCTCCAGTAATGAATGATGAGTAAAGGGATTGCCGTTGCATCGAGCTTCTGTAAACAATGGTAATTCTTATTATAGATCAAGAATGGGCTCGTCGGTATAATAGAGAGCATAATATTGGAAATGGAAGTGGAGCCAACATGATGATTAGAGAAGCGACGATATCAGATACGGCAGGCATCGCCAAGGTACATGTGGATTGCTGGAGAACCACCTACAAAAATATCATACCCGCCGAGGTTCTGGAACGACTTTCCTATGAGCAAAGAACAGAGCTGTGGAAATCAAATATATCCAGTGAAGACGATCATCAGGTATATGTGGTTGAAAATGAGAAGGAGGAAATCAGCGGATTTGTGAGTGGAGGGCCGGAAAAGTCAGGTGAATATCCCCCGTATGAGGGAGAGGTAACTGCTATTTATGTGTTAAAAGAATACCACAGTCTAGGATGGGGAAAGCAATTATTCATGCGTCTTCTTCAACATTTAAGCAGTATGAACATTCACTCTGCCATCGTCTGGGTGTTAGCAGATAATCCGGCTCGCTATTTTTATGAGCAACTGGGAGCCAAGCTTATAGTAGAGCAGCATCTTATAAAAATGGGTGACAAGAACCTGAACATGGTGGCTTACGGGTGGGAACATAAATAGCGGACTGTACAAATGGAAG
>NZ_JTHP01000130.1 GCF_000943545.1 Paenibacillus terrae
TTCATGTCTTAGCGTTTCTTTTTTACACATTCCATTTGAAGTAAAAAACCGTGGTAAACTTAGCACAAATGATCAAACAAGCTTGTGCAGGATTGTACATAATGGATTACGAAGTCTTATTAAATTCGCTTGGCGGATGAATGGTCAAACCATAACGAGTACGGGGAAGGATCGTATGGACTACTTTAAAAGAATACAGTGTGCGATTGAGTTTATTGAAATGAATCTTCGGGAGGAGTTAAAAATTACTGAAATTGCTTCGCAAGCTTGCTTTTCAGCTTTTCATTTTCAGCGTCTTTTTCAGGCGATTTCGGGCTTTACGGTTCAACAGTATATAAGGAAGAGAAGATTATCGGAGGCGGCTGTAGGGCTGAAACGGTCCAATCAAAAGGTATTAGATATCGCTCTTGAATACCAGTACAGCTCGCAAGAAGCGTTTACACGTGCTTTTGAAAAAAGTTTTGGTGTCACCCCGGGGAGATACCGGAACGGTGATATAGATATTTCTCGACAACACAAGATTAATTTTCTGGATTATCAAAAGAACACCAAAGGAGATTTGGATGTGAATAAGCCGGTGATGCTGCAACTCGATACGATTAAGATTATAGGGCATGAATACAAAACAAGCCTGAATCATGAGCAGCATTATAATGAAATTCCAGGATTTTATGATCACTTTGGAAAGAATGAGCATTTTATGCGCATTCCGAACAAAATTGCACCGGGGATGTCGTACGGTATTGCTTGCTATTTTCAAGATAATGGTGAATTTTCATTCGTGATTGGCGAGGAAGTTGAGGGAGAAGCGGAGGATTTGGCAAAGGGCTTTATCTATATGGAGATTCCAGCAGGGAAGTATGCCGAATTTAATGCTTCAGGTCCGAATGGCCGGGTTCAGGATGTACGAAACTATATCTACGGCACATGGCTTCCCAACTCTAATTTTGAGCGTAGGGAAGGACCGGATTTTGAAATCACCGATGTGATGAATTCTTCCTTTCCCGATTTGGATATTAAGGTATATATACCGATCGAATAAAATGTTGCAAGCTGCACGCTACAGTAACACGAAAAAGCACCCGAACGAGGTTCGGGTGCTTTTCGGTGCTATCACAAGGATTAGCGGTTGTAGAATTCGACGATTTGTTTTTCGTCGATATCTTGGGACAATTCGCCACGCTCAGGCAAACGGATGTATTTGCCTTCCAGAGCTGCGTCATTGTACTCCAGGTAAGCTGCCAAGTGGTTGCGGTTTTCCAAAGCTTCTTTGATGGAAGACAGGGAACGACTTCTTTCACGAAGACCGATCACGTCGCCCAGGCTTACTTGGTAAGAAGCGATGTCAACTTTTTTACCGTTCACAGTAACGTGACCGTGTGCTACCAATTGACGTGCGCCTGCACGGGAGTTAGCAAAGCCAAGACGGAACACGAGGTTGTCCAGGCGGCTTTCCAGCAAGAACATGAAGTTCTCACCAGCGATACCGTGCATGTGTTGAGCTTTGTTGAACAGAGTGCGGAATTGTTTTTCACCCAAGCCGTACATGTGACGCAGCTTTTGTTTTTCTTGAAGCTGCATACCGTAGTTGCTGATTTTTCTCCGTTGGTTTGCACCATGTTGTCCCGGAGGGAAAGGGCGTTTCAATTCTTTACCTGTGCCGCTCAGGGAAATCCCCAGACGACGGCTCAATTTAAATTTAGGACCAGTGTAACGTGCCATTATAGAGTTAACTCCTTCATAATTAAAATTTGAGTTGGGGCTCTCTTTGCGCTCCAATTTGTTCGGCGCTACCTATCAAGGTGATGCGCACTACTGACAGAAAAGTTCAGCCGCTGTCCTGTCAGCAACAAATAAGATGAGGGTGACACAAACTGTTACGCCCAAAATTTAAGATCCGCACAGTAGATAGTTCTGCCGTACAGTCTTTTTCATTAATATATACTATATGTAATAGTGGGTCAATGTCAAGAAGAGAAAAAGAATGAAAACGTCAAAATTTGTCGATAGGGCTTTAGAACTAAAAAAGTGGGACGAATTTCTGGAAAATGGATGCATATTTCTGTAGTTAAGAGTAAAATAGATCATATTATAAGCTATAGTGGTGTATAGCCGCTGTCTTGGTACAGCTAATTTTGCTGTGAAGGAGCGCCTTAATATGTCGGACTTTTCAACAACGGATCAGCAAACGCTTGACGGTAAAACAGCCCAGGCTAGCGGTGCCCCGCTGTTTGATGATAAAGGATATACGTCTTTTGCCTGGCTCCAAAACATGGATATGACACCATTTGATTTCCCCTATATTAATCAGCTTCTTGTCCAAGGGTATCGAAACTGGTTGCAGCAGAGCAATGGCATATCGTGGGTTAATGAAGAACATACCGCCGTTTTTAATTTTACAGGTGTTCGCGTTGCAGGTAGGGAAGAGGATGATGACGAGGATTTGGAGCTGATCGAACGTTGCTGCTTGTCCAGAGAAATGGAAATAAGCCAACGCAAACTTCGGGACGGAAGCCTTGCATTTGTGTACATGGTTCCTGTATTTTGCCGCAATTATAAGGGTGAGGCTTTTGCTGCTCTTCGTTTTACACTGCCTGCTCAACATTCTGTTCCTGAGCAGGATGCATTATTGGCGGCAGCTTTGCATTTTAGATCCTGCTTTTATACGAGATTTGAGTATATATTTATGGAAGACATCCTCGGGATGAAGAACCGGAGCGACCGCGAAGGCAGGCGACGCTCTATTTTATTTCAGATTGTAAAGCGGATGCATGACAAGATTGATGTTGAAGGCGTGCTGGACGAGGTATTTGGCAGCATAGCTTACTTGTTTCCGCATGTGGATATCACGTTATATATGAGCCAGGATCGACACAGTCGTAATCCACAGGTCAAACCTTTGTTGTTGCACGAGCGTGACGAGGATGTATGTGTGCGTGCATTTATGAAAGGTCAAATGGCTGTAAATGAGCCTGTAGGCACAGAAGGAGAAATGACCGAAATTGGCATTCCTTTACGTGGCAAGCAAGGAGTATATGGTGTATTCCATATGATTCTTCCATCAGGTGCCGAAAGCATGAAGAAAGTGGATGTGGAGCTGATCGCCATGATGGCAGACACAGCCGGCACCGCATTTGAAAATGCAAAGCTGCTGGAGCAATCCAATGTGCTTATCCATGAGTTGCGCCTCATTAATGAACTCGTTCAGCGCTTGAATCAAAGCCTTAAACTGAATGAAATATTCGAGTTTGCTGTGCAGGAATTATTGAAAATGTTCTTGGCTGACTTTTGCTGTATTGTGCAACTCGATCAGGAGGAAAATTGCTTTAAGGTCACGTCAAGCAACGTAGAAAGTTCGAGGCTGCATAGTTACTCTGATGAGGATGGGTTTGCAGGGCTGATACGCAGAACAGGAGAGCCTCTCATCGTGTCTGATTATAGAAAGGAAGGGAAGATATCCTCCGATTTTATGGATATGACCGATTCCCTTTCTTTGATGGCGGTACCTATGAAGACCAGCGGCACGCCGAGAGGGGCTATTTTATTGTCTAGTAAGCTCCCTCACTTTTTTTCGTACGATAATTACAAAATGCTGCAAATGCTGGCGCCCCATATCGGTTTGGCTGTAACAAATGCCATGCTGCATGCTGAAGTACGGCGTCTGGCCAATATGGACATGTTAACGGGTTTGTATGTACGTCATTATGTGGACAAAGTAATTCAGCGGCATCAGGAGAAAGACTTTTGCGGATCTCTCATTCTGGTGGACATTGATCAGTTCAAACAGGTGAATGATACATACGGGCATCAGACAGGTGACCAAATATTGAAAAGCGTCAGCGATATTGTTCGTTCGGCGACTCGCAGTGAGGATGTATGTGCCAGATGGGGCGGCGAGGAATTGGCGATCTATTTGCCGCAGCTTGGGGTGCAGCAGGCGTTGGAATATGCGGAAAAAATCCGTTATTGCGTAGAACATGAGACCCAGCCACAGGTGACCGTCTCCTGCGGAATTGCCGAATGGAATTGGCTGGATGAGCAGATTAGTATTGAATCTTTATTTTACAGGGCAGATATGGCTCTGTATGAGGCAAAAAATGAAGGGCGCAACCGGATTGTTATTGATCATGTCAGTAATTCATAGAGAATGTTCCTAATGGAATATTCTCTTTTATTTGCTGTGCATAACCTTTTGTAGACAGGAAACCCTAATCGTAGCTATAAAAATAACAAACTCAGACGTGTGGCGCATAAGCGGCACTAGAATGGATAAGTACAAGTAACGTAGTTTTCCTGAAGTGCGATCCCTTGCTTACTGGGTAGTGGTTATTTCAGGACATGATGGGCGGATGATTGGATGCGTTGGAGAAGAGAATGGGTTATGCTAGTTTGTATGTTGCTCGTGATGTGCTCGTTGAGTGGATGCACACTGATAGAACAGCAAAATGCGCCGGAGCAGATTTTTAAAAGAGCCGTTGCAGGAATAGCGGGCAAAGAAATGTTAACGTTCAAAGGACAGGCTGGTGTCATAACCAAAAACGGTCTGCTGATGAACAAACAATTTGCATATCATGGAAAAGTGAGCAATCACGATGAACTGACCATGCATTGGGGTTCTGCGGCGGCTTTTAACAAACAGTCAAGCTATGCTGCACTCGAACAAGGCGTATCCGGGAATGGGGTAACACAGGAGCGTTTTCTTCGTCTGGATGGAAAATGGATTGAGGTGACGCCTGATCGTATAGCTATGAATGGAGCAGGGATGTTAAATCGTTTTAATCCGCTTCAGGAGCTGGAGGAACTGAATGCACTGAATAAGACCGTTCGTATGGAGGCCGGGGCAGCGCGGGGAACCTGGGTAGTGAGGATTGAGCCGGAACCTGCTTTCGCAAAGCGATGGTTGAAAGAGCGTTTAACGAAAGAAATGAATGCCATAAATCCTCAACTCTTAGCGAAAATGAAGTATGACGGGACGAATCGAGAGCTACAGCAAAAATTGAATCGAATATGGGCGCAGAGTCGCGAGGATATGAGTAGCCAATTAGAACATTCTGATGTGCAGGCTGTGTATCATCTGACGATAGACCGTCAAACAGGTCTGCCCCTGAAGTTGTCGTCGGAATGCCGAATTGCCCGGCAGGAGGCAATCGGAGAGGAGCATGAGGAAGCTCTGATTACCAGAGTTGCTTTTGAGGGCTACAAGTAACAGGGCGGGCATGATACAATGGATTTCGAATTAACCGTTGTTCAAAAAGAATGAAATAGAGAAGGAGAGACAACAAATGAAAGATCCCAGAATACTTAAACTGGCAGAAAATCTGGTAGGTTACTCTGTTGAGGTACAGCCGGGTGAGAATGTGCTGGTTGAAATGATCGGTACAGAGCGTGACCTGCTTAACGCCATTATTCATGAGGTGGGCAAAAAAGGCGGCAACGTTTTCGTTCAGCTTACTGATCGTAAGGTACAGAGCGCCATGCTTCGCCATGCGACAAAGGAAATGGTGCAAACCTGGGCTGAAATAGACCTTAATCGGATGAAACAAATGCATTGCTACATCGGGATTCGCGCTGGTGAAAATGTCAATGATCTGTCAGACGTGCCGGAAGACAAGATGAAATTGTATAATTCGATTTATCAGCATGCGGTACATAGCGAGCAGCGGGTGAAGCATACGAAATGGGTTGTATTGCGTTATCCGAATGACAGCATGGCGCAGTTAGCGAATACGAGCACAGAGGCGTTCGAGGATTTTTATTTCAATGTGTGCAATCTGGATTACGCGAAAATGGATAAGGCACAGGATGCGTTGGCAGACCTGATGAACCGGACGGACAAGGTGCGGATTAGCGGACCGGGCACGGATCTGAATTTCTCTATTAAGCAAATCGGTGCCATCAAATGCTCCGGTCAATGCAATATCCCGGATGGCGAAGTATATAGCGCACCCGTGCGAGATTCCGTTAACGGAACCATTAGCTATAATGCACAAACGTTGTACAATGGTATCACTTTTGAAAATGTAAAATTCCGCTTTGAAAATGGTAAAATTGTAGAAGCAACGAGTAATGATACAAAGCGGCTGAACGATATTTTGGATTCCGACGAGGGAGCACGCTATATTGGCGAGTTTGCGATTGGGTTCAATCCGTATATTTTGCATCCGATGAAGGATATTCTGTTTGATGAAAAAATTGCAGGCAGCTTGCATTTTACGCCAGGTCAGGCTTATGAAACAGCAGACAACGGCAACCGTTCTTCGATCCATTGGGATTTGGTCTTGATTCAGCGTCCGGAATATGGCGGCGGCGAAATTTATTTTGACGATGTTCTAATCCGCAAAGACGGCATATTTGTACTTCCTGAGCTGGAGCCGTTAAATCCTGAGAATTTAAAATAACGATATCTCTCCTTGCTGAGAAAGCGATTTCAATGTATTATAATGGATGAGTAATGATACATGATAATCCAGTAAAGCGAGGGATCTCTATGTCTAATAATAATGCGGCGGTTGTTGAAATTGCACAGACAGCGAGCAAGTTTACGTCTTCCATCGTCCTTCATTCCGAAAATAAGTATATTGATGTAAAAAGTATACTTGGCTTGTTTACGACATTGGTCAGCAGCCACAGCTATGAGCTGCATGTTCATGGACCTGACGCGGAGGAAGCCAAGAAAGCGATGACCGAAGTGTTCCAGAAGCACGGGCTACACATAACGGTAGCCTCCTGACTATATTCTTGGATCAAAAGCATCCCTACCTGTAACTGTAGGGATGCTTTTTTTGTCAGGTTCTTGTATTAGCCTGCAATTTGGTCTAATATTAACGTTAGGACGTCTTGTGCGACATTGAGACATAGGGGGGAAGAATCCATGACTTCATCTGATTTGCAGGAACAATTGAACATCAGGGCCATTAATCTGCTTCAGGACGATGCAGATAAAATAAAGAAACTTATTGAAGTACAGATGGAGAATCTGGCAACCCGTTACTGCCCTCTCTATGAGGAAGTGCTGGATACTCAGATGTACGGATTTTCCAAGGAAGTGGATTTTGCGGTTCGAGCCGGCCTTCTTCCGGAAATGGTAGGTAAACAGCTGGTCAGTGAGCTGGAACGCAATCTGGCTATTCTATATGAGGCCATGAACAATAAGGCCAATTAGGAAGACGGTTTTAATTGATGAGAGCATGCGGAGTCTGAGAGCATGCTTTTTTTGATGCCTTTACATATGCAATGGGAACGAGTCAACCTATCTTGAAAGGTGTCTACACGAGGAAGAAAGATACGCCTAACAGAACATACACAACCAGCAGCATCAATCCCTCATACCAGTTGGTTGAGCCGTCTTGGGTAATAGACTTGGCGATGAATACAGCGACGGCAATGGCGACCAGCTCAATCGTGGTGAAAACGATATTCATCGTATTTCCCATGAAGTAGCTGACAAAAATCAGCACAGGTGCAACGAATAGCGCAATTTGCAGACTACTGCCGACTGCGATTTCGACAGATGCGCCGATTTTGTTTTTCATCGCCAGCAAAATGGCCGCGCTGTGCTCGGCCGCATTACCGATAATGGCAACGAGGAATGCACCCACGAACAATTCGCTGAGTCCGAACTGGGTCGTGAATACCTCCAGTGTTCCTACAAGCCATTCGCTGACAAAGGCGACCATAACGGTAGCGATTACCAGGTAAGTAATAGATTTGTTTCTGGACCACACAGGGGCGTGCTCATGCGGCAGTTCTTCGTCCTGTTGTTCAGTTACGTCAGATAAATAGTCTTTGTGTGTAATCATGGAAAAAATAAGCCACGCAATATAAGCCACAATCAGTGTGCCCGCGACAATCAGACTGAGCGTATCCGATTCACTATCCGTAATGACATGTGTATTTAGAAATACAGCCGGAACAAACAGGGCAATGACCGCCACAATCATCAACGAACCGCTTAAACCAGCCAGTGATACATTAAAATTTTGTACTTTGTATTTCAATCCGCCGGCGAACAGGCTTGCTCCAAGCACTAGCAGCAAATTACCGATGATCGAGCCGGTCAGACTCGCCTTCACCATATCGTAAAGACCTTCTTTTACGAGAAAGAAGGCAATGATCAGTTCGGCTGCGTTGCCGAAAGTGGCATTCAAAAATCCGCCCAGACGTTGGCCTGCATAATGTGCTACGCTTTCGGTGGCTTTGCCGAGAAACCCGGCTACGAACACGACAGAGATTGCGCAAATGACGAATTGAGCGATCGCGTTCCAATGTGCGTAATGAGCGACTGCGCTAAGGGCAAAGGTCGCTACCAGCAAGCTGGGAGATAACCATTTTTTCAATGTAGTGCACCTCGATATCAAAGGATATGTACAAGTTTGGTGAATGCTGTCACTTGTATGGATTTTCTAAATTAATATACCCAAATTGATATAGGTTGTAAACGAAAGTTATTTTTCCTGCGTTAGGTTTGCAATTGCAGTGGCTGAGGCTTTACAATACAAATAGAGGATGGATGAAGGGGGACATAGGTCATGGCAGAGCAAATTCAACAACTGGAAGCAGGAAACATCAAGATTTCCAACGATGTCGTAGGTAAAATTGCGGGGATGGCCGCACTGGAGACGCCCGGC
>NZ_JTHP01000131.1 GCF_000943545.1 Paenibacillus terrae
CACAACACTTTTATTACTCCCTCATTTTCCATCAATTCTAACTTCCGATACCGTTATATTATCGGAAGTTAGAATATTTCACTTTTATACCACCCAAATGTCACTCTTCTTCTACTACTTTTTGTTCTAAATATGTGATATAGTTATCTTAAAAATCTATGTTAACATGATAACATTGTTGATATATAAGGGTTTTCATGTTAACACATGGAGGTAAAATAATGGATGATAATAAAAGGGCAAATCATGAAAAGGCTGAGTATGATGGTAAGACAAAAGGGATGAGATTGTCCCCTAGCACGCGTTCCTTGTATGAGTCAATGAAGGAAGCTGCCGGAGGCACAGACGACACCTTTATTGAGCATTTGTTACATATTACGAAATTGCATGACCTGCAGAAAACCGATCCGGAATTTGCAGAGGAATTAAAAGAGCTTCAAAAGTATTTAAGCCGGTTTTCGAGCGTGTATATTCGTATGAGAGAAAGAGGGGCCGATGCTCTCGAAGAAACTAAGGAGCGGTCACTTGAAGCTATCGGCCGCTTAGAGCAAGATTTAATGAATATTCAATTAGAACTAGCCGAATTACAAAAACACCTGGCACAAAAAGATGAAGAGCTAGCCGTCTCCCTTCAATACAATAGTGATTTAAGTTCAAAGATGGAGCAATTAGAAAAAACAACGAAGACAGTTGAGGAACTGAATCGTTTGACTAATGAAAAGTTGGAACAAAAAGAGAAACGCATAAATGAACTTCTACATGCAGAAAAAGACGCAGCTGAGATGAAAGAGCAGTTGCAGACTGCTAAGCAAGAGCATGAGCAGGAACGTGCTGAATTTAAAGAGGCAGAGAAAGAGCTTAAACACCAATTGGAACAAAATCAAAGAGAAAATGATCGTCAACAACTCGAGAATAAGGAAAGCATATTTCAGATAAAGAAAGAATTTGAGCGTGCAACTGATGTTCTAATAAAGGAAAAAGACATGGAGGTTAAAGAAGCGGAGTTTCGAGTAAAAAGTGAATGGCAAGAAAAATTATCTGAGTTAAAGAATGAACTATCTGAGAAACATGCAAATAGGATTGCTGAATTGATAGAGAAGTTTCAAACTAATAAGGACGAAAAAATGTGACCATCCCCTACACGAGTATCGTAACTATATATATTTTAAGCCAGTGAACTACTGTGTAAGTAGCTTCACCGGCTTTTATAGGATTTGATATAAAACAAATCGCATCGTTAAAAGGATTGCTGTCAAGTGAAGAATAAGATGACTCGAATGACATTTTGCAACGCATTTACGAGAGATATGAGTAAGACAATGGGCCTTCTGGAGTCGTTCACCGACGAAGAGATAAAAACAAGCCGGATTTTCCCTAGCATACATATTATCCGGCTTGTTTGAATAAATTTTCGCTTAGCGTACGTTTACCGCGTTTTATTGGTAGTACCCCTTATACCCTTGTAGGCCCCAATTATTCCCTGTACTCTTGGTAGAGAACGTAATAGAGTAGCTGACATCAGGGATACCATCCCCACCTAATTAGCATTCCCTAATCGTTATACAACCTACTACTATTAATGAGTCCAGTATCTACGCCGCCAACGTTATCCCCCTGTCATCCAACATTTTACATAGCCTTCATTACCATTATCGCTTGTAGATTCTTTATTATCGTTATCTCATTTATCCTTGACCTCTTTAATTTGTAGTACCTTATTTTACCCTTCTACAAAGGCACGGTTGATCTAGTCGCTCCTATACGTCATCTTTAATACACTCTTGTAGTCCTTTTTCGTAATAAAAAAGAAGCAAGTTCGTTTTTCCACCAAACTGCTTCTCTACATACAGTTAATTTATATCAATAAGTGCTTCATAAATAGAATCCTTTCCTTTATACTTGTATGTCCCTATCATTCTTAACTCTTTCCCGTCCAAGAAATACTTATCATCTAAATGTGGATCAGGTACACCTTCTAAAGTTGAATAGTCGACGAAGCGAAGTTCATCGTCTAGGTATCCAATTCTTACTATATCATCTGAATGTTCAACATAAAGCCATTGGCCACTCTTTGATTTTCCAACAAAATCTCCAAGTAATTCCGGATATTTTTTAGGTTGACCCAGATTGTCAAATTGTGGTTCACCGGTTTTAAGATTGAGTACAAACATTTTTGAATATGCTGATGCTGTTGCTATAATATCTCCAGAATTCAGGTCTACATATTTAAAATTAAAACTTGACGAACCAAACTTAAATTTAATATTAAAGTCTATAGAATGTTCATAATCCCCACATAAAATGAGCTTCACAGAGTCTCCTTTGTCGAATTTTAAAGCGTACCCCTTGGATGTCAAAATAACTCTATCCAGTTTCCATGATTTATCTATTCCATTATCAAGAAAAGAGTGTACTTGAATTTTATTATTGCTGTCGAGGTACTTTACTGTATATGATTCGTTATCAGCAAAGATAAAACCACCAGGAACCCCATCAACGGTAGTATGTCTGTATAATTGACCTAATGCTAAATCTTTAAATAACCAATTTTCGTCTCTTCCTTCTGATACATAAATTTTTGGAGTATCGTAATAATTTTTGGCATTCTTATAAGAAGAGACTGTTAATCTATCATCTTGTTCAAAGGCATATCTACCTACGGAGTCATCATTTATATTTGTGTACTGCTGATTACCATATTGTAAATTCACTCTTCTTAGAACAAATAGTTCTTTTGTAACTTTACTTGTTGATGTAGAATCATATTCTATTTGTTTATAAGATTCAGAAGAATCTTGATTGCTGCAAGCAGTAATATCTAATAGTATTAGAAAAATTAGTAAAAAAAGAATCTTTTTCATAAATTTAATTTAACCCCTTTTTCTTTTTACATATGACTTGATTGATAGAGTACTAATGAGTTCAATAACAAACATGATATTCTCTGATTAATCCGAATAATCTACCATTTGTATTCTTCCGAACAACACAATCCTGGCTAATCCCTCCATAAAAAACAAAAAGTTCATCTTCTTATTTTCAATTACCACTTCGCCCGCATCCGTATCCAAAAGAGTTGAAATTGAAATTTAAGAACTCGGATAATAAATTAACACGCAAGAGTGGATAAAAATCAATATAGCTAATTTTTTGCCCATCTCTATATATTAGCGGATCGGATTCCCCCTCTCTTCACCTATATACTTTTTTAACAACACTAACTGTCATTTAATAAAAACGATCGTCAGATTAAAAAGTCGATATATACCTTATTAAGGATCGTATAAACCTCGTTTTCTCTCCTATTTATTTCGTTTCATCAGCTGTTGAAATATTTAGTACCAGTTCCATGCAAATATCAATTTCATGCAATTTCAAACAATGATAAACTTCCCGCTTTCATTTTGGATGTAAATTATGCCAATTACTATAATACATCAAACTAGGCCAATATTCCTCTTTTTTGTACTGTAAAGTAGGAAATTAGCCACTTGTCATTCAACTAAATTTTCAAATACCTATTTCGATTTAGGACTTCGCCTGATAGTCACTATTATACCCATACCAAAGTTAACAGAGTAACTGAACATCAAGATAGACCTAGTTAGCTTTCCTAACCTCCGACTACTCTAAGGGGCGCACTTCACCAATGGGTAGGGAGTTTCAAGTTGTATAGCTAGGAAAAGTTAGATGTCTCCAGGCTGTGAACTGGCTACTCCCCATGTTTCCCCATTAACTTTATAATCGCTACCTCTCCACTGAAGCGTGTAGTTACCAGAACGCATACCGTTTGTGATACCTTCGTCAGTAGACTTCCAAGTCACTGTGTCGTGAGGAGCAATTACTAATCCATCAATATATTGCTTGTTTGAAGCGTTGTGAGTTAAACTTACCCTTACTGGATGATCAGAGTGATTCTTCATGCGAAGTTTAACATGACCCCATCCTTTAGGGACATTAAGGGATTCCCCTACAGTTGCGCTTCCGCCCGATCTTTGATTAATTATGATGTTTTCGCGAGTTTTACTTGTTGGAGCTGAAATAGCCCCTACCGTAATCGCTATGGTTAAAGATAAAATCGAGAATAGAAATATTTTCTTCTTCATATTTTCCCACCCTTTTTTGATATGGTCTACCTGAAAGGGAATACCGAGTGCAATCCTGGTAGTTCCTCTCTTATATACTCTAAATTCAAACCGATTACAGAAGAAAAAGATCCGATAATCTTAATTCGACTCGCTGTAATCAGCGCCTCCGCAATCCAAAGATATCCACAGAATCCTCTCCCAAAACGGCTGTATCCAAGTATACTCTTACCTGGTCTAATGCAGCTGCAAATAGTTCTATATCCGACTTTAACACTTTATATGTATGTTTCATGCTGATCACCTCAGTCATTCATTCGATGGATGATGTGGTAATTCCTTTAATGAAAAAATCCCCGCCGACCAGTTAAGGTTAGCGGGGATTTGCTTTGCTTACGTTTAAGCTCCTCCATGTGTTGCAAAGATTTGAACTCCCTCATTATGGCTGTTCATATAAATAGGTACAGTTAAGGTAAACAAAAAACTACTCGCAACGATCAACATTACCACTTTTTTCAACATTGTTTAACCACACCTTTTCAATGAGATCGTAAAACTTTGTTTTGGTTTCAGGAACCGCATGGGCTTTGAAATGCACAAACAACCCCATACAATTTATAAAATATGTCTCATTATTTAGTATATGCGCTTTCACCATTGCACAAAACAAATGATTAAAGCCATCATAGTGCATCCCATGATTTAAATAATAATAAGCCAATTCATATCCACACAGTGCCGAGTAGTCTGGTATCACTTGCTGGGTATACATATCATCTGATGATGGTCGCTGAGAAAAAGACGCAATCTCAGTTTCAAATCGTTTAAGTATATCATTTAAATCCAGCTTATAACGGTTAGCTGCTATCATAATGTTAAGTAGTTGAGTAACCCTATCTTCTTGAATTGTATCTGACGATTCATCAATATAGTTTAGATATTCATGAAGCACACTTACATCACCAGATAAAAGCCTATATGCATGTATATTAGCTTGTGACCAGTATTTAAACAAGCCGATCCAGTATTGGGTATCCTCGTCGGTCTCTCTAACCCAATCTAAATTGGAGTAGGCATATGTATAATGTAATGCCTGCTCATAATCACCCTGCTCTTCACATGCATTGGCACACAGCAAATCTGCATAAGCGATGTACACAAACAAGGGACGACTTAGCTTATCAGTAGATTCGGTTTGTTCTCGGCTGTCCTGTTTATGTTTCAAAGTATATTGGATTTCCGCTTTAGCTCTCATTGTTCTAGCTACTTCCTCAACCTTGTCCCATTTACGTAAAGACCTGTATACGTTCGCCAAATCCTTCAATGCATCAAGCTGATCTATTTCATACAGACGTTCGACAAAAGCTTCAAAAACGGCTGCTGCCCTAACATTTTGGCTTTGGTCGTCTCCAATTTGAATCGTGAATATACGATATTGACAGGTTGCCAAGCGTTCAGAATGTTGGTACTTCTCCGCTTCAGCTACGCCCTCATAGAGCAGCAACGCAGCATCATATCGTCCCTGTTCAAATAACGTTTCTGCAATCTCAAATAGTTTGGGCGAATAGAGTAGATTGTCCATGATGGCTCCCACTACTCGACGGATTGTATCCAGCTTGTCCAACTCCGCACAGCGAAACAAAAATGGCTCGATTCGCCTCATATTCGGAGGGGTGTCGATGATGTAGTTTTCTATAAATAAGTCGTAAAAGTAGCCCTCTGGTAAACCCATAGCCTCAGTAATTAGGTCAAGCTGGTTAATAGACATAGACTTATTCCCAGTTACAATAGCACTTACTATTCCCCTATTCATGCCTGCAATATGCCCAAATTGGGCTATGCTCAAACCCTCTTGTTGTAGGTATCTGTCTAATTCCGCTCGAATCGTAGGTGTATGCTTCATGTCATATCCACCCTTCGTATAAATATTCCATTTTTTTAACATACTTCATTTTTAACCATAATTAGCCATCTGTCAATATACTATGCAACTAATGTAAGAATTCGATTTTTGCATGAAAAGAAAAAACACTTTCCGCTAACTTTTGGTGTCAACGGAAAGTGTGATTAACTATATTTTTTTCTCAGTGCTTATTGTTCTTATTCTTTTTCTCAGCAATAAGTAAACCTAGCAGTGTATATCCTCGGTACATTAATCCAATTAGAAGCACTCCACCAGCAATAGAAAGGAGGATAACTAAAATATTAAGTATAACTAGAAATAAATCCAAAAAGACACCTCCAAAGTATATTAAGTCTTCTTTATTCTATATTAAGAGGTCATGACGAAGTAACACAAAGCTTGTCATAGAACAAAGTAAGATTATAGCAGTCAAATTGAAATAACTAATGTTATTCAAAAAAAGCTGGTGGTCAGAATAAAAGACCGAATCTGTCGCAACCTTTTTTAGTTTTTATGGTATATATGATAAAAAAATGAAATCGGGTGTTTGTTCAATGAGACGAATTATTGTTGCTCTACTCGTATCTTCCTGTCTTCTTATTTCCGGCATACTTCCAACAAACCTGAGTTATGCGAAGAATTCAATTTCCAATCTTCCCGTTGTAGCAGAGGATGCGGCTGTGTTCTATCTGGTACCGCATCAATTGACTGCCGAATTGAATAAATCTTCCTTATCGCTGGATTCCGTCTACATAAAGGCCGCTCCCCTGCTGAAGAAAAATAATTATTTGTATTTCCCGTTTAAATGGCTGGAGACAGCTCACTTGGCAACCATCAAGCGGGATGCAAAGACATTCAGCACGTGGGCGGAGTTTGACACTGAGAATTCGGTACCTTTTTCCTCATTACGGTTGATGCCTAACCAATCAAAGATTTTCAGTTACTCAGACGGAACAATGACAGCGCTGGATGAGTCAATACCTAAAACGTTTATGAAAAACGGCCAATTGTATGTTCCAGTGTCACTCCTGCCTAAGATGGGAATAAATTATACATGGAGTAATGGAGTCATGCACTGGGTCTGGAACGATAAAATAATCAAAGTGCTTCACCCAACTTATACAACGGATAAGGAAAATATCACTTTCAGCGCATTAGTGCAAAAAGAGTTCGGACATGCTTATCTTATGGTTAATACAGGAGACGGTGGCATGACAAGCTCCATTGGAGGTAGCATTAGTACGTTAAAGGGAAAGGAAAAAAACATTGGAAAGCCGATTATAATGAATGGACAAACATTTCAGCGAATTGAATATTCAGTAGAGCTTCGTCCCGGTCCAAACCCATTAGAAATTATAACCAATGATAAAGGTTCTGCTAAGATAATGGTCCATCGCAAAGTATTAAACCCATCATCCGTTCCCATCAGATACAACCATGCCAGTAACGAGCAAGACATCCGCTTTACCAAACCGACCCAGGGCTACCTCCGTGTAAAGGCTGGAGATTCAATAGCAATTGCTGGAGTCGTAACGGATACGTATATTCAAAGCAATGAAGTTTCTTTTGGAGTGGCAGCATTTAAGAACGGAAATTTTGTTGAAGAAGAAAAAAAGATCGTTATCCCGCTCAAACAGGATAAATCCTTTAGCGGTTCTATCGTAATTCGGAAACCTGGTACTTATTTGCTCAATATTCTAAGCCCAGATGTATTTGTAGGAGGTAGTTCACCGTACGGCTCTGTCAAATGGGCTGAAATCGCAGTTGAAGTGTTGTCTAACACCAACAAAAACCCATAATTCTCTCCCTGATCTAACGCTAGCTAAATATGGATCGGATTGTGTCTGCTTTAGCAGTATGAGACGTTGGGAAAAATGAATGGTTTACAAACTATCCTGTTTGACAAATTAAGGACACCGATCTGGGCTAACCATCGGAGTCCCTTTTCACATCTACTCTAAAACCAAACCAGTCAAGAAAAAAGCTCTGCCTTCCAAATTTGTGAAGTAGCTGTCAACAGAAAATAAAGTGTTTTCTTAGTGCTTAGATTAATTTATGGATTTTTTTAAAGAACTACATGCTACTCGCGTATGTGCTTTAATTAATAATTGTAAGTGGTAATATAATAGGAGGACGTAGCCCAAGCGAAGGCGCGGGAGCGTCTTTTTTATTTGACTAACGGATCTGAAGAGGTGAAATATGATTCGGGGAGTAATTATCGAAGGGTTGCCTACTGCCAAACACAAAATGGTGAAAAAACGATAATTGCAATAAGTGAACACTATTCACAAGTTTTGCATTCATACCAAGGCGTCTTAAGATCGATGGACAAGAATGAACATATTCAGCTTTTAAATCGTCATGTTGATTATCTTGAGCAACAATACAATTGGATTGATTTACTTGGTAATACGAAATCATCAAACGGTGTATCGTTCTACATTACAATTACTTAAAAATCTACGGAAACTAATGCGCGAACATACAAAAGCCAAGCAGAGCGAATACGCCGAATGGCTTGGCGTATCCCAAGGCCGAATATCTCAGATCACAAAAATATTATAGATCGGTTCTGTCCTGGCCTTACGTTGTGACCTTGAT
>NZ_JTHP01000132.1 GCF_000943545.1 Paenibacillus terrae
TTAAAAATCAGCCGAATCCGGGCCAACCTGATCATCCAAAAAATTGGAGAGCAAAGAAAAATTCGAATGAAGGACGACGAATTCATGGGGAAATTAAATTCAAATCAGATAGAAAGATTAGCAGTAGATGCAGTTAAAAATGAAGCAAATCGCCCATTTTCAGGGCTTGTCGCGGACATTAAAGAAGGAGATAAAGGAGTCTCGTTCGATGGGGATATAACTGTATTCATAGACAATACTGAAACAGTTGAAGCCTTTTTAGGAAAAGTACAAGTTCAGGTTAAAGGTAATCAAGTATCAAAAATGTCTGGAAATATCCGTAAATTTTCACTTTCATTAAAACATATCAAAAACTATTATAAACAGAGCGGTGTGCTCCTTTTTGTTGTTGAATTAAGTATAGATAATTCTGCGAATATGAATTCTAAGATTTTTTACAAACAATTGCTTCCTCAGGAGTTGTCAAACATTATTCGATTGTATGGCCAAAAGAAAAAGCAAGGATCTAAATCTATTGAACTTCGTGCTCTTGAAGAAAGCGATTTAAGAACAGTTTGTGTTAGGTTCCTTAATGAACAAAAACAACAACCTTTAAATTTAATAGAACGAGATATATCTAAAAATGTTCCATATCCAGAATATGAGCTTAGGAGCTTAACATATAATCCTGATAACCAATCAACCAGCAATGTTTATGAACATGACTTTTTTTTATACGGAAAAGATGATACTTATAATATCCTAGTTCCTTTACAATTAGGGAGGATTCAAAAAATAGGATCTCAAATACAGGAGACATTAACTATATCTGGTGATACATATCAATTTAATGTTAAAACAACTGAAGATGAAAAATGTACCACTCGTAACTTTGAGGATACTTTGATATTAACCCATCAGCGAGGAACCAAAAAACTCACCTTTAATCTAACCAATTTCAAATCACTTACATTGCAACTAAAAACATTAAAGTTTATGAAAGGTATTCTCTTAAGTCTAGAAGTACCGTGGATTGGAGAAAAAAATGGATTTGAGAATGGATCAGATATTAAAGAGTATGTAAAAAATATAGATGCACGATATAAGTTAATGCTTGATGTACAGAAAGTTTTTTTTGATCTAAACATTCCTGAAGATACTTTAATTGAACAAAGAGATCAAAACAAAGATATTTTTGATCAGTTGAAATATTTAGTTGACTTTTATTTGTATAACAATATTGAAAGATTAAATATCCCTAATAAACATGCTTCGACTTTTTTTAATTATAAGATTGGTAATAAGATGGTTGTACTGTATTATTGCCATTCTAAAAAGAAAAAGATAGTAAACCTTTTTGCTAAAGAGGTTAACGAGGAGATATTTTCAACAACAGTCATTGCAAATAACATCACAAAAGAGTCAGCTCCACATAGTCCCTATGTATTATTAGATTTAGAATCGCTTGCATATTCTTTAAATATTAATTTTGATATAGTTAAGGAATCATTTAATCATTTTGATCCTTTTTTAATTGAACTTGCAAGTGAAGTGACAAACAGATTTTATCTAAACTGCATTAGAGCGTTTGATATTACAAGCAATGCAAACTATTTAGAAGTCGCCGAATATATACTAAACAAATATTACGCAAGTTCATCATACGAACCTGATTCTATTGAAGCAGCTATAGTCGCAATAAATGAGATACAGATTCGTGTAAGAAAAACAAATAAAATAAGTGAAAGTGATGTTGCATTATTAATGGATTTGAAATTTCGATTTGATATTAATGAGTTTTCTAGTCTTCACTTTAGTATAAATGTATTATTGAAAAATAAACAGGAGGCAATCTACTTCTATACAAAGTTAGAAAAAAATTCACAAGAATCGTTTAGAGAGTATCCTATATATTTATTATATGATCAACTTTTCAGGGAGCATGGGTAACATATTCTCAGTGAAGAGGTAATTGGTCCTACTTGATCGCTTTAAAGTTTTTGTTTAATCGATTCAAGGTCTAATGACTATAAATCTGATCTTCCTTAGCAGATGTTGAAGAAAAATAGATCAAGCAGAACATGTCATGTCTTAAGAGACTTATTCTAATGAATTTTCGAAGGGTGATAATGTGAGTTGGGAGATTGTGAGAGAAGATAGGGAACACTGCGCGTGTAGAATGGGTTTCGTATCAAGGATATTAAAAGCGGATGACTGGAATAGAACTGAGATAACGGTTAGTCTAATGTGCTCGGAATGTAAGAAAAATTACGTAGAATACACATATGATTATCATAGTTCAGGAATGCTAGAGACTGCAACTCGCTGGGTCAAGAAAGAGGAATATGAAGTTTTCTGCCGATTGGAGACAGAATTTAAAGAGATAGAGGGCAAAACAAATAATGAGATAAACGAATATCTATATAGTAATTATTATGAATCTTGGATGGCATTATTTGATAATGTTCCCCGTAACAAAAAAGCAGTGTGGAATAAGTTGTATCACTTGAATTTGATTTACTTTAGTTATTCAAAATTTTGTAAAAATATTGGCACAAAGAGTTTGGATGACCACATTAAAAGTTATGTTTCGTATCCTCATAAGGATAAGCTTTTAAAGATATTAGGTGTTAGAGACGAAAATATTGGCATAATAAATGCTAAATCGAAGACTGCACGTATTCAGTATGAGGAAGTGAAACGCACCATGATACGAAATTCATTTTAATAAGTCTAAGAAAAAATGAGCAAACTGAATATTGAATGGATCAGCCAGCTTCTACAGAGGAACTAATGAAAGGCGGCGAACACATGTGGGTTAGAGTTATAAAAGCAAGTAAGCCTAGCTATTGGTATGCAGGTAGGATTGGGTCTACTTTTGAAGTAACATATATGAAAGATAATATTTACATGGTGAAGAAGTGGAAAGAAGATTACTATGCTGTTGATATTGCCCCTATTCTCAAGACAGACTGCGAAGACATACTTTCAAAAAATTATCCTAATGAAAATATTGTTCGTGGACGAAAAGAAGTCTTGTCACAAAGATCCGCCTTTAACACTTTCAAAGAAATTGAACGATACGAAGCATTGAATAAAACTGCCGAAGTCAAGTTAACTAAAAATATCAAAAGTATTTAATGGAGTGTTGTTTGGGAAAATGAGATTTTTATGGGATTCGCCGAGCAAGACCAAAATTATAATTCTCTTTGGATCAGGTGGGTGTTAAATCCGATATATTTGCAGACTGGCGGCTTATGAGAATGTGAGTAGAGGCTAGGCTTAAGTTAACCTGTAGTATGTTGTTGGGCAGGATCTATTAGGGGGTTAGTATGATTCAAAAACATTTTTTAAATGTCGTCGATTCATTACAACTTTTTGAAGAATGTCAAGATATTATAAAGGTAAATGAATGCTACACAAACGTGTTTTATATTTTTTCACGAAAACGAAATTTTTTTAGAAGTGATGGGTGGAAGGTAGCTTATGGATATTATCGTATTTTTCCTGATTCGCTTTTAATGGCGAGACATTGTTTTCTGGTTAATAGTCGAAGAGAAGCAATAGACCCGACACTATTCATTAACGGAAGAAGTATTGAGCAAGAAATTGACAAAGAATATGTTTCGTTTAAAATATTTGATTCTAATGAAGAGTATTTATCAATGATCGCCGATAATAATGGATTTCCTGATCTGAATCGGTCTCTATGGTCCTTAGATTTAGAGTTTGAGCATTTTTGGGCTAGAAATGAAAGTTTTGTTCTCATACGCTAAGATCCATTATTTGATATCCCTCACATTGTCTACTATATATCGTTCTCATTCTATTTATTCTATACGTTTAAACGAGTAGGCTTGACGCTAATTATTATATTTACATAGAACTATTTCTACTCTATACTCAGGATATGTAATATTCCTTATCATGAGCAGTGTCATGCGACTTAACTGTTAAATTATCTTGAGACATACACTTTTCTTAAGTGCAAAACTGTAATCTATTACAGAATCTTTTTGCATTTCGGGAAAGTGTTTTTTGTTTATTTATCCAATTTCTTAATTAATTCACGATTGGGTAAGCGTTATTTCGAAAACAAACAGCCCATTTTGGCTATACTGACCACGAGACCCATGTCTTTGGTTCTTAGATTAAAAGAGTTATTGTGATTAATATATGGTCCCATAAGGAAAGAAGTGTTTTAACAATAATTTACTTGAGGGGTTACTTACTTAATACCAAATGAAGGGAGCGTGAGGTATCATGTAGGGTAAATGAGCATTTCACAATGATTCAATAGAGAAAATATCGAGGTGAAAGAAATGGTAGTTAAACAGGTTAAAGCCAATTATCACAGTTACCTAAACGAGATTAAAGTTATACTTGATCCAGTCCTTACTACAATGAGAACCCAATCTGGGCAGTCTTGGCGTCTAAATGCCTGGCTGGGACCGATTAAAGTCTTTTTCGGCTACTTCAGGTATATGAATGCTTTTAAAGCTATAAAGTGGGCATCATTGCCGATCATTGGTCCGATCATTGCTGGTGTGGTTGCGGGAAACTATGGTCATTGGCCAATCTGGTTATGTATTGTCGGAACATTGCTTTTAGTCCTCATGTTTTACTATCTATATGTCCGGTCTTACATAGATAAGATGGCTACAATCGGTCAGCCAGAATTTCATGTAGAAGCATATAAGACAAGACGTCCAAAGGAATATGAAAAAACTTGGGCTCAGTTTGTTAACAAAAGCGATTTCACATTTGAAGGATTGTATGACATCGTAAATACAGTGTTCAGCCAAAATAACCACGATCCGTCGAGCGTAGCATATATTGCTGCTTATTCAAAAAGTCAGCACGACTTCATGCAAAATACCATTAGTGACCTTAAATTCACAATTGACGAAAAGGAAGAGGCCATTAAGTGGCTAGAAGATGAATTAGTTAAATCTGAAAATGCTGTATCTTACCTTATTGGAATCATTAAGAAAGTGAATGAGAATCTATACCGGTATATAAACGATAGACTCAGCCTTACTGACATGGATTTCGTTTGCGGCTTCTCACTTTACCGCAAAGATGGGAATACACTCAAACTAATATTAGACAAGGGTACATCAGGAAATAGCCGCGACCTCAATTTGGACACCGATGTAAATTTTGCTGCCGTTGTTGCTGCGAAAGATGAAAGGGAGCAAGCTCACCATAATAAACCCTATCCAGAAAGAAATATCGTGGCTTTTCGAATGACCATGCTGGAAGGGGAAACCTGGGTATGGTGTTTTCACTTCGATGATGATGACGAACGCTCCTTGTCTCTGTTACTAGGAAATGATATAATAGAGTCAAGACAGATTCGTAGAGTTATGCATGTTTTCTGCTTAACTCTTCAAAAACGACAACGATTCATTTCTGAAAAGGAGGTTGACCAGGATGTCGAAGCAAATTAGTTACACAATGGGTCCCGGTGTTGTAACCGTTAAGTTAGTTGAAGATTTAACCCAACAAAGTATTATCGCTAAGCGCCGTAAACAACGTGAGCAAATGCTTAAGCAGATCGGTCAGCGGACTTCCGTGACGGAGCAAGATATCGAGCGACTTGTTAAATTAACAAAATAAAGACTACAGAGCCCTTTTGGTGAAAACCAAGGGCTTTTTTGTTTATCTGAGTCATATTTAGGGCATACTTTCTACTATTCAATCAATCTAATAAAGGATGAGAATAGGATGAGAGACAAAAAAGTTGTGCCTTTTTGCCCCAAACCTGTACCCCTTAAGGATCTAACTCAAAGGGAGATTATAGAGGTGCGTCGTGCCAAAAGAAAAGATATACTTGAAAAAACAAAGCGAAAGGATAGATAGCTAGCGCCTAACTAAGGGAAAACGGACTTTTTCGTCAGATCGCTTAATGGATTTTAGTTCTACAAAGGTGTTCAATTGGACCCAGTATTCGTTGTAGAATGAAAAGCAAAATGCGAGGTCCAAGAATCAGCCATGAGTCGAGCTTCTACAAGAGAGGTTAAGGATAATGAAGACGAGGGTAGAAGATTATGCTCCGCGGCTAAAGTAAGCAGCAGAAGAGCTACTGATAAATATCAGTGGCTCTTTTTCCTTTGTTTCTCCAACAACTACTTCATTACACAGCAAATACTCCAATGTGTCCATTGCGAAAAATGATTTTATCACCATTATGTAAAGTCGCTGTTTCGACCCTTTGTTTATTAATCTCTAGATGAGCAGAGCATCGCGGTCACAATTTGATATTCATCATGCCAGCAATGTAGCTTCTTAGGATATGTGAATCCAGGAGATTGTTCATGAAGAAGGGTGATAAACCATACCCGATTTGGGACTGCATTTTGAGGTGGCGAATCAGATCGAGTGTTTGATATTAGGGGTCCGCTCACCATTTTAACGAAAGTATATATTAAGACCTACGCGTTGGCACTACCCCTTTTAAGAGAATGTGGTTGTTTTGTAGATGCTTATTCAGATCACTGATATAATGGGAACGTAGGTTTTCATCATCTTCTCGTTAGGAAAATGAGTCTTATAAAGTAAACATAGCAAGTGATGAGGGCAGTATGAGAGCTCAATAAAATATCACTCTGGACGGTGTGCTGGTGAGTCAATCTAGGTATCATCGAGTGTATAAGAAGGCCGCTGTCAGATAAAGAAAGGAAACACACCATCTTAGAGCTGTGCTGCAAGCAGTTCTTGAGAAGAAGATACTGAACTGGCAACTCTTTTAAGCAATGAAAAATCCATTAATTAATGAGGGGTGTTTGTTATGCCTCAGTTTGCATATATCTGCAGCTTTACGGGCTGGGAGAAGCAATTTCCATCAGGTAAAGTTCAGTGGTATAAGGATCAGGAATTTATTGAATTAGACAGCTTCACAATCACTAAAGATGAAGTTCAGTATATTCGCCGGTTTAAGGCTGAGGATTTATTGTGCCCTATTTGTGAACATCGATTAGTATATAACCGAGGCTATCAAAAAGATGTTGAGGGACAGGCTACGGCAATTCGACGGCCCTCCTTCTATCATTTGAACAATGAATCTTGTTTTGAAAGCGAATCATTAGCTCATGCTATGACCAAGCGATTTCTCTTTGAAAAGCTCCAGGAAGCGGGATATGAGGTGCGTGAAGAGCATAGACATCTGATCCATGGGAAAAGAATAAGGGCAGACGTTGCAGCATTCACAGGGTCTTCCATCAAACAAAGACTTCGACTTGTTGTTGAAGTTCAATCATCAAATATCTATCCCTCGACTATGGCCAAAAGGGTAAATGCGTATTATGGTGAAGGCCTCCCTACGGCCTGGATTATTCTATTAGATGACTTTTTTGACGGCTATACAGGGGCTAGAAAGGAAGTGTTTGATACAGATCTAGGGGAATTTGTCTTTGTACCTTTAGAGGCCGGGGAGGAAAGTGTTTTCACGGTACAAGGTAAAGACAGCAAAGCATTTTTGATGATCATGGACATGTATGGGTATGTGATAGGAATTAATTACACCGGTAACGTCTTCCTTATTCGGCGTGATCCGGATAATGAAGCTTACCGAATCCCAGCCTTAATGAGAGGGCTTCCTTGGACACCAGCAGACGAAATATATCAAATTACTCGAATTGCAGATAAAGATATTTGCCCTACACTTCTTATGACACCTCTTATTCAACTCCAGGAAGATGACACGATTAGTGAAAGCGATAAATTTAGTGGGCCAGCTCTGGGAGGACTTGGATTAGGAAATCACCTAACAGAGAATGAAGGTGGTCAAGTTGTTGAGTTCGGCATAGATTTTGAAAGTGGGAAACTTGCTGGACAAGTTGCAGAGCAAGCCTTAAATCCCATCCTACTTGATTCAGCAAACCTGGGAGGCGGAACGAGCAGCTCACGAGCAAGTGAAGCAACAGGAAGAGGAATGGCGACAGAAGCAGGATCAGATCCAAAACCTGCTAGTAGAAGCAGAGGAGCATCAAAATAAAGTTAGGGAATTTTTTAGAGGGGATTATGGAGAGTATCTAATCGATCAAAAACTGCTACAACAGGTTGAAAAAACATTGTTGCTATTTGGATACCAGGCCGTGGATGAATCACGACTTGAGTACCTGACGAGGAATGAGGGTAAGGACCTTTTAGCATATATTAAGGGGCTTTCTGATGGCCTACCATCCATTGAGATTATACGAAATAACGAAACGATGTGGAGTGCTTACAAAAAACTTGCTAAAGATGAACGTATTCAGTTCGAACACAATGTATTTCCGGAGGTATTGCCTCTATGGTTTGCAAGTTTAAAATTCAAACTAGAAGAAACAGAGCACCGAGCACAGAAGAAGCAGCGATCGAAAGAGAAAAAAGAAAGCAAAGTTGAGAGGGACTCTAAGTCTCTGTCCAATAAAACCGATGTGCAGCAAATGGGGTTTGATTTTTAATCAAAGAGCTATGCACTAAACAGACAAAGCGCGTCGTTAAGAATGACGATGCTATATAAATTGAACTAAAGAAA
>NZ_JTHP01000133.1 GCF_000943545.1 Paenibacillus terrae
CTTGCTCAAATTTCCGGTCCAATACATTCGCTTGTTTCGCTTCATTGCATTTCGTGGGATGAGGCTTGTACTGAGCGACCGTATACGAGGAAACCAGTCCGAATTCCTTCATGATTCGTCCTATTCTCCGCCTGGATACCGTAAAGCCTTGTTGGTGCAGCTCTTTTTTTATCTTACGCGTACCATAGTTTTGACGACTCCTTTGAAAAATGTCTACAATAATAGAGGAAATTTCATCCTCGGATGGAACTTCGACTTTGCATTCTTCATAATAATAGGTGCTTCTGGGGATGTTCAGGACGTCGCACATTGCTGATACCGAGTATTTATGTTTATTCTGGCGAATGACATTTACTTTCGTCCCATGATCAGCGCGGCTTGCTTTAAAATGTCATTCTCCATGAGTAGTTGCTTGTTCTGTTTTCGAAGCTCGATCAGTTCTAATTCCTCTGGAGTCCGGTTGTCTTTCTCTTTGAAGGATCCAGATGTGGAACTCTGTTTCACCCATTTATCCAATGATGAAGGATTCAAATCATATTCTTGAATGATATCCTTTCGTGCTTTGCCACTTTGATAGAGCTGAACCATCTGCGCTTTAAATTCAGCGCTAAAGGTACGTCTTTCTTTTTTTGTCATGATCCGTTTGCTCCTCCTAGGTTGGTCTGTAGTCTACTATATTAGACCACAATTTTTCTGTCTAGAAGAGTGTAGCCGATCCACACATTAAGGCATTCAAAGCAGCAGTCGAAGAAGATGGCGTTGAGTTGATGGGGTATACAACTTGGGGATGTATTGATCTAGTTAGTGCTAGTAAGGGCGAAATGAGTAAACGTTATGGATTCATTTATGTTGATCGTAATGATGAAGGGGGAGGGACGCTGAAACGTAGTAAGAAAAAATCATTTTATTGGTACCAAAAAGTTATTCAAAGCAACGGAGAAGATTTATCATAACCATTAAAAATCCACAAATGTGAGGTCCAAATCCACCTGCTATGAGCAGGTGGTTATTTAATTGTAAATGATACATCGAGCTGTGCTATAGTTGACAAAAGGTTGTGATGAATTTATGTATCTTTTTCAACAAATAGAAGAAGTTATTTTACAATATAATGATACGAGAAGAGCCATTGGCGAATTTGTACTTAAAGAAAAATTGAATTTACGCCATATGAGTATGAATGAAGTAGCCAAAGGGACGTATACATCGAAAGCAACTTTAGTAAGATTTGCCCAGACGATCGGGTATTCTGGATGGCGCGAGTTTATCACTGCGTTTATGGAAGAAGTTTTGTATGAGGAAAGATCTCGTGCAGAAGTAGACCCGAATTTCCCTTTCAAGGAACAAGATTCCTACGAAAAAATTGCGAATAATATTGGGGTCTTACAAGCCGAAAGTATTTCAGATACGCTCAATATACTTAATGTAAATATGCTAAATCAAGCAGTGCAAATTTTGACCAATGCCAACAAAATAATATTATTTTGTATAAGTCCCTATATTTATTTAGCAGAAGTATTCCGGCGTAAAATGTTAACAATTGGTGTGATTGTTGAAATTGCTAATCCTCTTGAGGCAAGTTTGTCAGCAAAAATTATTAACAGAGAGAGATTGTGCAATTTTAATTTCTTATTCTGGAAACAATGAAATTCTAGAACCGATATCGCACATAAGTGCGCTGGACAAACGTGGTGTAAATATAATCGGTATAACTAGCGTTGGGGATAATTTTATTAGAAAACATGTTGATTGTGTGTTGACCATGTCTTCTAGAGAAAGGTTATATAGTAAAATATCCAATTTCGCAACTGAAGAATCTGTACACTTTCTCTTAAATGTTTTGTTTTCCTGTTACTTTAAGCAAAATTATCAAGCAAACATTGATCATAAAATCTTTAATGCGAAGGAAATAGAACGACAAAGATTTTCAACCCTCAATAATATCAAGGAGAGTCCTTAAACGACTATGATCTATACACATTTAACAGATGAACAGATGAGAAATGCCGTAAACAATATGGATAAATAATAATGGAGCCATACAATACTCAGAGAATAAAATCGAATCAAGAGTGACACAAAGTTGCCTACTTGACTGGAAAAGTACGATTAAACTGTTAAAGTAGGGAACTTTGTGTCAATGTACAAATCTTCTATAATATACAAACAACAAAGAGGTTTTCAAATGACCTTATACTTATGTACAAAATACGAGTTTTGTGAATATGTATGTTTAACACAAACAAAAATTGCATTATTGCAGTTGTTGTATTGTCGGATGACAAGAACTTTATCTCATAAATGACAAGAATCTTATCTCATTTCCCATGCTACACTTAATTATATCTCAAGATTATTATTACAGCAAAAATAAAAAATCGCCTAATAAAGGCGAATTAAATCTGTTTGTTTTTTTATATTCTTAACTTCATTACATATTGCTTAACGTAAGATTCAATTCTTTTATTTTCATCACTTGGATTCTCGTAAATTCTCATGGCTACACTTAATGGTTTAAAAGAATTCATCTTGAATAACAATTTCTTCATAGTTTTAGTACTTAGCGGGCATTTAAATTCATTTAAATTAATCCTTCTATCTACATTTGGAAGTATGATTTCAATCTTTTGTTTCTGCCTCACATCTGAGTTGTGTTTAAGAATTGCTCTCGGAATACTATTCTGTAACATAATATCTAATTTATCTTGATTCGGAACACTAATTTGTTCGGCTCCTTCCACCGCTATTTTAAGCCATTCGTAAAAATAATTAAGACATAGCTCAGATGTCACACGATTTATTACCCAGTGAAACATTTCTCTGTTATCATATTTAGACAGATTGGTATGGGCAAAGAGCCTATTTTTGTAGTCATCTATGATGTGCTCTATAAGTTCAGTTGCAACAGTTATACCGGGTCTTCTTCTAGAAATAACTAGATTATTGTAAAAATGCTCTCTCCCTAATAAAGTTTGCTTCCAAAATACATATGCATAAGCATATGGACAAATGGGAGGAAACTCTTCATTTTCATTTTTTCTAAGTTCTTGAAGCATAAGTATACATTTTAGATGTTTTTTGATGAATTTCTTTCTAACATAATGATCTATATTTCTGAAACATCTACAATTTTGCTTATATAAATCATTTTTAAATTCATCTCTATATGAGTAATCTTGAGTTGAGGCAACTTTCACATTAAAAAACTTAGATTGAATTTTAGATTCCAGTGTAAAATGTTGGATTGAACTAACTAGCGGTGAAAAAAGCAACCGATTAGAATCATCTCTCTTCCCTTGTGCTATCCATTTAGAAACTGGAACATCAGCTATCTCGACCTTCATTTTCCATTGTGACCAAGGAGTGCTACCGATATCGGCTAGCTTAAATCCACACATACAGGTAAATGGCTCGCTTAGTGCTAAATCGCTAACTAGGAAAGGAATCGGATTTAAGCACATTGGACACGAACTTAATAGTTTAATTTGATGAATCGGGCAACTATGAAACAACGAGAATTGATGTAACCAACTATGATATCCTTCTTTAATACATTCTGGACACCAATTTAGTAATTGAGGAAACCAAGTAGAAATAGGTTCTTGATAATACTCTACTGGCTTTAGAAGAGTTGATATTACAGATTTGTTGAGAACGGATAAATCCACTCCCAAATATTGTTTCAATATGTTTAAATCAAATCCACTTAATTTAATTAGTTCTCTTCTAGAATCAGTCAAAAGAATTTTTTTAATCTTTTTTACTTCAGCATTACCCAGCGTTTTTAGAATTTCAGTGCGGCTTATATGATTGGCTAAACTTACTTTTTCAAATATTGACCAAGGTGACTCGTATTCATTCATCCATTCTTTTCTCCATACAATAAACATTTAATTAGCCTTCTTTCTGGCTAAGGCCATATAAATTTCAGATTCGAAATAGCCAGATCTGTTAATTGCTTCTCGCCACTGATGCATTGAGAGCCATTCGGTCCCTTTACCGTTAGAGCCATTAATTTTCAAAGCATTTTCGACGGTAAATGCTATATACTCCATGGGGATTTCAAACTTACCTGAGAGGCCAAACTCTTGCCGTATTTCTAAAAAGAGATTGAACAAACTAGTCGAAAACTCAGACAGTCTTCTCCCTGAATCAAAAGCCTGGGGAAAGTAATATCTAGTGTAGAACCAGCCACTGTCTTCTGGAAACTCGGATTCATCATAGCTTTGTAATACAAACTCCATCTCGGTTGGAGCCTGAACTCCCTTAAAACGATACTCCGATGCCATAAAACGGCCTACAATATGCGCTTTTTCATTAGCCAGAAAAAAAGATCTTCGATTAACCAGTTGTTCTTGTCCAATTGATATAGTAGTCATTCTAATATTCCTACGTACTAGTTGATTAGAGATATCAATTAAGCAATCATATTGCCATTCGGTCATTTTTTGAGCTTCATCCATAATCAAAACAATTCTGCGAAGGTTTGAATGTTCAGCTTTTTCATGCATCAAATTTACAATTTGGTTGCGTAGTACAATTTCATCTTTTTTACTATTAAAGCCAAAGGAGAAGTCTGACAACATGTCTCTAAAAAATTTTTCTGGACTCGGTACTCTATAGCTTTTGCAGTCTGCAACAAGTACAGGAATCGGGGTTTCCAATTCTGATGGTAAATAGTTAACAGCGAACATTGTTGCTCTAGTCTTCCCTAAACGGGGGCGCCCATAAACAATCATTCCCGGCCCACCATCTTTAATAATCTGAATAATTTTATCCATCAACCTGGTTATCTCAATGGTAGGAAGAACATATTGCCCCTGCTCAATTGGATGTGTTCCAGGTATAATATTTGGCCTTTTCATTGGTAACTACTCCTTTCTAATAAGTAATGGTTTTGTACCTTTTTGTAGAGGTTGATGTTTTTTGGGCCTGAATCTTTTCTTGTAATTCTCTTGCTTTATCTAGTTCTGCTAAATTTTTATGTTCTTGAGCTAATAACTTATTTTGATTTGGGGAATTACTTTCTTCTTCTGCTTGTCGAATAACTTGCTGGACTTTCGCTATTCGATTTCCTGAGCCTTTCTTCTTTTCCGTTTCTTTTGCGATTAAATATTCATGGTAAACAAAAATCGGGTCGTCCCACTGTGTAAAATGAATGAGTTTATTCTTTTTTAGCAGATTAATGGCTTTTCGTATCTGTAAAGTATGCGGTGTTAATGACCATTTACCAGCCGCAACGAGCTCTCCAAACTCACTACCATCGGGGAGAAACACTCTGATCGTACGAAGATCATCTACATTTATGTGTACATTAACCTTTGTACCAATTAAATGAGCAGATTTTACTAGTAATTCATTACGGTATTCAACTCCCATATATTCGATGTAAGGACGCTTTCCCGAGGAAATACTACCTCGAATAGTTCTAGGTTGTTCGACTTGTGTAAACAAAAATTCTGTACGCTTTGATTCATTTAACAATCTGGGTTTCATTCCTTTCTTGAGTCTTTGCTCCAGTGCTTCAAGTGGTGAATTATAAAACAATGCCCCGTGTGGAGTGCCATTATAATTTGAAATAACAACATCGACGATTTCCTCTAAATGTTCAAATGTTATTTCATAACGGATTGCCATTTTTTCAGGATCTTTCCTACGGGGATCTTTTGGATGACTTCCGGTGGTATTTGCCATCCGTTGAATACTACTGGAAGTAAAGGTATTATGAAATCTTTCAATGAAAGAACGTCTCATTGGCCTATCAACTGCACCAATACAAGTTGTACATCCTATTAAATTGCTTAAGCGTTCCCTAACCATTTGAGCAAGATGAGATTTGGCATTGTCAAAATAAATGACATCCCATACCGCCCATTCAATCTCAGGAAATTGTTCAGATGGGTATCCCCCTGTTGGCTGATATGACAGACCGTCTATTGTTAAATTCTTTTTCTTAAATGGAATAATCGCTTTTTTGGCAGCAATCATTACATCACTTGCGTTATACTCCTTGTTAAGACAAATGTGAGGTCTTCCAATAACGTTTCGAGTTGCGCGGTCTGTAAAACTCAATAGCCAAAGTCTGTCTAAAGTTAAAACTGCGTCATCTCCTTCCAATGTTTTCACCTTTATGACAAAAATACCGTCAATTCTATGGCCATCAAACTCAACCTTTTGATAAGGGGTGATATTTTGAGGATAATTCTGTTGGCCTATCCCCGAATTTTTAGCTTTTTGTTCAGCATCATGTCCGAATCGCGAAGCAGCCTTGCCAAAGTGAATATCCCTAAGGTTCTCTAAATATCTACAAAGCGCTCTATACCCCAAAGTATCAGTGTTAAATGGATAAGAACTTCTAGAAATACCCGCTTCTTTGCATCTATCCACAAATTTTTTATGTATGTATTTAGGTTTCATAACCGGTTCAGTTAACTTTTTTTTTCGACCAAAAAACAGATCATCTATTTCATCTCTAATTTGTGGATATTTATCAAGTAATAAATTGAATTCCCCTGTTTTTCTTGATTCATTACTTTTTTTAGATAGTGGGTCTAATTCATATTTTTTTATATTTTTGCCCGGTATCAGGGCTCTATACCCCCATGGAAGACCATTTTCATCGAAAGAAATACAACGATTATATAAACGTATCAGATTTCTACGATCGATACCCGTGCATGAAAAGATTTCCTTCAGACTCTTCTCATTGTTTACATAAAGATCGATTGCTTCTTTTCGCTTTAGAAATAATATTCTTTTCTCTTCGTTAAGCAACGTCTCATCTACTTTAAACCAAAGGTCACGATCCCTTTGAGTTTGTGACAAGCCGCCTCTATCAAAAACTTTCACTCGACTCATTCAACCGCACCTCCGTTTGCATGGAAATAATACATTCATCAATATTTACATCAATAACTCCTCTGTAAAAAAGCCATATACATGCATCGTGAATATCTTTAAAGGGAATATTGGACTGCTCAGTCAATGTTTTTAAGCTTAGTCGCTCAGAAGTTAAAATTTTCATGATCTCCTCGGTACATTTAGGTTGGGCGTTATTTTTCACGACGGAAATAATCTTTAATCTATTTTCCAACTCTAAGTGGTTCTTTCTTAGATCTTTGTCTGTAACAATTTCATGCAAAATTCCATTATTATTGCACCAAATTTTCTGTGCCTCTATTTGTTTCAATGTTCGAGAGTTACGTGGATTTTCGGCATTTAACTCGGATTCATATTTAACCTCACAACATTTTACAGTTCCACTTTTCATCTGAACCCACATATCAAAAATACTTGTATGTAGCTCACCATTAAAAACATAGCTGATTTTAGGATATTGTTCACAATAAGTTTCCACACCAGGCGTAGTTTCAACTCGTATCCAATGGTCAAATTCCAGATCACTATAAAGTGTAACCTCCCTCATACCCACTTTAGGTCCGAGTGAACTCCAATAATTATTACCGTATTTAGAACTCCGGGATACGATATTTGGTGTGTGCATCATTATCATCACCTTTCAAGACTTTTATTTCCTAATTCCTGAATAATAAACATTTTAAACGAACTATTTTTAAATATAGGATATATTCTTCATTCTATTCTTCTAAATGGTTTGAATAGTATTTATGAGAACACCATCGAATTTGTGTATGTCTCGATTTTTCATATATTTTTATTAATTGATTCAATACAAAAATCCTCTGCATCGTATTCTCACAAAAGAAATTGAGTTGCCGATAATAATAGTTAATTTCTTTGCGATACGGATTAGGTAAGATTTGATTTTTTTCATAAATCTCTAGCAGCTGCAAGTGGAATTTGTATACATTCTTTATACTCATTCATGCAACCTCCTAACAATTTATCATGAATATTTATTTGCATTCATAAATTTAGAATCTTGCGTTTTCTAAAAGTTGAAATTTTATCTAGTTTATTTGTACTTTATATTTGTTAAACGAATCATGAAGCTCATCTTGGCAGGCAGTGTTATATGCATCGTTCTACATGTTACAG
>NZ_JTHP01000134.1 GCF_000943545.1 Paenibacillus terrae
CGGTAAAGGTCTGGAGGGATTCCCGTGATTAATAAAGAGTTTGACAATCTTTTAAAGTCCATATTGGATCGGCACCGTAGACATGGGATAATGACCATAGACTTGTCCAACGACAATGGGATAAAAATATTGAGAGAATATTTAGCAGACGCGCATAGTTTGGGGATGTATCAAGGGGCGAACATCGCTATAGATGCCATTCGGAAATGAGGAATGCAGTATGAAGTACGGTCCACGCAAACCCAGTCTAAACAAACGTATAGCAGCTCGTACCAGCCTCAAGAGGCAGCTTGTCCATCGTGCAGGACTCAAGATGCCACGCGGTTGGGGATGGCTCAGAAACCCACGTAAGGCGGTGTACAACCGTAGCTCGTTTGACTTGTTTAAGCTGATTGGCAAAATATTAAAATAGGAGGGATCGGGCATGAGTAATAATGCACTTGATGACCTGCTAAAATCCATATTGGATCGTCACCACAAACATGGTCTAATGGCATTAGACCTGACAAACGATGACGATATAAGCATATTGAGAGGTCATTTAGGAGCTGCACACAGTTTGGGGATGCAGCGGAGTATCGAAATATTTGAGCGTGTACAAAGCAAATAACAAAAAGCTCTGCCGACCAATTAAGGTTAGCAGAGCTTTTTTTACGTACATTACTTATTAACTGTTGCTGTATTGGTCTTGTTGTCCCACTCCACTGTAGCGCCCCATGCCTCACCGACAGCCCGCAGCGGTACATAGGTTTTACCGTTAATCAGCACGCCATCCTCAATACTCTTACCATTTACGATTACCTTTGCTTTGTCCACCTGTTCATCATCCTCCCCACGCTGCTGCGCGTAGTAATCTTTTAAATACTGTGTCGGCTCCACGACACCCGCCTCCGTTTGCGTCCAGCCAAAAGACGGACTGTACGCCTTGCGTACCTCATAATGCAGGTGCGGCCCGGTTGACTTACCAGTGCTGCCCTGATTGCCAACTACTTGCCCTCTCATGACTTGCTGACCAACTTTAACCGCCACACTGGAAAGGTGAGCATATACGTGCAAGTGGCCTGTATCATCCTTGACAGCCACCACATTTCCCATGTTGCCAAACCCGGAGCCAGTTACGCCCATCTTGGCGTGCAACACCTCTCCAGCAACAAATGCCTTTATCGGTCCGTTAGACGGCGTAATGACCAAATCCACGCCACGATGAAACCTCTTAACCTTGTCCACCGGATGAATGCGGTAGCCGAAGGGCGATGTGAGTCTATATCCTTCAAATGGGTTCATTGTTCACCACCGCCTTTCCGCGCCTGTTTGACAATTTGGTTACCGTACACTGCAAACGCTCCAGCTAGTACGCCCTGAATGATGGCCTGCGGCCCCCAACCAATCATCCAGATAGTCAGCAGCACAGCAACACCCGTGACAATATACACAATGCTCCAGTCCGGCACTCTTGGAGTCTTCTTCAATCCGTATCCAATAACCCAGCAAACCGCCACCACAATAAGTAATTTAGGGTCAATAAGACCATATACCATATTCCAATCCATAGTTAAATTCCTCCTGTTTCTTCTTTTCGGTCAAGTCGTTTGTGAGCCTGTTTCGCTGATTCTTCAACCCGCGTAACCCGTTCGGATAAGGCATCAATCCTTTGCCCCTGCACCCGCTGTTCGAGCCGAATGTCGTCCACGCCGCGCTTGATGTAATCAACATCCGCACGTTGCAAAGCTTCCGCTCCCGCCTCTTGAATGATGTCTTGCCTCATTGATCTGCTGCGCCCGGCCCACCCTAAAATAATCCCACTAATCGCAGCAATTAACGAAAAAATAACTGTAATATCCATCCTTCTCCCCGTCTCTCTGCTCAGGAAAATTATCCTGACCTAAAATAAGCCCCCAACCATTGTGAGGGCATAAAAATAGCGCATCCGATTGGATACGCTGGTTAATTTTTTTGCGGTGTTGCTAGGATCGCTTTTTGTTCTTCCTCACTAATAAATTTTGGTGTGTATGAAATTAGTCGTTGTTCATCGACTTTGTTCATAGTCCACATATTCAACAAAAACCCATACATAAGGCTTCACCTCCTTCCATTAAGCTTTTGTAACGTCCATAAGAGCAAGCAAAGCGGCCTCTGTACTATCCTGGCGCGCCTTGAGGTCGCTCACCTGCTCCGTCAATGGGGCTTGATAATCGGGTTTTGACTCTCCAGTGTCCACATAAGCAAACTCCAGCTTGCCAGTATCCGGATTTACCCAATACGACTTTGCGCGTGTGAAGTCTTCCGTATATTTATCAAACTCCAGCTTGAGCACGTCCACTTGTTCCGGGTCAAACCCTTTGAGCTGTGGGTAAAATCCCATATCCTGTTCTTTCGTCGTTTCTACCGCCCAAGGTGATTCGACTTGGGATGTGATGTAAATAACTTCACCTGTCGTTTTTCTATAGTATACCTTTGGCCCGATTTTACTCATTTCACTTCATCCTCTCTTATTCGAACGCCCACCACTCATAAGCGGCGATTTTCGCAATGGGTGAACCACCAGCGTACGCGTCTATCTTGCTACCAGACAATTTTACGCTAAACCCTTGTATCGGAGGTTCAAGGTACCCAATTCCGATGGAGTTATTCCTCCATCCTATGGCGCCTTTGTTGTCGTTAAATACGTTGGAAGTCATCACGAACGCATCTACCTGATTCGGGTATGATCCGGCGCCGCTGGAAACGTCCGAAAGAACGGCCCTCACAAAAATTCGGCGCACGGTAAAAGGTAAAGCGACAGCTATGGTCATTTCCACAGATTGACCCCAACTCGACGCAGTCACGCTCTGACCGTTAAATGTACCGGACGCAAAGCGTTTTACTGGTAGGTTCGTTATTGCTGCCGCTAACTGATCCCAGGTCATCCCTGAGTTGGCGTTCCCTCCTTTGCCAGTAATGGCGGCAGTAATACCGTTTTTCCCATTACTGGCTTGCGTAAAAGCCTGGTCAGCCCGATCATATGCCGCTTTAACGGCAGACGGTGTAGCTGCCTGATCGGTAGCAGTGCTGTTGGTAGACGTATTAAGCTGTGTAATGCCCCGCGCCTGTGTTGACGCAGAGGGCAAGTCCGATGCCGTATGACTATGTTGCTTTGGAGCTGCGTAATTCTTGTCGGCTAATTCGCTCCAAGTTGTCCAAGCTCCAGCAACTGTCCTTACTCGTTTAAAAATACCACCTGTATCGTCTACGTACAGGTGGACAGCCGCAAGCCCTTCTGTCACATCTGATTTTGCAACAAATAGGCCGCCCTTAGGATATGCTCCCGGTGGACTATGATCCGTGGCAGGCGTAAAAGTAGACCTATCAACCCGCCACACACCTGGAGCCAGCAAAAAATCAAAATCATCCATAAAAACCTTGCCTTTGTCAGCCATAGAAGCAGTATACAGATCCGAAAGAGCTTTGCTATTCGGAACGGTTGTGGAACGGTTGTCCTTGTAATTTTCGCTGAGTCTGACAATACCTTTTACTGTAGTGGTGGCATCCGGAACTTTTACATCAGCTATCTTAGTGTCGGTGTAGTCCTTGGCATTTTTCAACGCATCAGCTACGTCCTGCGGAGTGGCGTATATAATCGTATCATCCACGACAACAGTTACCCGCGATTCATTACTGACCGTCAATTCAAAGTTAAAGAGCTTTTTTAGGACGGCGGAAGTATTTTGAGCATCAATGTACTCGGCTCCCTCACCCGCATTAGCGTACGCGTAAAGGATCTCGCCCAAGTCTGGATCAGTCGCCCATAGTCCAACCTCGCGGAAGAAAAACCCGTTGGAAATACCTTGGTTGCTGAAATCGAATCCAGGCACGACCACATTTTCAGACTGTATTTTCAAACGACTGACTGGGAAGGATATTTTCTCATTGATGAGGGCCTTTAATGCAATCGGCATTTGCCCAGCTAACTTCCCGTCCCCCGCTGAAAATTTTGTATATGTTATTTTGGTCTGTCCAGCTTCTGCCTTTGCCAGCAGATTTCGACCACGATTAGTAATCTGGATTCCGTCGAAAGCCAATTTAATTCACCTGCCTTAAATTGATGAAGTCCACTTGCTGTGTACCTACACCATAGTAATGTGTGCCCTTTGCCGAATCCAAGACAACAACGCGGCGCAGGTGGGCGCTTTTCCGCTTAACAGACTCGACAACCTCCAAAAACTGCTGCGCCTGTTCTTCGGTAGCCTTCGGGTTGGAGACAACAACCTGGAAATAGCCCGGATCGTCGCCATACTCCCACCATTCCTCCACTTTCCCGTATCCGAATATAGTCGTCACTAGGTCCTCTACAGCGCTCGGTGTACCCTTGCGGCGATGGAGTGGTATAGACTGCTGGACAAGCTCCCTGCGTTGCTCAAGCGGCAATGTAGGGTCGTAGTAGTCCACATGGAACTGCCAAGCCAATTCGTCAGTTTCTTCGTCCGTCCAATCAGTGCGCCCGAATAAATTAACCTTCTGGATTTTTGCGGTTAACTCATCCATCTTAACGTCGAAGGCCATTGCCGCATCACGCACCTGCTTATCTGTCCGCAAGTTATCAGGTAGCAGGTCCAATAGGCTTAATTCAGACAGTTTAATCATCAGCAAGCCCCCCGAAAGTTATTGCCACAGTCCCTTCCTTGGCGACTTGACTTGAACCCAACTCCAAGAAAGCGGGCGACCGAATATCAAGCCGCGAAGCTCCAGCCTCAACAAGCATATGCGTTAACTGCGATGGGTTTATGTCTCGACCTAATCGTGATTTTTGCCATAGCTTGTATTCAGATAAAGCGGCCTCTACGGCCTTTTGAATACTCACTACGTCTGTAGCATTCGATTTCCGAATGTAGTAAGTCAGATCAATATTGTAATCGACTGTTGTGGGCGCTCTGACAGTAACCTTATCTGTCAGAGGTCGTCGCGTCCGATCATCCAGCACTGCAAACACCTCGTCAAGAACGGTTTGTGTGGGGATGACCCCGCCAGCAAGCAATACGGTAACCACCACCTGCATAGGACTTGGCGAATCCACGTGTACGTCTGCTATTGATGCACTAGCAGTTTTGGCCCAATATGCATACGCACCATCTGGACCCGCTACACTAAACGATTCCGGGGCAATGTGAATCCGCTCGCGGTATGGGTCATTGTCCTCAACGGCAGCCCCGCCCGATGTTTCGGTCAGATTGGTTACAGATGCTACATAAGGGAGTGGGTCAATCAGTGTCGTGAGTTGGCCTGCGATATATCCATTGCCTTCCGTCCCTGACACATTGCATTCTGCTGCCACTGTAATTACTACGTCACCAATCGGGACGGATACCGCTTCTTTGGTAGAAAAATAAATGGTTCCGTCGCCTTCGGTTGGACCTATACGGGTCCCTGCGGGGATAATCTGGACATTCGGCAGTGGAGTGGACAATGTGAACTGGATTAGGGTAACGGCATAATCAGCACCTAAACGCGGTGTTTCCACGAAGGCTCCCAAATGGTCCAGCACATCCCCGCGCGCATACCGGAGTAGTTGCCCCTTGGCGACCTGATTTAATTTAACCTCTTGCATTACCATTTTGTACGCTATCGCATTTATGAAAATACGAAGCGGATCGGCAGGGGCAAGCTGCCTCTTTGCGATTGATTCGTAAAGGGAAATAAGGGAATCCTGCATTGCCTTAACATCAGCCTGGACAAAATCAATATCCGGCAGCTCAGCCAGTGTACTCATCCGCATTCACCTCCTGCTCGTCAAAATATACGACCGGGATTAACCGCCCGCTGTCGGGGTCGTCCTGCGGATTCACAAATTGGATTTCTTGAATTAATATTCGCGGCTCATATTCACCGACCAATTCATAGATTTGCGACGTAATAAGTGCCTTGGAAACTTCTGTCGGCTCGTCCAATGCTGCTGGATCAAACCCAAACTGTCGATTCAATACAACCGATCCGCGCCAGGATGTGAGCAGTGTAAACAGGTTTTGTCGCAATTCCGCCTCCGTGGTAGCTGGTGCGAAGTCAATCGGCTGGGTACCGGATAACGTAAGGTTGTACTGGCTCATTTAACGTACTCCTTTAGCGTTATGTTGATGGTTCCAGACAATAGGTTCCCTCGGTTATCCACGTGCGTCCAAGCCTGCTCAAGCCCCGTTACAACCCACAGACCCACCCCCAGTTTTTTACCGCCGATTGTCAACGCTCCGGCTTTTCCTTTTCGATCCCAGTCAACCAGCTTATCCATTTCCTTACGTGGATTGGTGCCGTGCCATGCAGCAAAGTACATCGTAAATGTCACGGTATCCAACCCCGGCCCTAAGAACTGGCTTTTGGGCTTCTTCAACATAATTTCGTGGTCAGCCCAACGGCTGGCGCTAGACCGGGTAAGCTCGCGAAATGTACGAATCACCTTCGGCGTAACAACAAAAGCAATGTTGCCATAGCTACCTATTTTAGCTGCCATCACGCACCTCCTATCGGCTCATTCAATTCAGTTACCGAACCGACGACCGTTACATTACCACCAAACCGGACCGCTGGAGCATTTATGTTTACGCTGCTGGCGTTAATCTCTACGGTTTGGGCTGTAATTTGCACGGAATCCGCTTGTATACTTACGGTCTTGGCCTGTACGTTTACAGCACCAACCGCATTGATCTCTATGGAGCCTGTAGTCTTATCAAAGTACACATGGCTTCCATCCTCAAAATAGATACCACGCTGCGATTGATCTGCAGGCATATCATAGCTGCCGTCATATAACGCACCAAGACAAACTCCATCTGGTCGTCCATTCCCGATAAAAATACACGCCACATTGTCACCCGGCTCTGGCATCGCATTGGAAAGACCCCAGCCAGTCCCAGTTGTTAAAAGTGGCAGCTCCGGGGAAACCATGTCGTCCATGTCAGGGAAAACCACCCGAACTTTTCCCGTTTCGGTGTCTACACTGGAGACAACCCCGATTCTATTTAATTTTTCATTTGCCATTTCACCACCCCAAAACTTTCCTGATTTCCAGATTGGTCGTATAACCGGATCCGCCAACAGTATGAGTAACAGAAACAATAATGTACTTGCCGTCGAATCTTCCAAACCCTTTTATAGTGATGGTCATCCCGGCAGCAAGGCCAACATTCCCCATAAGAGACAAAGTAGCTTTACCAGCCTCTTTATTCTTTTCACGGAGACTCTTACGAGCTGCGTTAAGGGCTTCCGCCTGCGAGCCTACACTTTGGGAAACCTTTAAGATTGGCCCATCTTTCGGAGCACCAGGCGGACGATAAATCACCTTAATCGGCTTTGGCTGCTCCGCTTTTTCTTTCTTCTTTTTGGTCTTCGATTCCTTATCAGTTTCCTTGGAATCAGCGGCGGTTGTAGCAGCCTTGGTCTTGTCCTTATCGTCCTTTTTTTCATCCTTCTTATCGTCTTTTTTCTTGGAAGATTTCTTTTTGGCTGCTGCTGGCTGATAGCTGACCTCACAGGCTGCATATGCTACGTCCTGAGTCGAAAAGGTGAACCCGTAGCTGATAATGTCCGACACTCCGCGCTCAATCGTCAACGCAGGCGGTTTTTGCTCATAAACGTATTCATCAAACAGGACTAGCTTTTTGCCAGTCACCTTTAAGGCGATGCCTTCCTGTTTGCACAAGTCATTTAAAAAAGCTAGGTCAGACACATCCGTCTGATCCTGGCGGTCGTATTTTGGGTTCCCGTGAGCCTCATACATCAACGTGAAGCCCGCGCGTTTGGCGATTTCAGCAGCAATAGACTTGAGCGTCACCGACTCCCAAGCCTTCGTTTTCTTCTCCT
>NZ_JTHP01000135.1 GCF_000943545.1 Paenibacillus terrae
GGGCAAGTGGATTCAGTGGAGGCGTTCAGACCAGAGAAACAATTTTCAGATGCGGTGAAAGGGTTACAAGTATTCGGAGCTAAATGTATTAAGCCCGAAGCCATCGCTGTACTTACAGCCAATAAGTCATAATTGAAAATGGATGATATGAGAACACATTATAATAGAAGAAACACGTTCAGGGTGTCCGTTTTAGATGCCCTATTTTTCATTTTTGGAGGGTGATAAGATGTGGTTTTTGAATCAAGAAACAGGCTGCACATGGGAAGTCACAGATCAGGAATTGGTGTTGAGGTTACAGGCCAGTGGGCATTATGAACAGGTGAATGAGCCTCAACAAAATGAAACTGAAGAAGATGAAACTGTAACGAAAGCTCAAACTGTCAAGAATATGAAACGTACCGCGAAGGCACAGGTAAAGGAGGAACAGGAGCAAACACATGAGTGATTCAATGATTTTACTTAAACGGCTTCTAGCTATAGAGCCAACAGATATATCTAAAGACGATATCTTGATTCACTATTTGAATAAAGCTAGAGGGAATATTCTGGGCTATTGTAATGTGGCAAACCTGCCTGTGGAATATGATGACGTTATGGTCGATTATGCGATGTATCTCTATAAGAATAGGGATTCGACGGGGCTTATAAATAAGCAGGAAGGTGAACGCTCAGTCACCTATGAATTAGGCATTCCTGAAAGTATCCGGCTTGCTCTTCCTTTACCTAAAATCAAGGTAGGGACGGACTGATGTTCTACGATACGAAGCTGGAGATTTTGGATCATGCTGATTTGAAACCTGTCCAGTTGATCATGGCGGATGTACAACCTTATCGCAAAAGCTTTTCCTTTGAAGATGGCTACACACTGGAGACGACATATCGAGCTTTCTGTCCACTGGAATCCTTATTGCAATCGAATTCCTATGTTCGAATTGGCAAGGATGTCTTTATTATTTTGGATATGAAGGATTGGAGTGATTACGTGGAGTTGTACCTGTATCGCTGTAAGCCGGATTTTGCTTGGAGGTAGAGGAATGACAAGGAGCTTAGAACCGATGATGGATTTCTTTCTGCGAGAAAAAGGTGAGCTTGTATATATCAATAGTGTAAAGCAGCTTGCTCTGATTCGAGATGCGACAGATACCATTCAAACGAGCGATGACAAAATCATTAGAGCAGCAACACCCTTACATACAGGAGATATCGTGGATTATCGCTATGAACGATATTTAATTACCAGTCAGGTGGATCAAAATGAAAAGTCGTGTCGAGGCAGGATGCGAAAATGTAATCAACGGCTAGCTTTAAACTGGGATGGACAAGTGGAATGGTTTGATGCTGTGGTAGAAGCCAGAACGTTTTCAACGGAAACAGGTAATGTTATCTCCATGCCAGAGGGCAACATCCTGGTCAGTCTACAGGACAACGCAGATACGAAGGGCATTACATTAAGCCAACGATTTTATATGACTCATCAGCCATTTAGAATAGTCGGAATGGATCGCACGATGAATGGCATCATCCAGTTAAGCTGCACATTGGATAGCATTAATACAGCTTATGATGACGTGGAAAATAATATTGCGGACAAATGGAAGTACGAGATTGCTCATACCTACGCATTACATATCAATCAGGGAACGATAGCTCATGTGCTGCTCAATGAAACAATACAGTTAAATGTAACCGTTATGGATAATGGAGATGAGATAGCCAATCCGGAAATTACCTATATATCTAGTGACCCAAGTGTGGTTAGTGTAGATCAGCACGGTCAGGTTATGGGCATTGCTTTGGGACAAGCAAGTATCACCGTAAAATTAACTTATCACCCTACAATATTGAGTACGATTGAAATGAGAGTCGTCGAAAAGGGAACGCATATCTATTCGATAGCCATTATCGGCAATTCAGTTCTAAAAACAGGCCAAAGCGCCTCATACGTTAGTCATATCTATGATCATGGAGTGGAAGTGTTTGACCAGGCGGTGGAGTGGAGCCTACAGAATCAAGATGATTCAATTCCGATCATGGGGAGCATAACAGCTAGTACAGGAAATAGTGTAACCATAAAAGCAGGAAGTAGTAGTGGGGCAATCAACAAAGCATTAATATTAACAGCCACATTAGTAAGCGATCCTAACATTGCCATAGAAAAGACCATTAGCCTTAAGAATTTATTCTGAGCTTTATATCTACCGGCTTGCCTTAGAGGTGAGCCATTTTTTATTTCAAAGGAGCCACATACATATGCAACGAAAATCCATCGACTACCTACTCAGTCTGAGCCTATTGAAGCAATTGAGATCACAAAATGTCATTACAGAAGAAGAGTTTATAGCGATTGATGAGCTTAATAAAAAGTCTTTCAAATAGCTATAACATGGGCAGAAATGGACTTGATGATGTGCCGAAAGCATTATACCATGTGACCGTATAAAGAAGATATGGAAGGGAGAAACACCTATGGCCCAAGCCGCAACTGCAAAAAAAGTCGTGATCGTTCCCATTAAAACGATGGACATCGTAGAGGGAATCCAACCGATTCAAAAGAAGAAAGTCGCTGCCTATTGCCGAGTCAGTACCGATTCCGAGGAGCAAAAGGAAAGCTATACCAATCAGGTCAATCATTATACCCAATACATTCAAAACAACTTGGAATGGGAAATGGCGGATATCTATGCCGATGAAGGAATCACTGGAACCAGTACCAAAAATAGAACGCATTTTAATCGCATGATACAGGATGCTCGAAACGGTAAACTGGATCTGATTCTGGTCAAGTCGATTTCGAGATTCGCCAGAAACACCTTGGATTTATTGAAATATGTACGGGAACTCAAAAGTCTCGGAGTTGCTGTATTCTTTGAACGAGAGAATATAAACACACTGGATACCACAGGTGAAGTATTACTGACCATTCTGAGTTCTCTTGCACAAGACGAGAGCCGAAACATTTCTGAAAATAGTCGATGGGGCATATTACGTGGCTTTCAAAACGGCAAAGTCTTCTGCAACACGAATCGCTTCCTTGGCTACGATAAGGATGAACATGGTGAACTGGTGATTAACGAGCCAGAAGCAGAGATTGTACGGCGCATATATGAGGAGTATTTGGATGGGAAAAGCTATCAGGCGATTGCTAGAGGATTGATGCGAGATGACATTAAAACAGTCACGGGTGGCGATACTTGGTGGGATTCCTCCATTACCTTAATTCTGACCAATGAGAAATATTACGGAGCTTTACTACAACAAAAGACGGTAACGGTAGATTTTCTAACCCACAAACGAATAAGGAATAAAGGACAGGAGCAGCAATATTTAATTGAGAATAACCATGAACCGATTGTATCCAAGGAACTATTTGAAGCGGTGCAAAAGGAAAAGGAACGGAGGGCCAAGCTGAAAGGGAGTGTGATGGGGGAGAGTAAACGATACTCCAGTAAATATGCACTAAGCAGCAAAGTGTATTGTGGATGCTGTGGAGCCATTTTTAAACGCCGAACCTGGAACAGCAATAACCCATCCAAAAAAGTGGTATGGCAATGCAAAACGTATGTCAATGAAGGGAAAGCAGCCTGTGATGCCAAATCGGTTGATGAGCAAGCTTTACATTCCGCGTTTGTACGATTGTTCAATCGGATGTATGAGAATAAGAAAGGATTCATGAAGACGTTGAAAGCCAATATTGAATCGGTGCATTCCAGCAAAGTAGGGCAAGAACCGCTATTGGACATCGAAGGACAGATGCAACAATTGAAATCCGACCTGAAGGAATTAGTGAATCTTAAGCTACGGAATCAGATTGATGAGGCCGTATATGAAGAAGAAACAAACAGGCTTTCCAGTGAACTAAACGAGCTACGACAACAGAAGCTGACACTAGAGCAGGAGCATGAACAGCAAGCGAAAATCAAGGAACGTGTCGATGAAATTATCCAAGTACTAAACTTACGGGAAGATGTACTGGAACAATTTGATGATAACCTATTTAATGCGTTGGTGGAGAAGATAACCATTCTCTCACCAGCGCGTTTTGTTTTTACCTTGAAAAGTGGAATGGACATAGATGAAATATTGGACTAGAGAAACCATAGGCTGAAACGATCAATAGGCTAGAGAATATTTGTGGAGTGCATGACGGGAAGAATCAATCGAATCCCGTCTTTTACTCCTTCCATGTAGATGGATTGCTTATCCTGACTTAGCTGATAGCCTATGGCTTCTTCCCATTCCGATAGCAGACGTTGAATATCTTCGTTTTGGTTAATTTTAAATTGCTCCATTTGAGTGAATAGATTTTTGTCTTCTGGAGAACTTGGAGCCTGTTGCTCACTGGCTAATTCTAATTGATAAAAACGTTGGCGTAATGCTTCTTGAAACCAATCCGGCCAATCTGACATTGTATGTTTCCCTCCCGTGGTTGAGTGTGTGTATGTTAACTCTGATGGGGAGGGATGGCAAGTTATTGTTTTCATCTAGGAATTGGGACTCATTCGGCTAATTGACTGCTGATTTTTGGCATAAAAAAAGCACATTCCTACTCGTATCTCAAGTGGGAGTGTGCCTTTGAAAGGCTATCAAGTATGTTAAGTTGTTTTGCATATGCGCTAATATTGTAAATTAAATTTACCCGAAATTATTGACATACCATTGATATGCTTATTTGAATCCTTCTAAACCATGATATGGATTCGAAATATTTTCACCAACTTCATCAATTGTATCTATTATTTCTTTTAATATTAATTCATCTATATCCCTATCTTGATTTATTGAATCTTTAATTTTTTGAAAGCAATTCTTTAGTCCAAGGTTTACAACGATTGAAAGAATGATATCTACATCATCATAAGAATCAGTGTTCCATAACCTGCAAAGAGCCTTATCTGTACCATCTCTTACTTCACTTTCCAATAACTCGTAGGTCATAACTTGTCTATCTGTTAATTGGCTAAGAATTAATAAAAAATCCTTTTCCTCAATTTTCCCAATATCAAATTCATTCAATACGTTTTGAAACATCAATGCTAATGTTTCTGTTGGTAATACATCGGGTAAATTCTCAATTTCTTCAAGATTCATTTTTTTATTTCCCCTCTATTGGAATGTGAACTTCATTTAAGGATTGATTTTTAGTCCAAGTTCCATCAGTTTTTAATTGTTTATTACCTATTTTTATTTGTCCAGTCCAACGTGTGCCTGATACTGATCCAGGGTACTTACTTGCAGCTATAGGATCTGGTGAATGCCATCGAATAATTGCCTTCTGTCCATCAGCCAGTAAAAATTCATACTTTGCTCCATCTTTAATTGTACTTGTTGGAATAAATGTACTTGACGTATCTGGGGGAATCATCGATTCTAAATTGGATAAGCTAATTTCCCCATTTTTCAGTAGATCTTGTGCCCCTTGTCTAGCCTGGTCTCTTGTTAAAGTCTCTATAGAGGAATTTACAGACCTAGTATTTTCTGATTTAACAATTTCTTTTTCCTTTTTTAAATATTCTTTTATATTTGAGGCTTTTCTTGCATTTGTACTCTTAGCTACATTATATATGACCTTCTTTTGAATTTTACTATTTTCTTCTCTAGCTGCCTTGGAGGCAGTCTCTCGTAGCGTTTTCCTTGCCTGTTGATCCTGTTGTTTATATTGGTTTTTCGTTGTTAACCTTTCATTTGGTTGTGGTTTGTAGCCTTTGTTTTCAAGAGTTTGGTTATTTTTTGGGGTAGATATGTTTTCTCTAGCTGCTATTTCTTGTCTCGCAAATACTTCCTGGACTCTTACTTTTGCACTTATTCCAGAAGAAATATTAAAGAATCCTTTTCCTCTACCCAGTTTTGAAAGTATCCCCTTTAATTCTTTAGTATTGTCCACACCCCCTCGACCACCAACCATAAGAGGGTTTTCTGTGATAATAGCATAGAACATCCATTTTTTCTCTTCTTCGGATACTCCTTGCTTCCTAGTTAGCATGAAAAAATCGCCGGGATAGTTATGCTTCCATTCACTATAGTATTGGCGATCCGGTTCACCGTCACGAGTACGTACAAGACCATCTTTTCCTCGATAACTCCCCGGTTTAAGTTTGGGTGTAAAGTCTTCGGTATATGCTGCCCTAAGATAATCCTGCCAGATTCTTTCGTAGTCTTCTTCTGTCAGTTCTGGTGGCGCAGCTTCTTTTTTTGCTTTAAGGGCAGCTTTAGCTCTAGCTTCTTTTTCTGCTTTAAGAGCAGCTTCAGTTCTAGCTTCTTCTTTTTCTTTATAGTCCCTGAGCATTTTATCCCGAACGCTTTTAGGAACTTGCTGATAGGCATGAGCCATAGCATTCGACTCTTTCAGCAGGTTCTGAACCAGTTCCAATGGGCCACCGGAATCAGCCAAATGACGCGCACTCGTATATGCTTTTCCTAAAATCCACTTGCTATAGTAAGCTTGTTTAGCTTGCTCATGCTCATATTGACTGATTAGTCCTTGGAGTGCTAAACCAGCCAAGTGTTTGAGCGGGTGCAACCCCGTTTCTTTACTGCCTCCAACCATGGGCGTTCCTTTACTACGAATAGGGATGGCTCCAGTTGCTTGTAACATCGTTGCTGCCACTTTACCTGCTGGCCCACCCACCGTATTCAACATCACACTGGCTACGTTCCCAACTACGGGAATGGAACCTAATAGCTTGGATATCGTCCCCATAAAAGCATGGGCCTGTTGAAGCGCTGCTGGAGTCGTAACTTTTGCTTTAGGAGTAGGGGCTTGGCTGCTCTTGGCTGTTGCGGTTTGTGCGGCCTCATATGCTTTGATGCTCATTAACGGCGGTTCAGGGACAGGAGGGAGATCAGCTACAAAAACGGGAGCTTTTACCGTACCTTCCTGATAAATTACCGGGGCTTTGGTATCCGTCTCACCATCCAGCACCATGCTACTTTCTCCACCTTTTAGATACAGCGCCGTTCCAGCTTCCAGCGACAGTTCCTCACCTGCATCGAGCTTCACATGACCACCCTGAATCTGTACATCCCCCGGACTGTTGATGGTGATGCCCGTATCCTCGTGCAGTGTAATGGAAAATCCATCGGAGGTAGAAAGGGTCAGTTCTTGCTCAGACATTTCTACGCCGCTACCTTGCACATGTTGCCATGCCTTCACATTCGGCTGTCCATTTGTGTGGCGTTGTTGTCGTAGCGAATCCGTCACATAGGCATCCTGTTCGCGATTTGTTGGCAGATACAGTTCTACTTGTTCCCCGATCTCAGGCATATCGTACCAACCGCTATGTTCTTCGGCTACATATCGAGTCGCCACGAGAAACCAGCAGGCTTTGGCAGGATCTTGCTTCGGGTCGATGTCCAGTTGAAGATGTACGAAATC
>NZ_JTHP01000136.1 GCF_000943545.1 Paenibacillus terrae
ACACGACGACTTGGATATTGCGGAAGCCATCTGCCGCGCTAATAATGAGCCACCTGCGGTCAGCGTGCGGGTGAACACGACAATGACCAGTCGTGATCAACTCTTGAACGAGATGATTGCGAAAGGGGTGGATGCTGTTCCATCAGCGGTTAGCCCTTACGGAATTGTCGTTCGCAGCGGCGGAAATATGGCGCTCACTTCCTGGTATACAGACGGTTTGCTGTCCGTGCAGGACGAAAGCTCCATGCTCGTCGCCGAGGCGGTTGCGCCTGAGCCGGATATGCTGGTACTGGATTGCTGCGCTGCTCCGGGCGGCAAAACAGCTCATATGGCTGAGTTAATGAAGGATCAGGGCCGGATTATCGCCAACGATCTGCATGCTCACAAACATCGGCTAATCCAGGAACAGGCAGATCGACTAGGGCTGGATGCCGTGGAAACGGTCACCGGGGACGCACTTGAGTTGAAAAGTCGCTATGCTCCGGCATCATTTGACCGCGTCTTGCTGGACGCGCCATGCTCCGGTTTTGGAGTGATCCGCCGCAAGCCTGACTTGCGCTGGAGTAAAACTCTCCAGGATGTTCGTGACATTACACAGCTCCAGCATGAACTGCTGAACAGCGTAGCTGGGCTTTTGAAGCCGGGCGGTATTATGGTATACAGTACATGCACGATTGAACCGGATGAAAATGAAGGGCAAATCACCCGTTTTTTAAGTGACCATCCCGAGTATGAACTGGCAGAAGGACATTTCTTATCAGACGTAACTGATGGCATGGATCATGCTCAGCGCGGCTCGATACAGCTGTTGCCGCAGCATTTTCACAGCGACGGATTTTATATCGCGCGTTTGCGCCGGGTGAAATAGTTCGTAAGAATCCCGAAGGCAGTCAACCACCAACATTTCCACATTCCGCCGGACATCATCCGGCGGTTTTTGCATTGGGACGAAAAATTTTTACCCCCTCAGGGATTTGTGCTAAAATAGGAAGAATGAAAAACACTGTCTGTGAGAATGAAACAGAACTTAATGAAGAAGGAACGGGTGCAAACATTGATGAAACCTTTTATATATGATTTAACTCTGGAGGAGTTGCAGGACTGGACCAAGCGCAACGGTGAGCCTGCTTTTCGCGGAGGACAAATTTTTGATTGGCTGTATGTGAAGCGGGTCAATGATTTCAGTGAGATGACGAATTTGTCCAAGTCGCTGAGAGAGAAGCTTGAGGACCAGTTCAGCTTTGTGACGCTTCATGAAATTACAAAGCTGGAGTCGAAGGACGGTACGGTAAAATTCCTGTTTGGTCTGCATGATGATCATGCTATCGAGACAGTTATTATGAGACACAATTACGGAAACAGTATTTGTGTAACGACTCAAGTGGGCTGCCGAATCGGCTGTACATTCTGCGCTTCGACGCTTGGGGGACTCAAACGTAACCTGACCGCCGGTGAAATTACCGCGCAGGTCGTTCAGGCACAGAAAATTTTGGATAAGACGAATGAGCGTGTGAGCAGCATCGTCATTATGGGTTCGGGTGAGCCTTTTGAAAACTATGAAGCGACCATGACATTTTTGCGTACGATGGTTCATGAAAAGGGCCTGAATATTGGTCAGCGTCACATCACGGTATCGACCAGTGGTATCGTGCCGAATATTTACAAATTCGCGGACGAGGATACCCAGATTAATCTGGCAATATCCATTCATGCGCCTAATGATGCGCTTCGTTCGAAGCTGATGCCTGTAAACCGGCGTTATCCTTTTCAGGATGTTATGGAATCGCTTCGTTACTATCTTGCTAAAACAGGCCGGAGAATTTCGTTTGAATATGCCTTGATTGGCGGAGTGAATGATCAGGCGGAACATGCCGAAGAACTGGCGGACGTGCTGAAGGACATGCTGTGCCACGTCAACCTGATTCCGGTTAACCATGTGCCTGAGCGCAAGTATGTGCGCACATCGCGCAGCGATATTTTCAATTTCCAGCGCATTCTTGCCGAGAAAGGCGTCAATGTGACGATCCGGCGCGAGCAGGGTCATGATATCGCCGCTGCGTGCGGCCAGTTGCGTGCAAAGCATATGGAGTTGGGGTGAGACCATTTGATCAAAACAGTTCATGTCAGCCACGTCGGACGTGTACGTTCGGTGAATGAGGATTCTGCCTGGATCAGGCACTTGGAGCAGGGATATATTCTTGGAATTGTTGCCGATGGGATGGGGGGGCATTTGGCCGGTGATACGGCCAGCCGCCTTGCGGTTGAGACACTTGCCGCTGATTTGGCGACGCTGGAGAGCGGGTTATCCGCGCATTCTTTGACAGCGGCGCTTAGCGACGCTATTTTACATGCTAATGAAGTCATCTTCCAGACGGCTGCCCACGATGACAAGTATCATAATATGGGAACAACGGTTGTAGCAGTTTTGCTAAACGATGCCTCCGGGATTATCGGACATATCGGGGACAGCCGTGCCTATGTGATTTCTAAAGGAGTGGTACGTCAGATTACGGAAGATCACACACTGGTCAATGAGTTATTCAAAAACGGTCAGATCAGCAAGGAAGAGCGGGAGAACCATCCCCGCCGCAATGTGTTAACACGGGCGCTGGGTACTGATTCCGAGGTGCAGGTGGATATGGACTCCATCTCCCTGGAAAAAGGCGATGTACTGTTACTGTGCAGCGACGGGCTGAGCAATCTGGTGACAGAGGATCAAATTAGTAAAGTAGTAGGTGCCGCCGAGAATCCTCTGGAGGAACGAGCGGATCGTCTGCTGCATCTGGCACTGCTTGCCGGAGGCGACGACAACATCACGGTAGCTTTGTTTGAATTGCCCGATGACACAGTTTCATTGAGTGAAAAGGGGTGTGACGCATGATCGGGCACCTGCTTGGGGGAAGATACGAAATTATTGAGCGTATCGGCGGCGGCGGTATGGCGCTGGTGTATAGGGCTCAAGACATTTTGCTGAATCGTAATGTGGCGGTCAAGGTGCTGCGTCAGCAATTTGTTCATGATGATGAATTTATTCGCCGGTTTCGGCGTGAGGCACAGTCTGCCGCCTCGCTTTCCCATCCGAATGTGGTCAGTATTTATGATGTCGGCCAAGAGGATGAAATCCATTATATTGTAATGGAGTGCGTGGAGGGCAAAAATCTGAACGAAATCATTAAGGAACGTGCTCCGCTGCAAGTGGATGAAGCGGTACGAATCGCTTCTCAAATTTGTGATGCGCTGGAACACGCTCACCAAAATCAGATTATTCACCGGGACATTAAACCGCATAACATATTGATCGGGCGCAACGGACGGGTTAAGGTAACCGATTTTGGGATTGCTAGAGCCGTCACGTCAACGACGATTACCCAGACAGGCTCTGTTGTGGGCTCTGTCCATTACTTTTCACCTGAGCATGCGAAGGGAATCGTCACCGGCGAGAAATCGGACTTATATTCTCTTGGGATTGTTTTATACCAAATGCTGACGGCGCAACTCCCTTTTCTGGGGGAAAGCCCGATCAGTGTAGCACTCAAGCATTTGCAAGAGGAGTTTGAGGAACCACGCAAAATTAATCCGCTGATTCCGCAAAGCGTGGAAAACGTCATTTTAAAATCCATGCGCAAAAATCCGGAGGAACGTTATCAATCAGCGGATGAAATGTTAAAAGATTTGGAGACATGCCTGTTGCCAGGACGACGTAATGAATCCAAACTGGAATTTACACATTTGGACGATGAGGATCAAACACGGGTTATTCCGGCTATTAAGCCTCAGCAAATGGGAATGTCCTCCAATGGAGACGACGTGCCTGCCCAATCCGGCAATTCTGAAAAGCCTCAGAGCAAGCAAACGGCTAAAAAAAGTAAAAAGAAGCCGATCTTGTGGGTAACTCTGGTACTTTTGTTGCTTATTTGTATGGGTGGTGTGGTGTACTATGTGCAAAATTTGCTCGTTGTCCCTGACGTTGAAGTGCCGAATGTGGTGACCAAAACCGAGGATCAGGCCAAAGTGCTGATCAGTCAGTCCGGGTTGGTTATTAAGGATCCGATTGTGCATGAATATAAGGATGGGATTGCGCCCGGAGTTGTTTTCTATCAGAGCTATCCAGAGAAATCTGTGGTTAAGAAGGGAACAGAAATTGAGCTGAAAGTCGGGATTGCCAAGCCACTTACTCCGATGCCGGATGTCAAAGGGCAGAGCTATGATGATGCTGTCAAGCTGTTGACCTCCCAGCAAATTAAGGAGACACAGATTCAGCGGAATGAGCAGTTCAGTGATAAGGCCGAAGGAACCGTCCTTAGTCAGACACCGGCGGCGAATGAGTCCTTTGATAAGGATACGGTACAGGTAGTGCTGACGGTCAGCAAGGGCGCTGCTACAGTGAAAATGCCAGATCTGATCGGGCATACACAGAAGGAAGCAGAAAATGAGGTCAAAAAGGCGGGCCTGAAGGTTGGCTCGATTAAAGAGGAATTCAGCTATGAGCAGGAAAAAGGAAAAGTAACCAAGCAGTGGCCATCAGAGGCTGGCAGTGATTTGCCTCCAAATACGGAAATTACGTTTTATGTAAGCACTGGTTATCCGCCAGAAGCGATTACACTGCCATTTAATGTGCCAGTTGCGCCGAAGGAAGAGGGTAAAAACAGCAAGATTCGTATTACTTATACGGATGCACGCGGAGAAAACCAGGAATGGGGAAGCCGTACGATTAATACGACACAAGTGTTCACTATTAATCTGTTGCTAGCTCCGAACAAGGATAGTGTGGTTTCTGTATACAGAGATGGACAATTTGTCGATACGTATCCCGTTTCTTATATTGATGCAAAGAATGGCACGGTGACGATGCCTCAAATCGCTCCGCCTGCTGGAACTACACCAACAGATATGCCAGATGGTACTTCTTCACATAATGGTAGTGGAAGTGGCGAACAAGGGAATAGCGGGGATACTTCAAATGATGGTAATACCGGGGGTGACCCAAGCAATCAGGATGGCACCAATAGTAACGGTGAACCGTCTGCTCTTGCCCCCGAAACGGGTTCTACGGGCCTAGCGCGTGGTGAGTTTGCTGTTAAACACACAAACCATCCAGGTAAGGGAAAGGGCCTCCAAAAAAAACAGGGTGAAGTCATTGAGGCTGTAAAGCATCAGTAATCTTGCCGGAGGTCAGTATACTATCCGTAATTCGCTTTCACTATTCGAATTTTGGAACTTAAACATATAAAGGAGGACGGCTTACACATGCCTGAAGGTCTGATCGTCAAGGCGCTCAGCGGATATTATTATGTCTCCAGTCTGGATCAGAATGGGCGGCCGGTATCCGGCGAAGCTACGGTACAATGCAGAGCACGCGGAATTTTTAAGAAAAAAGAGATTACGCCGCTTGTCGGCGACCGGGTCGTTTATGAACTGACTGAAAACGGGGAAGGTATGGTTAATGAGATTCGGAAGCGCACGACGGAGCTCATTCGCCCGCCAGTGGCTAACACTACACTTGCCGTATTGTTGTTTTCCCTGCGTGAGCCGGATTTAAATCTGCCTCTGCTGGACAAATTTTTGGTGCATATTGAGCACGCCGGGCTGGATACAATTATCTGTCTGACAAAGCGCGATTTGTATGAGGGCAGCCCTTCGGAGGATGAGACGGTTTTGGCCGTTCAGGAAATGTACCGGAAGATTGGTTATGAGGTGCTGGTGACGAGTGCACGTACCGGGGAAGGTACGGCTGAGCTTAAGAAGCTGTTGGCTGGTCAAATCAGCGTGTTTTCCGGGCAGTCAGGTGTTGGGAAGTCTTCCATGCTTAATGCGCTGGAACCCGGCTTAACGCTGGAGACGAGCGCCATTAGCAATAAGCTGGGGCGGGGACGGCATACGACTCGTCATGTGGAATTAATTCCACTCGACAATGGCGGTTTTGTAGCAGATACACCGGGTTTCAGCCAACTGGATTTCCTGGAGCTGGGTGTGGATGAGTTATCTCCATGTTTCCGTGAATTCCAGTCGTATGCAGAAGGATGCAAATTCCGAGGCTGTACTCATATTCACGAACCTGGCTGTAAAGTGAGAGAGGCTTTGTCAGAAGGACATATTTCGCAGGGCCGGTATGATAACTATTTACAGTTTTATCAGGAGTTAAAAGAAAAAAAGCGGAGGTACTGAGCATATGTTAAAAATAGCACCGTCGATTTTATCCGCTGATTTTGCCCGTTTGGGCAGTGAAGTTGCGGATGCTGAAGCAGGAGGAGCAGACTGGATTCATGTGGATGTCATGGATGGTCATTTTGTATCCAATATTACCTTAGGGCCTCCTATCGTTCAGGCTATTCGTCCGCATACGAGCCTTCCTCTGGACGTTCATCTGATGATTGAGCATCCTGAACGTTACATCGGTGATTTTGTGAAGGCAGGAGCTAATATCGTCACCGTTCATGCCGAAGCTTGTGTTCATCTGCACGGGGTCATTCATTTGATCAAGCAGCAAGGTGCTCTTGCGGGTGTGGCCCTCAATCCGGGCACTTCACCATATGCGATCAAGGAAGTGCTGCCAAATGTAGATATGATTCTGGTTATGACAGTTAACCCTGGGTTTGGAGGGCAGTCTTTTATTCCGGAGACGCTGGATAAAATCAGACAGATTCGCACATGGTTGAATGAAATCGGCCGTCCGGATGTACATATCGAGGTAGACGGTGGCATCGCCGAGGAGACGGCACCAGCCGTATTTGAAGCAGGTGCTGATGTTCTGGTGGCTGGTAGTGCGGTATTCGGCAGAGCGGACCGTGGAGCGGCTATTGCGGCTATTCGGGACAGTGCAGCTCATTTGTCCAAGTGAAGCTGACCGAAGCGCTGTGGATGACGGTAGCGAGTATGGCGACAGGTGTGATCTTAAGTTGCTTTTCGCTGGTGAAGGCTCCTTGGAATGCCCTTCTTTCACTCGTTGCCGTTCTGATTGTGCTGTTTTATTTTCGTAAAAATGAACGGCGAGGTTTGCGTATCGGCTTTGTAATAAGCAGCGTGCTTTATTATATCCTATTTATTTTCATACTCTCAGCATATCTGTATGTTCGTGGACTTGTCTAATGGTATAGCATGGGATGGATGTGCATAAATATGGTTACATGAGCGGGATTCTCATGTAGCCTTTTTTTGTATGGCAACAACCCTTGACAGGTTGCATAAACTACAGAGAACAGATGCACGAGGATGATGGGGAGGGTGAAGCATGAAGTTTTATACAATCAAGCTACCAAGATTTCTGGGTGGATTCGTCAAAGCCATTCTGAATACATTCCAGAAAAGCTGAATTTCACGTAACGTACACACAGGATGCAAAATGAAGAG
>NZ_JTHP01000137.1 GCF_000943545.1 Paenibacillus terrae
TTATTCAATTTCTGCGCTCGCCAATTTTTTGGATGATCAGGTTGACTCGGATTCGGCTGATTTTTAACAAGAACCCAAGTGTTACCCATTTTTATGGCCTTCCCCTCTTGCTCAAGCCTTAGCCGGCATAAGTCCTTTATATAGGAAGGCTTAAGGCCCCACTTTTCGGAGGCCTCTTTTATGTCCATTATCTGTTTTAAAGGATTCATTTCGTCACCTTAAATTCTTATACTTTCTCTAAATATAAGCGATTGCGCTTATGTTTGTCTAGAAATAGTATAAAAACCCAGTGATTTTAGATATCACCTTGGTGTATTATATCATGCGCCATTTGCTTAAGAGGAGTATCCCAGCGATATAAAGGATTATTCTCAAGTTTACCGCTCACTTTCTCTCTAATATCCGTTTTCACCAGATTGATTTTGTCTTCCAATTTCGATAACTCAAGATCCACTTTTTCCTCGTAGAAATTCTGAACCAAGATGTTATTCATTACCCGATTTCGGATTTCTTGCTCTGTACTCTCTTGGAATTCCTTAGCAAGAACCTCGTCTGTGGGAATAACTTTCCCAACGCCATGATATTTCATTTTATTCTCCAACCATTCAATAAATTCTGGTGTTGTCATAGAGTTTAGCTCTACGCGATTGTGTTGTAACCACTCCGTCCACTCCCAAGGAACATAATCGGCCACTGGACGTCTGCTATCATTTTTAAAAGTTTCAATTTGTAAGCCTAATTCAACGGCTTCTTCTGGATCAAGTCCCAGATTAATTACTTTTACTTTTCGCTCCGGTCGAGCCATTGTGGCCTCCTGCAGTGTTTCGAAAATTTTTGTTCCCGCAGCGTCTGCATCATGCACACAAAAAAATTGAATTTCTTCCTCCGTTTCTCCAAGAAGATCGAAAAGGTCTTTTACCGCCCTTGAAGCATAACCTTTGGACGATAGTAAGGCACAGTCATATTTTTCTGGAAATCCAACATCTCGTAAACTCGCGAAGTAACCTTCTTTCTCTATAAAAATTATCTTGTTGAATGTCCATTTTGGACGATTATAATTTTGAACAGCGATTGTACCTAGTGGAATTTCTTCGCCAGTATGTGGATGATATAATGTCCCTCGTGGATCTCGATACATTGAAGGAATATCCCCATACTCAGCTTCATATTGCGTTAAAATAGAGCAAAAATAATTATAATTTGGCTGTTTACCATTGAATGCTTCCATGATATATGGCCTGATCGCATAATAGAGTTGACGTTGACTAAAAATGAATTTCCCATCTCCACTTGTTTTTGTTATTGCAGCAGGCAAATTTATCAATACAATTTCTCTTTCTGTAAGTCCACCAGAAATTTCGAGCTGATTCAGTTTTCTTGCTTTTGATACTGCCCGTTTTATTGTCGTTTCGATTACACTTGACATTGGCCGAAAATCTGGAGCTTTTCCATCGCTTGTTATTGGCATATATGGCGTTATAATGTTCAGAAAAAATTGTGCTGGTCTACATTTGACGTCAATATATAAACCACCACTCCAAATGATTGTTGAAGCTTGTTTAGTTGCAACTTTAACGTCTGTCGTCACGGGCGACTTATTAACGCATATTGTTATCGAAGATTGGAGGTTCATTGGGTCACCTTTTTTTATGCCAACCCATGCCTCAACAATGATTGGGATGTTTGCGTCATATAAACCACGAGCAGATTCGATTGAAAACTCCCCTGCTTTTTTAAAATGCTCCAAGTTTGTGTAACAATCCCCAACCTCACCCAATGACTTAGCAGAAGGTGCTTTGATAGCTTCCCGCAGCAACCTTAGCATATGTTCAGCATCACCGAAGGTTAATTGTTGTGTACTTGTAAGTAATCCATTGAAATCATTATGTAGACGGGTTACTATTTTTTCTGAGATTTTGGCACCTGCAAACAATGATACAAAACTTTTAATAGGCATATCTGCAGCGTTAACTAGTTCATAAAATGCTTCAGAAGTGTACCATTGTGGTGAAGATTGCCCTTTTTTATATAATGTTCCTTTGCTAGAAAAATTTATTGCTAATTGTCCCCAGTTAAGTGTTTCCTCGTCAACATACATACCTAATTTTACAAGAATTGAAGTACCCATGTGTTCATCATTTCTAACAAAGTCGACCTTACTCGTTCCATCATCTTGAGGCAAAATATGAAAGGTATTCCCCCTAGTGGTTACCGTGAGGCTTCCACCTGTGGCTATAACAGCACCCGTGACAACTCTCAATCCATTACCAAGCGCCCCACGACTTGGCAATCGTACTAATTTCGAAGAGATCATAGGACGATTTATTGAAAAATACTCATGTAACCACTCCGGATCTATTCCTATTCCATCGTCAGATACACGAAAACTATAATTGTCTACAAGTTCAAGCTTACAATCCCCAGTAGCATCTAATGAATTATCTACCAATTCTTTCACTACTAACAAAGGAATGAACTCCCGGTGAACTCCTGCCTTCTGGCAAAGAGTTTCTATGTTTCTAAATAACTTCCAATCTTCTCTTACCAATTGCATACAACATATCCTCCGATCACTATTATGACAAGCGATATCGCTTAACATAAAATTATCATAAGCGATATCGCTTGTCAAAATAAAATCAATGGCGTTATTTCATATGGACGATTGTTTGATTAACAGACTATAATTATTTCAAATGTAAAGGAGCGTTTTATGTCAGAATCATTAAGTATACGCCGATTTTATTTATGAAATTCAGTGAAAGGAGCACAATTTTGAATCTGATTGCAGGAATAGAGGTCAAGACACTTATCGTAGGCTTTTTAATAGTTGCGCTAGTTTGGGCATTAAACCAACTTTTTCAGGCTGGTAAACTTGCGAAACATCCCATCGTAATTAGGTTTGTTGATCGCTTACCACACAGTAGATTAATAAATAACAATATAGAGCCTAGTGAGATCCTTGAATTACAAGATGAACTAGCACGATATGATAGAATGTATCTGACATGGACAATAAGACAGGCTATTTCCTTTGCTATTTCAAAAGAAATTAAAGCTGTAGTCAGAAAAAATCACATGACAATCAACGATGTAGATCAGTTAGGAGGTCTGGAATTTGAATTTTTCCTTAAGAAGCTATTTGAGGGAAAGGGTTATGAGGTTGAATTGACAAAGGGGTCTGGCGATCAAGGTGTTGATCTCATCTTGTATCAGGGGCGACGGAAAATTGCAGTGCAAGCAAAGCGCTATTCTCCTTCTCAACGAGTAGGGGTTACTGCGGTTCAGGAGGTTTGTACAGGTAAAATTTCTACAATTGTACTGAAGCATACGTTATAACTAGCTCTTATTATACCTCCCCGGCATCTGTTCTCGCTCAAAAGGTTGGTGTCAGTCTCATCAATCGTGACCAGCTAATACGGTTGTTAAATGATAATTATAGTTCCCTTTTATGATTACCTAACGTAATTTGATAAGAACTTCTTCTTTTTAAAAAAGTGGATGCTTTATTCTGTGTGGGTTACATGTTGTTTCCATAGTTTTTTTACTATTACTATAAAAACAAAAATCACTTCCGCCCATTACGCTGAGTGGAAGCGATTGCTTTAAAAGTGAAAAACGCGTTTACGATCTGCTTAAGTGAATGTTGGAAAAGTGTTCGCACAAAAAATGATTCACCGTATCCTTGATTTATTAAAATGCCTATCCTAGCCTTTTAATATTTGACAGAAATTAAATGCCACTTGGAATACACACTCTCCACGGTGTATGTATCGTTTCCAGTTGAGACTTTTTACGGATTATTACCGACATTAACCACGACTGAGAAAATCCCCTCTTTATCGTGCTTCAGTATGACGATAAAGGTACCTGGCATAGATTCTGGATTATTCTGTCCATTGAGATCATACCAGCCCTTCAACCGTTCTGAAAGGAGCTTGCTCTTATACTGGATTGCGTCTCGTTCCTCGTCAACCTTATACTCTTTGACCTTAACAGCGTCACTCGGAATTACAGAAGATGCTTCACGTATAGCTTCCTTTACAGAGCGCCTTGGGGTATCCGTAGCTTCAAATGACAGTGTAATATTAAAAGCCGTGTTTTTCTTTGTAACGTCATCTTCGGCATAGATAGCGAGAAAGCTATTATTCTGATAAGAACTTATCCCGGCATCCTGCCCATTCTCATCTGCACCACGGATCTGTTCTATTATCTCCTTTGTATCCCCAAGTCCTCCTGCCTTGGTGACCAGTGAATCTATAGATATTCCTTGATTTTTAACTGGCTTATTAGCCTTGCTACTCGTTACGGCTTCGTCCGTAGCAATCGGATCATTAGCCGTATTTATTGCCTCAATGGCATTTTGGCCCTCATTGTTTTCCTTGTTTGATTCTCCGCAACCAGTCAAAGTTACTGATAAAACCATACATCCAGCCATTAAAAGCAGTCTCTTATTGTGAATCCCCATACTCAGCCACCTTATTTTAATAATTATTTAATCCTAACCTACATTTTAATAAACCATTAAATAGTTACTTATTGTATAAACTTACCTTTCCATTATACCAGCTATCGTTATTTCGATGACTATTTAGTTTAAAAAACACAAATAGGTCACCTGAATCCAGATGGCCTATTTGCTAAACAGTTTTATACTGACGGTTTAATATTATTATAGTCCATGAGACAAAACATTATTACTCCAATAAGTTATTTTTTCAAAAAATACTTTACCTAATGATTATTTCTGGACAAACAACTGTAACCCATAAACAAGAGTGTTGATGTTCAATCGTCAAAAAGCACTTGATGCTATACGAGTATACTATCACTGACGCACGAGAGTCTAATGGACTTAAATTACCGTTTAATAATCTAAAGTTCACTTAGGGAACAGGCTAATTCCTCTCAACAAAATACCTATTTGTCATATACCATGCATTGCCTTCCCCAGTATTAACTTGCCCTTTCTTTCTATCTAAGAAAACAATTTCATCACAACTTCTGCAACCCCATTTACTCCTCTTAAACGTTGATTTCGCGACATAGGATTCCCCACATTTACACTCCACCTGAATCAATGTCTCATGCTGACTATAGGCATTTTTCAACTGTTCATTTTCCTTGTTTGTTGTTAATTGATTCACTGATATATGTTCCCTTTGCTCACTAAATTCATTATGTACCTTAAAGTCTGCTACAAGCTCCGGATTTAACCCAAAATATTCTTTGCCAACTGTTGTTACATATTTGCTGCCTATTCGGTAAGATTCCATCCAATCCTGTATTTGTTTGCTGGACAATGCAATAGATCCTTTGATTCCACTATTTAGCGTGTATGTCATTATGAAAGACTCAACTGAACGCATGTGTTATTCTTCTCCTTTTACTCTAATAAAGTCAATTATACTATATTAACAAACAAAGTAGACATGCTTAGCCCCCCACTAAGTTCAACTAATTTTGACTATAGTAATTAAAAATCTTTGTCTGATTCGTTTTATCATAAATATAAAGATCAGAATAGTAATTCGGTCTTTTAATAAGCGGCATAGATACTCACCGCGTATATAGATATGAACATTGCGTTAAGCTAACGCCAGGAATGTAGAGTGCCTTTTGCTGGGCGCAGGCACTCTAAGTTATCGGCGGGAGTAGCGGTCTAGAGGGGTACGTGCTGGCTCTTTAGTGGGCGCTCTTCCCGCCTTTTAGACCACTATTCTCCCATTACTTGTCTTGCTTGCTCACCGCTCCGCCGCCGGTTAATTTCTTTTGAACTTCACCTTAAATAAATATGCTAACCCAGTTTATTATAAAGGAACTCTGTTAAATCCAGTAGATTGAGCAACACCTTTGGCCTAAGCTTTGTATGATCGATTTATCAAACCATAGACACTCTGCATTGACGATTTGGGATGCAGTGTTTGGGAAATATGATCATAATGTCGGGACACGATAGTTTAAAAGTAAAAAAGAAGAGATGGCGTAAAAATAAGCCGTCTCTCCTTTTCATCTATATAAAGCGGGTGATGGGAAATCGAACCCACGCTACCAGCTTAAAAAGCTGGAGTTCTACCATTGAACTACACCCGCGAATAATTTATCGGGACGACACGATTTAAACATGCGACCAAACCAGGTGCTCTACCAAGCTGAGCTACATCACGAAATAGATGCCGGTGAGAGGACTCGAACCTTCGCGGTTTCCCTCACGATTTTGAGTCGCGCCTGTCTGCACCGAACTCGTAAGAAAACAGATTTACAGTCTGCTGCGTTTGGCCACTTCGCTAATCCTCCATATGTGGTGCCGGCGAGAGGACTTGAACCCCCAACCTATTGATTACAAGTCAGTTGCTCTACCAGTTGAGCTACACCGGCATTTTAAGTTAAATGGCGTAACCGACGGGATTTGACCCCTCGAACTCCTGCGTGACAGGCAGGCATGTTAGGCCTCTACACCACGGTTCAAGAGGCAGCTTTCTTAGTTGAAAGTAATTGCGGGGACAGGATTTGAACCTGCGACCTTCGGGTTATGAGCACGACGAGCTACCGAACTGCTCCACCCCGCGATATAAGGTATGGTGGAAGCTGAGGGGGATCGAACCCTCACGGGTATGAACCGTACGCTCTAGCCAGCTGAGCTACGCCGCCGCCATATAAATAAAAGTCAGAAATGTTCAAAATATGGCTCCCCGAACAGGGCTCGAAACTGTGACAATTCGATTAACGTCGAGTGCTCTACCAACTGAGCTATCAGGGAATATTGGTGGAGCCAAGGGGGATCGAACCCCTGACCTCCTGCGTGCAAGGCAGGCGCTCTCCCAGCTGAGCTATAGCCCCATCTTAAAATTCAATTTTGTATGTATAAACAATAGCCTGATAGGCAAAAAAAAGCCCCATTAAGGGGTTGCTTGGCGGCGTCCTACTCTCCCAGGACCCTGCGGTCCAAGTACCATCGGCGCTAGAGGGCTTAACGGTCGTGTTCGGGATGGGTACGTGTGGAACCCCTCCGCTATCGCCACCAAACATGAATTTGCTGTGCAAATTCTTTTTCAGGAATCAGCATCGCCAAATGCTGTGTGTTCGCTTGTCTCATATAAGCCTCTCGAGCTTACATGAGACAAAACTTACACCCTGAAAACTGGAACCGAAACTCCATTGCGTTCTATCCTTAGGATAAGCCCTCGACCGATTAGTATTGGTCAGCTCCATGCATTACTGCACTTCCACCCCCAACCTATCTACCTCGTCGTCTTCAAGGGGTCTTACG
>NZ_JTHP01000138.1 GCF_000943545.1 Paenibacillus terrae
AGAACTGTCTCTTTTGGTGAGCTGGGGGACTTTTTCAGTGGCCTCCTCTACGGACGGACCATTTTTTTGGTTTTTAGGGGATATCCCAATTTTTTAGCCGTTTCAACAGTACTCTTAGCAAGGGATTCAAGTTCTTTCTGCCCCATTTTAAGTTGCAATCCTTTTTTCATACATCTTACCTCCTGTCAAACTAGTTTTATTGCATTAGTATGGTCAACACTGCGTTCTATTATACCTGGACGAGACATAGATTAAAGTAGGAACTAAGGAACGGAGTGCCTATATTACAGCCTTATTACTGGGGGGATATAATGTGACAGTAGAGCGTATCTCAACGCGAAAAGAAAGATCTGAATAAAAAAAAATCAATTGCTCCGTATGTACCGGATGTCTTTCGGGTATGGATTCATCGAATTGCAAGGCACCTAGAAATCCCAGAGGGTGAGATCGGTGTCTTACTGATAGATGCTGCGGTTCACAATGAGGATTGCATCAGATTTTTTAGCGCTTACTATAAGCGAAATTTTTCTTATGAGAATTCACTATTTTTAGGGAATGAATTCGCCGCTTCCATTGATGAATATATACAAATCACAGGGAATCGGGATCGTTTTAAAGTGAGGGTTGGTAAAACCCTATATAATCGGGTTGGGGAGTTTCAAATAGCATTAGGAACGCCGTATTTAGCCCATGCTACACATGCCTTGATTCGATACGCCCTGCATACAAAATGCATCGTACTACAGATAGCTCCAACACTTAATTATGATGCCTTGTTTAATAACGCCCCATTCCCTAGGCCTCATACTCAACTCAATGTTTCAGACCTTGCCTTTCCAAAAGGTTCATCCACCAAATCTAAAAAACTAAAGCCTGAATATAGCACAGCTTTATCAAAAGACCTAAGTGAACCAAAAACGGAGATTTTAAAAAGTGTTGAGGGTAGATTAGAGGGGCGCAGTGTGTGGAGTATATTACGTTAATTGAATAAAGAACGGGGTGATAACGTATGGTTATTGATTCGATCTATCAATGGTGGAAGGAAACATGGAGATACAGAGTCATCACATTTCGAATTAGTAGGGTGAGTCATTACCAACTGCAGATGATTTGTGACGCTATTAATAAAAGAGTCAACACGGAGTATGAAATTACGCCTGAAATGATTACAAGCCGGGTTATGGAGACGTTTATTGAAGAGGCATTTTCAGACAGCACAAATAGGATCGCAGAATGCATCGTACCTGAGCTGAAAAGAAAACGACGGCATATTAAATAAAAATGGAGAATATACCATCGAAACGCAAGTGTGTTGTTCTACTTAAATTGAATTGATCTGTTGAAAAGAGAGCACAAAAAGGTAAAATAATTTTTTCCTTGTCCAGCCGTAAATTCTCGCTGAAGGTACGTTTTTCAGCGAGATTAATAAATTACAAGAATCCTTGTTAAATTCAATACTGCCACAGCTGTTAACATCTGTACATCAGCGGGTTAGTATGAATCTGACTTTGATCGTTCCCATCTAACCATAGGTTATTTTTTGCATCGTGCAAAATCAATTTGTTAAAGATCCCACGTAAATCATTTTCTGCAGATGTCATCGTGTAGGATTGAGCATTAGGTACAACATCGAAAAAATATAAAACAGGGATAATTTCTTTTATGTGCTCGGTTTTTCCTATTTCTAAGGACTTAAATTTTTTATTGAAATCAACGATTCTAGCAAGTCCTATACTTTCCATTCCTTCAAAACGTTCGAAAAGAAAAATCTGTTTTGTTCCGTCACTTTTATCAACAATTATAATGTTGGGCGACCATCCTAATATTTTTTCATCGGAGGGCAACAGTTTTATGAAGTTTGGCTTTTGAGAACGTGTATCTGGCAACCCTAAAAATCCTTCCTCCTTCATTAGATAAAATTGCAAGTTTTTAAGCACTTTGTTCTGATGTTCTTCTCGTGAAAGTTCAGCTACTACTGCATGTTCTAAAGTTGAGTTGTTGGTAAGTCTGAAATTTATTAAGCCTGTGTAATGATTCATTTTGTTCAAAAAGGCATTCAAAACAGATATCCATCGTGTTGCTATATAGATTGCTGATGAATGGAAGACAATTGTATGAGGAGTCTCATTCATTTCGGAAAATGGTATTCCCTCAGAAATAACATCTAAGTAATCACGATAGGATTCAAATTTGTCTGCTAATTTTTCACCGCGTTCTGTAGACATATCAATTTCTATCCAATAATGATTTATGTCGTTAATTTTAAATTCTCCATCTGGTCGAAAGAACCTTTTCATCTTCCTCCCCTCTTTGACTAATGTAAATTCTCTCGAGGCATAACGATTATCAATAAATTCATAGTTGAATTGTTTTAGGGATGCATGATGCAACATTTGAATGTGAAAGTTTACAGATAGGTTATGATGCATAAATCTTTCAATTGAAGGTTTATAAAGATGATAATCAAAGTAGCCATAATCACCAGACCACCCACTAGCGAGGCTTGAGGAGTGCTCTTCTATCCCAAGTACTGTATATGCAAAATTTAAACCCTCTTGTGTGAGAAAATAGACCAATCTCATCGAATGTGGCGTCTTCATTGTAGTCACAAGATTCCTCTTAGCTAAATTATTACATAATCTAGCTATATATTTTGTTCGACCGCTATAACCGGCTACCTCATCCTTCTTATTTGTGATTTTTTTCGCCAACTCAGGTTGAATCATATATGTAATTTGCTCTGCTGTGCCGCTACGATATATGAATAAAGATGTTATGATGCTCAACTCAGTGTTATTAAAGTAGTAAACCCCTACGTTCGGCATAAAAAACCTTCCTTTCATAGAACCTAAAAAGGGCTCATATTCATGCGTTCCTTTGAACGTATTTATTCACGCTTCTTTTAACCCTCTATAATAATAAAATCAAACTATCAGATTCTAAATGAGAATTCAAGCATATCAAGCATTAGGACTATTTTTAAAGGTGTAATTAAAGGTGTAAAGTATGGTGGAATGTAAGGTGGTAGATCCACTTTAATTTCAACTTGTAATTCCACTTTCCATTCCACTTGAAAATACACCTTATATTCCACTAAGGACAATAGAGTTTTTAAAATTGAACAATGAATTCTGCAAGAAACCTATAGATAGGTAAATTTTCAAAGTCAGAGTTTAACTTAAGTTAAGTTAGCTTAAGTTAACTTAACTTAAGTTAATGCCCTGAATTTGTTTACTTGGCTTGCTTATACAGTATTTATCTTCTTTTTTATTATTTTGAGTTGTTTAGTGAAGTAGCATTCTTTTGCGCATACAGAAAATGAATCACCAATTCTTACTTCTGTTTAAGTATTAGCTTGACCATTACTTTTTAACGGCTTTAAAAATGCTCTCCATCAATTTGCGAGACGTTCAGAAGAATTGCTAAATTGAAATCCGATTGTTTAGGTTAGGAATGAGTTAAGCTTTTGGAGGACAAACAGCAAGTTGGTCCCCCTTTCTAGGGAAAGAATTTAGAAATAAATACTTATTAATCTAGTAAAATGATTTTAGAGGCAAAAATCATGAGATCGGAGCGTTTTAATAGCAAGAATTTTGAAGGGGAACGGCCAGGCGCCGGCCGGAAGAAAATCGGAACGTCTAAGCGGCTGAGTATCACGCTGCCGGATGAGAATTGGGAATGCATTGACGGTCTGATTGCATCGGGCTGGGTGGCTTTTTATGCGGAAAATTCCCGCGATCTGGACGATTCCTCTTTAACAAAAGAAGAAGCAAGTAAGAAATGCATCCGATACTTAAAAACAGCACGTGAATGACTGATCGTAATATTGTGGTCTTCCAAAGGTTGGCGCAGCACTTCTAGCACATGACGGTAAACTTATGCAACTCATCCAGAATTAAAATCCCTCGGTGTGCTAAACTGATTTCCCCTGGTTTGGGTATACCTCCCCGCTCGCCAAACCAGCACCAGAGATCGTATAATGAGACGAATGGAAGGGGATATTGATCAAATAGGACGATGACTCCTTCCACTTCAGTGCCGGTGACTTCAATCGCCTCCAATAAATATACCGTCTGGGAGGAGCCAGACGGTATATTTTGTAGTTCAAAAAGATGTGCTAGACTTTAATATCATCGTAAACTAGGCGTAGATCGACGATACCAAAACCAGCTTCCTCTCTTCCCTCCAAACCAGAAGCGTGTCCCTCCCCTGGAATCAGTGTTTCCTTCAACCAATTGAAGCTAGGGTTATCGGTTACCCAATCACTAAATGGTTCATTTGTTGAAGTCCCATTCTTTTTCTTGTAAATAAGTCGTATATCAACCACCCCGAACCCAGCTGCTTCTTTAACTTGCAGTCCAATAACCGTTTTATCATTGTCAACAAAAACAGACTTTATATTGTGAGCATGATTATTAGCTATCCATCCAGTCATTTGGCTTTCTTCGCTTGTAGTGGAATTTTGATTTCTGAAATGAAATCGAACGTCAACAACCCCGAATCCTGCCTGTTCGCATACTTCTATTCCTGAAATTTCATTGCCTTCTGGAACAAATATAGGTCCAACGGTGTGTCCCCGAGAGTTACCAGTGGCCCAATTAGAAAAATCCATTTGTTTTCCTCCCTTTTATTTTTAACAAATCATATTTTGGGTTTGCACCATGATATTCTTTCCTAATCCTTATGAGTTATTCGCTTAAAAACTGTAAACAAATGTTGTTTTCCGAGATTAGTAATCAGGTGTTTATCTATAGTAATTTATTATGTACTTGACTATGTTGCATAGGTTTAGTCAAGGTTCTGGCTATAGCCATCTAATTAAAGTAAAACTGTACATAATCAAGCGTGTCATTAAGATATTTAAATACACATTCATAGGGTATTACGATAATCTATTTTATGTTAACCACACAAGATAACGTTCGCAGCAGCCCTAATCTATAGAAAAAAACCTTTATATGTACTCTGTTAAATAAAAGAGTATATATAAAGGTAATGGTTGAAATTCTAAACATTTAATTTCGTTTTCTTTGCCCTTGCCAATAAGCGCATTGCCACATCTGACATATCTTTGTCTTCTGAGGACCCTGTAGTAATAAATTCGGTGGACATTACCTCAGGTTTGTTAGAATTTCCAGTAGTATGATTATTCTCATAATGATTTGTTTCCTTAGGTGGAGTTGCTGCTTGGGTGGTATTTGTAGGACTTCCACCCGAAGTGATATCTGCATTAATATGATTAAGGAGTCCTGCTGACTTTAATTTATTATATGCAATAGCATCTCTTAACATTGTCTCCATAAACTTGTTTTGACTTTCATGGCTATCTCGCAATAATTGATTTAGCTCGATGATATAATCAAACCCATTATTATCGGGAATACGGGAGGGGGTAAATGTAAACCCCTTCCCTCTTACAAATTGCTTCAGGTTGTGTTGTTCACTCATAATTTACCCCCTTTAAATACAAATACCCTTCCCTTTTTCGGTTGCTTGTTATTGGCTATTAATTTCCTACCATTTGAGAAACGAACGAATTTATAAGATAAGCGCGACTTGTGAAGTATTGAGCTTCCTCAATTACTTTGATATCGGGAAGTTTGTAAAACTCCATATTTCGGAAATAATAGTATCCGAATAATACTCCACCACCAACTAAATAAAAATTTCGTACATTTGCCGCTTTTGTATAAGAAAATAGTTTGAAGTTTTTGTCTACTTCTTGGGAATAGCTTTCCATATGTTTAAGAACTATTTCCGTTACGTCGACATCAACTACTCGTCCCCAGGAAATTTTAAATTTTGGTTCATATTTTTTGTCTTTTATCATTTGTTTCACTTGTGGCTTAACAACTTGATTTATAAATTGTTCACGATTAGAAAATGGTGATTCTATTTCAATGTTGTTCTCTTTCAAAAATGCATGAGTATCTTTAAAATCTTGAATTTCTGATATTTCTGCGATTATAGCATCGATAGTTTTGTTTGTACCAAATGTAAAATTCGTACTATTTATTCCATTAAGTCCGTCCTCTTGGAACAAAGCAACATCTGTTGTACCTGCGCCCAAGTCACCTAAAACATAGTCGTTTTCATCAAAATCTTTAGCGGTCGGTAGCTCAATAATCTTATTATTCACAATATCGTTTGTTAACGCTAAAGAAGTTGTAGCCCCCTCAATATTAACTTCACCGCCTGTAATGTTAATCGTAACAGTTTTTCCTAAAAATAAACCGTCTAAAAATTCAATTTTGTGTTCTCCCTTTATTTTTTCAAGGAATTCCCCGCCTCTCACTTTGAATTCCTCAATAGGAAGCCCACCTGCATAATGGTGAGTAACATAATATTCTTCTAAAGAAGCAGCCGCAATTGCAAGACCAGTTAATTCTGTAACAAAATGCATTTCACTTGAAAATTTTGGACCCCCATTAGGCTGTTCAACATCTTTCTTGTCACGTGCAAAGTTACCTACATAATAATAAGTACCTTTTATAGCCTTTGATTGTATGTAGACATGTAGCCGATCCGTCATAGAAACTTTATTGTTATTTTTTAGAGGATCTCCTTTCTCATCAGCCGGCGCTACCAGCGTAGCAATAGAAATACTTTGAATATTACCCTCTTGATTTATAAAAGATATTTTACCTGTTGTGTTCCCTGCGTCTGAACCTCCAAATAGATTAAAAGGTTTGTTTTCCAAATGTAAAACCTCCAATTTTGTGGTAATATTAACTTAACTTATGTTAAGTTAAGTTAACTCAATTAACTTAACTTATACCGATTATATCACAAAGAGGTTGAGAATCAAGTCAAAAAATATATCCTATACCCAAAATATATTCTACATATAGAAATCATATTCGAAAAAATGATTAAATTATAGAATATAATAGATAATTTATATAGCCTACATTTTAATTGTATTCTATATGTAGAATAGGAGATCGGATAGAAATGTGGAGCTATATTCTATAAAAAAAGAAAAGTATATTCTACATTAACGACCAATTGTTAATGTATTCTATATCATAAGTTATATTATAGAATGTATTTATAGGTGTAGATTTTATTTATATTCTATATTTATTTTTGGTTTTATATAGTAGAAGAAATATATTCTTTAATTAAATTATCGTCGT
>NZ_JTHP01000139.1 GCF_000943545.1 Paenibacillus terrae
CTTGATGTTAGCTGGAGGCGACAGGAATACGGTGAGTAATCTTTTTGTAGCGGATAATGATTACTCGGATAGAATACGCTTTTGTCCTTCCAAGGCACGAATAGGTGCGATGTTTTGCGTGAATTCTAGCGTTCCCAGATAGCGGTCTTCTGCATCACGGATGGCAAAATAGCGGATATAGACAAATTTGTCCTTGATCGGAATCCAAAAATCTTCAGCATCCTTGCGGCCAGCCTTAAAATCCTCCAGCAGCTTCTCGACGACATGCACGCTTTGCGGCGGGTGGCAATTCTGCACGGTACGTCCAATGACGGCCTTCGTACGGGCGAAGACCCGTTCTTTACCATGGGAGAAATAACGAACAACATCGTGCTCGTCTATAAATGTCAGATCGACGGGCAGATGATTCAACAGCAGCTCCAATTGTTGCACAGACACAATCCCCGTCTCGAATCGCACAAACCCCTGGGGAGTTCCTGATGTTCCTTCCTGTTGCTCATCCATTTCCACAGGCTCCTCTGCCCGCTCAGGTATCCATTCCCGCTCGGGAGCGGTCAGGCAGAACCCGATTTCTGCACTTTCACGGGCTATTTTCAGCCACTCATCCTCTGTCAGCTTACCCAGCGCCATCGGCAGCAGAATATTCTCTTCCTTGAATATCATTTCGTTCACTTCGGTCATGATATGGGTGAGCGTCTGCCCAATAAGTTCTTTGTTCCCATTATATTGGGTGAGCAGATTCTTCGCTTCCTTGATAGCGTTACGAATACTATCGTCCACTCCCCACATTACCTTGGTTGGGCCGAAGATTCCATAGCGTTCTAAATAAGGGAAGACCAAATTTTCTTTACGGCTATAGTGCTTATCAAGATCCAGCAGCAGACTTAAATCCTCCAGCAGCTTGTAAATGATTTTGGGGCTATCATCCTTTTGAAATTGATCTGCGTGCAGTGCGAGCTGGAAGTTGACCAGCCGTTCAATCTCACGATTTTCCAGCTTGAAGGTATGAACGGGATGTCCCGGCTGTTCCTCCGGTCCGGAAGGACGGTGAATATCCTCAATCGAGCCCTTGAATATCGACGTGTGGACGGAACAGAGACGCTGCACCTCCGACACTGGGATTCCTTCCTCGGTCATCAGGGCATGCTCCATGGCCGAAATTTCTGCCACACTTACCCCGCCAACTGCCACTGCGAAGCGCGCTTTGACTTCATCCACGCTTTTCCCGTCATGTAGTTCCTTCATAATTTCCTTTAATATTTGCTGGCGTTCTGTGAGTTCCTTTGCTGTGTGTTCGCGGTTGTTAATCAGCTCGCTCATGATGGTTCGCTCCTTTATGTTTGAATGCGTTTATCGCCTTGAATGAGAATGTTTATCAGTTATAGGGTAGCATAGGTATTTGCGGGCTTTTGTGATTGTACGCACAATTTGGCGGAGTGGACTGTACGAGCGATAAAGGGCGCCTTTGGGCCAACTTATTTGGAGAAATGTACGGTCTTAGTGTTGACAGGTGTGATTCTTAGTTTATATACTGTGTATAAAGATATATACAGTAATAACACTTAATACTGTGACGGTAGCTCAGAAGTCATGTGAGGCAGAGGGCGTCGTTACGGGTAGTGCAGAAGGGATCAGGATAAGAAAATGACAATCATGAAGCAGGCATGGATGATCACTCGTCAGGATTTTCGCAATAATCCTTATGTAATGCTGTGGACGTTACTGTTTATTATGTACCTGGGATTTACCATGAGCTTTGTTGTAAGTATGCAGTTGGGTGAGAGTGGAGCCTTGAATCCGGCATCCGATTTTGTCATGCTGGTGCTGATTCCGTTTCTCGGATTCATTTATAACCGACGTACATTCAAATATTTGCAGGAAGATTCCTATACGCACATGCTGGCTTTTCTCCGCATATTGCCCATACCGGTGAGTGCGGTGATTATGAGCCGAATTCAACAGGCGGTTTTGGCGTTTATCGTGAATAGCGTGCTATTTTTTATCCTTTTGTTTACGTTGTCAGGTACGCTTCGGGTATATGCTGGCACAGGCTTTTTTGTATCGTTTGCGCTCACTTGGGTCGGTTACGGGATGCTGATTCAGGCCATTTATATTCATTTGGAGTTTCTTAAAAAAGGGAAAGCCTATTTCTGGCTATCGCTTGTGATCATGCTGGTTTGCGGAATAATCGCGATTGTAGTTCGAATATACGGGATGAATCTGGTATCGACGACGGCATATTTCAGCAAGGAGTGGCAGCTATTATCTCCGGTGATGTGGGGAGCGCTGGTGGCAGGGGCTATCGGCATGTTCGTGTCCTATCGGATGACACTGCGCAGGCTCATGAAGCGGGATCTGGCTTAGCGGCGTGTATATAAAGATCAATAAGGGGGGGAGAAGCAGGTGAACATACCGGTGCAAATTGATGAGAACAGCGCGGAACCGCTGTATGCGCAGATTGAAAAGCAGCTTCGTTCACTCATCGTAACCGGACAGATCGCAGCGGGGACGCTGCTTCCCTCCATACGAGAGTTTGCGGGGACACTCCGTTGCAGCGTGATTACCGTCCGGCGGGTTTATCAGGATTTGGAAAACGAAGGCTTGCTTCGTACCCGGCAGGGAACGGGAACCTTCGTAGCTCTGGTCGAGGAAGATCTACGCTCAGGCTACCGCCTTAAAGCAGTGACCGAGGCATTGGAGGCGGCGATTGCTACAGGCATGGCGGTACAGATGACAGAACAGGAATTGTTGGAGCTTTTCGCAGACATGGTGAAGAGAACGTATGAAGTCCAAGCGAAGGAGTGAAGCCCGTGGAAACACCAATCATAGAGATGAGCCAAGTCTATAAAAAGCGTGGAAACCGGGAGATCGGGCCGATTAATTTGACGATTGAACCGGGCTATGTGGTCGCTTTGGCAGGACATAACGGATCAGGGAAGAGCACATTGCTGCATCTGCTAACCCAGCTTATCCACCCGGATTCCGGTGTAATTCGCTGGTTCGGTCAGGCGTATCCAGATGGTATGCCCGTAGATACGCGGCAGTGGGTTGGATATGTGCCGGAGCAGCCGACCCGTGAGGAAGACCGACTTACAGCAGAAGCAGCAGCGGCTTTTCGGGCATTATGGTATCCGGGCTGGGACGAAACGCGTTTCCAGCGGTTGCTGGAACGCTTTCAGGTCCCGCAGCACACGAGATTATCGCGTATGTCCAAGGGTGAGCGCCGCAAGTTTGAGCTGGCTGCTGCCTTGGCACCTCATCCCCGTTTGCTGCTGCTTGATGAACCTTCGTCGGGATTGGACCCTTTTGCATGGAAGATTATGCTGGAGGAGCTGCGGGATTGTATGGAAAACGGCAAAACGACGGTTATTATTGCCACTCATATCATGGACGAGATCAAGCGCCTGGCCGATTATATTGTTCTGATGCATGAAGGACGGCTGCTCGGCAAGCTGGAAAAGGACCACTTGCTCGAAAATAGCAAGGAAATGTGGTTTGAGGGGACGCCGGAGGAAGCATCGGAGCTGCCGGGAGTTATAGAGACAGAGAGCGAAGGCGGATTGCAGCGAATTGTAACGTTGGCAGCCGGAGAAGCCAGCGCGATATTGGAGCAGGCGGGCATTCGCCCGATTCGTATACGGAGTCTGGAGCTGGATGATATTTTATGGCATTGGTCTGCGGGACAAATCCCGGGAGGTACAGAGATTTTAGGGGAGAAAAAGGGGGCTGGAGATTCATGAGTATGCTGCAATTGGAGCAGGTTGTGAAGCAATATGGCAACCACACGGCGGTTAACGGAATTTCGCTGGATGTGGGTGCCGGTGAGATTTACGGACTGCTGGGAGGCAATGGAGCAGGCAAAACGACAACGATGCGCATGGTACTCGGTCTGATTTACCCTGATGGCGGAAGCATTCAATATGAGGGCAAGCCATATAGCAAGGAGCTTCAACGGACGATGGGTTATTTGCCTGAGGAACGAGGGTTGTATCCCAAGGTAAAGGTGAGCGAGCAAATTAACTATTTAGGCAGGCTGCGCGGAATGTCGTCCAAGGATGCGGACAAAAGTCTGCGCTATTGGCTGGAACGCTTCGGCGTGCCTGAATATTACAATAAGCGGATTGAAGAGTTATCCAAGGGTAATCAGCAGAAAATGGGCTTTATTGCAGCCGTTGTGCATCGCCCGACGTTGCTCATTTTGGATGAGGCATTCAGCGGGCTTGATCCTGTGAACGTCGAGCTGCTTAAGGATACGGTGAAGGAGCTGCGGGACGACGGGGCTGCAATTTTATTCTCGACTCACCGTATGGAGCATGTGGAGGAGCTGTGCCGCCATATTACGATTTTGCATCGTTCGAATACAGTTGTGCAGGGAAATGTGCAGGAGATTAAAGGTCGCTACCCGCGTGAAAAAGTTCGTCTCATCACGACTGGCGAAGTGAACGGACTGGAACAACTGCCCGGCGTGCGCCTTGTAGAGCGAATGGACCGGGGCTGGATGCTGCATATTGAACAGCCGGATGCGGCCAAGTTGATTTTACAAACGGCGTTGGAGCAAACAGATGTAGAGCATTTTGAAATTAAAGAGCCTACGCTGAATGAAATTTTCATACGAGAGGTGGGTGATTCTCATGAATAGACTGGGTACGGTTATCGGTTTTACGTTTCGCCAGAAGGCGAGAACCAAATCTTTTGTCATTACAACGCTGGTGCTGGCATTGCTCATTACCATTGGCATGAATTTGCCGTATCTGATTTCTTTGTTTAAGGGAGAAGGAATGGGTGGCGCAGGGGGTTCTGGTAAATCGGCTGCTGAGCATCATCGTTTGGGACTGATCGCCGGAAGCCGGACTGAGATCGCGGATCAGCTGGAGCAATTTACGAAGGCTCAGTCCAACCCGGCAGCTACCTGGGTGCGTTATGACAACGCACAAGCTCCCGCAATGCAGCAAGCCTTGAAAGACGGGGAGCTGCAAGGCTATGTGGAGTTTGCGCAGCCTACCGCAACGGGAGAAGCTATTCCCAAGGTAGAGTACGTATCGGTTGAAAAAGCGCCGTCCCCGGCTGTAATCACATTGCTACAAACCGGACTTCAGGAGGCAAAGGTCAAGGCTATGATTGGCGGAAATGCGTTGACTCGTGAACAAGTCCGTGAAATTAGCACGCCTGTAACCGTGGACAGCCGAGAAGTGAACAGTCCGTCTGAGGCAGGTCATGCTGCCGGAACAGGGGACAAAGAAGCTTCCATGATTAACTATGGCTTGGTCTATGTACTCATGATTTTGTTCTTCACCTCGTCGATGATGACAGGCAATATGATTGCTTCAGAAGTGACTTCGGAAAAAAGCTCGCGTATCATGGAAATACTCATTACGAGTGTATCGCCTTTGACCCAGATGTTTGGGAAAATTATTGGTATCTTCCTGGTGGGCTTGATGCAAATTGCTGTTTTTGCCGCTGTAGTGTGCACCAACCTTATGCTTCCGCATAACAGCGTCATCCTCAGCTCGGCTGGGCTGGATCTGTCGCAGTTGAATACCACAGTGCTTGGATTTGGCCTGGTTTTCTACATCCTCGGTTACTTCCTGTACGCGGTATTGTTCGCTGCTGTCGGCTCCATTGTCAGCCGTACCGAAGAATTGGGGCAGGCGGTCATGCCGATTACCATGTTGTCACTGGCAGCCTTTTATATCGGTATCTTCAATATCGCCGCACCTGACACGATGTTCGTCAAGGTCGCCGGGTATATTCCGTTTTTTTCGCCGACCGTCATGCTGCTGCGGATTGGTCTGGAGCGGGCGAGCCTGCTGGAAATCTGGCTGTCACTTGCCATACTGGTTGCATCCATTCTGTTCTTCGGCTGGCTAGCCGCCAAAATCTACCGTACTGGCGTCTTAATGTACGGCAAGCGCCCTTCGTTCAAGGAGCTGCGTAAGGCGATGAAGGCGTACAAGATATAGGATTGAATTTGATTTGTGTGTGGTGTCACAATTGATGAGAAATGAATATTTATGAATTGATATACATTAGTTAAGTTGTTGCATGATGTCCGAATAGAAGAAGATGGCGGAGAAATAAACTATTTGAGGGGACAGCTTTAAAATTACAAAAGAAAAGAATTAAAATACGCTGATGTTGTTGAGTACGGTACTACTGATTGTGTTTGGGATGGCCATGAGTACAACAGGTTCAATGCTAAAGAAGCCGTTCAGGGAGGAATGATGGGCTTGGAAGCCTTGCGTGGGACTGTGGTCGTTCGGTAAAAGAAAATAAATAATATTTAATTTCTCCAAATGGGTGGGTTCATTGTGAACCCACCCATTTTCCATTG
>NZ_JTHP01000140.1 GCF_000943545.1 Paenibacillus terrae
CTTCACACGACGATTCTGTTTATTCCACCCATTGAAGGTTTTATGGTCTTTTGGATCGGGAACAGACTTCGTGCGACCATTCCATGGGATCGTTTTATTCGGTATACGTTCTAACTTATGTAATTGTTCCTTGGATGGTTTCAATTCTTTCTTCGCTTTGAAATATTCACGTTGCTTCGTCTTTTCATCGAATATTAACTTCTGTTGCTCCAAATCTTCAGCACACTTTTCCACTTTCCATACATCTTCAATAATCGTTTCCTTTTCATAATCTGGAATGACGACAATACGAGGGATATAAGGGACTGATTGTGCCGCTGAACGACTCACACCAAGTGCTGCTTCCCACTTATGGATGTTGGTGAGTGACGGCATTTTGCCTAGTGTAATGCGCCGATACAGATCAGCAACATACTTTTCTTGGATAAATTCCGTTCGCTGTGTACGTCCCATCGCAGGTGACTTAATCGAACGGACATACTTCCTTCCATTATAATAGATTCCCTCTCGTAACATACGTTCAAACAAAGCAAGTTGCGATGGATCGTCTTCGTCAATTTGATCAGCTTTGAGCATAAAAATGACTTCGGTAACATCGATGGAAGGATCATGCTCTGCTACGACTCGCTTGAGTTGGTCGAGATAGATACTGTTTGATACAGTGATGGTACGAGTGTTGGATTGTGGCGCACAAAGTTGATTGCCTACATGAGTAATCTCGTTAAAGTGAAACAGTTTGATTTGGTATTGATTTCGTGTTGGATTACTGGACAAATTTTAGCCTCCTATTTAGTGATTTGGGTGATATGGTTGTGAACGTTCCATCCTAATGGGTCTTGTCTCTGTATAACAAACAGAAACAAGTGTTCGTATATATTTTATCGAATGTACGTTCGTATTGCAATGATTTTAAAAAATAATGTTCTGAAAGAGAAGATAGTTTATTGAGGAATGAAAAAGAACCGAAGGCAACATGCTTCGATTCTTTAAGCAAGTATCATATCTGTACACATATCTCAAATTTTTCTAGATTAAATTAGTACATTCCTAATTATGGTAAACTAATGTGGAGTACATATACAAAACGTTTAGTATAAATAACTCCTCCTATACCATACTGCCAAACTTACACATATAACGAAGGTATTCCTCCATATCATCTAATGAATATTCATGACGAAGAAAAGAATCAGGATGAATTACAAGAGTTAGTTCCTCTGTAAATTTATTATGATGAATGGCTTGAAGAAAACTTTCGACTATATCATGCATTAATTCAAATCGGTTTACATTAATACGATGCCTACCACTTCCCATTATAGGAATTACTAAAGGTTCTCTAGCTCCACTTGTAGAAATATATTCCCAAACAAAAGCAAGCCCTTGTTTTAAGTCATCATGACTAGGGATTCCTCTTCCATGAGAGTTCAATTTAGCGGTTACTACCATATAAGCTGCTTTCATTTTCTTAGTTGGTGTTTCTATCCTGATTACTGTGCCAATCGGAAATTCTTTAATTGGCTGATTATTAAACATACTCATCACGTGTTGCTTATCTATTAACTGGCTTTCTAACTGGCTATTAAATTCTGCTTCATTAGAAAAAAACTTCTTTTTATACTGAACTTGTGAAGAAGCTTCAGGCACATGGTCAAGTTTAAACCAAACATTTGTAGGAATTATTGCAACAGACCCTTTTTGCCGAAACATATCATCAACTTTAATAGTTATAGTAATATCTTTGTCCTTTAACCGAACTGTACGTGTTAATCGAGGACGGCTCAACCATATTGCAATAATAATACCAGCTATCAATACATACCAAACTGATATATCCCACATAGGCAATTTAGCCTTTTTCATATAATGATCTACAAAATTAATAAACATCCAAATAACAGAAAAAACTGACAGCCATTTAATTACGAACCCTTTAAAAGAGAATGTAACTTTCCATACATGGCTTGAAAAAAAAACTTTTATTTTTTTAATCACTAGCATATCTCCTTAATAATAAAAACATTATTCAACATCAAAGCATGCCTCTATTCTTTCATTAATTACGTCCAATGTAGCCCGCAGGTGATGTCTTCACTTCCATGGGAGCCTTATTCTGCTTGTTTTTTTTGAATATCGTTGGATCTAATTCGAAAACACTGACAGCTATTTGGTTTTGCCCATGGACATGAGCTATCAAACGTTCGTGTTTGGTAAATGGAGCTTGTGCTGTGGAACCTCCAAATTCACCTGAATTCGCTAGAATAACAGGTTGATACATATGATAATGCAATGCCCCCACCATATTATCAAACGTTTGCACATCCTTATTTAAGGCAGAAACAACGAATACATCAGAAACATCCCGTAAATCAGCAACAAGTGCTAAATCAGTGGCATCATAACAAATAGCCCCTGCAACACGTACCGCTTCATTGTCACCTTTTTTAAACTTAACAAGAACTTGGTATGGTCTGAATCCTTGTATACCCATTATTCTTTCATGCTCAGTCATATGATGCTTGCCTTGCCTAACTTCTATAAATTCCCTTCCAGTACGTTTTTCAGATCTTAATATCCATATTGCCTGATTAACTGGCTTATTCGTTACTTCATGTTTAAAGAATGTCATTCCTGCAAAAATACTAGCTTTCGTTGAATCTGATAATCGTCTTAAAAGCCAAAGGTCATCAGGATGGATGGATAATTCCGGAAAAACTATCAAGTCAACAATATCTTTATTTCTTCTATTCTGAGCTTTACACCAAGCTTTTAATTTTAGTCTTATTAGGTTACACACCGAAGCAATATGAGCCCGATGTTGTGCACGAAATGATGGAGTCCAGTGAGTAGGGTCCTTATCAATGAAATGGTTTACTTTAGGAAGTAATGTCTGAACAATCGCTATTCGAAACATACTGTCATCTGAACTTTGATAGCTTATTGTAGGAATTTCATAAACTGGAGTTCCAGTTACATTACCAAAAATCGATTGCTGGTACTGTATACGTGCAATAATAATATTCAACAGATCCCCCGCAGTACCAACTTCTTCAAAGCTACTAAGTAAATCACCATATATACTAATTCCAGGCCATTGTAACAAGCGAATTAGCAACTCGCTCAACCAAGGAGAAATAGGATCTTGATTTTTGTTCAAACCTATTGGTGAATTAATTAATCCAAAACGTCGGCTATACCAAGTTGAGCGCAAACCAGCATATCGTCCCACATCATCACGTGATAAAAAAGAAGTGGCTGTAAAATCAAACTCACCAGTCACACAGGATCTTAATATAGTACCTAACCCATACAGCCATTTTTTTTCTTTATTGACCCACGAAGGAAGTTCATATAATTTATGATCAGCAGTAACCTCTCCAGATTTACTGTTAATCTCTATTTCAAGAAAATTATCACTAAAATCAAGTTGTTGGATTTTACCCCAATCTGAGCATTTAACAGTTATTGATTTAACAGCTAATCCTTCTTTAAGTTTTTTTTCTATATCATCCATCTTTAAAATTTTGTAAGCAAGAAGTAAAAGTGCATTCTCCTGAGTAAAATGATTTTTATTACTTTGAATAACTCTTAATAAAGAAACTTTCTCGTTATTGAATAATTTAAGTTCGTTAGACGAAGTAAAATCAATGTTTCTTGGGATATATCCTAACCATTTTTCCCCTTTTGCTCTTCTTGACTTTTTTATTTCCTCTAAAAGATCTGATCTATTCAACGCGATTAGCTCAATTAATTCATGCTGTTCCTTTGGACTTAATTCGTTTATCAATTGCACAAACCATTGTGCAAATTTTTTAGAATTAGGATGAAGTTGTTGTACTATGAGAGCAGTAGGAAACCAAGCAATAACAGGCCTTTTTTCAACTGCTTGATATAACATAGCCTTGTGTAATATCATATATTCTCCAAGAGAACGTTTCTCTTTTATTTCAACTGTATCTCCTATTGATGCTAGAAAAAGCAATGCTTGTTGCTTTACATACCATGGTGAAATGGGACGTTCAATCAATATTCGCTTTGCGAAAGAGGCTAATTCTTGTCGGAAAGAGCTAATATCTACAGAACTCGGATATTCAACTTCCGACCTAAAACCAATATCTACAGCCCCCGCACGAAACAAATCAGCTACTACATATTCAATTGTCTTTATTTCTTTTATATTAGATGTCTCAGTTTGATTTGGAAACAACTTAAATTCCAATGCTTCTAATACCATGTCCAATAAATTTTTGTCAGGATATAAATCGAGACCACACCGTAACAATAAAGTTAACGAGGGATTACTCGCCCAACATGCAATTAATTTACGAGCAGTTGTTTCAAACTCATGGTCTAATATCACTCCAGAAGTTACATTCTTTAAAAATGCTTCTTCTCCTCCTCCCAAAGTTTCTTCGAGATCAGTCATACCCCTTCGTATTTTAAGTGATTTAGCAATACGCGTTGCTGCAAAACGCTTGAGCGTATCATCCCGAACATCAACATTTGGCCTAGAAATACGGGATAACTCCAACCAGTTAGTCCTTTTATCTTGTTCTTTTAGTAGTTGCTGTGATACCTGAAGAAGTCCATCAAGTCCTCCAGCCACTTGTTGTAACGAATCTATATCTGGAGTGCCGCTAAAAACACCTTGAATAACAGTCATCAGAGTCGAAACATTATTTTGTGTTGATGTCTGTCGGAAAGATGATACCTTTGTCTTCTCTTCATTTATTTTCAATTTGACTTTAGCGTCTATTTCTTTTAAGTATTCTTCCAACATTTTGTCTACAAATCTAGTAACAACTTTACTTATTTTATAATTATCAGTATCTTTTATATCATTTGTCTCTATAACCAAACGCAGATCATCCACGTAACGGCAATAATCTCGTAAAACCATATCAAAAATTTCTTGTTCATTATCTTCCTCAAATAGATCTATATAATTTTCAATTTTCTCATTAATTTTCCGACCTATCTTTTTATCAAAACCACTCATATAAGCATTTGACAAAAAACCACTTGCCACAAGTCCCTGAGGGAGCCCTTCTGGAAGTTTGTCATCTTCGAAAATATTATTTTCAACTTTCGGTGTTTCCCAACTCCATTTAAAAATATTTCTCAATATAATCCAAAATTCTTCGTTCGCCTTGTAACTAGGACCCAATTTATATGTCTTCACATAATTGTCATAGATAATTTTTAATTGATGCCAAAGCGCATCTCGATCTATATTATCAAAGAAACCCTTCAAATCAATATGTACAATAAAAAGATTCTGGTAGGAAGTCAACTTTGGAGCGATATACTGACAAATTTCTTTAGGACGAGAAAGAAATAGCCTATAGTCTTCATAAAATCTACGGTATAATTGTGAATTGCCCCAGCCAAATTTCGCTTGTTTTTTTTGATCGTGAGAAGAAAGCCACTCACAATGCAATCTATTTCCATAACTAAAAACTTGTTGCTTCTGTGCTTTCAGGAAGTTTTCTTCCTCCGAAGATCCTTGTTCAGTTTCGACAGCATCAGCTAGGCATAATAATGCCGCTGTAGCAATTGTCTGGTCTCTGATATTAAGATGAGCTAATGGTCTAAGTTTAGCTTCCCTAATAGATCCCCACAATTTATTATCACTCGTATCATTGTTATCAATATTCTTTTCTTCAAAGAAATCCCACTGAGCATTCTTAGGCGCTGGTACAACCTTCATTTTCCCCGGTTTATAATCTATTCTTTTACAGTACTTTCTCCATTCTTCTAGTTTCTTTTCGATGTTAATAGTAGAACAATCAAGTTCTAATACATCAGCATACCAATTATGACGACGAATGTACCTCTGCGTTTTCTTCCAAGCTTGCGCAAGTATAACATAGTCAGTAATAAATTCATCTCTTGGAGCAATAAATGAATATTTATCTTTTAATTCAGTCATTGTATTTCCACCTCATAAAAATGATTCAATTACCACTACCAAAATATAAATACGATACTATTGTATAGAAAATTATATCAAACTTATGATCCGTTAGATATAGTTCAATTCACAAAAACAAATAACACTTCTTGAAATATTAAATATTAATCCTACAAAATACCCAAAATGCAATATATCAAAGTATTTTCACCATAAAAGCACTTTCGATAAATATATAAATACAATTAAAAAAATGCCCACAAACAACATGAGCATTTTTAGAGGTATAAGCGGCACCTTCGCTACACTTTCACAAACAAAGAACTCCACCCTGCTGTTTTATCAGCTTTTGAGATGGAAATTAGCATTAGATTCCCATCAGTTGCGAAACATTCTTACAGT
>NZ_JTHP01000141.1 GCF_000943545.1 Paenibacillus terrae
CATGTATTCACGCATGCGGTACAGGTTGAGCGCTATGCGGGCAATGATGTATGCGTCCACCACGTTGTCGCTTTTGTGGGTGTAGCCGAAATGCAATTTTGCTGCATCTGCCATTGCTTTTTTCTTCGCCTTCCCCTCCAGACGCTTCTTACTTCCTGCTTCTCCCTCCCAGCCAGTTACAGCTACATACTTTTTAACGGAATTCGGCATTACCAGATTGAAACTCAAGCCTTTCCGATGAATAATGGTCCGTAAATTTCCATGTATCATCCCGGTTGTAAGCCCTCTTTGGGTGCCAGGAACGGCATCCTCTTTGACAATTTCGTCCCTAGGCTGGAGCAGTTGGTAAAGCTGATTTTGTAGAGAGACAAGCTGAGGAACAGTTATTCCGCCCTTTATTTTAGGACCTTTTCCTTGAATGTCCGTCTGTACCAGCACGTTACCCTCAATGTCCAAAGCAACAAGCCCCGTTGTTGTCGCCGGGTCAATTCCCACAAATCTCATAGCCGGGTCAATCCCTAAAAGATTCATCTCCGCGCCGTCTCCCATCCGCGCTGCCGCCCATACTCTGTAATCTTGTACAGGTGGTCTTGGTTGGCTCGGGCAATCACATTTTGCAGGACAGCCGTTGATTCCCCGGGTGGAAGATTCTCACGCGCCTGCTGCCGGATCAGGCCAACCGTCACCTGCAGCACGTCGAACAGTTCTGATAGAGTGCGCCGCTGGTCGTAATCCTTGGACTCTACTTCCTCGATCAGCTCGTTTACTTCCTCCTGCAGCTTGACCCGCATGTCTCCCGGCTGATATCCCTGAACCGGATAGTCTAGTACGGGGATTGCAAAAACTATATATTGTTCGCTCATGCCTTGGCCTCCTGTTCAGTAAGCCAGTCGCAGTATGCTTGACATTCTTCTTCGGTTTTAAAATAAACGTTATGGTAAAGCTCTTTGATGTCCTCGAATTTCTCGCCGTTATAGATAAGTCGTGGTGCATCAGAATAACTCAATTCTTCGAGCCTCATTCCGTCCGCATCTTTATGCTCTTTGTACCATGCGATTAATTTTCCGCTTCTATTTTCAAAACTGGAGCACACATGCGCGGTTGGCTTGTATACGGTCCGTCCTACTGCACAATTGCATCTTTCCGTCACGTCATTACCTTGCGGAGACTTGAAGTTTATATATCTGTTTTCGTTACACTTATTGCATTTTTCACCTAATTTACGAGTTGATGAAGCTTTGAACAATTCAACCCGAAAGTCACTCATCAATTCAGCCAATCTTTCTTTCCTCACCTCGTATGCAAGCTCGCGTTTTCGCGTGTCGAGTTCAACGCACTTTTGATTATATTCGCGCTTGATAGAATCAAGGTTTTTCTTGACCTCCCGTAATTCAGCATTTTCCTTGCGGAGACGCGCTATTTCCTGCTTGTGATCCTCTTTCACACTGTCCATAAGTTGTTCTTTAAGCTCATTCCACTTCTGTTCAAATTCACTCGGCTCGTTATAAAATTCGTGGTCATAATCATGAATTTCGTTTGGTTCGTAAGTCATACCGTTCATCCTCTCCCTATTGAAATTAATCCAACCAGCCTGATAGATCCGGCTTAGCTTTTGGCGGCTCTGGTGGCGTTTCTGGAGCTTGTTCGGGCTCGGTAGGTGTGTTGGCCTGCGTCTGTTCAGCCTCTATTACTGGGCCTTCCTGCGCAGGCTGTGGAACCATTTCCTGATAGGTCCATTCGAGTATCTTGTATTGCCCTTTCAGACCCGGAAACTTGGCTACCAACTCCCCACGCCGATACTCTTTGACCTTCGCAGATACAAGATCATATTGCTTTCTCAAATTCGTTTTAGCAGATTCGTCAATCAAAGGATCATCCAGCATCGGAGCCTTTGAAACAAGCCACTCCAACGACCGCTGATAGCCTGCTTCATCTTCGATTTTGGACATGCTCCCTCACCTTCTTTTCAAGCTCATATTTATCATCCTTGGTCAGATTCATGAAACGGCTCGTTTTCCGGTTGAACATCATCTGTATAGTTCCGGTGCCGATCTTTCGACCTTTTGCGACAATCAGCTCCATGACCCCTTTCAGGACCGTATCCGGGTAATAGTAGTCGTCCCGGTAAAGGAAGATAATCACGTCCGCATCAAACTCAATGTTTCCGCTATCCCGTAGGTCTGACATCATCGGGCGCTTGTCCTGCCGATCCTCGCATTTCCGACCGACCGAAGAGATTACCACTACAGGAATACCCAGCACCCGAGCCAGCTTTTTAAACTGTGCTGAAACATAAGATACACGCTCAGATGTTTTAGAAAACTTCCGTTCTGATTCGATCAACTGGAGATAATCAATGTAGATTATCAGTCGCGGATTTTTCTTTTTGAGTGCCTTGGCCTGCCGCCAGATATACTCAATGGTCATGCCTGGAGTGTCGTCAATGTAGATTGGTAGAGACTCTAAAATCTCCAGCGCTTTGCTATAGCTGTCCCAGTCGTTTTCTGTTAAGCGGCCCGTCCGTATCTTCTTACTGTCAATACCACCGAGAGTGCATATATGCCTCTCTGACACGTCTTTAGATGGCATTTCGGCGGAAAATATAGCGGCAGTAGTTCCGCCCTCAGCAGCAGCCACAGAATCGTTAACAATGTAGGCTGTCTTTCCGATACTGGGCCGCGCGGCTACAATGGTTACATCTCCAGGCTGGTGACCACTCCCCATCTCGTTCAGATCATCCGAAGCTGTTTTTGTTCCTGTAATCCCTGCCCGCGAACCACGATCCATAATCTCTAAGTGATGGCCCTCAAGAACTTCCGCCATCCGAAGCATGTTGTTCTCGGCCCGCCCCTTCTGGAGCTGGTTGAGCTCGTCCATCCGTTCCTGTACTCCCAGCAGGTCGATTGTTCCCGATGCTGCAGCCTCTTCGAATGTTTTAGCTGCCTGACTTTGAACAAATGCCGCTCGAACGATATCTTGATAAAAGCCAAGGTGTTCAGGAGTTGGGACAGAGTCTCGTAATTGCGCGAGGTATGTAACCCCGCCAATTTTGTTAATGTTTTTTCCCCAATGCTTTACCATAAGCACCATGTCAAATGGGTCCGGCTCATCACCAAACTGCTCATATGCATAGCGAAGGGTTGTAAGGATCAGGCCATGCCGCTCGTCTTCCAGAAAATCGTCTGGAGTCAAATAACACTCGTCCAAAAGGTCGGGCTTGACCATGATTGAACCCAATACTGCACGTTCAGCTTCAAGACTCATGCTTCACCCTCATTCGAGCGTTCAAGCGCTCCAGTCGTTCACGAATGTGGTTAGGCATAGGCACCGCTTGCTGGTTATACTCTTCAAGGGCCAAAGCGTCAGCCTGTTCTTCTGCCCTCTGTAGCTCGTAGTATGATGGCTGCCGAGTAAGATAGTCGCCAATTATATCAACTGGCTTTGGGAAGAAGGGGCTTGTCTGCAGGTGTAGTATCACATTTTGGTGTGCTACCTCAAACGGCACATCTTTGACCAAGTTGTACCAAACATTAAAAGTTTCCTGATCCTTGACCAAGGAAGACTGAACCTTCTCCGCTATGGCTAGGAGTAACGTCAACTCTCTTTCCGTCACCGATCATCCCCCCTAACTTCTGTTCAAGGAACGAAGGCTCTTTTGAGGCTAACGACGCTCTAGAGTCTCCGTACGTCTCACCTTTCCACGTCCAGTCGTCTTGCCATACCTCGTGATTAACCGCTGTGTCTCCGCTCTTCAATGGCCTGCCAGACTTCTCGCAGTATTCCACGTAGCGAGCTGTGCCTTCATTTATTTCAGTCATGGTTAAATTACCTTTTTTTAACTCAGGCTCAACATGGATACTCCAATATGTCGAAGCTTTAGCTTTGCCTTTCTTATTCGGGTATAAAGACCAGAATTTAATGAACGATTCTGTATACTTCCGCATGGCTTGTTCCCCCTCTAAAGGTTTAAAACATTCTTCTTTGTAACCTTCTTCTTTAATACCTTTTTCTTTCATTGGTTGCTGTGCTGGTTGTTCTGCTGGTTGCTCAAAAATATTCTGCTGGTTGGCATCGCCCTCAATCCCTTGTGGGGCTTGATTTTCTGCTGGTTGATCTGGAGTTTTCTGCTGGTTGATGTGCTGGTTGATGTGCTGGTTGTTCTGCTGGTTGATTGAATCCACGTATTCGAAGGAATAAACCGTGAATTTGTTGAACTTTTGGGTCTGCTTTATGAACCCCTCACTAACCATTTTCTTGACCAGCGTTTTTAGGCGCTGCTCCGATATATCAAGCCTACGGCTCCAGCCAGGCCGACCGAAAACGAACTCTTTATGATGGACCGTTACATCTATTCCCTCAATCCTTCTCACCTCGGGCTTTTCCGAGAACCGGGCGAGAAAGTACATTTCGCAGAAAACCATCCAATAGTCCTTGTCTCGACGAATCCAATGGTTCTGCAACTCCCTTCCGACCTGGATGAAGCCGCTCATTCTACCACCTGCTTTAAATAGTCACCGCTTTGCCTGCTGCTATTTCACGTTCCCTGATAAAATCACAGATTTGTTCAACCAAGACCTCTTTATCATCATTCGCGCAAGGGGCGTGATACCACTTCTCCACAAGCGCAGTCACACTTTCCAACATGGCGGCAGCAGCATCCTTTCCGGCTACGGTGTGTCCATTGAGCAGAGCGCACAGCAGATTGTGTCCGTTGCTCCCCTCTTGAACATATGATCTTAAAACATCCATGCTCGGCCCCTTGGTCCCAGCAGCCAAATGCCCCACAATTTCGTCGTTATCGCTTCCGTTCCATCTGTACCAATCGAGTACCCTTGCTACAACCCGAGGAACCTCAACAGGGTTACGCATATCTTGTATTTCAGCCCGTAAGTATTTATTCATTTCCTCGCGTCCGTTGGCTACTGTCTCCAGCTCCCGGATACGCTGCAGCAGCTTTTCGGAATTAAGTTGCTCATCAGTGTGACGCTCAATCGTCTGGAGTAATTCGGATTTGTCTTGGACCAGCTTACGTACTGCATCCACTAATTGCCCATCATACTTGCCTACTACCGCATTGATTTGTTCCAACTCGTCCAATAGCTCTGCATTTTGTTGGCTAAGTCTGTCATACTGCTGCTGTGTAGGCCGAGGCTCGTCCGGCAGGATCACTGCCAGTTTGAATGGTACTTCCTCCCCAGCAAATGGACCTTCGATAATCTGGAAAGGAGTTTTTGTGTCTAGCAGGGTGAACTTTTCAAGAATACGTCTCGCCTGAAACTCTTCTCCTTGAGCGATAAGCTGTTTACTTTTGATTTGTAATGTCTTAAGCATCTTGATTTTCATTCTGAAACTACCTCCAAATGATAATGTGTGCCTACTATAAATCCTCGCTGCTTGAGCGCCGCCTTTACGGTCATTTCAGCCAGCGCGGGCATATTGTTTTTACTAGATAAGTGCGTAAGGTATATTCGCTCCCCACGGCCTTGTATAAGCTTCTGGAGCGCCGCTGCTGTCTGTTGGTTGCTCAGGTGTCCAAGATCCGAGAGAATACGAGATTGAATACTGATAGGGTAATCCGATACCTCTACCATGTCGGGGTCGTGGTTGGCTTCGATCAAGATATAAATACTGCCTTCCATCATGTTCAACATGTCCTGATCGTATTTTCCGGTGTCGAATAACACGCAGGCTCGTTCCCTGCTGTCGTCCTCAATGGCATAACCAACAGGCTCGTAAGCATCATGATGGGTTCGGAATGGATAGATCCAGGTTTCACCCAGCTTGATAGTTTCGTATTTTCC
>NZ_JTHP01000142.1 GCF_000943545.1 Paenibacillus terrae
ACACGACGACTATTTATTTTCTCTACCTATTATTGAAAAGAGTGAACGACCAAAAAATGGTGGATTTACCACTATTTTATCAATTATTTTTTATAGGGCAAGATAAGAGGAATCCTTCTAATGTAATTCAAAGCGGTTATTATAATAAAAATGATTTTATTAATATGCTGTGTAGCTATAATGGTTACCCAATTACTCATTCAAATGTCGAGAAAATTAAAGACAATAAAGATTTAATTAAAGAAAAAGAAGTGGACATAAATAAGTATAAAAAGCTTGTGAAAATATCTAAAAATAGTCCGTTGTTAAATGATTTCGTGAATGAGTATGCAGATAAAGATCGTTATTTTGAAACAAGAAAGTCTATGGTTGCGTTAAGAGATAAGATAGCTGATTACAAGAAGAAGAGAAACAGAGAGACTAATAGAGCCTTCAAATTACGAGATTTACTTGGCGAATTAAATTCATTTAATAATCAAATTGATGCAGGTAAAGTAATTTGTGCTGATTGCGGTAGTGAGAAAATATTGTATATTAATTCAAATTTAACTTTTGATGTGAGTAGTATAGAAGTTAGAAAGCAGATCATTAATTCGATACAACACTCGATCTTGATGAAAAATAATATAATAAATGAATATGAGGAAAATATTAATAGGGAACAGTCCAGATTAAAAAAGCTTCTAAAAGAAACTCCAGTTGAAATACAGAATATATTGATCTATTCAGATGAAATATTGTCATCTGAGGAGTACAGTAAAAGAATATTTAAGCTGCAACAAGAAATTGAAAGCTTGAAAAGTGTAATTGGAATTACCGAGTCTACAGATGAGGAAATAAAAGAAAAGAGAAAAGGGATGCTTGAACAATTAGTGGGACTAATGAATTTATACCATAAGGAGATAGAAGATACATTTAATAATAAATACGATTCGTTCTTCACTAAAAGAGAAGAAACCTTTTCAGGAAGCGATGAACAAGAATTTTATTATTGTAAGTTAATGTCTTTAAATGATTTTTTTAATCACAAATTCCCCATAATTGTTGATTCATTCAGAGATGGAGAGATATCCACTAATAAAGAACGAAAAATGCTTGATGGATACAAAAAGTTAAAAAAACAAGTTTTATTAAGTTCTACGTTAAAAGAAGAAGAATATGATAAGGAAAAATATCAGAGTGTAGAAGGAGTAAATGCTCTGGACTATAGCTATTATGCTAATAGTAAATTGCTTACAAGTGAATATAAAGATGATTTCATTAAAATTTTGTCTAAATTCAAGATAAATCCTTAAAAAGGGGATTAGCTAACTGTATTAACTGCAGGAAATCCGACCTTAGGATCGTCCAATTAGGAATGATCTGAATATTAGTTAATCAAGAGAGCGATTCCGTCGTATAACATAATATTCAAGCTGCGGCTCCTCGCGGAGCCTTGGTCTGCCAGATGAATTGCGAAGAGGAATTTAAGCAGACACATTCGACTTCGTCAGACGTCGTGAATACAAGGACGTTATATGACAGAATCAAAAACAATAGGAAAGAGGATCATATGATCCTCTAGATGTTAGAATTTTTCAATTCACTAAAGAGTTGTAGAGCGTCTTTGAAACCTTGTATGTAGATGCTTCTTTCTAAGATGGATTGGAGAGAAATTTGAGCATCTTCGTACAGAAAAACCGTATGTTGAAGTTGATCGGGTAACGCTTCGCGAAGCGTTCTAAAGTATCGATCTGTCTCTGAAGAAAGCTGATTGTACTCCGTATGGTACTCCAAAAGCTCAGCAAAGAGTAATTCTAAACGTATTCTTATAAGTGGCTCTGTCAATGATTCTAATGCATTAATCATATGTTGTTCCTCCCTCAATTAACTTCATAGAGTTATTATATAACCTTGTAGAGTTAAATCTTTGCTTTTCGTTGATGATTACTGATATGGGAGATAAGATAGAATTATGGAGGGGAAAAGATGACCGTAATCAAGTGCAATATAAGAGAACTCATGGCAGAACATCGAATAGATGATATAACAGAATTGATGGCGAAATCGGGATTAAGTCGGAATTCAATCAACAAGCTGTATAGGGAAACGAATATAGAAACAACAAAGCTGGAAACCTTGTTCAAGCTATGCGATACATTTAACTGCAAATTATCGGATTTGATTGAATATGTTCCTGAAGAAAACCAATAGTGAAGGCAGATTCGAGAAGCGATTCCGTCGTATAACATAATATTCAAGCAGCGGCTCCTTCGGAGCCTTGGTCTGCGGATGGATTTCGGGGAGGAATTTCAGCAGACAACCTTTTGAGGTTTCATAAATACAGAAACGATATGCGAAATTATTTATTGGAGTGAATATTATGAAAAAAACTTGTTTAGATGCATTTAATCCAATATATTTTGGAGAAGCCAAGGCAAATCAATTCGATAAAAACCTGTTTTACGAAACACTTGTTACAAATGATAAAATAGTTCTCGCAAATGACCATTTTTTGGATTGTGTAGAACTTTCTGCGAAGAGTCTACCTAGGTTGTTTAGATTGCTCGAAAAAGATGAGATATCAATATTTTATGATTTTGTTCCATTACGCTATATTAAACACTCAGAAGAAAATGTAATGATCGAATTAGAACTTAAAGAAAGTGTAAATTTAGACCATTTCTTTGCTAACGAAAGATATAAAAACTTAAAAAGGAACTACAGGAGGCTAATTGATAGTAAAATTCAAATACTTGACTGTAAACAAATTGATTTTAATGGTTTATGTCAGTATGCATGTTCGATACTTAATGATAAACAACTATTAGTGGATATATATAGGTCGACTAAACCATATCATATGATAAATGACATTCTTCAGCATTTTGAATACACTGTTACAGCGAAGGATGGAATATTTTATATTGAAACTGAAGATATCGAACGTAAGGGTATATCTCGTATACTTATTGGTGAGTTCTTAACTACTATAGTCAGATCTTATATCAATCTCTTATCCCAAAGAGAGATCGAGGCGGACAGTTTAATTCTAAGCAACTCAAATCGTACAATATTTGAAAGATTGTTTACCAACAAAGTAAATAAGTCTGCCGAGTATCTAAATGAACTATTTACGATTGAATATATGCCCGACTTAGCAAGTTATTTTAGTTTGAAGAATACTAATATAAGTGATGTATTTGAGCTTAGAGATAAATCTCGTAATCTAATAAAGTTTATTAATGAGACGGAGTATACTTTAAGTGAAGAATTTTACAAAGAGTATAGAGATAGAGTTGAGAATCAATATAAATTTCTTAATGGTAAAACATACAAAACAATAAGATTAATTTTGACAAGTATTATTTCACCGTTAGGGACAGTACTTGATATATCAGACATACTTGGGCTGACAAACTTTGCAATTAACAAATTTAAGCCTACAGTAAGATTGCAGGACATATATAAGTAAATAAGCATAGAAAAATATGACGGGTCGGTGCTTACGCTCCTTGATTATCATATGTACAATAATGGAGGTTCATGTCGATCATATATTGATAAATCTAAGAGGCGGAAAAGCAAACGATAATTTTTGGGTGCTATGTCCAAATTATCCTTTCCAAAAGACTTACGGTTATTATTGAAATTGATACAGAAGAAACTGTTGAAGAAAATGGTAAGTTAATTGATAACGGTATAATCATTCAGAATTGAAGAAAGGACAGCGACGATGACGCAACTCACTTAACATAACTTTCAAACTTTGACCCTAAAAGTCATAATTTACTGAAAATGGCGGATATTTCGTCTGCTACTATGACTAAGCTCATTACGAATGAATATGTGTCATTAGAAGTAGTTGATAAATTATGTACGACTTTAGGTTATCAAACAGGAGATTTATTGGAACACATAGCGAAGTAATGACAGATTAGTTCAAGAATGGAGGTTGGCTAATCGAAGAAGTAATTCCGTCGTATAACATAATCTTCAAGCTGCGTCTCCTAAAAGGAGCCTTGGTCTATCGGATGATTTCGAAGAGGGACCTCAGCGGAAAACCCCTTTGGGGTTCATGAATACAAGAATGCTATACGACAGAATCAAAATGAAAAAGAGCCAGAAGGCTCTCAATCTAAAGATATATGTAATTCGTTATGCAGGTGAAGAGCGTCCTTAAAACCTTGCAAATAAATTTCACGTCCTAAAATAGCTTGAACAGAAAGCTCAGCATCATCGTAAAGAAATAGGGTCTTCTGTATATTCTCCGGTACTCCTTCATGTAACTGCTTGAAATAGAGATTCCGTTCGGATGAGAACTGGTTGTAGCTGGAGTTGTGTTTCATAAGCTTGCCATATAAAGATTCAATTCGAGTATGAATCAGTGAATCAAGTAAGACCTCTAAAGAATTATGCATTTTAAACACCATCCAATGCATTTGATTTTATGAATAAAAGTTCAACTTATTAAATATAATTTTAATATATCAAATAATTAAGTCAATACATGTTGAAGATGTTTTTGATAAAGAAAATTTACTTTCATATAATTAAAGTAAAATTCACTTAATGTGTGAAAGGAATATCAGATGATTAGTTATAAACCATTTCAAAAATTATTGATCGACAGGGAGATTAAGAAGCAGGATTTATTGAAAATGACCGGTATTTCGTCTGCTACAATGGCGAAACTCAATACGAACGAATATGTGTCATTAGAAGTGATTGATAAATTATGTGCGGCTTTAGGTTGTCAGCCAGGAGATTTATTGGAACACATAGCGGAGTAATAACGATTTAGTTTCTAGAATGAATGTTGTTATTCAAAAAAGATTCGTTTGTTAAACATAGTTTTCAATCTATGTTTTTTTGGAGTCTTGACCTACAAGAAGGAGGGCTTATGCTAGAAAAAATAATGATAAGTAACTTTGGCCCATTTAAAACATTTGAAATGAGCTTCAATAAAAATATTACAATCATTGTTGGTAAAAATGGATCTGGGAAGACACAATTACTAGGTGCTATTGCTGCAGTTTTTTATGGAAGGGATTCGATTAAAGTTAATAATACGTCAGTTGTAGATGAGATGCATATTTCATTGAAATTCAAGTTACTTGATAGTCAAATTGAAGTGATAAGAACTTCTTTGAATGGTAGATTGTATTATGAGAATCACAGACGTAGTATTTCAAGCGATAGAATATCTCAATTAAGGAATATTGATATAGGTGAGTATGAGCCAATAATTATAAATTATAAGAATAGTTCGTTGGAATTTGATATAGATCTTGTAAAGAAGCATCTTTATCAATTAAAACTTGAAAATGATATAATGTACTTTTTACTAAAAATAATTAATCGGGTTGAACAAACAAAAGTAAAAAATGCATATCGAATATATTCTGGTGGAGAAAGATACATTCTAGAACTATTGGGACTTTTGTCTTTTGCTTTAGAGGATAAGAGAAAACTAATATTAATTGATGAATTTGGAGGTGAACTTGATTCTCATTCATTTTCAATCCTATTGAGTTTATTAGACTCAATCTCCAAAGAAATACAAGTAATTATTGTTATAGT
>NZ_JTHP01000143.1 GCF_000943545.1 Paenibacillus terrae
ACATTAGCAAGCCCATACGAAGCTTCCACGATCCCACCATCCAGTAGATTTACATTCGCTTGGGCAGCATCTACATCATCCACTTGAAAGTTGAAGTACTTCGCTTGATCAATCACCAGTGTTTTTTGCGTAGCATCCAGTTCCTGCGGATTCTCGATTCCAGCTACTTTGTCATAATTGCCAATGGTTACTGCACCAATGGAATTGATTTTCACGGTCGAGCCTTGGCCTTTAATTTCACCTTCATAATCGGTGTTGACCACATTACCGTACACCAAATTCTTCTTCAAACTTTCATTTAAACGTGCGCTCCAAATTGTAGGAATAAAATGTTGTACTGACATATCTAATCACCCTGTCCTTTTCTATTGATTATTATTTGTTTTGTAATGCTTGTTTGACTTGATCCCAATGCTGATTGATCTCGTTTGGCGACATGCCTTTAATCGCTTCTAATGTAAATGTGCTACTCGTTGAATTCGCAGGAGGGGTATAGCCATCCCCTTTAAGCCGTTGCTCGACTTGCTGTTGGATAGCCGATTGCAGCGATTGTTCCAACATGGCTAAATTCGCTGTCGTCGCTTCTTCATCTGCACCAATAAAAAAATCCACTAACGGGAGTGGAAGTTTCTTTTCGGATGCAATTTTAATCGCTTGGCTGGTTAACCGTTCACGCTGTTTCTCCAGCTTCATATTTTCCACTTCGGCTCGTAGCTTCTCAACTTCAATTTCTTTTTCATCCTTAGCCGGGAATCGCTTTTTGATCTCAGCATCCACTGCACTTTCCAGATGATTAGCTTTCCAAGTTTCCAACGATTTAGCTGATCGCTTGTCTACCGAGCTATCGAACCAACTTCTTGCTTCATGATTAGATTGAATGAATTGCTCTATCCCTTCTACGCTATACGGATTCAAACCCTGAAGATACGTTTGCCATTCCTCATTCGTTTGGTTTTCTTCAATTAACTGCTTTACTTGTTCTAAATTCATTTTCGATAATCTCCTTTATCGCCCATTCGACTCCGCAGAACCGAACACGCTTATGTATGTTTGAGCCGTTTAATGTCATGCTCAGGACAGGGATGTAACGCTTTAGAAATTATAAAAACGAGGAAAAGGTACAAACATACCAACTCCCCACTTTTAGGTATTTTTAACCCTTATTTCATTTGGATTTTTGACAGCCTAAAGCGTAACACCGAGTCTGTTTGGGTTCGAGCTTTCGAACACGTATATGTATGTTCAATTCCTGCTACAATGATGTTACGCATTAGAAACCGTAAAAACGAGAAATTGGTACAAACATACCAACTCCTCATTTTGGGTTGTTTTTCACCCTTAGTTTATTGGACTTTTTAAACCTCTAAAGCGTAACATCAAGCCTGTTTTTTCCTCATCTGACGCATCCGCAATTTTGTCTTTTCGTTCGCATTCTTGTCTCTGCATTTATCACAATATTTCTGCCGATTCGAATTTGCTGAAAAAGTAGCCTTACATTTCTGGCAGTTCACCCTCGGTTGCGCTGTTTTAAATTCAGATTCTATATTCCGCTCAGACTTATATTCTCGTTCTAACTTTTCATCTATGGGTAAAACCCCATTTTCAAAATAGCTACAACGGGGCAAAGAATCATCTTGAGCGAAAAATACACATGGGCCATCTTGTAAACAGCAATAATTCGAGATGCCATGTTTCGTTCCGAGATAACCAGCACAGCTATTCTTCACGAGCCGCTTGATTCTATTTTTATTATGCATTCGATTTCTCCTTATCCGTACCAACTAATCGTTGCTGCTCCGATTGAAACTTATTGAATTCCAACTTTGGATTCTCAACAAACGGAAGCAACGTGAGCAACGTTTCCTGTGAGACCACTTGCTGCAATTTAACGATCACATCAGCCATCCCCACCAAATCTGTTGGCAAGTTACGAGTAAACTTCACGGCGATATCCCGATAATCGTATTGAACGCCTTCTTTAATGTGCAGGAACGTGAAGAAATTCCGAATTCGCTGCTTGATCGCTTTTTCCATTAACGCTTCACGCATTGCCACTCGATTCTCCAAATTCAAAAGTTTATTTCGCAGAGCCAAGGAGGAGGTATTGCTGGCCCAATTCTCATTGAAGTTAACCTGATCCATCATGTCGAAGATTTTGCGCTCAATGTTATCCAACTCGTTTTTCACAAAGGAGTCATTAATCTCCTTCGTAAGCCAACTCACCTTTCCCCCAGTCGGAACCTGAATAATCCCCATCTTCTTCATATTTAATAAGTCTTCAGCTTCCAGCTTGGCATTTTCAATCACCAGATAGGCATTACGATGATCAGCGATTTCATTGACCAAGTCTGAATTCAATGCGTTATAGGCATCAAATAAAGAAATCACATCATGGAAGCCGCTTTTCCTCTCTGTATTGGATGGACAGGAGATAAGTGGGACTCTTCCAAAGATGTGATTATGTTTGCCGATATATTTCAATTCAGTTGCTTGGTTTTGCTTCATTGGATTGCCTTTATCATCACTGTCGATTGTATAGTGTAGGATTTCATGGTCGGTATACACGTCCAAATACACTTGCTTATCAAATCGTCTCGTGAATTTATGTAGGCCAAGCAATACGTTTCTTTCTGCTGTTCCGTCCTCCAACACATACGCATTCAATGGGGACAACACTGTGGCTGAAAACTGGCCATCTGAGTCGATATAGTTTAATTCAAAACTCTCGCCAAAGATTTCAGATTGTTTTCGAAGCTGCAAATTATGCTCTTTATCCCAATGACTCATATGTACATCTATATTATGTATAGCTTCATCCTGATCTGACTTGGACACATAGTTTACTGGCTTACCGAGCAGATAGCCCACTTCGTTATCTACGAACTTACGTGGAAAATTGAAAACAAGCTTTTGATTGCTTCGACTTTCTTGCATCGCATAGTTCTTGAGAATAGCATGCTGACCATTGTAGTAATCTGAATATTTCTGTTTAGCTATTGCAGCCGATTGGAGTTCGTTTAGACATTCAATTATGATGGACTCGGTTATTTGCAAATAGGTTCTTCCTTTCAAAATAGGTTAAGTAATTGTTGCTTGAATAAAGAAAAGAACCACCTTTACTAAGGTAGTTCCTTGTTGAATTAACGTGTCCCCGTTTGTTGAATTTCCTTTCACCGTTGATACTCTGCTTAAGTGAAATATGGGAAGTGATCGCGCATAAAATGAGTTAACGCATCCTTCAAATTTCTATGCTGTTTCATATATTGGAACAAGATGGCCGAGGTAAGCACAGTTTCATAGTCCTCGATAGTAATAGTCCAGAACGGTGGTTCCTCAGGGTTATAACTAAATTCACTAACGATGCCATATGCTACACCTAGCTTGTCAATCCTCTCGTGTAGGATCTGATAGATCTCGCCACTCAGTTGATGAATATCACTCTGTTCCAGAGCCTTCTCCTCATTCCAGCCGCCCATTAGATATTAACCTCCTCACATACCCGTGATTAAGCCAAACGGGGATTATAACAAGCATCTATTGGCATCGATATACTATACATTTCCAATTAGTGTAATAAGAAAAAATCACATTACACAACTGTATTACTTATAATCGTTAGAAAACCGTTCTTTGCAGCGGTATCAATTAACTGATTAATGGATCGTGTTGCGGTATCGCTAAACAAATACCATTCATCTTTAGATACGTCATGAATTAAAATCTCTGGGTATCCTGTTAAAAGTTCAGATGGAAAAGAACGAATTAAAGAATAAACATCAAAACGAACTAAGCTGTTTCCTTTTGGGTCTAGAAAATCATATTGTGCATTTTTATAATAAGACCCAAGTGTGTCAATAGTGAATCTCCAAGAGTAGTCTGCAGGTGCTTCGACCTTTTCACCTTTGTTTTTCACAAAAATATTATAAATTGTTTTGTTATATGCATTTCCATTAATTTTCTGAACTACGCCGCCCATAGTCATATGGTATTCATGTTGCAATGCTTTTACTTGTACACCGTCTATGAACAATGGTTCAGTATCAACCGTCACTGCAAAGTTGTTGTAATTGACATGGCATCCAAACGTCTCTGCAATAAAACGAAGTGGAACAAATATGCGATTATTTTTCATGTATGGTTTTACATCAAGCAGCATCTTCTTACCGTTCTTCTCAGCTGTACTACTGTTCAGTGTTAATATGACTTTCATATCGCTTTTAGCGAGAATAACCTCGGAATTGGACCATTCGACGCTAGCCCCCAAATTCTCACTAATAACACGTAGAGGTACCATTGTACGTTTGTTCTTAATTTCGGGCTTCACATCGGATGCAATAGCAACACCGTCAACTTTGATTTGATTTTCTGCTGCATAAGTAGTTGACGATGAAATAAATAAAAAGATTGCAAGAAAAACCCCAAGGAATGCTTTTTTCATAAATGATAGCTCCTTTTTTGGTTAAATTCGAATTCGTTGCGCAGTAACTCCCCCCATATTAAGACGCAACTGGATAAAATTCGTTGCACTCTCCTGCTCGTTAACTAACGGGATTAGATCAAAATAAAACTTGAGTTTTTAGCAAAACCCTCAAAATAACAAACTGCGATCATAAAACTTTAAACTTTTGACCGACTGAATCAATTGAACAACCCCATATAGGCTATCCGGCGCGTCATCATATGTACAATTTCGATTGTAGTCCTTCACCTGATGGTTGTATCTGAGGTTATCTGCATTGAACAGAATATGACCCTTCTTCACTTCCGGCTCCAAGCTAATAATACGTTCATGCTTCTGCCCCTTGGAATGGACACTTTCTACGGGTGTACGTATCTTCGCTTTCCATAGCTCTTCTTCAAACTTTTGCTTCATATAACTCTGTGCCTGATTCACCTCAAAACCAAGCTTATCTACAGGGTAAAGCTTTAACTTCTCAATTGCGACTTGAAACAAATCATCCGGCAACAGTTTATAGATTTCGCCGTCGATGACATACATTTGCTTCGTCTTCCTGTGCTGCCCAATAATGGAGACAGCAGAATAGTCATTTTTCTTCCCGGCTTTAATGGCTGGATCAATGTACATCGCCATTTCCATTTCATCAAACTCAGGTAGCCTGTCCCAATACATGAT
>NZ_JTHP01000144.1 GCF_000943545.1 Paenibacillus terrae
TATATTGGCCAGTCCGTAGGAAGCTTCCACGATTCCACCATCTAGTAGATTTACATTCGCTTGCGCAGCATCTACATCATCCACCTGAAAATTGAAATACTTCGCCTGATCAATTACCAACGTCTTTTGCGTAGCATCCAACTCCTGTGGACTCCCGATTCCTGCTACCTTGTCATAGTTGCCAATCGTCACCGCTCCAATCGAATTGATTTTTACGGTGGAGCCTTGACCTTGAATCTCACCTTCATAATCGGTGTTGACCACATTTCCATACACCAGATTCTTCTTCAGGCTTTCATTTAAACGTGCGCTCCAAATCGTAGGAATAAAATGTTGTACTGTCATATTCTAATCACCCTGTCCTTTTCTATTGATTATTGTTTGTTTTGTAATGCTTGTTTGACTTGATCCCAATGCTGATTGATCTCGTTTGGGGACATGCCTTTAATTGAATCCAATGTAAATGTGCTATTCGTTGAACCAGCCGGAGGAGTATAGCCATCCCCTTTGAGTCGTTGCTCGACTTGCTGTTGGATAGCCAGTTGTAGCGATTGTTCCAACATAGCCAAATTCACTGTCGTCGCTTCTTCATCTGCACCAATAAAAAAATCCACTAACGGGAGTGGAAGTTTCTTTTCGGATGCAATTTTGATCGCTTGGCTGGTTAACCGTTCACGCTGTTTCTCCAGCTTCATATTCTCCACTTCGGCTCGCAGCTTCTCGACTTCGATTTCTTTCTCATCCTTAGCCGGGAATCGCTTCTTGATCTCAACATCTACTGCACTTTCCAAATGGTTGGCTTTCCACGTTTCCAAGGATTTAGCGGATCGTTTGTCTACCGTGCTATCGAACCAACTTTTTGCATCCTTGTTAGATTGAATATATCGCTCTATCCCTGCCACGTTATACGGATTCAAACTCTGAAGATATGTTTTCCATTCCTCATTCGTTTGGTTTTCTTCAATCAACTGCTTCACTTGTTCTAAATTCATTTTTGTTAATCTCCTTTATTGCCCATTCGACTCACAGAACCGAACACGCTTATGTATGTATGGAGCCGTTTAATGTCATGCTCAGGACAGTGTTGTTACGCTTTAGAAATCACAAAACCGAGGAAAAGGTACAAACATACCATCTCCCCACTTTTGCCTATTTTTCACCCTTTGTTTATATAGCTTTTTGACAGCCTAAAGCGTTACATCAAGCCTGTTGTTTGCCTAAACTTCAGAAACGTATATGTATGCTGAAACTGTATAATATTGAACATCATGCTCTAGACAATCATGTTACGCTTTAGAAATCACAAAAACGAGGAAAAGGTACAAACATACCATCTCCCCACTTTTGCCTATTTTTCATCCTTTGTTTATATAGCTTTTTGACAGCCTAAAGCGTAACACCGAGTCTGTTTAGGGTCGATCTTTCGAACACGCATATGTATGTTGAATTCGTTCATTGTCATACCATACTACAATGCTGTTACGCTTTAGAAATCGCAAAAACGAGAAATGGGTACAAACATACCAGTCCCCCATTCTTGCCACATTTTCACCCTTTGTTTATTGGGCTTTTTAAACCTCTAAAGCGTAACATCAAGCCTGTTTTCTCCTCATCTGGCGCATCCGTAATTTCGTCTTTTCGTTCGCATTCTTGTCTCTGCATTTCTCACAATATTTCTGTCGATTCGAATTAGCTGAAAATGTAGCCCGACATTTCTGACAGTTCACCCTCGGTTGCGCTGTTTTAAATTCAGATTCTATATTCCGCTCAAACTTATATTCTCGTTCTAACTTTCCATCTATGGGTAAAACCCCATTTTCAAAATATGTACATCGAAGCGGAAAATCATCTTGAGCGAAAAATACACATGGGCCATCTTGTAAACAGCAATAATTCGAGATGCCATGTTTCGTTCCGAGATAACCAACACAATTATTCTTAACCAGCCGTTTGATTTTGTTTTTATTCTGCATTCGATACCTCCTTATCCGTACCATCTAATCGTTGCTGCTCTGCATGAAATTTATTGAATTCCAGCTTCGGATTCTCCACAAATGGAAGCAATGTAAGCAGCGTTTCCTGTGAGACCACTTCTTTCAGTTTCACAATCACATCTGCCATCCCGACCAAGTCTGTCGGCAAGTTACGAGTAAACTTCACCGCAATATCTCGGTAATCATATTGAACTCCTTCTTTAATGTGCAGGAACGTGAAGAAATTACGTAACCGCTGCTTGATCGCCTTTTCCATTAACGCTTCACGCATTGCTACTCGATTTTCCAGATTCAGCAGCTTATTTCTCAGCGCTAAGGAAGAAGTATTGCTGGCCCAGTTTTCATTAAAGTTGACCTGATCCATCATGTCGAAGATTTTTCGTTCAATATTGTCCAACTCATTTTTCACAAAAGAGTCATTAATCTCCTTCGTAAGCCAGCTTACCTTTCCTCCAGCCGGAACCTGAATAATGCCCATCTTCTTCATATTTAATAAGTCCTCGGCCTCCAGCTTGGCATTCTCAATCACGAGATAGGCGTTGCGATGATCTGCGATTTCATTGACCAAATCAGAGTTCAAAGCGTTATAGGCATCAAATAAAGAAATCACATCTTGGAAGCCACTTTTTCTCTCCGTATTGGCTGGACAGGAGATAAGCGGGACTCTTCCAAAGATGTGATTATGTTTGCCGATATATTTTAATTCAGGTGCTTGGTTTTGCTTACTCTGATTGTGTTTATCATCGTTGCCGATTGTATAGTGTAGAATTTCATGATCAGTATACACGTCCAAATATACTTGCTTATCAAAACGTCTCGTAAATTTATGTAAGCCTAGTAATACATTTCGTTCTGCTGTTCCATCTTCCAACACATAGGCATTCAATGGAGATAATACTGTGGCTGAAAACTGGCCATCCGAATCAATATAGTTCAATTCATAGCTCTCGCCAAAGATTTCGGATTGTTTCCGAAGCTGTAGATTATGCTCTTTGTCCCAATGACTCATATGTACATCTATATTATGTATGGCTTCATCCTGATCTGACTTGGACACATAGTTTACTGGCTTTCCAAGTAGATAGCCCACTTCGTTGTCTACGAACTTACGTGGAAAATTGAAAATGAGCTTTTGATTGCTGCGGCTTTCTTGCATTGCATAGTTCTTGAGAATGGAGTGATTACCATTGTAGTAATCTGCATATTTCTGTTTGGCTATTGCAGCCGATTGGAGTTCATTTAGACATTCAATTATGATGGACTCGGTTATTTGCAAATAGGTTCTTCCTTTCAAAATGGGTTATGTAATTTTTGCTTGAATAAATAAAAGAACCACCCTTAATAAGGTAGTTCCTTATTGCACTGCCGTTTCCGTTAGCATCATATCTAAAGGGATTCAATTGCATTTTAAATTATTCCCAAACATTATGGTGTATTAGATTATTCAGATTTCGACGCCTCTCCCAATCTTCTTGTTCTAGGATTGGTTTTGTAGGATAAAAATCCGTATATCCTAATGAAATCAAAGCAACAGGGTCAATATGTGGCGGAATATTTAGTATTTCTCGTACGTCTGTTTTCTTGTAAAAACTAACCCATCCCATAGCTATCCCTTCTGCATAAGACGCCAACCACATATTTTGGATACAACAGGCGACGGATAGAATATCTGTTTCAGGAATAGAATTTCGCCCAAGTACATGTCCACCACCTCTCGTGGGATCACATGTAATACAGATCGTTATAGGTGCCTCCCTTATCCCCTCTAATTTTAGCGAGAGAAATCTTGTCTTTTTTTCATCTTCATAGTGTATGGACAACGCTTGTATTTCTTTATGACATGCATGCGCCAATCGTTCTTTAACCCCTTGAGAGTCAATGACAATAAAATCCCAAGGTTGCATAAAACCAACGGATGGTGCATGATGACCAGCCATTAATATGTTGTTTAACTTATCTTTGGATATGGATTTTCCATTAAATGATCGAATATCTCTCCTTTCAAAAATGGCCTTAAATAGTCCTTCTCTTTCAGAATCATTTAACAATTTAATCCCTCCCTTAGAACAAAAATCCCCAGCCTAAATAAGACTGATAATGCGCCAGTACTCAAATGATTATGACAGGGCTTCAGACTCAAGTTTACATTGAAATTGGTATTTTTATGATATAACTCTAATATTATTTATGCTTGAAATCAATATTATCTCTTGCAGTTCATTATCAATCTGTAGTCTAAACTGCCTGACCCTCAAAACAACAAACTTCGATCATAAAATTTCAGACTTTTCACTGACTGAATCAATTGGACAGCCCCATATAAGCTATCTGGCGCATCATCATATGTACAATTTCGATTGTAGTCCTTCACCTGATGGTTATATCTGAGATTATCTGAATTGAACAGAATATGACCCTTCTTCACTTCCGGCTCCAAGCTAATAATACGTTCATGCTTTTGTCCCTTGGAGTGAACACTTTCTACGGGTGTATGTATCTTCGCCTTCCATAGCT
>NZ_JTHP01000145.1 GCF_000943545.1 Paenibacillus terrae
GGGAACATCTCCTATGCGTCAGTTGCCCGCTTCACAGAAAAGCCGGATCGCCTGGGGGCGCAACAGCTTATCAGCCAGGGTGCGCTCTGGAACTGCGGCATTTACGCTTTTAAACTACGATATATGCTGGCCTGTATGGAGCGTAGTGATTTGCCGCTGAACGACAAGGCATTATGCGCGATGTATGACAGCCTCCCTGTTCGCAGCTTCGACGAGGAGATTGCGGAGCGTGCCGAACGTGCCGTCGTCCTGCCCTACGAGGGTGAATGGCGTGACATCGGCAGCTGGCAGGCATTAACGGAGCAGCTCGGCAACCGAGTGATTGGACGCGGACAGATCAGTGGCCCCGCTCATGGCACGCATATCGTCAATGAGCTGCCCTATCCACTTCATGTCATTGGCGTGGAGGATATTATTGCTGCTGCCAGCCCCGACGGCATCCTCATTGCCACCAAGAGTCATGCCCACGCGATCAAGGAGAAGCTGGGGACTCTTCAGCTACGCCCTATGCATGGTGAAACCTCCTGGGGCAGCTACCGGGTGCTGGACGAATATGTTCATCGGAGCTTGAACGATATTCTTGCCATACGCTTGACGGTGCTGCCAGACCATCGCTTAAACGGCCATTGTCACGGCAGTGGGCTAAAGGTGTGGACGATCGTTTCCGGCCGGGGTGAGGTCATGCTAAACGGAGAACGCTTTGCGGCGGCAAGCGGTTCAGTCTTTCGTATTCCGGTTGATATGTATCACACGATCCGTGCCGATCTGGATACACCATTGGAGCTGATCGAGGTTCGTCTGGGGGAAAGCTTGGTGAGCGCCTTCTTTAAGTCCGAAGCCTGACGCATATAGATGCCACTAATATGTATCCATTTATGTACGAAAATGACAAATAAAAAATCGCTTTTGAGTATGGGAAAGGAGAATCCCTTGCTTCAGAAGCGATTTTTATTTTGTAATGTTACATTTTCATTAGGTAACAGCTCTAACCTTGGCAGATAAATATACCTCGTTGGCCTTGATCATCCCGGCTTCTCTTAAAAAATGCCGCACGATCTCCAGCTGATACTTGATACGTACATTCTTGGGCAGACTCCAGCCTGTTTCCACAGTGACCGCGCGTGCCCCTAGGATACGGGCTGCCGCCGTACGAGAGGAACCTGGAAGCTCATGCAGCCGAAGGTTAAAATGTCGGTCTTTATTCTTGATGGAACGGTTCATTCGTTTTATAGTTCGACGCACCGCAGGGACTGCCGGATTGCCCTTATTGGAAATTAGCGTTTGACCCAGCACCTTGGCATCCTTTTGTGACAATCCGTTGGCTTCATGCAGGTCAAGATACCACTCGGGTTGATGCCTTTGTGTTAATTGGAATACTGCAGCGGAAAGTGGATTGGATGCCGCCTGCTTTTTTGTGCGTGGAAAGGTTCGGTTGAGATCGGGTACGCCCCTGATTCGTTTGCGGTAAGCCGCCTGGTTCACGATCGGTACGATAATCAGCTTGCCTTGGCTAATTTGCAGCTTCTGCTGCTTCAACAGCTCCACCAGCTTCTCAGCCGCGCGGATGCTTGCGATTTCCTTGCCGTGGATGCCTGCGACCACCATCACATGCGGACCGCCATGTTCCCCAGTGGCTATATAATAAGGAGTCTCCCAAGAATAACCCTTTCCAAGCATAAGCTTTGTTACCTTCATTCCCTTCACCTCCGTCTAGGCTCAGGCTTTCGATGCCTTTTTCTCCTTTGCCTGTCGGCGGATAATTTCACGGTATAGATTCTCATATTTATCGGTCATCTGTTTGTTGGTAAATCTTTGCGCCACATACAGGCGAAGCTTGGCTGGTGGTGGGTAGTTTTTTTGCTGCACCTTTCGCGCCATTTGCTCAATCGACTTGCAAATAAGCTGTGGAAAGCCTGAGAGCACCTCGGGAACCGAGCCATTTTTCAGAGCCAGTACGGGTGTTCCACAAGCCATCGCCTCCACCATCACAAGTCCGAATGGCTCTTCCCACAGGGTCGGAAACAACAGACATTCCGCGTATTTGAGCAATTCCTGCTTTTGTTTGCCTCCCACGGCTCCCACATAGCGGATATTGGGATTACGCTGAATTCGTTTCTGAATCTCCTGACGAAAAAATACTGGAGCTTTGATAGGGCCGGCAATGAGCAATCTTTTTCCTGTTCGTTCTGCAACCTGAATAGCTTGCAATACGCCTTTATTACGTATAATCCTGCCCATGAACAGCAAATAGCCGCGCTTCTCGCTGCTGAACTCGTATTCATGTGTGTTGATACCATTATAGACATAAAATCCTTTGCCCCCGCCCATAAGCTGGCGTGCCCGTTTACTGACAAATACCGGGTTTTTACCGTGTCTCTTCACGGGAAGATGAACTGTGCATACCGACGGACAAGGCAGTTGCCTGCGTCCCAGAGCAGAGCGAAAGGTATGATCGTGAATGATTTGCGTGCCGGTAGGCATGTGCTGAAGGACGTACTGATGGATCTGCTCGTGCTTTAAGCCCTTGGGATAGGCAATCAGCCTTGCACTGCTCCTGCTGCCGCGGGCGGCAAACAAAGCTACATGATGTCCTCGTCTTACCAGTTCCTCCGTTAATTCATACACGACCTTTTCCGTTCCACCCTTGATGGAGGGTACCGGCTGTGCATTGGGATAGTTGGAGATGACCTGAACAATGGTTAGAGGTCGGCCTTTGGGCATTTTAATCTGCTTTGACGCCATACGAATTCCCCTTCCTGACCGAAATACGGTGTGATCTTTACGATATGAACGGGAATCTGAGCTCTCCCGTACAAGTTATAAATTGTAGTATATAGGTATGTATATTTTGCATAATTGCTTGTGCCAATCGTCTGCAAGTCGCTTTTTGTCATATGAGCCCTCGGATAAGTGGGAACTTCATATTTTGTCAAGCCTAAATTAATCTGAAAATTCTCATCGTTTTCTAATAAACGAGGGAAAAGCGTTGGGGTTACAGGATTGTAACCACGAGTGGTAAATTCAGGATATTTTATTTGTGTTATTGTCAACTCATAGACATCACGACAAGATACAAAATACGAAATAATGGAGGAATGTTATATGACACATACTTCAAAAAAACTATGGATGGGCGTTTGTTTTACGATGACTTTGGCTTTTGGTGCCGGGAGTTTAGTAATTGGACCTGACACCACACATGCCGCTTCTGTGAGCACAGCTGATCAGATTATTTCCACCGGTTCCCAGTTTATGGGTGTACGCTATCAACATGGCGCTCCAGCAGGCAACACAAGCTCTTTTGATTGCTCTTCATTTACTCAATATGTTTTTGGACAAAATGGAATCGAGCTTCCGCGTTCGTCCAAACAGCAATCGACCGTCGGCACTTTTGTACCACGTAGTCAGCTGCAAAAAGGCGACTTGGTCTTTTTCTATTCCCCAATTCACCATGTAGCCATTTATATGGGAGACGGCAAGATTTTACACACATTTGGTAAAGGTGGCGTAACGATCACGGACCTTAATTCAGGCTGGTGGAGTTCCCATTACACTACAGCACGTCGTGTCCTCTAGAACACATGTAGATGCATTCTCAATGCATCTGTAATCCCTTACAAAATATCAACAAATAAGGGCTGTTCCACGAGTAGATATGTCTACTGGATGGACAGCCCTTCCTGTTATATTCGAGGCAGTGTGACGGTCACCTCCGTTCCTTCTCCTTCCACGCTTTCCATACCTATTGTCCCCTGATGGATGTCTGTAATAGCCTTGGCAATCGGCAGCCCAAGCCCGGTTCCTCCGGTTTTACGATGTCGAGAGCTGTCTACCCGATAAAATCGTTCAAAGACTCGCTTGACCTCGCCCACTGGTATCCCGATTCCATAATCCTTGACCCGGATGTGCACATCCTTTTCATCTGTAGACAGCAATATTTCGATTGGAGCCGAGCTATACTTTAAAGCATTATCAAGCAAGATAACTAGTAGCTGGTTGA
>NZ_JTHP01000146.1 GCF_000943545.1 Paenibacillus terrae
CCACCTGAATCGCTTTAATGGAATCGCCGCCCAGCGCAAAGAAATGGTCATGGATGCCGATGCGCTCGACGCTTAGCACGCCCTGCCAAATGTCGGCTAACCGGGATTCGATGTCGCTTCGCGGCGCTTCGTATCCCGCCTCGGCCACCTGCCTGTCCGGTTTCGGCAAGGCGTTACGGTCGATCTTGCCGTTAGGGGTGAGCGGCATCTGGTGCAGATGCACAAAATATGCCGGGATCATGTACTCTGGCAACAACGCGGCCAGATGGGCCCGCAGTTCGGTGACAGATAGGGTTTCGCTACTCACGTAATACGCACACAGGTAAGCCTGTTCCCTTTCGTCATGCTTCGCCACGACCACGGCTTCCCGCACCGCTTCGTGTTCCAAAAGCCGCGCTTCCACTTCTCCGCACTCGATCCGGTACCCCCGAATTTTGACTTGGTGGTCGATTCGGCCCAGGTACTCGATGTTCCCATCCGGCAGCCAGCGTACCAAATCTCCGGTCCGGTACATCCGCTCTCCGGGTTCAAACGGATTGGACACGAATTTCTCCGCCGTTAGTTCCACTCGGTTCAAATAGCCGCGCGCTACCCCTTCACCGCTGACATACATTTCGCCCGCCACACCGACCGGCACCAATTGCCGATTCTCATCAAGCATATACACGCGCAAGGTGGGGATCGGCTTGCCGATGTTGCTTATCCCACGCTCCATCTCTTCTTCGCCGATCTTCTTGTAGGTGGCATGTACGGTTGTTTCGGTAATCCCGTACATGTTGATCAGATCGGTATGGGGATATTTCCGATGCCATGCCGCCAGCTGTCCCGGTGCCAACGCTTCTCCTCCGAAGATGATCGTCCGAACCTGTAAGTCCGTATCTGGCCGCATCATCTCCGCTTGTGACAGCGGGTAGAACGCACTCGGGGTCTGGTTCAATACGGTGACGCGCTCGTCACGCAGCAATTGCAGGAACCGTTCAGGATCTCTCGCCGTCATCTTCGGTACGATGACCAGCTTACCTCCATAGAGCAGCGCCCCATACATCTCCCATACCGAAAAGTCGAAGCAAAAGGAATGGAATACGGTCCATACGTCCCTATCGCTGAAGTCGAAAGCAAACTGATCGTTAAACAGCAGACGAACAACATTCCGGTGTTCAATCATCGTTCCCTTCGGCTGACCGGTTGTACCCGATGTGTAGATGATGTACGCCAATTGCTGCGGTGTGATGTCTACTTGCGGGTTGTGGGAATACGCATCCACTGTGTCTTCCAGCAGCACGCTCTCGCCATCAAATGTGATTTCTTCGATCAACCCCGCCAAGGCCTGGGAGGTCACGAGCCTGCTTGTCCCACTGTTTTGAAGCATGAATGCGATGCGTTCTTGCGGATAGTCCGGATCCATTGGCAGATACGCCCCGCCGGCTTTGAGTACTCCCAAGATAGCCGTGATCATCTCTACGGAATGATTGAGCACCAGCCCGACAATCCGATCCCGTCCAACACCCTTCTTCCGCAGCGTCCAGGCCAAGCGGTTCGCCCGCTCGTTCAACTCCCGGTACGTCAGGCGCTCATCCCCGCACACCACTGCTATGGCTTCCGGCGTCCGCGCCGCTTGCTCTTCGAACAAGCCGACAATGGTTTTTTTATATGGATAATCCGCTGCCGTGTCATTGAATTGCTGAAAATGTTGCTGCTCTTCTTCCGACAGTATCCGAATATCCGCAATCGCTTGTAATGGTTCCTGCGTAACGGTCGCCAGCACGTTGCCGAAGTGCCCCAACCAGCGTTCCATCGTCGCTTGCTCAAACAAGACGCTCCGGTATTCAAGTACGATCTGCAGCCCCTGTGCGTTTTCCACTGTGTTGATCGTCAAGTCGAATTTCGTAGTCAGATTATGGAAAGCCGCAGCCCCAATCTGCAGACCGTCCAACTGAAGCTCCGTTTGCGCCATGTTCTGCAGCACTAGCATCGTATCAAACAGCGGATTACGGCTCATGTCCCGCTGCAATGGCAGTTTCTCCACCAATTCTTCAAACGGATACTCCTGATGCTCAAACGCGGCTACCGTACGCTCCTTCACTTCCCGCACAAAATCGATAAACCGCTTCGATCCCGACGGATAGTTTCTTAGCGCCAGTGTGTTCACGAACATCCCGATCATCGGTTCGGTGTCCGCATGGGTACGCCCCGACACCGGTGTGCCCACCACGATGTCTTCTTGCCCCGTATACTTGTGCATCCATACGCTATATGCAGCCAAAAGCACCATATACAGCGTTGCGCCTGTCTCGGACGCAATCCGCTTGAGTCCTTCCACCGTCTCACGATCGATCGTTGTCCCGATGCTGCCCCCTGCGTTGTCCATGATCGCCGGTCTCGGCCGATCGGTCGGCAGCTCTAACACCGGCGGCTGTTCCGCGTATTGCGACAGCCAGTAGCTCTCCTGCTCGTTCATCCGTGCTGTCCCCAGCGTCCCTTGCTGCCAAACCGCGTAATCCTTGTATTGTATGCGCAGTTCCGGCAGCGTTTCGCCCGCATAGGCCGCCATGAAATCCCGTACGAGAAGATCCATGGAAACGCCGTCGGAGACAATATGGTGCATGTCATACAGCAGCAGGAAACGTTCTTCCGCAAGACGCACCAGCTTCACCCGCAGGAGCGGCGCTTGAGAGAGGTCGAAGGGGCGCAGGAACGTTTCCACCTGTTGGGCCATCTCCGCTTCCGTTGCACGCTCCATCTCCAGTACGAAGGGTACGGTTTCGTGCACCCGTTGCACGGGCTCCCCGTCTTCTACCCCAAACGAGGTGCGCAGGGATTCATGACGGAGTATCACCGCACGGATCGCTTCTTCAAGTTGCTCGGCATCGAGGGCTCCTTGGAGTTCCAGTCCCCCAGGCATGTTGTATCTGGTGCTCGTCGGTTCGATCTGCTGCAGCACGTACATCCGTTTCTGCGCCGAGGATGTCGCATAAGAGCCCCGTTCCTCCACGCGCTGGATCCGTCCGTACTCGCTTGGCGCCAGTTCCCGTACATACGCCGCCAGCTCTTTGACCGTTGGACGAGCAAAGATTTCCTTCATTGGCACTTCCAGTCCCAGTTCACGATAAATCCGCGAGATGAGCGTCACCACTTTGAGGGAGTGGCCGCCGCGTTCGAAGAAGTGATCGGCAATGCCCATATGTTCGCCACCCAGCACCTCAGCCCAAAGCTGAACAAGCTTCTCTTCAAGCGCCGTACGTGGTGCCTCGTATACCGTACCTGCAGCCAGCTGCCCATCCGGTTGCGGCAATGCGTTACGGTCCACCTTGCCGTTAGGAGTGAGTGGCATCTGGTCCAGATGCACAAAGTACGACGGGACCATGTACTCCGGCAACAACGCGGTCAGATGTGCCCGCAGTTCTGTGACCGACAGGGCTTCGCTGCTAACGTAATACGCACACAGGTAAGCCTGTTCCCTTTCGTCATGCTTCGCCACGACCACGGCTTCCCGCACCCCTTCGTGTTCCAAAAGCCGTGCTTCCACTTCCCCGCACTCGATTCGATAGCCGTGGATTTTCAACTGGTGATCGATCCGGCCCAGGTACTCGATGTTTCC
>NZ_JTHP01000147.1 GCF_000943545.1 Paenibacillus terrae
CTGCCGCTAAACAAGAACAGGATGCTGCACAAGGCGGAGCTAACACAAAACCGGCTGCAACTCCTGCTGCAACAAATAAAGACGTGCTGGCTACTCCTAGCGTACGCAAATTTGCACGTGAGCAAGGTGTAAACATCGCTCAAGTGAGTGGCTCCGGCAAAAATGGTAAAATCACTAAAGAAGATGTAGAAGCTTTCAAAAATGGTGGAGGCCAAGCGGCTGCACCAGCAGCGAAAGAAACTGCAAAAGCACAAGAGCCAGCTAAAAAAGAAGCGAAAGCTGCAGCGCCATCCGCACCAGCAGCAGATCCACGTGCTGAGGAAGAGCGCGTACCATTTAAAGGTATCCGCAAAGCGATTTCCAACGCTATGGTTAAATCGGCTTACACGGCTCCACACGTTACGATTATGGACGAAGTGGACGTAACCGAGCTGGTTGCTTTCCGTACTCGTATGAAACCAATCGCTGAGAAGAAAGGCACAAAAGTAACATACCTGCCATTCATCGTAAAAGCATTGGTTGCAGCTTCCCGTCAATTCCCGGCTCTGAATGCCTCGATCGACGAAGAAGCAAACGAAATCGTCTACAAAAAATACTACAACATCGGTATTGCTACAGATACAGACAACGGTCTGATCGTTCCTGTAATTAAAGATGCTGACCGTAAGAGCATTTGGATGATCGCTGATTCCATTCGTGATCTGGCTGTACGCGGTCGTGATGGTAAACTGGCTGCCAATGAGATGAGAGGAAGCACAATTTCTATCTCTAACATCGGTTCCGCAGGCGGTATGTTCTTTACTCCAATCATCAACTTCCCTGAAGTTGCGATCTTGGGAACTGGCCGTATCAGTGAAAAAGCAGTTGTGAAAAACGGTGAAATTGTTGCCGCTCCTGTAATGGCTCTTTCCTTGAGCTTTGACCACCGTATTATTGACGGTGCAACTGCTCAAAACTTCATGAACTATATCAAACAGCTGCTCGCTAACCCTGAGTTGCTTGTTATGGAGGTGTAATCAATGGTAGTAGGAGACGCTTCTCTGGATATTGACACATTGGTTATCGGTGCGGGTCCTGGCGGCTATGTAGCTGCTATCCGTGCTGCACAATTGGGACAAAACGTATTGATCGTTGACCAATCGGAGCTGGGCGGTGTCTGTCTGAACCGTGGATGTATTCCTTCCAAAGCTTTGATCTCTGCAGCTCATCAATATGAAGCTGCCCAACACGGCGAGTCTTTCGGTATTACTGCTGAGAACGTAAAAGTTGACTTTGCTAAAACACAAGAATTCAAAAACAGTGTTGTTAAGAAAATGACTGGCGGCGTAAGCGGTCTGCTCAAAGGCAACAAAGTTGAAGTTTTCAATGGTGAGTGCATGTTCATCAACGAAAACGAAGCGCGTGTATTCAACGAACATGAATCACCACGCTACCGTTTTAAAAATGCGATTATCGCAACAGGTTCCCGTCCAATTGAATTGAAACCATTCCCGTTTGGCGGACGTATTCTGTCTTCTACAGAAGCGTTGAACCTGCCTGAAATTCCGAAAAGCCTGATCGTAATCGGCGGTGGATACATTGGTGCAGAGCTTGGACAAATGTACTCCAAATTCGGTTCCAAAGTAACAATCATTGAAGGTATGGATACCGTTCTTCCTGGTTTCGACAAGGACATGACTTCGATCGTTGCGAAGAGCATGAAGAAAACTGGTATTGAAATCTTCACTGGCGCTAAAGCGGAAAGTGCAGAGCAAACAGATAAAGACGTAACGGTGAAATTCTCCGTTAACGGCGAAAGCAAAGAAGTAACTGCTGATTACCTGCTTGTGACCGTTGGACGTCGTCCAAACACAGACGGTGAACTGGGTCTGGATCTGATCGGTGTAGAACTGGATGAGCGTGGATTGGTGAAAGTTGACCACCAAGGACGCACTAGCATTCCTCATATCTTTGCAATCGGCGATATCGTTGCTGGTCTTGCTCTGGCTCACAAAGCTTCTTACGAAGGTAAAGTGGCTGCTGAAGCGATCGCAGGCGAACCGTCTGTAGTAGACTACAAATGTATTCCGGCTGTTGTTTTCACAGATCCAGAATGCTCCAGCGTAGGCTACACTGAGACACAAGCTAAAGAAAAAGGCCACAATGTCAAAGTCGGCAAGTTCTCTTATGGAGCAAACGGCCGTGCCGTTTCCCTGAACGCTACTGAAGGCTTTGTTAAAATCGTAGCTGACGCAGACACAGGTCTGGTACTGGGTACGCAAATCGTAGGTCTGGAAGCTTCCAACCTTATTGCTGAGCTGGGTCTGGCGATTGAAATGGGTGCTACACTCGAAGATATCTCCTTGACTATTCATGCTCACCCTACACTGGGCGAAATCGTTATGGAAGCAGCGGAAGTCGTGCTGGGTCATCCGATCCACGCTTTGGCACCACGTCGCTAATCCCAATTCATTATCTCGTTTTTGATTTTCATACATGGAAAGAGAGGCAAGGAGCGCTATATCTGCGTTCTTTGCCTCTTTTTTTCATATTTTAGGATTTTCAGGACGTCTATGAAAATTCACACAGTAGATAGTCAATAAAGCGTAGTCCATGATAAACTAAATATAGATATGGGTGCAGAATAGTAGGTCTTTTCTAGATTAGAATTTGACGCTGTGGGCATTGAATACTGGATACTGTACGTGAACGTGAGACGCTTTTAACGTTCATATACGTTCGGATTCTATTAATGCCGATGTTTATTCATGCTTAAAGGAGAGAAATAAAATGCGCAATTACTTGGAACTGCTGGAGGATATATTGGAAAATGGAGTGAAAAAAGAGGACCGTACTGGAACGGGAACACTCTCTGTTTTCGGAAGACAGCTCCACTTTGATCTGGCCAAGGGCTTTCCCTTGGTAACCACTAAAAGAGTACATTTGAAATCCGTTATCCATGAGTTGCTGTGGTTCTTGCGGGGAGATACCAACATTTCTTACCTCAAGGAGAACGGGGTTACCATTTGGGACGAATGGGCAGATGAGCAGGGGAATCTGGGCCCTGTATATGGATCGCAATGGCGTGCGTGGGAAACAACAGACGGTCAACATATTGACCAGATTACAAATGTCATTGAAGCGATTAAAAACAACCCGGATTCCCGACGACATATCGTCAGCGCTTGGAATGTGGCTGAAATCGATTCAATGAAGCTCCCGCCATGCCATTTTGTATTTCAGTTTTATGTGGCAGGAGGGAAGCTTTCCTGCATGCTGACCATGCGTTCAGTCGATACCTTCCTTGGCCTTCCTTTCAATATCGCCAGTTATGCATTGCTAACGCATATGGTTGCACAGCAGTGTGGTTTGGAGCCGGGCGAATTCATTTGGTCAGGCGGCGATGTGCATATTTATTCAAATCATATGCAACAAGTGCATACGCAGCTGGAGCGTGATCCTTATCCATTGCCTCAGCTCAAAATCCTTCGTAAACCGGATTCGATATTTGATTATACGTACGAGGACTTTACTTTTGAGAACTACGAATATCATCC
>NZ_JTHP01000148.1 GCF_000943545.1 Paenibacillus terrae
TTCCATCGTTGTCTATAAACTATTCTGTATAGTCGAGATTAGCTGTTAACTTATCTCAGATCAACGACTATGCCCCTTCGCTCCCCAGAAGTTACTCTGGTTCTTAGCTACTACAGGCTGCTGCCACCCGGATAAAACAGTCATTTCCTACTGTTTAGAGCTAGATTGTGTCATCCGTAATGCGCTCTTCTAGGCTTCACTAGTTCCCTACTTCTTAGCTTTACATTTTCCACCTTAGCTCTCCTCTATAACCCGTCAGCTTACACCGTTGTCAGTTGTTGGGAAGACTTCGGATACCTACTTTTTTTGATAGGTGCAGATGGTTCCAATGGAATAGACTAATCTGCCGCTGATACCCCATTTAGGGGAAGTAGAACTTCTTTTTCGATCTACACCAGACTTTCGAGCCGTACATTCAAGGATTCGTCAACTTGTTTCTCAAGTATTCTGAGCATAGTGGATTTATAGCACCCCGACTATTTTAGAAACCATCACAGGCTTCTGTTTCGCCGACTTCACCGAGCTTCATACCTCTCAATGAACACAATTGAGACGCATGTCGGAGTATTAGGTCAGGAATCCCAACATCCATTCCTGAGTAGGAATTACACCTACTAAATTGAAAGTAGAGTTCAGAGGTCGATTTAAAAGTACCTCTGCCCTGATTTTTCCCAGACACCACTATGGATTTAAACTATTCTAAAGATAGTGCTTCACTACGAACTTCACGGCTCCAACAATACCGACATACTGTATTGTTTTGAACGTGTGTATTGTCACATTCGCAATCATCTTCATGAATTCCTTCATTTCCGACAAGCATATTCAAAGCTCCGATTAGTCTGTTCAAATTGCTTTCCACTCCATTACTCATGAAAACTTACCTCTTACCATTATGTTATAGATATTTTAAAATTTCTCCAAATGATGTCTAAGGTGTACTGTTTCCGGTACAGTTTAATTCAGGGAACAAGTCGCACTCCATTTGTCTGTGCACCAACGGAAGGGGGATTTTGAAGAAGGCATTACTAGCCCATGTCCGATTACTTTTCGTGCGAATTTTTCATTCTGATTCGGTTCAACCAATATTGCTTCAACACAATCCAAACCTTGTTCTGCAGCACTCTGGTTCATCTTATTGATGCTATCATGCACATACTTAGTTAGGTTAGGGTGCTCCAAGCCAGTATCTGAACTTATAAAATATACTTTTCTCAACCTAAGATTAGCGGGTATTTCTAATAAGGCTCCCCACATACATAAGCAGAGTAAAGTTGAATCTTTTCCAAATGAAGTCGTTACTACAAAAGGCATTTGGTTTTTCCGATCTAAATATGCTTCCTTTATATTTTCGATCACCACCCGAATTGCATTCGAAGCTGGTTTTATAGGTGGTAGGATTCCAGTGAATGTTGTCGTTTTTGAAGCTGAATCTACCTCATCCGAAAAAAAAGAGAGTTGTTCCATTTTATACTCCTTCTTGAACAGCATAAACGAATTCATACTGCGAATTTTGATTACAAAATAAACTTGCCTCTGGCACTTCCGAGATCAATTCAAGTAGGAGTAAATTTCCATTGGTAACCATTAAAGCAGTTTTACAAAAAAATACGTTAATGTCCAATAACTCAAGGGGAGTATGAATGATCTGGAATATGTAATCCGATCTTTCAAGCACATCCTCAATTGGTGCTGTATGCTTTGGGTCAGTGAATGTTATTATGAACTCCATGATTGCCCTCCTGATGTATAAAACCCCCTGAGTATAGTCTCAGAGGGTCTTGTATTAAATATATTTTATATAGCTAAAAAATTAAAAAATTGGGCCAACAGGGCGATACACTATAATTGGCTCCTTTTCAGTTGATTCCATGCCATCTTTAATTAAAAAGCATTCGTCATTTTTACCGTACTTGCTCCTTTTCCTGATAACACCATTTGTAGTTATTGAGGCTTTTCCCCACATATTCGTGTCAATATGAATGTGACCCTCCCATATAATAAACGTTTTATTTGGGAAAAAGATAATTTCGGTTGCCCTACGGTGTCTTTTAACTCGAAATGTTAAATGTAGAGCTTCCTTATATTGAGCTGCTGGTGCTGATAATACTTTCAACATTGTTAGTTGAGTTGCGACTGGAAATCCCGTTAAGTCATCAAAAATGAGTAGCGTATACTTATTGTTAATTCCCAATTTTTCAGATACATCTTTTATATTCATACATTCTTCCTCCTTGGGTTTTGTAAAATCTAATGACAGTTGAACACCGGTGTAGTCCACGAAGAACTTTTTATTTGCTTCCACAAAAGGATCAATGGGATTATCCATGACACTGGTTTCTGCATTTTTTTGTCCCGTGATTAATAAACTCTCATTTTGAAAAGTAAATGAAAGTTGAGTTCCCATAAAATCGCCCCTTAACCAATTCTCCATCACGCCCCTTTTGTCTAAAAATGCCAACAAAAAAAGCGCCTATCTGCAACTACCATAAATGGTGTTATTCACAGAATTAGGCGCTTGTTAGCTAGCGAATTTAGATCATGTGCTCCATAGCCGCATGGCGAAAGCAAATTAAAACCAAAGTATGGAGTTATCATAACATGATTTAATCCGATCGAGAAGTAAGTAGCATTTAAACGAGCTGTAAGCCATTAAAGGTGGTGAGAGCTTCGTTAAATCTGTGGATCGACGATTTAATAACTTCAGCCACTGAACGCATTAGGCGAACGGGGACAGCATTTGCAATCTGCTGCTGCCTTGATGAAAGTTTGCCTTTGAATTCGAAATTGTCGCTCACATCAAAAAGTCGAGCGCATTCACGGACAGATAAAATCCGATTTTCCTCAGGGTGAAGAATACAAGCCTTTCTAGGATTGACGATGGTAATAGATGGCTTATCCCATTCTATAGCGATAGGTAGGGGACATCCTCGTCACCGCTGCTAGTTACCAACTTTAATGTAACTAGTAACCAACTTTAATGTAAAGGCACTAACTTTAATGTAAGTCCAAAGGAATGACATTAAAGTTAGTAACCGAAAGTTACATTATAGTTGGGTACGTTAGGAGCCCTTTTCCCCCGCTTCACACCGTGCGTGC
>NZ_JTHP01000149.1 GCF_000943545.1 Paenibacillus terrae
GGCGTCAAAGGCAGCCACTCTCGCAAAGCAACCTGCCTGGATAACGCATGCATCGAATCCTTTTTTTCGCATCTCAAGACAGAGAAGTTGTACCTTCACCAGTGTAAATCAGAAGCAGAGATCCATCAAGCCGTAGAGGAATATATCTACTTTTATAACTACCAACGGTTTCAAGCTAAACTCAAACAGCGCGCACCGATTGAATATCGGCACGCGCTGGCTGCATAGCTTTTTTCATCTGTCTACTTGACAGGGGTATGACCAAAAACGTGTTGGGTGAGAACTTTTTAAATTTATTTCCTACGATCCATCAGAAAGCTATCAGGCGTATAGTTAGATTCATAAGCACTGCGTTGCGATTTGGCCATATTTCGCTGGACAAGCCAATTTTGGGCTTCCTGTTTTAGCGATTGCATGTGTTGATCAATTATTGCATCATGGCTTAGAATAGACTCTAATTTCCGTTTTTGCTCCGCTGTCATAGACGTATTTTCCAAGACACTCAGCAATTTATCCACCTTCATTTGACGAACTTCGACAAAAATCTCAACTTCCTCGTAATTTGTCTCATTCAGTCGAAGTATGAATTGTTGGGTTAGTTGCTCCAATTGGGATAAAGCGTCATTTATCATAGCTTACTGTTCCGAAGATACTGACATACCTGCTGTCATCTTGTTCACTGCAACCCAAGTTTCACGCAATTCTTGCAGATAACCGAGAACTTCTTCACCTGACTCAATCTTTTTCTTGATATTGGTTTGGATCAATAAATAGTTCATATACTCATATAAAGCATATAAATTTTTGGAAATGTCATAAGAATGATTTAACGTGGACATTAGCTCGCTGATGATTGTTTGTGCCTTGCCCAGGTTCATGTTGGCTTTAGCAATATCATTGGATGATATTCCCTCAAGACCGGCCTTTACAAAGCGAATGGCACCATCATATAACATAATAATGAGTTGCCCCGGAGTAGATGTCTGCACCGAAGACCGTTTATATTTTTCATAAGGAGATGAAATCAAACAAATCACCCTTTTCTAGACTATTTTAAAAGACCTGTCAAACTGGACGACTGCGATTGATACTTACTCATAGCCGATTCCATGGCTGAGAACTGCTTGTAATAACGAGTCTCAGCATCTTTAAGCCTGCTTGTTAGATCTGTAATACGGCGATTATAGCCTTTTAATTGATCCCCCATTACACTTTCTGTTTTAAAGGTCATGCTGCCATTCGTATCAAATTTCGATGTACCCGCTTTTTTTACAAACATGTCTAACGTAGTATCAAGCTTACTTCTTAGTTCGCTATAGATCGGCTTACTGTTTACATCAGCAGACGAACCTTGGAATATACTCAAAACCTTTTCCGGATTTGTCGTTAAAGCAGCCTTCAGCTTTTCTTCATTAATCTGTAGTTTACCATTTTCGTAGTACTGACCTGTAGTAATACCAACTGAACTCAAATCACCTAACTTACTGGAAATAATCATGCGCATAGAAGACACAGCAGAACTCAAAATAGAATCATTTTTGAGGAGACCACTTTTGGCCTTTTCTTCCCACTGCTTAATTTCATCTTCTTTCATGTCTTTCCTCTGATCGGCTGTCAATGGAAGGAAATTACGGTACTTTTGTTCACTTAGTTTCGTATTAAATGTACTTAATAGGTCATTATAAGTATCCACAAAAGATTTAATGGTCTCCATAGCTTTTGTTGGATCTGATTGGGTTGTTATTTTGGCAGGTCCAGTGGTTCCCGTGGTCTCTAACAGAGTCAGCGACACTCCATTAACGACAAGGGAGTTCTTATCAGGATTATAAGTTTTAGAACTCGAATCCGCAGTATTCGTTACTATAACTTCTCCTTTTTCAGCCGCCTTTACATCTGTAGAACTAATTTGGAATAAATCCATGAGCGTACTGCTTTTAGCCTGCTTATCGGCACCTGTTAATTTAATATTATTGCTATCCCCATATTCTTTAGCTGTAATGGAGAACTTGCCGCTGATTTCATCGAAGGTCGCTGTTACGTTCGCCCCTTCCGAATTGATACGGCCCATCACTGCAGATATTGTATCGGTTTTTAGAAAAGTGATTGTTTTGTCATTTATATTTAACTCATAAGTATCTGATGCACTACCACCTGCAATTTGCTCCAATGTTGTATTTTTAGTAGCATCTGCTGTACTACTTCCAGCAGTACGTAAGCCTGTAGAGGTTTGCATATTGGACTTTGTTGCTAACTTGTTAACGACTACAGACATAGGTGTAGAGCTAGCATCAGCATTAGCTTCCGCTTTAATAGCCGTTGTATTACCAGTTAACGTCGATTTCTGAGTATTCATTGTCTCTGACTTACTCATGCTGGATAGTTTGTCTCTAAATTGAACAATTTTAGTATTTAATTCACGATAGCTATCACGCGTCCACTCCAATGTCTGTTTCTGCTGATTCAGCTTGTTTAAAGGAGCTCTTTTGGCAGTCATCATTGATGTGACCATACTGTCTATATCCATTCCTGAGAAACCGTTTATACGCATCTAATTTGCCCCCTTATACTTTTTCATCTATGAGAATTCCTGCAATTTCCATCATCTTTGCCACTAAATCCAAAGTCTTTTCAGGTGGGATTTCTCGAATCAGTTCACCTGTATCTTTGTTCAGAACCTTAACCAAGATCTGATGGGTCTTTTCGTGCACACTCATTTCCAACGTAGTTGTGGGCCCCTGAAGAGCTTTGACTGCGCGGTCTATAGCCTTAATGAGCTGTTCATCACCCATGGAGAATGAAACTCCCTGCCTTTCAAGCTTGCTTAACTCTGAACCACTTCTCACCGCTTGTATTAGTTGGCTGTCCTGATTAGCTACAGCATCACTAGGTTGACTTACACCGTTTGTCTTACCACTCACCGCATTCGTCGAAAGAGAGAACTGCAGATTCATCTTGCAACCTCCGATGGGATTATTTATTATATTTATCGGTTAGACTTTGTAGGTTATGAAGAGACATGAATAAAGTATAAACACAACTAATGCATAATTTTTCTTAAATACAACAAATTCCCCCTATACCAGGGCATCTACTC
>NZ_JTHP01000150.1 GCF_000943545.1 Paenibacillus terrae
TCTGCTCCCGGTGAAGCATAACCGCCTGATTAAAGTGGTCCGGCACAGGCTGCCCTTGTTCCACAAACCACTGCTGAATCGGTGTCAGCAACACGGCTCCGCTGACCTCTTCCTGATCAGCTAATTGGGTATCCGGCACACGCAGGTGCATAGCTAGCTCAGCAACCTCAGGGTACTTAAACAAGTCTTTGATATCTAGCTTGTATCCTGCCTGCAGCAGGCGTGAGGACACCTGAATCGCCTTGATCGAGTCCCCGCCCCGATCAAAAAATTGATCCGTCAGTCCGACAGGACCGCCGCCCAGTACAGCCTCCCACACACGAGCCAGTGCCTGCTCCTCTGCTGTCCGCGGAGCCCTATATTCCTGCGTGGAATGGGAAATCTGTTCCGGTGCCGGCAATGCCTTACGGTCGATTTTGCCGTTGGGTGTGAGCGGCATTTGCTCCATCTGAACAAAGTACGAGGGAACCATATAATTCGGGAGTTCCTCACTCAGCTGCTTGCGAAGCTCACTCCCCATCACTTCCCGTTCTGCCACGTAGTAGGCAACTAGTTCGTGTTGGTTTTGGCTGGTCGCATGTGCCAGTACGATGACCTCTTGGATACGATCTATTTTCAGCATAGCCGATTCGACCTCGCCCAGCTCAATTCGGTAGCCGCGAATTTTAACTTGTTGATCCATCCGTCCAGCGTATTCCAATGTACCGTCTTCACGCCAGCGAACAAGATCTCCCGTGCAGTATAAGCGATCTCCGTCCACCCACGGGTTGGCAAGAAATCTCTCTGCCGTCAATTCAGGACGGTTTAGGTAACCGCGTGCGACTCCGTCTCCGCCAACAACCAGCTCACCCCATGCTCCAATCGGCTGCAGATTAAACACCGAATCGACCACATACGCCGTCGAATTTCGGATAGGACGCCCGATCGGCACAGAATCAAGCTGTTCTTCCTTAATATGATAAGCCGTCGAAAAAGTAGTATTTTCCGTTGGTCCATAGCCGTTAATGATATTCATATCCGGATTATCACGCAGTACCCGGTTAATATGCGGTGCAGACAGCACGTCGCCTCCGACCAGCAAATACTTCACATCTCCGAACAATTTACTGTCCTGCTGCGAAAGCTGATTAAATAACGGTGTAGTCAGCCACATCATGGTGATGCGATGATCCCATATGGTCTTCTTGAGCTTAGCTGCGTCCAAAAGATCATCCTTATGCACGAGTACAAGCTGACCACCGTTCAGTAGCGCCCCCCAAATTTCAAACGTAGACACATCAAATACAAACGCGCAAGTCTGCAACATTCGAATCGATTCATCGAACGGCACATAATCCGTATTACGCACCAAGCGCACGACACTTTGATGCTCAACAACGACACCCTTAGGCTTACCTGTTGAGCCTGAGGTATAAATGACATAAGCAGCATGATTACCCGCTCCATCTATACCCAGATTGGAAGCATCTGCACTGTAGGACGTATCCTCATTCAGATTGACAATCTGTCCGTCAAAATAGCAACGTTCCAGTAAATCTTGTTGAGCCAGCAGCAGTTTGGCTCCCGAGTCCTCTAGCATATAGCGAATACGGTCTTCCGGATACTGAGGATCTATCGGCACATATGCGCCTCCAGCCTTCAAAATAGCCAACGTTCCGCTAATCATATCCAGCGAACGCTCCGTTAGAATGCCGACAGGCTCATCGGCCTTCACTCCAGCAGTCTGTAGCGTATGCGCTAATCGGTTAGCCTTCTCATTGAGTTCCCGATAGGTCAACGTTTGATGGCCCAAAGCGACGGCCACGTGATCTGGCGTGCGTTCAGCCTGCTCTTCAAATAGCTTGTGGATTGTCTGATTGCGCGGATATACAGAAGCTGTGTCGTTAAACTCGCCTGTAATCTGTTGTCTTTCCGCCGTTGTCACCAATTCCAGCTCTTCTACGCAAACATGCGGGTTGAACGAAATTTGCTCCAGCAGACGAGCAAAATGTCCATGCAGACGCTCAATGCCGGTTTGATCAAAGCTCAATGCGTTATACATAAAACGAATCTTGATGCCATCTCCCGGCATCACGACGACGTTCAGATCGTAGTTGGTTTGCTCTGTGGCCACCACGTTCGAAATCGTGAATGATTCCTGCCCATCACTTCCCAGCTGTTCTACCTGCTGCTCCACCGGATAATTTTCGAATATCATAATGTGCTTGATTAAATCCTGCTTCTGCTCAGTCAGTGCCTGAATTTCATATAGCGGGAATGTGTCATAGGCATTGGCGGAAAGCGCCTGCCTCTGAGTTTGCTTCATTAACTCAGTAAATGCAGTTGCCGGTCCACCTTGAATACGGACTGGGATGGTATTAATGAAAAGTCCGATCATTTGCTCTACTCCCGCAATGTCCGCTGGACGTCCCGACACCACACTACCGAAAACGACATCCTCTGTACGGTTATACTTTTGCAGCAAAACACCCCAGGCTGTTTGCATCAGCGTATTTATCGTCACTTGTTCTTGCTTTGCCAACTGCTGAAGTTCCGCCGTCAGGTCTATATCTAAATCAAACTCCAAATATTCGGCCTCATATTCCTTCGTCTTCCCTGTTTTGGCCTGGGGCAAGACCGTCGTCTCCTCATAGCCTCGCAGGTAACCGCTCCAATACTCCGTT
>NZ_JTHP01000151.1 GCF_000943545.1 Paenibacillus terrae
TAGTGCACAAATTACAAAAAGATATGTGGCTGAAGATATTATAGGAGAACAAATAATAGGTGTAGTCAACTTTCCTCCTCGACGGATAGCAGGCTTTAATTCAGAGGTATTAGTCCTTAGAGGAATACCCGAAAAGGGGGATGTGGTTCTATTGAAACCAGATATTAAACTACCTGATGGAACACCTATTGGGTGACAGATAAACATTATAAAGGCTCTACCGGTTACATGTTACATACCAGTAGAGCCTTTTATACCGAAACAATGATCGGGCATTACCGTGACATTGCTTTAAAAATTAAATCCAACAGGCTTTAGTGATGATAACCAACAGAATAAAGAGCACCAAAATTGCTGCTGGCGATGTGAAAGCACCAAAACAGTTTTCCCTACGCTCTTCCCTACGCTCTTCCCTACGCTCAGCTCCTCCAACACATTCACTCACATGAACTCCTCCTTTTATTTAGATACTGTATACCGTATGTGTCATTCAATAAATTTGACAAGGCTAAACGGAATTTACTTCAACGAAAAAAAGCCTCTAAAGCCCACCTCGACACTGGATTATCAATTACTTTTTCAAGTGCCTTAATCTCAATTTGAACCGCTCTTACTGTAACAATGGATAATGAATTCGATAAAGAATTCGATTTAAGCAAAAAAGAACTGAGTGCCTTCATCGCTTGGTATGATGCTAAAGATACTGGCAGAGGTCCTTCATTCTTTGCAATTGATAAACACGATAACAACAAGGGGCCATTTAGCAGTCGCAATGACTATGTAATATTCAACAAAATACTCACGTTTGAAGTAAGCGAGTATTCAACTAAATAAACAACAGAAGGACTCCAACCGGCTATATACCGTTGGAGTCCTTCTTTACATCTACTCTAAATTCAAACTGATTCCTCATAAAATAGCTTCCGTTAATCTTAATCAATTCAGGTGAAAACTTTACTATGGGGCCTCCATATAATCCAAAGGGTCATTTGTGTTCTTCATTCATTCGGTTGTTTAGAACAAGTAAGAGTTTTTTAATCTCAATCAGTTCGCCTTCGATCCGATGAAGGTGGCTTTGCATATCGTCAATCTCTTGTTCGGCTTTGTAGTTGATCGCGAAGTCAATGATCGATTCATGCTTATCCCTTGCAGCTTGGCGGTTCTGACTCATCATAATGACTGGAGCCTGGAATGCTGCGATAAAGGACAAACACAAGTTCAACAAGATAAATGGAGGTTCATCGAAATGAAAGCGAGTAAACGGCAAGCTGTTCAAGAGTATCCAGATGGTCAGAAAGATAGCGAAAAAAGTAATAAATCTCCAGCTACCGCCGAATGATGCAATCCGATCCGCAAGACGATCTTGCCAGCTTGTCGTTCTTTGGTACGCTTCATCTAAATGAGAAAGAATGCTATTTTCGTAACTATCGACTAGCCGATCAATACGACGAGTATTTTCCTGATTCAATTCAATATCAAAGCCTTGAATATGAGCAGCACTTTTATTTTGCTGCTTTTTTTGAAAAAAATTCATTTTTGACATGTCGACTGCCTCCTTGTTTTAAGGCAGTCAGGCCCAATACTACCCCGTAGGAGAGGAGTTGCAACCATACTCAATTACGGTATCTAGTTTTAACCCGACTGCCAATAGACTCACTGGTTCTGGATCCGGTTCAGTCGAACTTCGACTACTCATAGAATGGTTCCCCCCCTCTCCCATATCGTATTGTTGGCTCCATATTTTACTTATCTCACAGGAACCATGTCACTGCAAATACCTAACACATTGAAATAAAAACGCCCCTCAGCTCAACTGAAGGGGCGTCGTTCTGCATGCAAGATAAGGCATGCAAATATCCGATTCCCCCAAGTCGAGCTTTAGCACTATACGACGTAAAAGAACCAAAGTTCTTTAGCCACATTAAGAAGAGCCTTAATCCGGCAATTCCTGTTATACCCATTGGCATCTTTCGATGTTTCCGGGCAGTGGCTTATGTTCGTATAGGAGCCTCACCTAACGAGGACATCAATATTTCCCTAGCAAGCATACTGCTGTCCAAATGTGCTGTCAACCCAAATATATTCACTATATTTTACATATGTTTGCACCTGGTGACAACGACGCTGGCACTCCTCCTTACAATGCAAAATAAAAAGTCGCTGTGCCGCAGGTACGGCAAACAGCTAGTCTACAACCTCCATCCACCATATCCTCACTCAACGGCTTTACTACATATACTCTTACCTGGCTTAATGCTGCTGCAAATAGTTCGATATCCGACTTTAACACTTTATATGTATGATTCATGCTTATCACCTCAAATTGCTTTTCGGTGAACGGTGTGGCAATTTCTGTAAGTAAAAAAATCCGCCGACCAGTTAAGGACAGCAGGAATTTTTTAAGGTGTTTTTGAGTTGTTATTTACGATTATCTTTTTTTGTCGTTTTCATGGTCGCGACGTCTTAAACCTGCCAATCCAATTAATCCTAACAAACCAAGCCATCCCTAATTATCATTATCGCCATTGTTATTATTAGTGGCAGCATTTGTGTTCTACCATTTCACCATACCTAAACCACTCCTTTAAATTTGTGTTTGCAATAAATTCTTTAATAGTCGTCGTGT
>NZ_JTHP01000152.1 GCF_000943545.1 Paenibacillus terrae
ACACGACGACTAACAGATGCACGAGGATGATGGGGAGGGTGAAGCATGAAGTTTTATACAATCAAGCTACCAAGATTTCTGGGTGGATTCGTCAAAGCCATTCTGAATACATTCCAGAAAAGCTGAATTTCACGTAACGTACACACAGGATGCAAAATGAAGAGCAAGGTACGCAGGGCATGCTTCCCGGGCACAATAACAGACTGGTAGCTCGGCAGCAAACGGCAGGAACGCGCGGGAAGATGCCTGACATTTTGACATCATGGATCGAATGGACGTAACATTTTGAATAACCAAAAAAGCACCCGTTTAAAACGAGGTGCCTTTTGTTTATAACGTTATTTTTTTGCGACTACACGCGAGTCACTTTACCGGCTTTCAATGCACGAGTGCTGACATAAACGCGTTTCGGTTTACCGTTAACGAGAATACGAACTTTCTGTACGTTGACGCCCCAAGTACGGCGATTACGGTTGTTAGCGTGAGATACGTGGTTACCGGTGCCAGGCTTTTTGCCTGTTACAGAACATTTACGAGACATGATTCCACCTCCTATTCTGAAAATAACCAAGTTCCGTATGGAACGGGTCGCTCTTCAGGCCGACTGGGTCAGTCGGACTTTGTAAGTCACTAACCTGAACAAAACAATACTTATATATAATATCATAGTCAAAAAAGCTCCGTCAACCGATTCAAAAACTTTATTTATTTCTCTTACGCATTATAGTACAATATGGGATAGCTATTGCTGTGATTATTCTTGTAATTGTTGGAATGTGAATTCTTATTCCAGTCATGCCGGACAGATCAGAGGCGGAACCATATTTATCATTCCAGCCGATGTTTCAGTGTCGGGTGGTTGACTGGTTTTTCATATATATGACCTGTGGAAGGCTGATCAGGCCGTGAGTACGAAAAGCTTACGAAAGTGTGACATTCGTATTCGTCGTCTGGCTTTAGTATAATTCAATTGAACCTGTCCGCACAGATGAACATGACGATGCGGAAGGTTGATGGCAAAACAAGTGTATTAAGCTAGGAAGGGGAATTCTCTTGAGTAATCGTTCTTTGAATGGAACAGATTTTACCGCAATGGTTTTAGCCGGGGCGGAACAATTACAGCAGCATGCGGAACACGTCAATTCACTTAATGTATTTCCGGTGCCGGACGGTGACACAGGAACTAACATGAATTTGACGATGAGCGCGGGCGTAACGGAATTAAAGAGGGGGGATTCTTCCTCCATCGGTGTCATGTCCGGCATATTATCCAAAGGTTTGCTGATGGGAGCCCGCGGCAATTCAGGGGTTATCCTGTCTCAGTTGTTTCGTGGCTTTAGCCGTTACGCTGCCCCATACGAGGAATTGAATACCCTTCAGTTCGCATCGGCATTGCAGAGCGGGGTGGATGCGGCCTACAAGGCGGTGGTTAAGCCGGTGGAGGGTACAATTCTTACCGTGGCGAAGGAAGCGGCCAAGCATGCTGTGTTTTTTTCACGCCGGACAAATGACATTACTGAACTGATGGAAGAAGTGCTTGCCAAAGCGAAGGAAACGCTTGCCATGACGCAGGACATGCTTCCGGTACTGAAGCAAGTTGGGGTTGTGGACTCGGGTGGACAAGGATTTGTGTATATTTATGAAGGGTTCATGCAGCATCTTGGAAGCGGTTTGGTGACAGCTCCAATTGTAAAAGGGGAGAATGCACGCACTGCTTATGCTCCTCATGTATCCGAGAGACCGACAGCGCAAGCGATTGCTCCTTCACCGGATGCACCGATTTCGGCGCAGGCGAAGCTTGAAACGGAAAATATTGAATTTTTATATGATATGGAATTTTTTATTAATCGACAATTGGGAGAAGCCCAAGGTACGGACTTTGATGAGGAAGCCTTCCGGAAAGCGTTATCTGTGGATGGAGACTCTATCATTGTTATTTCTGACGATGATGTTATTAAGGTTCATGTTCATTCCAAGGCTCCGGGCGAAGTGTTGAATCTAGCGCTACGTTACGGGGAAATTACACAGATCCGTATTCTGAATATGCGCGAGCAGCATCGTGATTTGTTGTCTGCGGGTATGGATGGCGCTCCTGAGCCTGAGTGGTTTGCTGAAATACCAGCAGAGCCTGCACGTGAGGAGGAGCCATCTGAGCCACCGGCTCATGAGCTGGCACCCTATGGTTTCATAGCAGTGGCTTCAGGCGAAGGGATTGCTGATATTTTCAGAAGCTTAGGTGTGGATGTTGTCCTTTCCGGTGGTCAGACGATGAATCCAAGTACGGAAGACTTTGTTAATGCGGCTCGCTCGATTGCGGCTCAGCACATTTTTATCCTGCCGAATAATTCCAATATTATTCTGGCGGCAGAGCAGGCCCGTGAACTGCTGGAGATGGAGCGCCTGGTGTCGGTTATTCCGAGCAAGACGATTCCTCAGGGTATTGCTGCGGCATTCGCTTTTCAGGAGGAAGAAGCCTTTGAGG
>NZ_JTHP01000153.1 GCF_000943545.1 Paenibacillus terrae
GGTAGAGTAGGTAGCCAGCGAGTTACCACCCGCGGGTGGTACTTTTCCAACTACCCCTCCCAGAACGGAGCGTGCAAGTTTCCTTTGCACTCCGCTCGCCAGTAATTATCAATCAGAGATCTTCTTTCCATGATATTTACCAGAATGAATTAACTGATGACAATCGCTACATACTGCAAGTGTTTTTCTATGCATTGCAATCATCCGTTTCATCCATTCGGGCTTTTCTTTTCTACCGCTTTGAATTAGGTCCTTCAGTTTTCGGATGTGATGGATCTCAATACTTTCCTTGGAACCACAGAGTTCGCAAGTATTATTGAGAAGTCTCATCACTAATTGGCTTCTCTTTAAAAAGATATTGCCAATCAGTGATGTATCCTCAATCCGAATTCCATTTTGATAACCTAACTTAATGCCTCCAAAGTAAGCTTCCAAAGGCTTCTTTCCTTCTCGCTCAACCATAACCGATAGCACTTTATATTTCCCGTCCTTCGTCTCTCGATATTTACCGTATTTGGCGAATATCTTGTTGACGGTGGTTTTGTGCTTATTGGCCAGTGTGTAAGCAAGTGAAAGTTCCATTGTCCGCTTTAAACTCGCAAGTTTATGTGCGTTATATGCCAAAAGATAGTATTGAGCGAAACCACGGAATTCGGATTGATACTGACTAATGATGTCAAAATCATCGTTAATCGTTCGTTCTTTCCGATGTGTAGCTCTGCCTTTCGACATATATTCTCTCGCTTTGCTCTTGATTTTTTCATCAGGAACATTTAGGCCAATTGAGCCATTGATATTACGCTGACCTCGATGATCATGTTTAGCATCAGAGTGCAAAACATGAATATCATACCCAAGGAATCTGGCTTTCTCATTCCTTGCGTGGGTGATCAACGTCTTTTCTTCACTCAGATTTAATTTCAAATTGGTGCCAAGGAATTCGCAAATATGGTGTTTTGTCATAGTTGCGTCCTCCTTGCTTCCAGATATCCCAATTAACCAATCATCAGCATAGCGGACATAATATAGTCTCTTGAACTGAGGATCTTTGGTGTCCTTGGAAGGCATCTTTTGAAATTTCTTTCTGGTGAGTTTGACCATAGACCAATCCTTTTGCCGTTGGAACTTTCGAATTAAATTCTTAACTGAGACGTACTCTTTATTCTCGGCACGTTTAACACCAACGGTAAATTTCGGTATAAGCGTGGTTTCAATGTATTGGTCTAAACAATCCATATAGATGTTCGAGAGTAAAGGACTAAGTATACCGCCTTGCGGTGCGCCGCTCATAGTAACGTGGTATTGCCAATCCTCCATATATCCGCTTTTCAGTAGGTTCAAAATCAACCGAAGAAACCGATTATCATGAATTTTCTGACCCATAACCTGAGTGAGAATATCATGATTAATGCTGCCGAAGCAGTCACTGATATCGCCCTCGATGAACCATTTCACGCTCTTCCAACCATCATTAATACGGATAGCCTCAAGAGCGGATTGGCAACCACGGTTTTTGCGAAACCCATGTGATTTATCACTGAATTGAGGATCATAGTAGGCATCAAGGATAAGTCGAATAACCTCTTGTAAAAGCTTATCCGACCACGAGGGCATACCGAGCGGACGCATCTTCCCGTTTTTCTTTGGAATATAGACTCGTCTGACTGGTATCCACCTGTACGTTTCCGTTTGGAGTTTATCGACGATATCATCGATCTTCTTTAACGACATACCATCAACGGTGTCATCATTTATTCCCTTAGTTAACGCACCAGTGTTAGCGTAGATATTGTGATACGCAATCAGATAGAGTTCCTTATTAAAGAGCATTCGGTATACTCTTTCAAGCGGCAGGTTCCTTTTTCCTCGATCGCTGATGATATTCAATACTTTTTCAGCTGTCTGCATTACGCATACCTCCAAGAATTGATATCATAATTACCTGTTTCCCTTCCCCTACTCCAAGAAAGAGTCAATGGCACACATTACAATCCATCAGTGCAGTATCCATTACAGACCTACATTGGGTACTACGGAAACTCCGTTCTCGTAGGAGTCGCCCCCCTTAGAGAATCCCATGTTCTTCCTGACCGAAACATTAGCGCAACTTAGGTTCTTCACTTATCACCTTGATTGAATTCATTACTCAACGTCCCACGATCTTGGAATTCCTCAAACGAAACTCGTATTTGAGTATATCGGGGCAGGGAGTATTTAAGCTGCGTATCCCTGAATGTGCGGTTCCATTACTGGTGATTGAAGTTCAAGCAGTTTAGCCTTAACCATATTACGCAGAACTTGCAGAGCAATAATTTAACAGCTTGCCATCACCCTCTGCTTTACTTCCATGCTCTTGTCCCCTCGCTCTTTCGAGTCCAGGTAAGGAAGTTGTTCTCAAAGCATTTCCAA
>NZ_JTHP01000154.1 GCF_000943545.1 Paenibacillus terrae
CTAATAACTTAAAGGAACGGACGGTCAAAAGGGGGAAGTACAGAATATTCGTTAAGTTGATTTTTTTAACAATTGCATTACCTCGTTGTGAAGAATAAAAACGATACAGAAATTGTTTTATAATTAGGGGAATTACAAATTAGTGTGGGGTGTCTAACTGATGAACAAAGGGAGCATTCGTCGCTGTCTAGGATAAAAAGAAAATAGGAACCTGTCGCAGGTTCCTTATATATTTATTCAATTTTCGGGTCTGTTTGTTTATTCTTAAGTCGTTTCTCAACTTTTTTTATGCTCTCGTAGGTCGGAAGGTCCTCTGGCATAGTGCCGCCCAACTCGGCAATTGTTTGACGAACTTTCTTACCTACTTCAAAATGGGTTTGGTTTGCTGCTGTACGTCCCGATATAGAATCTCTGCGTAGCTTATCTTCTGTTTGTGTTGCCCGAAAGAGGTTGGCCGCGAGTTCAGTGGTGCCCATGTGATCTAAAATCTTTTGTGACTTCTTAAGCTCTTTTTTTTCGTGTATTCCTGTTTTATCTAGCCCACCGTAAAGCCCTCTATATCCGTGATTTTGAAATACTGCGAACTCTAGTGGAGTAACAACACCTGACTCATAGGCAGCATCAGCCAGAGCGGTATTGTGATTTTTTAGTTCTTCACGAAGCATGTATCTCTTTTCATCTTCTGAAGCATGTTCGAATAGTTCTTGTTTACGTGTTTGTACAGCGAAATATGTCTGTCCTAATGCCACAACCTCTTTTGAAGGGTCAGCATTTTGGATAATAAGGTAACAGGCGTATCGTGAAAGCTTAAAAGATTCAACTTCACGCTTACCACCTTTACCGAGTTCTACAAGATCAGTCATTGGGATGAAGTGATCCTCGATAGTTTGTCCGCTATTTTCACAAGATCTCTTAGCACGTTCAATTACGGGTATAAAGTAACGGTATTCGGTGTATTCAAGAATTTTTGCAATATCTCTGGCCGACCAAAACTCAATTCCGTCCGCATTTTGGCGCCTAATTTCTTCAAAAATAGAATTGTGATCGGCTTGATCTGACGTTGTTAGTTTCAATACGAACCCTCCATATCATATAAGTTAATTTATAACTGCACTATTACCTTAGCACATTTCTACAGAGAATAAGCCTTATCATTCCGTTCACTTGCACGGAATGATATTGATACGTTTTAAATAGAATATAACGAGTTCTCTTATACTACAAAAGCGCGAGCCACGAATGAGTTTTCGAGAGCTTGCGCCTTTTGTTTATTTACTCATCAGCATCTACATATTCAACTCGTAATAATTTTCCTATATCATCTATATCTAAAACATTAATGATTTTTTCTAATGCCTGTCGGGGAAACATCTTGTTTTTATTTCTGACCATTTCTGAAATGGTAGCTTCTCTAATACCAGTTAGCTCGGCTAATTTCTTTTGTTCCCAACCCTTTTCGCGTAAGAGGTTCTTTAAATCACAGACGAGCAATCGTTGACTCAATGTCTTTCCTCCTTTCTTATTTCACATAACTAAATATATAGAGGATATGAGAAACGTAATAAATGTTGACAATTACGTAAAACGTAATTATAGTTAAATTACGAAAATCGTAATTAAAAAAGAATTTATGTATGGATCACGGGGGGAGGGACTGCACATATCAAGAACTCGGCATAACATAGTTTTTTATTTCCTAATTATAACGTGTGCTCTGTTCTTCATCTATAAGAGTTATTATTTCGCGGATATCTGAAATGTCTAATGCTTTTGCAATTTGTTCAATATGCTTGAAATTGATATTTTCTCTCTTATCGTTTGCCAGTTTAGAAAGTGCTGCTCAGCGGACGCCTGTTTTATAAGATAGCTGGTTTAGAGAGATACCCTTACTCTTAATTTAACTCGCCAAGCATTATTTTTACTTTCATGTTACACACTCCTGAATTTATTCCAGACAATTATTTATTGTACTCATAAGCGTACGATAAAATCAATAATAACATTATATGTATAAGGGATCAGTTGGTCATAGGAACACTATGTTCTATAAATAGATTGGGAAGGGAGGAGATTTTATCTATGGAATCATTAAAACTGGAACAGGCGGCTATGGTGTATGGACCTTATGATCTGCCGCATATGTACGAGATATTCGAGGGAGTTGTTTATGAGGGTTGTTATTTCTTTTATCTCGAAAATGGCGCTTTGTGCTTACGTCATGTACAAAAGGTGGAACAGCCGTATCATACGCACCTTTATGTAGAAGGAGAGTATGGAGGGCTTCAACTGGCGAGAGGGGTACAGCGTGAAATTACGGAGGTTGTCACGGACATTATTCGGTGCTGGAGAGGTAAGAGTGGACTGGCTTTTTTATTCGATGAATTACTTTGTC
>NZ_JTHP01000155.1 GCF_000943545.1 Paenibacillus terrae
ACACGACGACTGATGAGAAGGGTGACCCTATCCTAAGATGGATTGGAGTCAAGATTAAGAATGCATCTAAGATATGGGTAAATGTAGACAACAAGTTAAAGGGAACTCTTTATGTCGAAGCCAATCATGAAACAGCAATTTGGGGTAGAAATTGTTGGGGAAGGGACGATGATGGTAGCGATGTTTGGTATGAACTTTACATTGCTCCAATGCTTATGGAATTTGACCATGAAGCCTTAAAATCAATCAGAAAAAGAGAGAAATTGACTCAACAGCAAGTAGCTGACTCTATTGGGGCTGCAGTAAGAACATATCAAAAATGGGAGAGTGGGCATACTACACCTGATTGCCAATATCTATTACGGCTTATGAATGTGTTGGATATCAGAGAACCGAAGGAAATAACGAAAACAACCAATTTCTGATTTTTTGTTCAGGGTGATTCGCTATCTCATTTTATATAATTAGGAAATTTCCTAAAAAGTTGTATTATCTAAGTGATATTCTAAACTAGGCCCTTGGTATTACTAGAGGGCTTTTTTTGGTTCCATATATCCCCATGAATATGCTATAGTGTAATAAATAAAGAAGATTTATGCAAATTTCAATAGGTTTATTAACTCAATTTTGTATTTTGAAAAAAAGAAAAAAACTGAAGGTATTTAATTTTTTGGTGATTATTTGTATTAATTTTCTACTGAGGAGAGTTTACTATGTTTCTTTCAGAAGTGAGAATTACAAACTTTAGAAAATTTGGTCAAGGGATTAACAAGGAACCTGGGTTAATTCTTAGGCTGAATAAAGGTCTTAATGTTTTCATTGGTGAGAATGATGCTGGTAAAACTACAGTAATTGATGCAATCAAGTTCGTGTTATTAACTCAAAGTAGAGAGTATTCGAGGTTAGAAAAGGAGGACTTCCATGGTACATCTAATGAATTGAAAATTGAATGTATTTTTAAAGGTTTTACTATAAATCAGGCAAAGGATTTTTTGGAGTGGATTGCAATTGATTTTGATAAAGAATACACCCTTCGCGTTTTTTTTAGCGCCAAAAGAGATCTTAAAGGGAAAGTGCTAATTGATGATATACGTGCGGGAAATGATAGTGAAGGGCAGATTTTACATAATAGGGCACGTGACTTACTCAGAACTATTTATCTTAAGCCCCTAAGAGATGCGGAAAATGAACTTGCTGCAAGAAGGAATTCACGATTGTCTCAAATTTTGCATGCACATCCAGAATTCTCGGTAGGTGATGAACATAGATTAGTTGAGATTATTAAAGATGCTAATCAGAAAATAAAAGAGTACTTCGATTATGACGAAATGACTAGTGACGAAAAGAAAATATTGAAATCTATTAACACATATTTATTGAAATTTTCTGATAATAAAAACTTGTTAAAATCAAATATTGAGTTAGCTGCAGTTAACCTTAAAATGATACTAGAAAAAATTGATCTTCTACTTGTCAATACGAAATCAGGTTTAGGTTCACTTAATCAATTGTATATAGCGGCAGAGTTATTGCTTTTACAAATCGAGAAAACGGAAGGGATTAATCTTGCACTGATTGAAGAGATAGAAGCACATTTGCATCCTCAAGCTCAGATAAGGGTTATTGATTATTTGCAAGAATTAAGCGAGGATAGTAAGTCTCCCATGCAGATACTCCTAACAACACACAGTGTTACATTAGCTTCAAGTATAAGGTTAAATAATTTGATTATTTTTGCTGAAGGCCAAGCTTACTCTCTAGCTAGCGGTAATACTAAATTACATAGTGGAGACTATAGATTTTTAGAGAGATTCTTAGACTCTACTAAAGCAAATTTATTTTTTGCGAAGGGCATTATTATTGTCGAGGGAGACGCAGAAAATTTATTACTGCCTACATTGGCAGATAAACTCGGAAAATCCTTCGCTAAAAATGGAGTTTCAATAGTTAATGTAGGAAGTACCGCAATGCTAAGATATTCAAAAATATTTGTGAGAGAATCTGAACCTAAAATGTTACTGCCTGTTGCAATTATTACTGATTGTGATGAGAAGGTCTCTAAGATCGATAAAGAGTCCGATACTATTATTATGTTTTCGGATAGAAAACCCGAAGTAACAAGATGTGAAAAAAAACTTAAGTATAGTGATGGAAATGTTAACGCTTTTGTTTCTCATGAGTGGACTCTTGAATTCGATGTGGCTTGTAGTTGTTTAAAAAAAGAATTATTTGCTGCTATTCTAATGGCAAAAGATTATATTGTCCAAGATAAGGCCTTAACAGAGGAAAGAAAAACAAAAGATATTAAAGATTTAAGCGAATACTTAACAGAGGCTGAAAAAAAGATAAGTGAATGGAA
>NZ_JTHP01000156.1 GCF_000943545.1 Paenibacillus terrae
ACACGACGACTGGATTTTAAGAATTTATGAATAAAACTATGGCTCCTCTATGAACAAACTCTAGATAAAACAATTTTCAATTTCGTTATGATATTTATAAAAAAGAAGACCACCAATTTTTTTGAGCATTAATTTGTTTTGTAATATTAAATACATTAATTTTTTTACTTTTCTCGTAAGCATTTTCAATATACTGATTAGGATTTGAGATAAAATCATCTTCGGTTACTAAGGATATATATGAACCATTCAAAGAATCCACACTTTGGCAAGTCGGACATGCATATATAGGATTCTTAAGATTTGTTCGATTTTTGATAATAATATCATATAACTTACTTTCATCAATGCTCCTTGAACTGCATCCATCTGGTTTTCTAATCGAATTAAGAATCCATCCATAGCCACCGAAATAATAATCCTTTTGGATTACACCCACAATCCCGTTACTTCTAGAAGTTCTGTCTTCTCTAGTTGTTTCTCTCAAGGAATATTCAATTTCCCAATTAATCCAATTACTCAGCTTCATATTCGGAGATATAACAACTATGGTCACCGAAGTATCAAAAATCATTTTTTTTAGATGGTTCTTAATTGTCTCTGTCTTTCTATCTGTCAAATTCGGTGATGTACTAGTTTCTCCATGGTAGTAGCGAGCATCCATTCCGAGAGCGCCAATAATCTTATCTCTTGTCCCTTGCGCTTCGCTGTATTTATAGGAAATGAATGTTTTTCGCGCCATCTTTATTCCCCTTTATATCATTTTTTCTTTTCTCAAGTTCGTTTATAATTTCAATTACATTACGTATTAATACTTCATCCGGTTGACTTTCATCCCCCAGCAGTTCATACTTCCCTTTCAAACTTGTATCAAGAACAATTTGCTCAAAGTCTTTCATAACAGCTTCCCATATCTTTCTGGCGGTAAAGCCAGTCGCTCCTATTGGGATAGGTATTACCCCAAGCCTCAAGCTTATCTCAAACTCTTCTATCATACCGTTAGCTTCTATAATCTCACCTGATGTATCACCAACCTTATTTCCAAAAATAAAAACAGAAATTCCAACACTCTGAATCATGTTATTACGATGCCTTGTCCACAATTCTTTTAATGGAATTTTTCCAGTTGTATTTTGAGGAAAAGGCCTTGATATTAGCCTATCTTCTACCCGTTGATTTCGCTTTTTATAAACCTCCTCTAATGCTCCTGAAATCACACAGCTTCCTACTCCTATGCCAAAACCTGTAACAATATTATTACCATTATTAATAATCGCTTTGCTAAGATTGCTCGAAAACTCAAAACAACGCCTTTCCCCCCAACTCCCGTAATTAGAAGCGCTTCCTGAAACAAATATGTTTCTCCTTTTATATTGTTGCTCCAATTTTTCTAGTATAGCGGTAATGTCCTCATACTGATTTACCAACAAGACTTTTATACTATAACGCCTTAAATCGTTAACTTTTAGTGTTTGCTGAATTTCAGCATACTGAAATTCAGACTCATCTTTGAAATCGTTTCGATGTACTTTTTTCATAAAACAGTAATGAGTTCGTTGATTTTTTTCCAACAAGATTCTTATGCGACTTAATATATATCCCAAGTTAGGGTCATCAAAGCTGAACCCAATAAACAATAACGTCTTTGAAACTAAATCTCCTTGCAAAGCCGTTGTGAATAATTGTCTTTTGCTGTTGTAATTCTCATAATCGTCTTTGGTTAACACAGCTTCATGAGGAAGTGAAATATCACCGTGCATTTTGTAGATAATAGCATCATTATTAGGTTTCGTATGTGCTAAATTCTCAATAGTTATTTTTGCGTCTATTCTCTTTTCCTCATTCTTCAATGCTTCCTCAATTAAAGTATCGTAATTAGTTGTCCAATATGTACCTATAGGTAACCTGGATAGTATTTTATGGTTATCAGTAATCTCAGCATCTTTAGTGAACTCATCAATAAGTGTTTGATTTATTTTCCCTCTGTTCCCTCCATTTTCATTTACGTGGTATTGCGCCACTGCTATAAGATCGTATTCAACATCAATATTAAGCCTAATGTCA
>NZ_JTHP01000157.1 GCF_000943545.1 Paenibacillus terrae
CCGTAGAGGATCTCGAAGTGTCCGAACAAACCAACTATGATTTCAATGTAATTGTGGTGCCTGGCAGCGAACTGTTGATGAAATTCCAGTACAATGCCCTGGTGTATGACCCCCAAATCGTGAGGAACATGGAAGGTCATGTGAAACACATTGCGGCTCAGCTGATTGAGGACGCGGGCAGAAGCCACGAATCGATCGAGATTGTCACGGCCGATGAGCGTCGCTGGCTGGAAGAACGGAACCAGACGGTAGCGGATTATCCGAAGGACAAAACCATTATCGACTTGTTTGAAGAACAAGTGGCGCGGACGCCGGAAGCCGTAGCAGTGGTGTGCGGGGATGAGCGCCTGACGTACCGGGAGCTGAACGAGCGGGCGAACCGCTTGGCCTGGACGCTGCGGGAGAAGGGTGTCGGACGGGAGAGCATCGTCGCCATTATGGCTGAGCGATCGCTGGAAATCATCGTTGGGCTGTGGGGCACTTTGAAAGCTGGCGGGGCGTATCTGCCGATCGACCCCGGCCACCCGGAGAAACGGATTCGTTTCATGCTCGAGAACAGCGGGACGAAGTGGTTGCTCGCATGTGAGTGTCCGGCTTGGGCGATGGATGGACCTTGGGAGACTGTACTCCTGGATGAATCGATCCTGAATGCGACAGAAGCAGAAACCATGCTGTCGCCGATCAACGAGCCAAATGATCTGATGTATGTCATCTATACGTCGGGAACGACGGGGCAGCCGAAGGGGGTTATGATTGAGCACAGAAATGTATTGAATCTTGTTAACAGTTTGGATATCCACATATATAAAAAGTATCCAAATCCCCTTCGAATTTCCATAGTATCTCCGTTTATATTCGATGCTTCCGTTCAGCAAATCTTTGCGGCACTGTTACTGGGACACGCACTTTATATCGTGCCGGAAGACGCAAGATTGCAAGGGGATCTTTTGCTTAATTATTATAGTAGCAACTATATTGACATATCGGACGGAACACCATTGCATCTTGCAATGATGCTTGAGGCCGCAGATTCGGAATTTGGCTGCAAGCTGCAATTGAAACAATTCATCATTGGCGGTGAGGTGCTGCCGGATAAGATCGTACGACGCTTTATGGCTAAATATACTTGGGAGAAGCCTCTAATTAGCAATGTATATGGTCCTACCGAATGTTGCGTGGATTCTACAATCTGTCATGTGACTTCCAACGATTTGAATCAGATGACCTTCATACCGATCGGCTCTCCCATGCATAATATCCAGACTTATATTCTGGACAAACAATTCCATCCAGTACCTATTGGAGTTCCTGGAGAGTTGTGCATCGCCGGTATCGGGTTGGCGCGAGGCTACTTAAACCGTCCGGAACTAACGGCGGAGAAATTCGTGTCCAATCCGTTTGAACCCGGAGAGCGGATGTATCGGACCGGAGATTTGGCGCGTTGGCTGCCGGACGGGAATATCGAGTACCTGGGCCGGATCGACCACCAGGTGAAAATTCGGGGGTACCGGATCGAGTGCGGAGAAGTGGAAGCGCGGCTTTTGGAACACGAAGCGGTGCGGGAAGCCGTGGTCGTGGCGAAGCGTGACGAAAGCGGACAGGGCTATCTGTGCGCGTATTACGTGAGTAGCGAAACCCTATCTGTCACCGAACTGCGGGCCCATCTGGCCGCGTTGTTGCCAGAGTACATGATCCCGGCGTACTTCGTGCACCTGCACCAGATGCCGCTCACCCCTAACGGCAAGATCGACCGTAACGCCTTGCCGAAACCGGACAGGCAGGTGGCCGAGGCGGGATACGAAGCGCCGCGAAGCGACATCGAATCCCGGTTAGCCGACATTTGGCAGGGCGTGCTAAGCGTCGAGCGCATCGGCATCCATGACCATTTCTTTGCGCTGGGCGGCGATTCCATTAAAGCGATTCAGGTGT
>NZ_JTHP01000158.1 GCF_000943545.1 Paenibacillus terrae
AATCGGGTAGGAGGCTACCCATTAGTTGAGTAGCCGACCTCCCACACCACCGTACGTACCGTTCGGTATACGGCGGTTCCTAAGTTTACGTTTTGACTTGTCGGTAATAATCCGAAAAGGTTAAGAATCCGTGGTCTTTAAGGATACTGTTTCTGAGGGATTTCGAGAGGATGGGGCTATTGGATATTCTCCAGTAGCCTTTTCTTGTGTTGGCATATTCCCATGCTTGTTGGGCTCGGATTCCAAGTCTTTGCAACATCGCATACCTTGTCCTCACTCGCTTCCACTGTTTCCAGTAAATCATGCGTATTCGCCTTCTCATCCACTCATCCGTCTTTTGCAGCAGCTTCTTCATATCCGCGATCTTGAAGTAGTTTATCCATCCCTTGATGTATCTTCGAAGCCTGCTTGCCCGTTCCTCATTCCCCGTTCCATTGCTTCTCGCCGTGAGCTCTTTTATTCGAGTTCTCATCTTGGCTACCGATTTAGGGGGGATTCGGATTCTCGTTTCCCCTTGTTGCTGATAAAAGGCGAAGCCCAGGAATTTAACCCTCTTCACATCATCCACCACTGTTTTCTCTCGATTCACTTTCAAGAACAGCTTCTTTTCGATGTACGGTAGAATCCTTTCCAAGGTTCGTTCTGCACTTCTTCTACTTTTGCAGAAGATCAGCAGGTCGTCCGCGTAGCGCACGAATCGGTGTCCACGTCGCTCCAGTTCCTTGTCCAATTCGTTCAACATGACATTGCTGAGTAACGGACTCAGGTTGCCTCCTTGGGGGACCCCGATTTCCGTTTCTTCGAAGCGGTGTTGAACCACAACGCCGGCTTTCAGATATTTGTGGATGAGCGAGATGACTCGACCGTCTTTTATCGTTCTCGATAATATCTCGATTAGTTTGCTTGGGTTGACCGTATCAAAATATTTCTCAAGATCCATATCCACCACATATTTATATCCTTGTGTGACATTGCTTTGACTTCTCCGAATCGCATCCTTGGCGCTCCGCTGGGGTCGGAACCCGAAACTGTTGTCCGAGAATTGATCTTCGTACATCGGTGTGAGCACTTGCGCGATGGCTTGTTGAACGACCCGATCCACCACAGTTGGGATTCCCAGATTCCTTTTCTTTCCGTCTTCTTTCGGTATTTCTACCCTTCGAACGGGATTCGGACGGTATTTACCGTCCAGAATGGATTGCCGGAGTGTCGCTCCGCTCTCTTTGAGATAGCCTAGAAGTTCATCTATTTTCATCCCGTCGATCCCGTGAGAGCCTTTGTTCGCTTTCACTCGCTTGTATGCTTCATTCAGGTTGTGTCTGCTCACGATCTGCTCCAGCAGTCCATTTTCCGACTCGTTTGCGTTGATGCTGTCCGTTTCAGTTATCCTTGCAGGAATGTGCACTCCCGCATATCCTTTGTGTTCCGCACTATCTTTCTGCGTGAAGCCTTCCTTTGGAAGTTGGCTGCCCTTTGCTCCTGTTTTGGTAACTTTCATTGACCTACACCTCCTTAGGTTCAGCCCTTCCCTCAGTTTTTTTTTTTCTTGAACCAAGGTACTATGGCGTCTGCTGACTTCTCATGATAAATCTTGTTTCAACCGTGATTTGAAGTCCATCTCTTCACGTCCATGAGACCTCCCACGGTAAGACGCGCAACTTTCATCCCATGTACCCGCCGCATTTACATCCTCGTGTCTGGACAGTTTATTGGATTTTGCCTTGTTTTGCAGGCTTATCCCACTTTGGATGCCTGATGCGGTTCGTGTTCCTCAGGTCGGAATTTTGCCGCCAGCTTCCTTCAGATTCCGCCTCACGGCGGACACCCTTGCTCTTGGCTAATGGTTGGCAACTGTCAGCCCCCATAGCGGACTTTCACCGCCTAGTTACGCGCCATGCATGGCGCACAAAAAA
>NZ_JTHP01000159.1 GCF_000943545.1 Paenibacillus terrae
AATCGAGTAGGAGGCTACCCATTAACTGAGTAGCCGACCTCTCACACCACCGTACGTACCGTTCGGTATACGGCGGTTCAACCGCTTAAGTGCATTTTACGTAGACGCTCGTATTGCGCAGGAAAGTCATAATATCCTGCCTGTACGAGCTTTTCGTTTGTTATGGAACGAGACAGCACCGGGCTTCCGGCGATGCGCCAGTATCCAAGGCGGGAGTTTCCCCACGGGTACGCCTGCCATTCCGGTATCCCCAGTTTGCGCAGGTTTTGTACCTTTGTTCTCGGCTTCTTCCACTGTTTCCAGATGTACATTCGGAGTCGTCTTCGCAGCCATTCACTCCAGCTTTGCAATATCCGTTTCATGTCGGCTACGTAATAGTAGCCAATCCATCCCCGAATGTAGACTTTCACCTTCTCCATGATTTGGCGAACATTTCTGCCCTGACTACGGCTTGTGAGTTCTTTCAGCCTCTTCTTTGCTTTTACCAGCGTTTGCCCATGAGCGCGTATATACACGCCACTTCCGTTCTTTCCTAAGGCAAAGCCAAGGAATTTGAAATGCTTTCGGGCCACCACGCTAACGACCTTGCTTTTCCCCGTATTCATCTGGAGTCTCAGTTGGTTCTCCAGATACTTCCCGCAGGACTCCAGAAGACGCGTTGCTGCCCGTTCGCTTTTGGCCAGCACCACAATGTCATCTGCATAGCGGATGACGTTCACTCCCCGGCTTCTCATCTCCTGGTCAAATTCGTTCAGGTAGATGTTCGCCAAAAGCGGCGACAGAGGACCTCCCTGAGGGGAACCCTCTTTCGTTTCGCGGCGTACTCCGCTTTTCAGGTACTTTTTAATCAGATCGGTTACACGTCTATCCTGGATTTGTCTGCGCAAGAGATTCATCAGCAGTTCATGGTTCAGTGTGTCAAAGTATTTGGAGAGGTCGATTTCTACCGCGTGGACGTAGCCCTGCTGTGCATACTCTTTCACCTTGCGGATGGCCTGCTGCGCGCTCCGCCCTGGGCGGTAGCCGTAGCTCCCCTCCGAAAAGAGCGGTTCAAACAGTGGGTGCATCTGCTGGGCAATCGCCTGCTGTATCACCCGGTCCACGACCGTGGGGATGCCAAGCTTCCGTACTCCGCTTCCATCTGGTTTGGGAATTTCTTTGCGCCGTACCGGGCTTGGCTTGTATCGGCCTTCCCAGATGCTTTGCAAAAGCTCATCTCTATGTTCCTGCAGCCAGGGCAGCGCCTCTTCTACGGTCATTCCGTCGATTCCAGGCGCTCCATGGTTGCGTTTGACCTGCTTGTAGGCTCGGTTCAGATTGTCTCTGTCCAGAATCTGCTCCAGCAGGTCTGTTGCACCGCCTTTTTCTCTACGTTCCCGACTACCGGCGCTCCGCACTCCCGCGTACTCTTTGCGTTCCACGCTATCCCTTTGCAGGCAGCCCTTTCGGTATTCTGCTTTCATTGCGCCGATTCTCCTTCCTGTATGTACTCAAGACTTACGATTGTTCGGCCCTTCCCGAAAAAAAAACTTCCCGGTACTATGGCCTCTGCTGACTTCTCACAGCAAGCTTTACTCCGTCTTTCGGATTTTTTTTCCTACTTGACGTCTGTGAGATCTCCCCGGGTAAGAGCGATAACCTTCCCCTCATCCATCTGCCACATTTACATCCTGGGATTCGGGCAGTATTAGACTTCGCTTTGTTATGCAAGCTCGTCCGTCCCAGCATGCCTTCTATGTGATTTCTGTTCGTCAGACCGAGGGTTTGCCTCCGGCTTCCTTCAGATTCCGCCTCGCGGCGGACACCCTTGCCTTTGGCTAACAGTTCCTACTGCCAAGCCTGTAGCGGACTTTCACCGCCAAGTTATCGCCCATGCCGGGCGCACATAAA
>NZ_JTHP01000160.1 GCF_000943545.1 Paenibacillus terrae
GAGGCCACTGAAAAAGTCCCCCAGCTCACCAAAAGAGACAGTTCCTCATTTTTTTGAGGAGTCTGTCTCTTTTTTTCGGTATAATTGAAGTATCTTATCCAAGGTTGGTGATCCCTGTGCTCCCGAAACAGCAGAGCTTTTTGTTGAGTCCGTATACAGAACTTTACGATGTACTCATCCCCAAAGATCATATGTTGCGGAGGATGGACGAACTGGTGGACTTTAGCTTTGTGTATGAGGAACTGCATGACAACTATTGTCATGACAACGGACGTACAGCTGTAGATCCGGTTCGGATGTTTAAATATTTGCTACTCAAGTCCATCTTTGACTTGTCTGACATCGACCTGGTTGAGCGCTCAAAAACGGATTTGTCATTCAAGTTTTTTCTGCATATGGCTCCAGAAGAAGCTGTCATTGATCCCAGTCTACTCACCAAGTTTCGCAAATTACGGCTCAAAGGTATGAAGTTGTTAGATCTGCTCATCGGCAAAACGGTGGAAATCGCCATCGAAAAAGGCGTCATTCGCAGCAAATCTATCATTGTGGACGCAACTCATACCCAAGCCCGCTACACCCAAAAAACACCGCAAGCCGTGCTACGGGAACGTTCCAAGCGTCTGAGAAAGGCCATCTACACGCTGGATGAATCCATGAAAAGTAAGTTTCCCGCCAAACCCGCCACGGATGTCCTGGAAAATGAAATCCAGTATAGCCAGCAACTGGTCGCTGTGATTGAACAGGATGGGCGATTTACCGGACTGCCGAAGGTTACAGAACCGTTGAATTTATTGAAAGAAACCGTCACCGACGATGTGGAGCATCTGCAAACGTCTGCGGATCCCGATGCCAAAATGGGTCACAAAAGTGTGGACTTCTCGTTTTTTGGTTACAAAACCCACATCGCTATGAGTGAAGAGCGAATCATAACAGCGGCAACAATTACCACCGGGGAAAAACACGACGGCAAGCAACTCCAAACCTTGATTGAAAAAAGTAAGGCGGTAGGAATGAAAGTGGAGACGGTGATTGGAGATGCAGCCTATTCGGAAAAAGATAACCTCGCCTACAGTGCGCAAGAAAACATCCAACTGGTCGCAAAACTACATCCTTTGATTACTCAGGGAAACCGAAAGAAGGAAGACGAATTTGAGTTCAATAAAGATGCAGGGATGTATGTGTGCAAGGCTGGTCATCTAGCAACTCGCCGGGCGCGGCAGGGGAAAAAAGGCCAAGGAGAAAACCAAACCGACACCTATTACTTTGACGTAGAAACATGCAAGCGATGCCTTGTTCGGGAAGGCTGCTACAAGGACGGGGCAAAAAGTAAGACATATTCTGTAAGTATAAAAAGCGATGAACATCTGGCTCAAGCCGTATTTCAGGAGAGTGAGGTCTTTAAGACCAAGGCCAAAGAGCGATACAAAATTGAAGCCAAGAACAGTGAACTCAAGCACAGACACGGGTATGATGTGGCATCCTCCTCGGGTCTGATTGGCATGGAAATGCAAGGAGCGATGGCGATTTTCGCGGTGAATCTGAAGCGGATCTTGAAGTTGATGAGCTAAAAAGAGGAGCAAGCGTAGACATGAGGAAGCAAAAAAAGACGACATCTCATTCAAAAACAAAGGAATGAATGTCGTCTTTTTAATGGATTCCCTTTCAGCTATCTGTAAGAACCATGTTTTTCAGTGGCCTC
>NZ_JTHP01000161.1 GCF_000943545.1 Paenibacillus terrae
CATGTAACTTCGTTGATTTCGTACTTTCTCAATTTATCATAAATTTTCTGACGTCGTTCACATTCTTTCCGCCATACTTTTAAGATTTTTGCACCAACTTTATGGTTTGGAAAGGTCTGACTCAATTTAATGTGAGGCTCTATCATACCGTAGTTATCTATAAAGAATTTGTCGACATATGTGTAAGTTACACCAGAATCAATTATAGCTTTAAACAACCAGTAAATTCGTCGTATCAGAAAAATTTGAAAAGGAAGCTATTTAGCCCCCAAATGAACTTGGACAGTACACCCCTTATTCCGATAGAATGAAATCAATCGGAGGGGACGACAATGGAGAGAAAACGGTATGATCTGAATTTCAAGAAGATGGTAGTAAGCAAAGGGTACGAGATCGGCAATATGACAGGTGTTGCCCGGCAACATGATGTGGATCCGAAAATGGTACTGCGCTGGGCGAAGCAGCTTGAGCGTAAGGATCAGGAACAATTGGATGGCAGGGCTTTAAAGCAGCCCACTTTCGTTCCAACAGCCAGCGACTACGCCGCTTTGGAGAAAGAACATGAGAAGCTCAAAAAGCTCTATGCCGAGCAGGCGCTAGAGAGAGAAATCCTCCGAGACCTGTTAAAAAAAACGAACCCTCACTTGCGGATAAAATAGCGATTGCGAACGTCTACATCTCGCAAGGTCATTCCATCAGCCTTGTACTGCGTATCTTGGAAGTGGAACGTTCTACGTATTATGCATACGTGAATCGTCGGAACAAGCCCTCAGCATCGATTCTCAAAAGCGGTCGTCCCACGCCAGGATACAGCTTCACACAAGAGGGCAAGCGGATCAGTGATGAACAAATCAAAGAGTGGCTCATGGAGATGCTGGCTGACGAGTATACGTCTGTGTATGGCTACCGCAAGCTGACGAAACTCTTAAATCGCCAGCATCGGCTGGTGATCAACAAGAAGAAAGTCTACCGGCTGTGCAAGCAGATGCGTGTCTTGCGTCCGCAGCGGAAGATCAAGGTCAAGCATCCGAAGAGACTCGCGAATAATCGAACCCTCACCGGCTCCAATCAACTATGGGAAACGGATATTAAATATGGCTGGATTGCAGGTGAGCAGCGCTTCTTCTTTCTCCTGAGCATCATCGACGTGTTTGATCGATCTATCGTCACCTACCACTTGGGCCTGTCCTGCGAAGCCAAGGATGTGGTTCAAATTACGCAGGAGGCGCTGATGAAGCGCCAGCTATTTGATAGGGCGAAGAGACCCGTCATCCGATCAGACAATGGACCACAGTTTATCAGCCATCGATTTGCGGAGGCCTGTGAGCAGTTTGAACTCATCCATGAACGTATTCCGCCCAAGACACCCAATAAGAATGCGCATATCGAGTCGTTCCACGCGATCTTGGAATCGGAATGTTATCAGCGGCACGAATTTGAAAGCTATCCCCATGCGTATGAAGTTGTTACTGGCTTTATCCACAACTATAATCATGATCGGCTACATGGCAGCATCTATGATATGTCGCCTTACGAGTATATGACTGCAATTAAGCAGGGTACGGTGGAAGCGAAGCTAATCAAGGTGTAGCTGGTAGCACCAGCATAAATGGAGAAAATGCGAGCATTTCTATGTGATCTTTCGAATAAGAGGTGTTGTGTCCATTATTCGGGGGTTAAA
>NZ_JTHP01000162.1 GCF_000943545.1 Paenibacillus terrae
AATGACGCCTCCAAGATGTTTTCTGTGCACAGAATTGTAATGATAAACCGAAGCTGTATATAATAATATCACCACTATTATTAAATTTGTGTAATAATATCTTTAATTTATATAGAAATATCGTCATCAGAAAGGACCTCGCAAAAATGGAAAAACAATTGCACGAGACCATTTTATATCCCGATGTTTCATTTCCATACATCATGTACACCCATACTATTCATAGAAGTATCCCTGAAGGTAGAGGATTTAATGATTTACATTGGCACGAAGAACTACAAATCACTTTGGTTACTAAAGGAAAACTAGTTATACAAGTTAATGGGATTAATCATGAATTAGAAACCGGTCAGGCCATTTTAATTAATAAGGGCGCCCTTCATGTTACTACGCACCTGACACATAACGGTCAATATGTCAGTTTTAATTTCCCTGAAAAGCTGCTAGCCTTTTATGCAGATAGTGCCATGGAAAAAAATTATGTACTACCTTATACAAACTCTTCCTTAGTGTCATTAGTAATAAAGGGAGAAGTTGAATGGCAAAGTCAAGTACTAGAAATGCTTTGGGATATGCAAAAGAAATTTGATATGAAAAAAAACTGGGGGTGGGAATATGAGGTTTCCATCAAAACTGTTCAATTATGGTTAATTTTAATATCTAATATTTCGATTTCTGCCGAGGAAGCACCTAAATACATGAAACTGCAACAGGAAAGACTTCAATTGATGCTTAGCTTTATCCATCAAAACTACTCAAACAATATAACATTGCAAGAAATTGCTGATGTAGCACATCTAAGTGTTTCAGAGTGCAATCGTAGTTTTAAGAGAACCATTCATATGACACCTTACGATTACTTGATTAAATACCGCATCAAGAAAAGCAGTGAATTATTAATCTCAACACATTATACAATAACTGAAATAGCCGACAGAGTGGGCTTCAATAATGCAAATCACTTCATTCAGTCTTTTAAAAAACATTATAAAAAAACACCTAAAGAATTCCGGAAATTTAGAAATGAAGCCATTGATTAAGGAGTGAAGTAGCCGATCCATGCTATATGCATATTTAAAAGTACGAAAGTTGTTCAAAAGGACGGGGTGGAGAAGATGAAGGCTTCTGCGATTACCAATTGTGACATTGAGTATGCCAGACTTAGGAGAGTTGGACAGGTTAACAGAAAGATAGAACATCCATCCTCCGTCGTTTGTAGGGCGCTGAGATACAGCGGTCGTCTTTAAAAGGGAGCCATTTACATCAACAGAAATATTATTGTTATAAAGTTGTCCTTGAGTACGCACAACAATGAGTCCAGTACTACCGGATTGTGTAACGCTTAAGATTTGAACATCACTTACTGGTTGTGCTGGACCTGCTGAAGCTGTTGAAGGAATGACTAAAAGGACGAAAGCTAGAAGAAATGAAATACTAAAACAGAATAATTTTTTCATGAGATAAATCCACCTTATTCATCAGATTGGGTGGCAGTCCTAGAAACAACAGAAGGATAAAAAAAGCCCTATCCTCCTTTCGCATGTTTTTCTGCTTGATCCTTATAACTGAGTGAATGGCGAATACGGCGGCTGAAGCGGCAGGAGTCGTCGTGT
>NZ_JTHP01000164.1 GCF_000943545.1 Paenibacillus terrae
ATTCTGAAATATGTATTCGTCTGTTGAACGCGGATCATTTTGTAACTCTTTATAAAATGACTTTTCACCCATGGCTTGCTTCTTGCACATCAAATAATAATAGTCCAAATACTCGTTCCATAGAATTTCTGTACCCAGCAGCATTTCCTTCTCATGAGCTATAAAAAAAGACAAGGCAGTATTGATCCTGTCCTCATCCTGCAAGTTATTATATTGTCGCTCCCACTCTGACCACAGATCATCCCGTTCTGAAAATTGAAGCACGGCTGCTTTACGAACACTTCGCACACCTGGGATTTTACCTTTTAGCAGATCGGCCATAATGTCCTCTTCGTTCAAAATCGTTCCACAGATCAGGATATTCGTATCCCTTGTGCCAATTGGCAGAATGACATCTGTAAAGGTATTTTTAATCTGTTCTCGTTTGGCCTCGGATCGTGCAGTATCCTCCTTAAGCAAATCATCCATTAGAACTAAGGTAGGACGATGATGCTTATAGTGAATACCTCTCAAGCTGCCATCTATGCCACGAATCATAATGCAGGAGTCCAGCCCACCTTTACTCTTGAGCCAAATCTCATTGTTGTTCCAGCGGCTTCCTTTTCGAATACCGAAATCCTCAATCAGCATTGTATTCGTTTCTAGCTCATCTTTGATCATGTCTAAGAAGGGTAATGCAATTTGCTCTGTGGCTGATATGATTAATGTAAACTGTGATTTATCATATAAAGTCGCATACAACGGAAATAAAAAGGAACTGATCGTTGACTTTCCATGTTCCCTTGGGAGTCCGAAAGCTGTAATCAGTCCTGTATTTACAAGCATATGTTTTAATTCCGCGAATAGCTCAAGATGAAACTTGCCAAATGCTCGATCAAAATATTTAGGGAAATAGGCTAAGGCGAAAAACTCAATGTCCATCTCACCAATAAGCTTGCGTAGTTCGGAAAAAGAGAACGTTTCAATTAGTTGTTTCATTTTGAGTGGTTTAAAATGCTTCTCCATATACTGTTTAAGCAGTTCAGCTTGTCGCTGTTCTTCTTGCTTTATTGTTTCAATAGGTATAGCTCCTTCCTCATATGTACCGTAAAATTATCACAAAAATTTCTGCACCCTTTGCTGGCGGGTCTGTTACTACAAATAGAAGACCCCCTTCCATCCACGACAAAAAGAGTGGCTCATTACCACTCGATATTTGCCAAGGCTTCAGCCATATCCTGCTGTGTTGTTAGCGTATAGATATTGGTTGTCGCTACGTGATCATGTCCAAGGATTTGCTGAATGGTCGTCAATGGAGTCGTTTTAACCAACTTATAGCCAAGCGTATGTCTGAGCATAT
>NZ_JTHP01000165.1 GCF_000943545.1 Paenibacillus terrae
TGAACTGTGACCCGAAAGATGGACACTTTGAAAAAAAGTGACCTCTCTCGGGTCTCTTTGCGTTTATAATCGATATATACGAAAGGTTGGGGATACAAAATGGGGAACCGTTGGTCTACCGGTGAACAAAGGTTTAGTGAAAGTCAGATCCGCCAGATGGAGGATAATGCTAACGTATTGCATATTACAGAGCGTTCTATTGCTTACCAACCCACATTCAAGTTGGCAGCTCTAAAGGCCTATCAGGAGGGGAAAACTCCTGCGGAAATCTTCAGGGAGGCAGGATTCAACTTAGATATGATCGGACGGGAGAATCCGAATAGATGCTTAAAACGTTGGAGAAAAACCTTTGCTTCTCAAGGTGAAGCAGGTCTTCTGGAAGAGCAACGAGGAAAAGGCAGCACGGGAAGGCCCGCAGCAGAACAGTCGATGGAGAAGAAGCTTGCACAAGCTGAGGCACGTATAAAGCTTCTGGAAGCGGAGAACGACTTCCTAAAAAAGCTCGAGGCGCTCGAGAGACAAGCCCAGCAGAAGCAACGCTGACACCCTCTGAGCGCTTCGAACTCATCCATCGTACCATCCGTAAGCACCATCTTACAAAGATGACTCATCATCTTTGTAAGATGGCGAATGTCAGTAAAAGCGGGTACTACCGGTGGTTAGCCGCTGAACAAGCACGACAGCTGAGAGAAGAAGCGGACGAACAGGATCTGTTACTCATCAGGGAACATTTTGAAAAACGTAATGGGAAAGTGGGAGCACTTGTTTTAAAAATGTGCTTGGAGCATAAGAGTGGCGTCATCATGAACCATAAGAAAATTCGCCGTATCATGCGTAAATACGGGTTGGTGGCCAAGATCCGCCAGGCCAATCCGTACCGTAAGCTTGCAAAGGCCACACAAGAGCACCAGACACTCCCTAATCGCCTTAAACGTCAGTTTGACCAGGGCGAGCCGGAGAAAGTCTTTCTCACAGACATCACATACCTGCACTATGGTCAGGGGCAATGTGCATATTTGTCCTGTGTAAAGGACGGTGCAAGCAAACAGATTCTTGCTCATTATGTATCCTCGTCCTTAGAAATGACGATCGTAGATCGAACCTTGGACAGGTTGATTCAACGACTGGATGGCAACATTCACCCCGAAGCCATCATCCATTCTGACCAAGGTTTTCACTACACGAATCCGAGGTTCCAAGCTCGAGTTAAAGAGATAGGCTTCCAGCAGTCCATGTCGCGAAAGAGTAACTGCTGGGACAATGCCTCCATGGAGTCTTTCTTCGGTCATATGAAGGATGAACTCGAGTATAGGGACAGCGTTACTCTCCAA
>NZ_JTHP01000166.1 GCF_000943545.1 Paenibacillus terrae
TAAACTCGTACGCATCGCCGCTGTTCATGGCTTCGCTCGTCACCGGATAGTTTTCAAATACGACAATGTGATCCACCAAACCTTGTCCCAGCTCGCTTTGCGACTGAATCTCGTACAGCGGATAGAACGAATGGCGTTCCGAAGACAAGGCTGTTTCCTGGACTTGTCTGAGCAAATCCGACACCCGCTGCTGCCCCCCACTGGTTACCCGCACCGGGATGGTGTTGATGAATAGGCCCACCATTCGCTCCACATCCGGCAATTCCGCCGGTCTTCCCGAAACCACCGCTCCGAAAACGACGTCCTGCGAGCGGTTGTACTTTTGCAGCAGCAGTCCCCATATGGTTTGAATCAGCGTGTTCAGCGTCACCTGATGCTGACGAGCCACTTGCTGCAATCCCTCCGTCATTTCCGTATCCAGCACGAAGGCATGCTCCTGCTTGTCATAGTCGCCTTTTAAAGGAACGCTGCGTTTAGGCAGCCCCGCGTGCTGCGTATAACCGGATATGTAGTTACCCCAATAGGCACGCGCTTGCTGGGCATCCTGCTTCTCCAGCCACCGGATGTAGTTGCTGAAGGGTTGAACTGGCGGCAGCAACAATGGAGTTCCGCTCGTCAAGCTTCGGTAGATCGTAAAGAATTCCTGGATGATAATTCCGAGGCACCAGCCATCCATCAGAATATGATGGAAGCTCCAGAGCACATGGCTGCGTTGATCGTTCTCTTGCACAATCGTCACGCGCATCAAAGCATCATGGCGCAGGTCGAATCCCCGCTGCTTGTCCAGCTCTTTGTATTCCCAGACGGATTTCGCGCTACCGTCGACCACGGTAAATTCAATGTCCCGCTGCTTTCCAACGACTTGCAGCGCCTGCTTCACGCCACTGGTCACGAAAGCGGTGCGCAAAATCGCGTATCTCGCCGATAACTGGCGCAAACTTTCCTGGAATCGTGAGACCTCAAGCTTGCCGTTCACGGTAAACGCGAACTGCTCCAAGTAAGTTGCTGAGTGGTGGTTCGTGAGGGCATGGAACAACATGCCTTCTTGCATCGGCGTCAACCGATAGATATCCTCGATCGGATAGTCGAAAGCCTGATTCAGGGCCTCTACCTCCGCGAGTTCGATTCCTTTGGAGCTGCAGTCGCTTGGCGTCAGTTCTGGCCGCTCTTTAGCTGCGCAATGGGCGATGATCGTTTGAAGGTGCGCAAAGAAGTCGGCCATGAAGCGCTCGATCGTCTCTAGCCGATAACACGACGAGTCATAGCTGCATACGAACGTCAACTGGCCGCCGGCGATTAGGCCGTTCAAGGTCAGCTTATAGGGAGAC
>NZ_JTHP01000167.1 GCF_000943545.1 Paenibacillus terrae
TTCTTATGAGATTTTAAGGGAAGAACAGTCGAAAGGTGATTGATTTCATGGATTGGTATCCAGACTGCCTCCTCCTTTGTAATAAGCTTTAGCCTAGTCGCATCATGGGAGGAAGCAGCTATACCTGTATAATTCTTCTCAAAAGTGCTGACATAAAGTTGAAGACTTCCCTCAATAGCATTGCGGATCTCTTTCTTATATTTCATAATTCCTCCTTAAAATCTTACATGTAATATTGAATGATATACTACTTATTTATAAATGAGATGGTTAATCCTTATTTAATCCCCAAATAACCCTTATCTAAATAGGTAAGAAGTTTATCAAAAGAATCATTTCGATCATTCCAAGAATAATATTGTTTTACAAGACGATCTGCATCATACAACGATGTCGGTTTATCATCAAGGGAAGATAGATAAGCTGATGTTAAGGGGAGGTATTCATCCCTCACTGTAATAAGCCAACTATACAAGAATGTGTATCCAGGAATATTCTGCTCAATCCCGATAGCGCATAATTGCAGCAAGTCCGGAATATCCATCTCCATTATTTCGCCGTCCCCTTGGTACCAGCTACCTAGCCCTCCATCTTCTAGTCTGTAATTCATGTATGCAAGCTGTACAGCTGCTTTCTGTGCTGGACTAAGTACTTTCATCCACTCAGATCGAATATATGGGTATGGATAAAGGTCACTTTTAGAATTATCAAATTTTTCTGTTGCTTTATAAAGTAATCTATCGTGAATTGTGATCATTCTTACACTATGGATAGTATTACGGTCCATAGAAATAATAATATCTGTGTGAGCAGTTATCTTCTTATCCATATTGCGAATGTCTTGTATGCTGGAAGTAGCGAAAGTAAATATTACACACTTACACTTATTGCTTGCAAGATATTTAATTAACGAATCAGCATTATTTGCACTTTCGTCTATGACAACAAAATCGCCTTGCCCGTTTTTACTAAGGCGGTCTTTATTATCGTTTGTTAATTCATAGTTATAATGCCCAATAGTATAATACTCAAAACTTTCAGCATTATTTCTCAGACGGATCAGCTCATTGAGTAATCTTGTTTTACCTGAACCTACACTTCCATGTATAAGTATTTTCCCATTACCCTCTAGTTTTTTTAGAGTATCTTCAGCTTTTTTAGCTGATAATCCCCAACTCATCAAACGGAATATTTTAGCTTCGAAACTGAGATCATTTTTTGTCATTTTACAAATTCCCCTTGCAATATTTTTTTGTTTTCTCTTTATGTAGAGATGAAATCTTATGTTATTCATTGAGCTAGTATCTTACCTTATCC
>NZ_JTHP01000168.1 GCF_000943545.1 Paenibacillus terrae
GCATATGTCTTAATTCTGAAAATAACTCTTGATGAAACTGTCCAAACGCTCGATCAAAATATTTAGGGAAATAGGCTAAAGCGAAAAACTCAATGTCCATCTCACCGATTAGCTTTCTTAGTTCAGAGAAAGAGAACGTTTCAATTAGTTGTTTTATTTTGGGCGGCTTGAAATGCTTCTCCATATACTGCTTAAGCAGTTCAGCTTGTCGTTGCTCTTCTTGCTTTATCGTTTCAATAGGTATAACTCCTTTCTCAAATTCACTATAAAATCATCACAAAAATTTCTGCACCCTTTGCTGGCGGCTCCGTTTATCTACATAGAAGACCCCCTCCATCCACGACAAAAAGAGTGGCTCATCACCACTCGATATTTGCCAAGGCTTCAGCCATATCCTGCTGCGTTGTTAGGGTATAGATATTGGTGGTTGCTACGTGATCATGTCCAAGGATTTGCTGGATGGTCGTCAAAGGAGTTGTTTTCACCAGCTTATATCCTAACGTATGCCTGAGCATATGTGGTGTCACCTTCACGTTTATCCGATTTCCGTATTTGTTCAGGATCAGGTTGACCGCATTCCGTTCCAAAGCACCACGCTGCCCAATAAATAAGTGTTCCGATTCAACTTGTGGCCTGACTTCGAGATATCTGGCGATGGCTTTACGCACATCCTTATTCATCGGTATCGTTCGGAAGGCGTTTCCCTTACCTAGCACCTTCAGCATCCCTTTACGTTCACTTATTTCAATATCCTTCAACTTGATACCAACCAATTCGCTTACTCGTATCCCTGTTCCTATCAACAATTCAATCATACAGATATGCATTCGATTGCCCATACGGTGAATTTCATTTCGTAGCTTCCACAAATCCTTTTCCGCTAACCCTTTGTATTGCCGGACAACCTTGTTCCTGACTGCTTCGATATGTACTTCTTCCTTAATATAGCCTTGTTGATGCATCCATTGTGAAAATACGTTGATACTAGCGATCTTACGGTTGATGGTAAGTATCGCTTGGTTAGTACTTTGCAGATATTTCTTGTATTCTACGCCATCCAACTCAATCCACTTGTCCAGTCCATATTCCGTTTTCCTTTGATACCAGACTATGAACTGCAATACGTCCCGAATGTAGCACGAAATAGTGTTCTTGCTTCGATCCTTGCTCCGTAAATGTGCTTCAAACCCTTGAATATACTCCATAGTAGCCCCCACCCTTCGCTTTGTGTGTCACATCATACCGTTGATGCGGGGCAAAGTCCA
>NZ_JTHP01000169.1 GCF_000943545.1 Paenibacillus terrae
CTAGTACAGCATCAGATTTAAAATAGTTAAATAAAGGAAAGTATGATATAGTCGAAGAAAAAGAGGTATCGACTATGACAAAACGAGCTTATGTGGTCAACCTATCCGGAGAAGAACAAAAAAAACTACAAAAGATCTGTTCGACAGGGAAAACTGCGGCCCGTTCCATACGGCGTGCACAAATCTTACTCTGGGCAGACGAGAATCGGAATGAGGGCAAGTTAAAAGATACGGAAATTGCAGAACGTCTCCACATCCACACCAACACGGTACATCTTGTACGTAAAGTCTTTGCGGAGCAAGGTCTGCAAGCTGCTCTTGAACGAAAGAAGCGGTTGACTCCACCGAATCCGCCCAAGGTCACCGGAGAGTTGGAAGCCAAGATCATTGCGCTGAGTTGCAGTGAACCTCCAACGGGAAAAAGTCGTTGGACGCTGCGCCTGTTGGCAGACAAAGCGGTTGAACTTCAATATATCGACAGCCTTTCCTACGACACCGTGGATCGTATTTTAAAAAAAGCGAACTTAAGCCTCATCTCCGGAAATGCTGGTGCATCCCTCCCCAGCAAAACGCGGCGTTCGTAGCGGCGATGGAAGACGTACTGGAAGTGTATCATGAACCCTACGACGTGAACTGCCCGGTCATTTGCATGGACGAAAAACCATTTCAGCTTCTGAACGAAGTCCGGCAGCCCATTCCCATGAAACCCGCCAAACCTCTACGAGAAGATAGCGAGTACGAGCGAAATGGGACTTGCAGTATTTTCATCTTTACAGAGCCTTTGGTGGGTTGGCGGCATGTCGAGGTGCGGAACCAACGAACCCGAATGGAATGGGCCGAGCAGGTCAGGGCATTGCTGGACGTACATTATCCCCAAGCCCCTAAAATTAAACTCGTCATGGATAACTTGAACACCCATTCCGTTGCGTCACTTTATCACGCATTTGATCCGGAAACAGCTCTTCGTTTAGCCAAAAGGCTGGAGATCCATTACACACCCAAACATGGAAGCTGGCTCAATATTGCAGAGATTGAACTCAGTGTCATGACTCGTCAATGTTTAGGCCGTCGTATTCCTTCCATTACCGAATTGTCGGATGAATTGAGCGCCTGGGAGCAATCCCGTAACCAAATCCAAAAGGGTGTGGATTGGCAATTTACGACCAAGGATGCTCGCATCAAGTTAAAACGTCTTTATCCACAATTTAAAGACTGATGCTGTACTAG
>NZ_JTHP01000170.1 GCF_000943545.1 Paenibacillus terrae
ACACCTGTTGATTAACCACTAAATGGTAGAAAAAGAGCCGTCAACTCGGTAAAATGTTTGTACCCCTACAAACTTAACCGAAAGGTGACGACTCCATGAAAAAGTCTATCACGATCCCATTCATCCTTCAATCTATTCTGACACCGGAAGAAGTGCAAAGCGTTGCCAAGGAAACAGACTATGAAGACAAAGCCCGTAAATTCACGGTAACCCACTTACTTCGATACTGGTGTGTAGCTGCCTTAGAACAATGGGACAGGTTATCGTTCCGGTGTGGATCATGCCGCTCGCAGTGGCTTACCTAAGGTTCATTATTCGTGTTTTTCCACCAAAGCGGCCGAAGTCCCCTTTGCTATATTTAAGGAGCTTTTTCATCGGGTCATTCACAAGTGTAGCCGAGAAACACGCCGAAAACTTACGTTTCCCAAAGAATTACTCCTCATCGATTCGACCACCATGACGGTGGGAAAAACACGACTACCCTGGGCTCCTTATCACGGGGAGCGTGCAGGTATTAAACTTCATGTCGCTTTACAAGCCCAAAATGGGCAACCCCTTCAGGTGGTCGAAACGCTGGGCTCCAAGCATGATGGCCCCATGAGTGAAGCGTTGGCTCAACCGGACTACATTTTGGTGATGGACCGTGCTTATGGGAAACTGGAGCGTCTGGATGACTTCAAAATCCAAGGATAATCCTTTGTCATTCGGCTTCGTGACAATATCCATCTGGAAAAACCTCATGCACTATCCCGTCTCAAGCCGTCGGATTCAACTATCCTTCGAGATATGACTTGCCAGCTAGGAACATCGCAGTGTCGTTCCAAGCAACGTCATCGTGTCGTCATATTTCGAGATTTTGAAGGTCGGGAAATTCGGGTGGTAACAGATTTAATGCAGGTCACGGCAGAACAAATCGCACAGATGTATAAAGCTCGGTGGCAGATCGAAGTCTTTTTCCGTTGGATCAAGCAACATTTGAATATTCCAACGTTATTTGGCACGACGGAAAATGCGGTCTATGGGCAACTATTCTGCGCTCTCATTGTCTATGTCCTGCTCAAATGGCTATTTGATGCTGCTCAAACAACGTGGCCCAAACATGCCATTCTTTCCTTTGCCCGATTTTCTCGTCTTTTTCTTCTGCAAAAACTACCAGTGGAATGGCTGATCCAGATTCAGCATGTTCTTCTTAAGCGTGTCTCTGCTTCTATAAATCAAATT
>NZ_JTHP01000172.1 GCF_000943545.1 Paenibacillus terrae
TGGATTGTCAACAGTAAATCAAACAACTTTTTTAAGGGCTGTAAGGCGATACTGAACAGGCGTCATATAGCCTAAAGTTCCATGAATACGATGCTGGTTGAACCAATGAATATAATCGTATAACTCCAACTCCAACTGACGAAGACTCTGAAAGTTCATCTGATTCACGAACTCTGTTTTCATGATCTTATAGGTAGCTTCGGCCACGGCATTGTCATACGGACAGCCTTTCGCACTGAGCGATCGACCAATTCCAAACGTATCTAAAAGCTCATCCATCTTTTGATTTTTGAACTCACTCCCACGGTCGGTATGAAACCACTGAATCTGACTCAGATCACCTTTCACGGTTGCGAAGGCACGGGAAACCAGTGCTGCGTTCTTATGGGGGCCAGCACTATGGCCGATAATCTCTCGATTGAACAGATCGATAAGCACGCAAATATAGTGCCATTCGTTCCGGACTTTCACATAGGTTAGATCACTGACCACCACCCGTTTGCTTTCCGTTTGGTTAAACTCGCGATTCAGTGTATTGACTGTAGCGGCTTCATTACAAGCGGTTGTATGCGGCTTATATTGTGCCACGGTGTAGGTTGAAACCAGTCCCTGTTCCTTCATGACACGACCGATTCGACGCCTGGAAACCACGAGTCCTCGCTCATGAAGCTTCACTTTGATCTTTCGGGTGCCGTATGCTTTTCGATTTTTCTGAAAAATGTCCACAATAGCTGAGGTCACTTCGTCTTCCGGCGACGGTTCGCTCGCTTCATAGTAAAACGTACTTCTTGCGATTTGCAGGACGTCACACATTGCTGATACCGAGTATTTATCACGGTTATTCTGGATGATAGCTACTTTCGTCCCATGATCAGCGCGGCTTGCTTTAAAATATCGTTCTCCATTTTGAGGCGTTGTACTTCTTTGCGTAAAGTAAGTAGCTCATTTTCTTCTGGCGAGCGATTATCCTTCTCTGAGAAAGAGCCTGTCGTTTGGCCTTGTTTAATCCAGCGATCCAAAGCCGAAGCGGTAAGGCCATATTCCTCCACCAGATCCGCTCTGGATTTTCCGTTCTCATATAATAGAACCATTTGCTTCTTGAACTCTGTTGTAAACGTACGTCTTTGTTTCGACATTGTAGAGATCCGCTCCTTAGGATGATAGGTTTATTCTACAAGCCCTCATTTTTATTGTCCAACTAAGT
>NZ_JTHP01000173.1 GCF_000943545.1 Paenibacillus terrae
GGGGCTGTCCCATAAGTCATAAAATTGGCTGGAGACGGCCCTTTTCTCTAAATTGTAAAACAAAAAGAAACCGTTCCTTGGTAAAATGGAGGTACCACCCAACCATTCGAAAGGAGACGGTTTCTTTGTACATTCAATATACCATGGATCAACTTTTCTTACCAATGGATTTAGAGGCAGATATCCCCGAAAACCACATCGTCCGTGTGGTAAACGACGCAGTCAACCGCCTGAGTGATTCCATTTTCAACGCTGCGTATCCTGGCGGTGGCCGTCATAGTTATCATCCTAAAATGCTCACCAAAATCATCATTTACGCCTACACCCAGCGCATCTACTCTTCCCGTCAAATCGCCAAGGCTGTCCGCGAAAATATCATGTTCATGTGGCTCGCTGCGCGGCAACAACCGGATTTCCGTACCATCAACCGCTTCCGTTCGGAGCGGATGAAAGAGGTGCTGGAAACCGTGTTTACCCATGTGCTGGAACTGCTTGTTCAGGAGCAATACGTGTCCTTGGAGCACTATTTTCTGGACGGAACCAAGTTTGAAGCGAATGCAAACAGGTATACCTTCGTCTGGAAAAAGGCCGTTGTCAAGCACCAGGCCAAGCTGCAAGAAAAAGTACATATCCTGTTCCAAACCATCGAAGCGGCCGAAAGCGAAGAAGATGCGCTCCACGCGGGTACAGACCTTCCTGAGCTTGGCGAAGCTTCCTCGCTCACGGCAGAAAAGCTGGAAAACGCGGTTCAACAACTGGAGGAAGCTTTGCAAGAAAAACCGAAAAACAAAACCTTAAAGAAAGCCGTGCGCCAGTTACGCAAGGACTTACTGCCGCGGCTCCAAAAGTATGAGCATCAGATCGAAACCGCGGGCGAGCGCAATAGCTACAGCAAAACTGATTCGGACGCGACGTTCATGCGAATGAAGGAAGATCACATGCGAAATGGTCAACTGAAGCCGGGATACAATGTGCAGATGGGCACGGAAAACCAGTTTGTGCTCGGTTACAGCGTGCATCAGCGGCCTACCGATACGAAATGCTTGAAGCCCCATTTGGAACATCTGGAAGAATCACTCGGGAGACGACCAGAGATGGTCATTGCCGATGCAGGGTATGGAAGCGAAGAAAATTACAGCTATTTCAAAGAGCAAAACATCCAAGCGATCGTCAAATACGGGACATACCACAA
>NZ_JTHP01000174.1 GCF_000943545.1 Paenibacillus terrae
CTACCAATGTTTTACCCGATCATTTGTCTTGGGAGAAAGTATCAAAGGAAGAAGGAGAACAACAATGATTGGGACTCCAGAGTCTGATGATGTATGCCTTCTAGTCGAAGGAGGACTACTTATCCCTCTCAATGAAGATGGTTACAAGAACTTATCTTATATAGATAGTCAATATATTAACCAATGGACGGTCAGAGATGTAGAAATGATTCTTAAAAATCCTATTTATTCTTATGGAGTGCACTTTGAACCAACAGAATTATTCTATGAATGGCAATATGTTTTATTATATGGGTTAGCAACATTACCGATTAAAAAATATCCTATTGAGAAGTTAGAGATGATGTACGAGGGTTTTATGGAGAAAATGAAACAAAACATATGTTACTTTTTTGAAGCCGAAGTGATTTTACCGGAAAAAGCGAAATTCTTTAAAATAGTTCAAAAAGGAATAGACGAGCTAAGATCCTATCTGACTGGTAAAGAAGAGGAGGGAATTTCAAAAAATATTATTTTTCTTATGAAAAATAGATATGCCTTTTTACCAATTATTTATAATTTTTTAAAATCATTTTTTTGGAATGAAGTAAATGACCGATTTGAAGACTTAGAATTTAACATCAAAGAGTTTGGAGCTTTATTAAATGAAGCTAAATGTTTAAAGGGCGGTTATGAGAAAGGTTTGCTATTTGAAGAAGTAGCAAAGTATTTTCTGCGCAGTGTTTATGGCTTGAAATTTATGGGTCACCGTATTAAGGAGGAGCGAGAAGAGGTTGACCTGTATTTTTGTAATGTATCTCTTGATCCGTTTCTTTGGGATCTAGGTGCTCTTATCTCTGTTGAATGTAAAAATAGAAAAGAGAAAATTAAAGTTTCAGATGTTAGAAATTTGGTTCCTATAATGGATTCTAAAGGAATTAAAACGTGTGTTATTTTTAGCATGGCAGGTTTTACGCAGATTTCATTAAAAGAGATAGAGTATCAGTTTGTAAATGGAAGAAATATAATACCTCTTAGTATAGAAGATCTTGAAAAAGTATCAGATAATTTCCCTTCATATAAACTTATCAAAGAAAAAATGGAGGATATATTCAAAACGACCGAGAATGATCATAGATTGTTATATTAATTTAAATGCGAGAATACAAACAATTACACAATTCCAAAGGTGATAATTA
>NZ_JTHP01000175.1 GCF_000943545.1 Paenibacillus terrae
ACACGACGACTTTCATACCAAACATCGCTACCATCATCGTCCCTTCCCCAACAATTTCTACCCCAAATTGCTGTTTCATGATTGGCTTCGACATAAAGAGTTCCCTTTAACTTGTTGTCTACATTTACCCATATCTTAGATGCATTCTTAATCTTGACTCCAATCCATCTTAGGATAGGGTCACCCTTCTCATCACATGGAAATGTCCCCTGCATACTAAAGAGGTTGCCCGATCTTCTGATATAATCACCAATATATTGCTCGCGAAGATCATAAATAATTGGACATAAATTAGTCTTTTCAAGCACATAATTATAATCCACAATTAAATGTGCTGGTGTTCGTTCCTGAATATTCAACTCTTCTGCAAGTTGTAGATAGTGAAACCAATTATATAGAAAATCTATTTGAGAGCAACGTCCTGTCTGCTTAATTGGATATTCGAAAATAGTTTCTATATCTATTTTGTAATAATAAAGGAACTTTTCAAGAGTTGAGTACAGTGTCTCTAAATCTTGTTCAAAATTGTCAAGATCCCTATTTTCTAATATACCATGTATATATTGATACAAATCTCCTATATTATGTGTAATTGCATCTGGCTCGTAAAAATATAAAGGAATTCGCTTAATAAAAGCATCTCTTGTTACTGGACGATATACAAATCGCCCATCTGTCTTATAAAAACGCTTTGCTACCCCCCCAATATAAGGAAATACCTCTTGACCAATCACATCATGTCTAGAAATATAATCGATTAGCCTATATTGCGCTTCCTTATCTGTTATATATTTTTGCAAAATATCATATTCTTCCTCTTTTAACGTCATAAAAAATCCCTCCCGCCTTTAGGTGAATTTTAACACGAACATTATGGGTAATATAGATGTCATATCGTTCATGTTATATATGAATTAGTAGCTTTACTTTATTGAAATATATCTGTCTAAATAAAATAAAAGACAATTTCACGAATAGTAGGACAGGTTTGTAATATAGACATGAAAATCCTAGAATTATCTTCAATAAATTAAGCAATATGTAATATTTTCTGTTTACAAACCGATAATGTATATAAAATAATAAGGAGATTTTTTATGAAAATCAGATTAGATTCCCACTTCTTACTTAGAAAGATAATTTATAAAGTCGTCGTGT
>NZ_JTHP01000176.1 GCF_000943545.1 Paenibacillus terrae
ACTGGAGGATTTGTCGAATGCCTATGAGAAGGCTGTACGTGGAGAAGCCATACAGCTCCCGACCAAAACGGACTCCTTCCGGGTCTGGTCGGAGCGGTTGTCAACCTATGCCGACAGTCCTGAGAGGGAAAGTGAGCACGTATACTGGGAGCAAGTGAATGAACTGGCGGCATCCGAGTCGCCCCAACTTCCAGTGTCGCAAGAGCATAGCGATAGGTTTATGCAGCAAGACATGGGTATCGTAAATGTGAGGCTTACGAAGGAAGAGACTGATCAACTGCTAAAGCAAGCCCACCGCGCGTACAACACAGAAGTGAACGATCTGTTGTTGACGGCACTCGGCAAGACGTTAAGTGCTTGGACTGGCAGTGAAAAGGTTGCGATTCTTCTCGAAGGCCATGGCCGGGAAGAAATCATGAAGGATATCGATATATCACGGACGATTGGCTGGTTTACGAGTCAATACCCGGTGCTGCTGCGGATTAACCGGGAAGATGATATCTCCGGGCACATCAAACGGATGAAGGAGATGCTGCGCAGCATTCCACATAAAGGGATTGGGTACGGCATCTGGAGATATCTCAGCCAGAACGGACCGTCCGGGGCAACATACGCCGATCCACAGATCAGCTTTAATTACTTGGGCGAATTTGATCAGACACTGCAGCATAGCGGCATGCATTTTTCTCCATATTCTAGCGGAGCTAATACTCATGAACTGACCCAAATGTCCTGTGTTATGGACGTGGGAGGACTCGTTACAGATGGCATGCTGGAACTAAGCATTCAATACAACAATAAGGCACTCCAACAAAATGCTGCTGAGCAACTAGCAGAGCAATTCAAGCAGAACGTGCTGGACGTGATTCAGCATTGTGCATCTCAGGAGCACTCCGAATTGACGCCGAGTGATGTGCTGCTTCCGGGTTTAAGCCTGGAAGCACTCGACCGGATGGTGGAGCAGATTCAGCCTGACGAAGAGCTTGAGAATATGTACCCCATGACGCCGATGCAAAAAGGCATGCTGTTCCACAACATGCTGGATTCCCGGTCGAGCGCGTATGTGGAGCAGTCCACCTTTGAACTGAAGGGAACGTT
>NZ_JTHP01000177.1 GCF_000943545.1 Paenibacillus terrae
GCTGGAGGATTTGTCGAATGCCTATGAGAAGGCTGTACGTGGAGAAGCCATACAGCTCCCGACCAAAACGGACTCCTTCCGGGTCTGGTCGGAGCGGTTGTCAGCCTATGCCGACAGTCCTGAGATGGAAAGTGAACACGTACACTGGGAGCAAGTGAATGAACTGGCGGCATCCGAGTCTTTAAGACTTACAGAATTGCTGGATTCTAAAAAACCATTGACCATAAATAACACGGCTACTTTGAGCTTGAAATTCACGAAAGAAGAGACTGATCAACTGCTTAAACAGGCCCATCGTGCGTACAACACAGAAGTGAACGATCTGTTGCTGACGGCGCTCGGCATGACGTTAAGTACTTGGACTGGCAGTGAGCAGGTTGCAATTCTTCTGGAAGGCCATGGCCGGGAAGATATCATGAAGGATACGGATATAACACGAACGGTCGGCTGGTTCACGAGCCAGTACCCGATACTGCTGCGGATTAACGGGGAAGATCATATCTCCAGGAACATCAAACGGATGAAGGAGATGCTACGCGGCATCCCGCATAAAGGGATAGGATATGGTATCTGGAGATATCTCAGCCAGAACGGACCGTCTGGGGCGACATACGCCGAGCCACAGATCAGCTTTAATTATTTGGGCGAATTTGATCAGACGCTACGGCACAGCGAAACGCACATGTCCCCGTACTCCAGTGGAGCAGATGTTAACGAACAGACTAGAATGCCGTGCTCCCTGGATGTAGGGGGCATTGTAACAGATGAAATGCTTGAGCTGGATATTCGTTATAACACAAAAGTGTTACAGGGAGATAATGTAATAAAACTGGCCAGGGAGCTCAAGCAGAACGTGCTGGAAGTGATCCGCCACTGTGTATCACGGGGGCGTTCTGAATTGACGCCGAGTGATGTGCTGCTTCCGGGTTTAAGCCTGGAAGCACTCGACCGGATGGTGGAGCAGATTCAGCCTGACGAAGAGCTTGAGAATATGTACCCCATGACGCCGATGCAAAAAGGCATGCTGTTCCACAACATGCTGGATTCCCGGTCGAGCGCGTATGTGGAGCAGTCCACCTTTGAACTGAAGGGAACGCT
>NZ_JTHP01000178.1 GCF_000943545.1 Paenibacillus terrae
GATGTTTTTATTCCGATATCTTGTCCAAAATCAATCTCAAGTTTAATAGCAGGTATTTTTGCTTCTGCAAAAAACTCAGCTTTAATTATTGTTCCAACTCGAATATCCAGTTCCAAAAAATCATCAATCGTTGCCATTTAAACATTCTCCTCATCTATTGTTTTCTCAAATTTCGCGATATACAGTTACAAATTTTAATATTTTGCAACTGTATACTTTAAAGATTTTGCCCAAAAATACATCCCCATACCGAATAAAGTTATCATTCCACCTATGAATTGAAATACAGAGATTATTTCTCCCAAGAATAAGTAAGCGAGAATTATGGCGAGAACAGGTTCTCCAATAATACCCACTGAAACAGTAGTTGCACCCATTGATTTCAACAACAGATTAAAAATATATTGTCCAAAAATAGTTGGGATTACTGCAAGTAAAAAGAAATACATCCAATCCGACGAGTCATATTCGATCAAGGAATAATTATTCAATAAATTGTAGATTAGCATGACGCTGCCACCCAGAAAAAAAACAATAACACTATATAAATTTGCATCTATTTTGTGACTTACTTTCTGTCCTGCCAACATATATGCTGAAACCAAGATTGTTCCTAACAAAGATAACCCATCTCCGATTAATGCCTCTTTGGAAACCCCTATGTCTCCCCAAGCTATAATGATCGAACCGAAAAGAGCAGCGATCAAACAAAGAATGGTTAATATGTTTGCTCGTTCTCTGAACATAAAGTATGAACCCATCATTACAAATAAAGGCTGTAATGATAAGATGACCATGGAGCTCGCAACTGAGGTATATACTAAAGATTCCATCCAAAATAAGAAATATAACCCGAGAAAAAGACCAGCTAAGAAAACGGTACTCCAATCTTTTTTGTTCATCTCTAAGGATCGAAGTATTTTCCAGGGTACAAAAGGAAGCATTATTATTACTGATATATACAGTCTGTACATTCCAGCCACAGAGGTTGGCGTATCTGAGGATTTTATCATGATGGAAGAGATAGAAACAGATAATATGGCAATGAAAAGCAAAATATACGGATGAAACGGTTTATTTATTTTCAT
>NZ_JTHP01000179.1 GCF_000943545.1 Paenibacillus terrae
GAATGCCTCTAATCGTGTGTTGTACGCCTGAGACGTATATTGGAAGCCTTGGTCCGAATGGAGTACGGCTTCCGAGACGTCTCTTTTTCGTGTCCACTGCTCCACCGTATCCAGGACCAGTTTCACATCGTTACGGTCGGAGATTTGCCAAGCGACAATCTCATTGTTAAAGAGATCCTGGATCGCGGACAGGTAATAAAAATGGGTGCCATCCGAGATATAAGTAATATCGGTGACTAACTTTTGCTGCGGAGAAGTCGCATGGAACTGACGCTTCAATCGGTTAGGATACACGACAGAAGGCGTATAATTGGAGCGATTTCGTTTCTTTCGAATGACCGATTGAATCGACAACTCTTTCATAAGTCTCCATATTTTTTTGTGATTCACGAGGTAACCTGCTTCCCACAAGGCTGTCCGCATTCGGAGATATCCGAAATAGGGGTGTGCTAAGTGGATGGCTACCATATGCTCCTTGATTTCATGGTCCCGCGTATGGGCTTCAGCTCGTTGCGCGTGTGTATTTCGCCACTTGTAGTAATTGGCCCTGGATAGCCCTGCAATGGCTAGTAGGCGCGTAATGCCATGGAGGTCACGCAGTTCTTCAATCACTTCGTAGTGATCTTGTAGTCTAAGCTTCGCTCCGTTACCAGATTTGGATATCGCTTTTTTAAGTAGTCCACCTGAGCTTTCAAGTAATCCCGTTCTTCTTCGATACTGGCAAACGCCTTACGGGGACGTCCTTTCATAGGGCTTGAGGAGCCCTTGCGTGTATCGAGTGGCTCTCCATTTCGATACTTTCTTACCCATACTTTGAGCTGGGTGCAGTGCTTAATCCCCAACCTTTCTGCGGCTACTTTATAACTCTCCGCTCCAGCCAGATATGTTTGAATTGCTTTCATTTTGAACTCTTCCATATATGCTTGAAATACCTGTCCCTTTTTTGCCAAAAAAATCCCCTCCAAGTTCACTCGTTTCCTCATGTTAACACAAGGTTTTTTTATGAGTGTCTACTTAAAGGGGATATTACCATTTATTG
>NZ_JTHP01000180.1 GCF_000943545.1 Paenibacillus terrae
ATAAATTAAGCAATATGTAATATTTTCTGTTTACAAACCGATAATGTATATAAAATAATAAGGAGATTTTTTATGAAAATCAGATTAGATTCCCACTTCTTACTTAGAAAGATAATTTATAATACTTGTTTCGAAGAACTTTCACTGGGAAAGGTCTTAATGGATAAAAAATCAACATCACTCAAAAATGTTGCCACTGGAGCAATAATATTTGCAGTTATTTTTGAAATTTTATTTTTTTTCCATTTACTCAACCTATTTAAAATCTTATTCATTTTGGCTTTTAATAGGGGCTTTATTTTCTTTGATCATATACATTATTTCCATGATGAGTTCTGTTACAGCTTCACGTAACTACATTAGAACAGAGTATCCTTATTATATAAAACATATGGAGTACAAAAAATTAAGCTATGAAATTTCGGTTCTAAAAGCAATAAGAATTAACAAACTCTCTAATTTAATTTATAAAAAAAAATTAAATAAAAACATATTGGATACTTATATAAATTATTTCGATGAAAAAAGTGAATCTATCAAATCTAAAAACTGGTTTCCTATATCTTTCTTTGCAGTTTTTAGTTTACCTATTTGGAATGCATTTATTAATAAGATTATCCCAAGTATTATTAAACAAAAAGATTGGGTACTCACCATTATATTTTTTGTAGCTCTACTATTATTCGTAGTTCTAATTTTTGCATTAAGAACAATATTAACATCTATTCTTTTTAAAAAAGCTGAGAAATATCGTCAACTAAATGAGTTACTAAAAATAATTAAGGAATCTATAGATTAAACTGTATTTCCCAATACACTATCCATAGTTTTGTAAAAAAGTATTCCTGAAAAAGGAATCGCTGTGCTTTGAAAAGAGCTACTCTACTTTAGATCCAGTCAAAACATGTTAGCTCCTCCCAAAGTAGAAACGTATAGCAGCGTAAACTGTATAGAATAAAATGGCTGCCTTCTAACAAATCGTCAACATGGATCGGCTAC
>NZ_JTHP01000181.1 GCF_000943545.1 Paenibacillus terrae
AAAAGGAAGAAGGACCATGATCTCCTTGAGATTGTGGTCTTTTTTGTGTACGTATATTTTAGAAATGCTCTTACAAAAGGAAGGTAACATTTTTGTTACGGAATGTTATTGGAAACCCGGTATAATATAGGTACTGAATCCCATATACACACGCTGCGTTCTTGCAGAATTATGCAAATTCTTGAATAGGGTTTGTATAGTGAATCAAGCTGGTAAGGAGGGAAGATCATGCGGCGAAATAAATGGCTTGCTCTATTGGTGCTATTCAGTGTCGCTGTCGCGATTCTTACCGGGTGCGGGACAGAGGAGCCTTCTTGGACATCGTTTGAGGGTGCAGCGAACGAAAAAACGTTTCCGGTCCCTAAAGAAGCGAGTAAAACCGATCGGGCCAGCAGTAACTCAGACATGGACTATGTACGCTATGCATTACCAGCTTTGAAGGAAAGTGATAGCTTGCCTGCTCCCTATCTGGAGGAAATTGCAGCCTGGGGCTGGACGGAAGAACCGAATCTATCGACTTTTAATCAAAAAGTATTCCTGAAAAATAAACATATGGTGCACTTGTCTGTGCATGATGGTTCTTTTACTGTGTTGGTCCCGAAGGATGGTAAAGCTGCTGCGAAAAGCAAAAGTGTTGACCTTAATTAGAATTCACGGTTCTCGACCTGGATACAGGGGGCTGCGGACATAGGGCTGCTTTTAAGTAAGTCACAGGCGACCTCAAATGTAGCAGATAAGATGCTGTGTATAATGAACGATAAAGCTGGATATCAGGAAGCACTCAAAACTGCTGTTAAGTAGATGGGGCTTCCTTTTTATATAACGGATTGTAATATGAAGTGCGACACCTGCTGGAAATTAATTGGTGTATTAGTTAGCTCTGTGCATGTGGTCAGGGGTAAGGAATGAGGGTAAGACAATCCAACGAGAGTGTTAAAGATGGTAGTGTGGAATGGTGAGAGGAATAAAAG
>NZ_JTHP01000182.1 GCF_000943545.1 Paenibacillus terrae
TACTAGTACCTTGGCCGAATCAAATTTCAGGATAGAGGTGCTTTAATTTCCCTCTCGCTTGCTCAGTTGTAAATTGCCAATCGACCGATTTCTGTGCCTGGTTACGTTCGACTTCCCATGCCGTGACCTCACGCTGCAATTCTTCCATCGAGGCGATTCGTCGGCTCAGACACTGGATGGTCAGAGCGCTCAGTTCAATTTCAGCCATGTTGAGCCAACTTCCATGTTTAGGGGTGTAATGAATTTCTAATCGTTTCGCAAGGGACAACGCCTGCTCTGGCGCAAACGTTTCATACAAGGACGAAATCGTATGCGTGTTCAAGTTATCCATGACGAGCCGAACCCACTGCGCCCTTGGATAATGGACTTCTAGTAGCTCTTGAACTTGTAGCGACCAATCGACTTTGGTTCGTCTCTCGCTGGCTTGGACATGACGCCATCCGGCCAGAGGTTCTGTGAACATAAACAGGCTACAACTTCCTTTGCGCACATACTCGTAATCCTCGCGGCGTACTTGTCCCGGCTTCATTTGTTGCGCAGGTCGGGAATGATCCAACAGTTGCACCGGCTGTTCATCCATACAGATCAGCGGGATTTCAGGATCATAGGGAAGAGCGTAGGTTTCCAAGATGTCTTCCATCCGAGCGACGAACTCACTGCTGGATTTGGCGGGAATGCACCATTGTTTTTTCAGATGAGGCTTAAGTTTTGTTTTTTTAACGTCGTCCGAATCGTTTCCCGTCCTACCGATTCCAGAATATTCAGTTCGATCACCCGGCGAGTGAGCAGACGAACGGTCCAGCGAGCATACCCCTCAGGCGGCTCAGAACAGGCTAACGCAATGATTCGGGCTTCCACTTCACCGGTCACCTGCGAAGGACGTGCCGGTTCGGCTCGCTTGCGGTAGCTCAGCGTCTCATGAAGGCCGCGGGTACAGTAATCCTTCACCGTG
>NZ_JTHP01000183.1 GCF_000943545.1 Paenibacillus terrae
CCGCAATTAAGATCATAACCTGACAAGCAGGCGATCAATCGTTTCCAACGGTTGCTGATTGATTCGCTTCATAAATTGACTGACATGAAGTTTAATCTTATAGAATTTTTCAAAAAAGACGTTGTTCACTACATCGGCTTTGAGCCACAACCACAGCCCTTCAACTGGATTGAGGTTTGGACTGTAAGGCGGCAGAAAAACCAATTGCAGACGCGAGTGTTCCTCCAAAAAAGGCTGTAACTCTATGGCATGATGAATCCGGCTGTTATCCAGAATTAAAGCGATTTTTCCATTCGGATATGCAGTGAGAAGATCCTGGAGAAATCGAATAAAGGCTTCTGTGTCGGCCTTTTCTTCTTCCCGGTGATGCACCTGACCGGTTTCATAGTTAATGGCTCCAAACAATTTGGCTCCTTCGTGTTTACCGTACGTAGGCACTTTGCGTTGTCGGCCGCGCGGGAACCAATTGTACTGCAACGCTTGATAAGAGCGAATCATCGACTCGTCTTCAAAGAGCAAGTGATTGATCTTTTCGGCTTCCACTTGCCTCTTGAGCTCAGCAAAAGTGTGCTTTTTAAAAAAGGCTTGGGCGTCTTCATCGGCTTTAGCTAGCGTATAGGTGGCTTTGGTAAAACTGAAGTTCATCCGCTTCAGCATCGCACTAATCCCACGCACGCTCATGGTGACACCGAACTCCTGCTTGATCCACTCCGCCACTAGCGGAAGGGTCCAGGTATACCGAGCTTCAAAACCTACATCGGCTGGTTGATGCTGCTCCAGCATCGCGGCTAACTGACGACGCTGCTCCTCCGTGAGTTTTGTCGGTTGTCCAGGAGAGTGATCCATTTTAAGACCGGACAGGCCCTGTTTCTGGTAGGTGTGCCAATAGAGGCTGATGGTTTGACGTGCACGTCCGAGTATATCACCGATCTC
>NZ_JTHP01000184.1 GCF_000943545.1 Paenibacillus terrae
CTTTTCTTGGCAGTCTGAGATCATGACCTTCGCTACTATAATTTTCGCTCCCCATCACAGCCCAGCCTTACGATGTGCGGATTTGCCTACACACCAGCCTCACTGCTTAGACGGACATCCATCAGTCCGCGTCACTACCCTACTGCGTCACCCCATCGCTCATAACGGATTACGGTGGTACAGGAATTTCGACCTGTTGTCCTTCGACTACGCCTATCGGCCTCGCCTTAGGTCCCGACTTACCCTGAGCGGACGAACCTTCCTCAGGAACCCTTAGGCTTTCGGCGGATCTGATTCTCACAGATCTTTTCGTTACTCATACCGGCATTCTCACTTGAATGCAGTCCAGCGCTCCTTACGGTACACCTTCAACCCGCATTCAACGCTCCCCTACCCCTGATACCTAAGTATCAAGCCATAGCTTCGGTGGCGTGTTTAGCCCCGTTACATTTTCGGCGCAGAGTCACTCGACCAGTGAGCTATTACGCACTCTTTCAATGGTGGCTGCTTCTAAGCCAACATCCTGGTTGTCTGTGCAACTCCACATCCTTTCCCACTTAACACACACTTGGGGACCTTAGCTGATGGTCTGGGCTGTTTCCCTTTCGACAATGGATCTTAGCACTCACTGTCTGACTCCCGGAACTAAGTCTATGGCATTCGGAGTTTGACTGAGCTTGGTAACCCTTGCGGGCCCCGCACCCAATCAGTGCTCTACCTCCACGACTCTTATTCCGAGGCTAGCCCTAAAGCTATTTCGGGGAGAACCAGCTATCTCCGGGTTCGATTGGAATTTCTCCGCTACCCCCACCTCATCCCCGCATTTTTCAACATGCGTGGGTTCGGGCCTCCAGTGCGTGTTACCGCACCTTCACCCTGGACAGGGGTAGATCACCCGGTTTCGGGTCTACGTCCACGTACT
>NZ_JTHP01000185.1 GCF_000943545.1 Paenibacillus terrae
TATAGCGGGTTATTAGGGGGCGGGGGATTATGAAAGAATATGATTTTCACGCATTATTAGATGATGTTGAATTTGAGGCTTTGGCAATAGATATTGTTCGAGTTCGGGAAAATTTAGAACCTAATGTAATACGTAGATACCCAAAAGGTAGGGACGGCGGTATTGATGGGTATAAGTATACGGATGGCACCGTTATTCAAGCAAAATGTTATAAGAATGATTATAACGTTTTGTACAACAGTTTAAAGAAAGAAGTAATAAAGGTGCGAAAGTTGCAGCCACCCCGATATATCTTAGTAACATCAGTTAAATTGAGTAGAGAAAATCAGGAAGAAATAATGGATTTATTTAAGGAATATATTCATTCTGTTGAAGATATAATTGGAAAATCAGAGCTAAACGATTATCTCAACGATCCTAAGTATTTTGATATTGAATTTAAATATCAAAATTTATGGAGGCCTAGTACAGCTGTTTTTGTACGTATATTAGAAAATATTATTTTGCGTGGACCCCATAATTTTAATCAATTTCATCTAAATGAAATGAAAAATAATGTGGAGTACTACATAAAAACGAAGGCTTATTATGAATCGCTTGAAATTATTGATACAAATAATTGTCTATTAGTATACGGTGAACCGGGAATTGGTAAAACGATGCTTGGATTTAACATTGCATTTCATTATTTGATGCAAAATAAGGAGATAGACCTATTTTTTACAGATACAATTGAAGATGTGTATAAATTTTATCGCTCAGATAAAAACAATTATTTGTAGTAGATGACTTTTTAGGTGTAAATTACGTCAATAATCAAGTCAAAAATGGTGAATCTAAAATATATCGAATGCTTAAAAGCATTATCAGTAGTCGTCGTGT
>NZ_JTHP01000186.1 GCF_000943545.1 Paenibacillus terrae
CTTCGATGAGCCATGAAGGACTCGAACCTTCGACACCCTGATTAAAAGTCAGGTGCTCTACCAACTGAGCTAATGGCTCTTAAAACTGGTGGAGGATGATGGATTCGAACCACCGAACCCGTAAGGGAGCAGATTTACAGTCTGATGCGTTTGGCCACTTCGCTAATCCTCCATATAAAGGTGGCTCGGGACGGAATCGAACCGCCGACACGAGGATTTTCAGTCCTCTGCTCTACCGACTGAGCTACCGAGCCATATCCATTAACAAAAAAATAAAGTGTGGAGGGATCCCCCTTCCCACTTTAGTACGTAAAACTATCATATTGAAAAATGGCGGAACTGACGGGATTCGAACCCGCGATCTCCTGCGTGACAGGCAGGCATGTTAGGCCTCTACACCACAGTTCCCTGAATTTTTCAAAAATGGTGCCGGCGAGAGGACTTGAACCCCCAACCTACTGATTACAAGTCAGTTGCTCTACCAGTTGAGCTACACCGGCACAATGGTGGAGGCTGAGGGGATCGAACCCCCGACCCTCTGCTTGTAAGGCAGATGCTCTCCCAGCTGAGCTAAGCCTCCTGGGTATGTATGGTAGCGGCGGAGGGGATCGAACCCCCGACCTCACGGGTATGAACCGTACGCTCTAGCCAGCTGAGCTACACCGCCATAACATAATATTTCGCCAGCTTGTCCTAAATGGCGGAGAGAGAGGGATTCGAACCCTCGCACCACTTTCGCAGTCTAACCCCTTAGCAGAGGGTCCCCTTATAGCCACTTGGGTATCTCTCCATGTAAATGGACTCACTTAGCAAAAATTCCGCGCGTTATTCTATATATCACCATAGTGAATTAGAATACCAAGCGTAATTTCAAGG
>NZ_JTHP01000187.1 GCF_000943545.1 Paenibacillus terrae
GTCCGGCAGCCATCTTGCCAAATCCCCAGTCCGGTACATTCGCTCTCCCGGTACGAATGGATTGGTGACAAACTTCTCTGCCGTCAGTTCCGGTCGGTTCAAATAGCCGCGCGCTAATCCCTCGCCGGCGATGCATAATTCTCCGACAACGCCGATTGGCTGTAGCTGATGAGACTCATTTATCATATAAAAACGCGTGTTTGCAATTGGACCGCCAATAATGACAACCTGGGCATCCGTCAGTTCTTGAACTGACGACCATACAGTTGATTCTGTCGGACCATACATGTTGTAAATCTTCGCCGAGGCAGCTAATCGCACTTGGGCAAGAAGCCCCGATGGAATGGCTTCTCCTCCGAGCATGATTTCAGAGGCTGCAGCCAAGCATTCCTGTCTTCCTGCCGAAAGCAGCACTTGCATTCGTGATGGTGTCATCTGAATCATGTTGATACGATGGTGCTCGATCAGGGCAGCCAATTGATGCGGATCACGCTGCTCCATTTCGTTTGCCATGATGATTTTCATGCCAAGTGCGAGCGGCAGCAACGACTCCAGTACGAAGATATCGAAGGAAACCGTTGTTACGCAGAGAATGGATTTATTCTCTTGGAAATCAATCTTCTCTTTCATACTGTGAATTAAGTTGACAACAGAACGATGCTCGATCATGACACCTTTCGGTTTACCGGTCGAACCCGAAGTATAAATGAGATAAGCCAAACCTTCAGGGGGATGAGCAGCTTCACGTACAGGGCATCTATCTTCATAGGTAACATGGGTCAGTTCGGATGGATGC
>NZ_JTHP01000188.1 GCF_000943545.1 Paenibacillus terrae
GTGCAGCGCGTGTTCGATCGGATGGTGCAGCACCATGATGCGCTTCGCATGCACTTTTCCGTGAGCGAATCGGGCATCGTGCAACGGAACCGAGGGATGGAAGGTGCTCTGCTGAGCCTGCAAGCGTTTGATTGTACCGGCGAACCGGAACCCGCCGTACGGATCGCCGAGCATGCCAGACACGTGCAGCACGGGATTCAGTTCGAAGAAGGACCGCTGGTTGCGCTCGGTCTGTTTCATACACAAGAAGGAGACCATCTCTTGATCGTGATTCACCATTTGGTCGTGGACGGCATCTCCTGGCGGATTTTGCTGGAGGATTTGAATACCGGATACCAACAGGCGTTGAGAGGGGAAGAGATCCGTTTTCCGAGGAAGACAGATTCGCTTCAAACCTGGGGACAAGGTTTATTAGAATATGCTAACAGCCCGGCTCTGCTGAGCGAAACGGCATACTGGACTCAGGTGGAACAGACGCCGGCAGCCCTACTACCGCAGGATTCCGATCTGATGGATCCACAACAGGAGGAACACGCTCCCGTCGTGATGTCGCTGTCCACCGAAGACACCACGAAGCTGCTGCATCGCGCGAACCAAGCCTACCATACGGAAATCGACGATCTCTTGCTGACGGGGTTAGGTCTGGCTTTGAACGCGTGGACGAACGAGGAGCATTTTCTCATTCAGATGGAAGGCCACGGCCGGGAATCGATTGGAACCGGTTGGGATATTCAGCGTACCGTCGGGTGGTTTACATCGCTGTATCCGATCGTCCTGAACATGCACGGCTCGGAG
>NZ_JTHP01000189.1 GCF_000943545.1 Paenibacillus terrae
AAGCGCCAGAATGACTCGTAAAGAGCCATTCTGGCGCTTCCAAAAAGGGGAAGCATACGATTCCCCAATTATAACTTAAGTAAGGTGAATTCGAGAAGAGACTAATCCTCCCACAGTTTATTAGCTAATTTGTCTATATGGTTCGTCTAGCTTTGGTTAATTCACCATTAGTAATCCATTTACCATTAACGAGCATAACAACATAACCAACTTTTGCGGACGGTGTCACATTCTTCCGAGGAATATCTTTAGGCTGTCCCTCAATTTCTATAATTACCCATTCATCAACGATTCAATCAATGATACCTTTCATTGAATATCCCCTTCCTTATCGCTCCGTGAATATCGTTCATTTTGGCCATCTGTATGTGCTAAAACAGTTCCATTTTCCTCATTTATATATACTTTGAGATTTATTTCATTCCGATATATTAAGGCAGTTTCTAGTATATAACACTTTTCGATGATTCCTATCATAATCTTACATATAAGCCTTGACCGGCATCAAGGAAAATTACATTCATATCCCCTTTTTTATCTTAATCTCTTTGTTCTTAATATAATTTACTTGGGGGAATTTCCACTACTCGTAGTTAAGGATGTAGGTGCTTTAAATGAACATGCGGAGAGTAAAACAATAATCATAATAGTAGTGATGATTTTTTTAAAAATCTCCATATGATAATTCCATTTTGTTGTTAATTCGTAGACAATTGTTTATTTATCACGTCTGTTGATTAACCAGAATAAGC
>NZ_JTHP01000190.1 GCF_000943545.1 Paenibacillus terrae
TTGCCCATACTGGATTGATTACGGCTTTCGGCCTCCCTAGGGAGCATGGAAAGTCCACGATCAGTTCCTTTTTATTTCCGTTGTATGCGACTTTATATGATAAATCACAGTTTACACTGATCATATCTGCTACCGAGCAAATTGCATTGCCCTTCTTGGACATGATCAAAGATGAGCTAGAAACCAATCAGATGCTGATTGAGGATTTTGGGATTCGTAAAGGGAGCCGTTGGAACAACAATGAGATTTGGCTGAAGAGTAAAGGTGGACTGGATTCATGTATTATGATTCGCGGGATTGATGGTAGCTTGAGAGGTATTCACTATAAGCATCACCGTCCTACACTGGTTCTAATGGATGATTTGCTCAAGGAGGATACGGCTCGATCCGAAGCTAAACGAGAACAAATTAAGAATACGTTTACGGATGTCATTCTGCCTATCGGAACAAGGGACACCAATATACTGATCTGTGGAACGATTCTCAACGAAGAAGATATCATGGCTGATCTGCTCAAAGGGAAGATACCAGGTGTGAGAAGTGTCGTAAAGCAGCCGTGCTTCAATTTTCAGAGCGTGATGATCTATGGTCAGAGTGGGAGCGACAATATAATAATCTCCAAGATGAGGACAGGATCAATACGGCTTTGTCCTTTTTTATGGCGAATGAGGAGGAAATGCTGAAGGGTACGGAAATCCTGTGGAGCGAGTATTTGGACTATTATTATTTGATGTGCAAGAAA
>NZ_JTHP01000191.1 GCF_000943545.1 Paenibacillus terrae
ACACGACGACTACTTACTTCGCAAGTCAGGGATATGATGAGCTCGGTTCAGGAAACAAGGGTCCTTCCTGATTGGCATGAAAAACTGCCTGTCGGAGTGACCAAGGTGATCGTGCAGGGTGAAAATCCCTATGCGGTCAAAATTGACGCAACCACCTCACCAGAGGTGCATGTGTTCGGAAGTTATGTCTATACAGGCAACGAGGATGAACTAAAAGGACAGGAGCTGTATCAGACAAAGCATATCGGAGATACGCTGTATGTGCTACTGAGCCAAATCCCGACACGTTTTATGCAGCCTCAGCATCAGCTCGACGTTACAATTGCTGTACCCGAGGGGATTACGGTTACCGTGCGCGATAATCAGGGAAATGTAATTGAAAAATAGGAGGGAAAAACAATGATATCGTTAAATCCTGATACACTTACAGGGCGTGAAAATTATAAGCTGTTAAGCGGAAGCATTATCCCAAGACCAGTAGCCTTTGTGACCACACTGAGCAGTGAAGGGGTGCTGAATGGTGCGCCGTTCAGTTATTTTTCCATCGTAGCTTCCGAGCCGCCGCTTCTGTCTGTGTCCGTGCAACGTGTCGATGGGGTGTCCAAGGATACAGCACGTAATGCGATGGAGCAAAAAGCCTTTGTCGTTCATATTACGGATGAGGACAATGTGGGCGCGGTGAATGTGACGGCTTCCCGTCTGTCGCCGGAGGAAAGTGAAATCACA
>NZ_JTHP01000192.1 GCF_000943545.1 Paenibacillus terrae
TTTGGATTGTCAACAGTAAATCAAACAACTTTTTTAAGGGCTGCAAGGCGATACTGAATAGGCGTCATATAGCCTAAAGTTCCATGAATGCGATGTTTGTTAAACCAGTTGACATAATCATATAATTCCAGTTCCAGATGACGAAGGCTCTGAAAGTTCATCTGGTTCACGAACTCTGTTTTCATGATTTTATAAGTGGCTTCGGCCACAGCATTGTCATACGGACAGCCTTTCTTACTCAGTGATCGACCGATTTCAAATGTCTCTAAAAGCTCATCCATCTTTTGGTTTTTAAACTCGCTCCCACGGTCGGTATGAAACCACTGAATCTGACTCAGATCGCCTTTCACGGTCGCAAAGGCGCGGGAAACCAGTGCTGCATCCTTATGGGGACCAACACTATGGCCAATAATTTCTCGATTGAACAGATCGAGGAGCACACAAATATAGTGCCACTCGTTCCGGACTTTGACATAGGTTAGATCACTGACCACCACACGTTTGCTTTCCGTTTGATTGAACTCGCGGTTCAGTATATTAGCTGGAGCCGCTTCATTACAAGCGGTTTTATGGGGCTTATATTGTGCCACCGTGTAGGTGGAAACGAGCCCTTGCTCTTTCATGATGCGGCCAATGCGACGTCTGGAGACGATCAACCCACGCTCATGGAGCTTCACTTTGATCTTGCGTGTGCCGTAGGCTTTTCG
>NZ_JTHP01000193.1 GCF_000943545.1 Paenibacillus terrae
AGAAAAGCCTACGGCACACGCAAGATCAAAGTGAAGCTCCATGAGCGTGGGTTGATCGTCTCCAGACGTCGCATTGGCCGCATCATGAAAGAGCAAGGGCTCGTTTCTACCTACACGGTGGCACAATATAAGCCCCATAAAACGGCATGTAACGAAGCAACGACGGCGAATGTTTTGAAGCGGGAGTTTGAGCAAACGGAAGCTAAACGCTTCGTCGTCAGTGATTTGACATATGTGAAAGTCCAGAACCGATGGCATTACATTTGTGTGCTGGTGGATCTGTTTAATCGAGAAATCATTGGTCATAGTGCAGGCCCGAACAAGGACGCTGCTCTGATTACCCGTGCCTTCGCGACCGTTAAGGGTGATCTACATCAGATTCAATGGCTTCATACCGACCGTGGCAGCGAGTTCAAAAATCAAAAGATGGACGAGCTTCTGGAGACGTTTGAAATCGGTCGATCGCTAAGTATGAAAGGCTGTCCGTACGACAACGCTGTGGCTGAAGCCACCTACAAGATCATGAAAACAGAGTTTGTGAACCAGATGAACTTCCAGAGCCTTCGTCACTTGGAACTCGAACTATACGATTACGTCAACTGGTTCAATAAGCATCGCATCCATGGAACCTTAGACTATATGACGCCTGTTCAGTATCGCCAAGAAGCCCTTAAAAAAGTTGTCTGATTTACTGTTGACAATCC
>NZ_JTHP01000194.1 GCF_000943545.1 Paenibacillus terrae
GTGCTTTTCGTTTGGCTGCTTGCACTAATCCATTTATGCCTTCAAGCAGACCATTGGTCATCCGGCTGTGAAACCAACGCAGAATGCCTTCTTCATGTTGTTTCACGGTCTTCGCCAGATCCATCATCGCTCCCAACTGTGAGCGCCTAGCCCAGCCTAACCACTCCCGTAAATAGACGTCAGCAAAGACGTGCGGGGTCGTCCATAGTTCCTGCATGGCTAATTTTAAGCGGTAGGCTCTGCCTGTTTTTAGGTTTTTGTCCTTCAGGCTTTCCAAGGTATCTCGCTGCTCTGCCTTCAAGTTCGTTTTGTTCTTTAACCATAGATATTTGGTTCGCTTGAGCCCAGGTTCTTCTTTCTGCTCGGCTTTACGCACCTCATCCACGGCTTCATTCACCATCTTCATGACGTGGAACTTATCAAAGGTAATTTCGGCTGCGGGGAACTGCTCTTCAATACCTCGAATAAAGGCGGGAGACATATCGCAGCAGATTTCCTGTATTTGTGCCGATTCTACGCCTTTTTGTAGTAAATACTGGTTGAAACGCGCTAAGGTATCTTTGCCTTTTCCTTCGGTTGCAAAAAGTACCGTTTTGGTGTCCACATCCACAAACAAGGTAATGTAGCGGTGACCCCGACGCGAGGACGTTTCGTCGATGGCGATCCG
>NZ_JTHP01000195.1 GCF_000943545.1 Paenibacillus terrae
GCTAAGCCAGGATAAACAATCCATCTATATGGAAGGAGTAAAAGACGGGATTCGATTGATTCTTCCCGTCATGCACTCCACAAATATTCGTTAGCCTATTGATCCGTTTCAGCCTATGGTTCTCTAGTCCATAAATTCATTTAACAATTATTTATTAATCTTCAATGACTTCATCTATGCTCATTCCACTTTTCAAGGTAAAAACAAAATGCGCTGGTGAGAGAATGGCTATCTTCTCCACCAACGCATTGAATAGGTTATCATCAAATTGTTCTAGTATATCCTGCTGTGAACTTAGGACTTGGATAATTTCATCGACACGTTCCTTGATTTTTGCTTTCTGATCCTCTTCCTTATCCAGTGTCAGCTTCTGTTGTCGTAGCTCGTTGAGTTCACTGGAAAGTCTGTTCGTTTCTTCATCATATATCGTCTCATCAATTTGATTCCGTAGCTTGAGATTCACTAATTCCTTCAAGTCGGATTTCAATTGTTGCATCTGTCCTTCAATTTCTAATAGTGGTTCTTGCCCTACTTTGCTGGAAAATACTGATTCAATATTGGCTTTCAACGTCTTCATGAATCCTTT
>NZ_JTHP01000196.1 GCF_000943545.1 Paenibacillus terrae
TCGAACTAAGCTGACGTCCAGTTCGGTCATGGCTCGATTGACGTAGTGATGAAAAATCCGCCACATGCGTGTGTCATGTTCTCGTAATTCACGCGCTGCTGCGTTGACGGGCATTTCAGCCATTAAACGCATGGCCCAGGTCTCAAAATCCAAGGTGAAATGCGACAACGGCCGGGACCACTTCACGGGAATCAACGTGATTTTATTACATTGTTTGCAGTCTGTTCGGGGAACCCGGGCATGTAAATAGGTTTTCCATTTCCAAATATCGAGATGGCGCCACTGTTTTTTCTCTGCATCGTAGGCCTTGCAAGGTGCTCCACAATGCGGACAGGCAAACAGGGCTCCTCGTTCAAAATCAATAAATAAGTGCCAAGCTTCTTCTTGCGGGTCATACTCAATATCAGCTAATTTCCAGGGTTCTTCAAGGTCTAACATGAACTTGAACACATCATTCATTAGATTATCCTTTTTGCTTAATGGGGTCCACATGTTCCATCCCGTCCTCTTCCTATTATTACTAGACAGTATGGACACTTTCTCTATTAAACAGACATCTAACATTCACTTTAGCGAAGAAG
>NZ_JTHP01000197.1 GCF_000943545.1 Paenibacillus terrae
GGAGAAAACCAGGGCCTGGAAGCAAGCGATAGGCAAAGTGGACAACTGGAGCTACAACGAAACGGAAGATACATGGACCTGTGCGGCTGGAAAAACGTTACGTTTTCGATACGAAGGCCAGACGGTCACGGAGAGCGGCTACACGATTCGGACACGCCATTATCGAAGTGAAGATTGTAGCGATTGTCCCCTAAAAGCGAAATGCACCACAGCCAAGGGCAACCGGGAGATGGCCATCAGTCTGACCTATATGCGGCAAAAAAACGACATGCGGGAACGACTGCGCAGCGAGGAAGGATACACTCTTTCCGTTCGGCGCATGACTGAGCCCGAGAGCGTGTTTGGACAAATAAAAAACAATCGGGGTTTCCGGAGGTTCCTGCTTCGCGGCTTGCAAAAAGTAAGCCTGGAGGTCGGGTGGCTTTGCCTTGCCCACAATCTGCTCAAAAAAGCCGCAATGACGGAAAAACGCAAAAGGGACGAAGCAGGATAAACCTCTGCTTCGTCCCTTTTGAACATATCGGTGTTTTTGTTCTTCATCGATATGCTTTTTAAGGGCTTTTGGGACAGCCC
>NZ_JTHP01000198.1 GCF_000943545.1 Paenibacillus terrae
TTATATACGGTGACCTCACTGACACCTATCCGCTGGGCAATTTCAGCTTGAGTCGGAATTGCTCCTTGACTTTCGTCTGCCAGAAGAAGTACGAGACAACGATTGCGAATGCCTTTGGACGTAGAGTCGGCATGAAGGATGTTTTCAATGGTTTCGCGTTCCTTCGACTGGAGTTGTACCTCGTATTTTTTGTTCATCTGCAAGCCCTCCCAAATTCTTCTTATATAGAGAGCTTAAAGATGAAATCAGACTCGGTCAAGGTACTAGGATATTCAATACTAAAACGCTGGGGAGCCATAGACCTTGCTGTATGTGTCAAAAGCTTAAGGTTATTTCATTGAAATTAAACATTTATCTGATAGGAATTATAAAGGGACGGAGTGAAAAAGAAAGTATGGAAAAGTTCTCAGAACGGGTCAAGCAGCTAAGAAAAGGATATGGTTGGTCCCAAGAAACATTAGCACAGAAGATCGGGACTGAGCCTATAAAAATAGCAGGCTATGAATCAATGGATCATCACAACATGCCAGATATAGAGATTTTAATCACGTCTGTTGATTAACCAGAATAAGT
>NZ_JTHP01000199.1 GCF_000943545.1 Paenibacillus terrae
AACCAGCTAGAACCTGACACAAAGACGGTCAACGATCATCAAAGGTACTTTCATAATCTCTTCCATAAACTGTTGTACGTTGGTACGAATTTCAGCGACCGTGTGGTAAAAGACGTTGTTAATCACATCGGATTTAAGCCATTTCCACAACCCTTCGACTGCATTCAGTTCGGGGCTATAGGGAGGCAAAAATACAAGTTCAAGTCGATCCTTCATCTCGTTTAGGAACGATGCCAGCAGCTTTGCATGGTGAATTCGCGCATTGTCCAGGATCATCGCAATTTTACCTGTCGGATATTCGGTTAACACTTTTTTCAAAAAGATCAAAAATGTTTCGGCTGTATAATACTCATCTTCCTGCCATACGATCCTGCCTGTCACATAGTCGACGGTAGCCAGCAGTTTGACACCCCGATGTTTACCTGTAGTTTGAATGATACGCTGCTTGCCACGAAGAAACCACGTTTTTTGAATGGCTTGGTAATCGCGAATCATGGATTCGTCTTCAAATAATACATGGTCGATTTTT
>NZ_JTHP01000200.1 GCF_000943545.1 Paenibacillus terrae
AGCTCCCTCTGCCAGCGCTCTGTCCTGTACCGCTCCAGCTACCAGATGCTGGGGATGTACGGCCTGCGCAGCCAAATGTGCAGGACCGACGCTACCTTCCGCGAGGTTCATTCCTTGTACCGAGCGCGCCGCCAGCTTTTCCGAGGTGACGCTTTCCGCTTGAAGCGCACGGCCGGATACGCTATCCGGGGCCAGATGTCTCGTAAGCACCGCCGAAGCCTGCAAATGGGCAGAGGTGACGGCTTCCGGGGCTAAATGGCTCGATTGGATCGCTTCTTCTGCCAAATGGTTTCCTTGCACCGCTTCGTCCGTAATATGCCACGGCTGCACCGAGTGGGCGGACAGCTTGGCGGCCGTCACGCTCTCATCTGCCAGTTTGTCGGACGTAACAGACTCATTCTGCAAGACATCGGTCGATATCGCCTGTGATGCGATATGCTCGCCCTGAATGGTTCCGATGTGCAGATGGTGCGGCTGGATAG
>NZ_JTHP01000201.1 GCF_000943545.1 Paenibacillus terrae
AGATTAAAGTACACAACTATATTGTATATCGTTTAGGTAGAAAAAGTTGTATTTTACTCGTTAGTACACAACTTTATTGTATATTACAAAATCGCAAAATCAGTGTAAACGTAGACACACCAAGGGGTGCCAGTACACAACTCTATTGTCTGTAGACATTTTTCTATCTTCGGACAATAAAGTTGTGTACTAAATATTAATGCAACATAACAAAAGTATGTTTCTTAGTAGAAACAAAAGCCTGATGAACAAGTGTCATCTGGCTTTTGTTAAAATTAGGGGACGGCTGCTTTGGTTTAAATAGAGAGCGGTATTATGGAAAAGAAATATTAGAAAAGTTAAAGACAGGAGAACATATTTATAAGGATTTAACGTACATATTTTTATAATATTAATAAAAAATCTAAATCACAATTATTGGATTTTGGTACACAACTTTATTGTATATCGTACAGGTGAAAATAATTGTAGTTTAC
>NZ_JTHP01000202.1 GCF_000943545.1 Paenibacillus terrae
ACACGACGACTGATAAGTCATAAAGCCGCTGCCGAGCATCTTCCATCTGCTGATTCAATGTCTCATTTGTATTCATTCACATTCACTCCTAATGAATTTCATTTTAGGATAAAATGTGAAAATATGAATCGCCATTTTTCTAGTTAAAAAAATCTCCAAAATGAAACAAAAAAAGACCAGACAAAAAAGCTGGTCTGTGGTAAAGAAATTAAATTAAACCTGGATCATAGTCCACCAATGTGTCCTTGAGTTTGAATTGTGCCAGGGCTTAAGTAACTAGCTTGAATTGGTAATGCGAATACCAGTAAAAAGCTAGTTACCACCAAGAAGAAAGCCATCTTTTTTATCATTTCTTTCCCACACCTCCTTAGAGTATTTTTTCGTACTTAGCCATTGTTTCAGGAACAGCTTGCGCTCTGAAACAGTCAAATAAGCCAGTACAGTTGGAAATAAGTAATCCAT
>NZ_JTHP01000203.1 GCF_000943545.1 Paenibacillus terrae
GCTTCCTGACGGTTCTGCCCCTCCAGCCATTCGATGTATCGGCTGTATGGTGTTACCACAGGCAATTGCGGTGGCTTTCCTTCTGCTAGGGCAGTATATCCTCCAAAGACTTCGTTGGTAACCAGCGACAAACACCAGCCATCCATTATGATGTGGTGGAAGCTCCATACAAAATGGTATGAATCGTCTGATGTACGCAAAATAGATACCCGCATCAGTGCATCCTTTGCCAGATCAAAGCCCCTCTGCTGATCTCGACGCGCGAACTCCTCGATATACTGCTCTTGCGCTGCCTTCTCCTTCTTACGTATATCCTCTACGTACAGTTCTCCGCGTTTATTTCGGTACACCACTTGCAACGGCTCGTCCTGCAAATCGCTCCGGAAGTTGGTCCGCAGTGCTGAATGACGCTGTACCAACAAGTCCAGACTGGCGGCGAATGCAGCGAGATCC
>NZ_JTHP01000204.1 GCF_000943545.1 Paenibacillus terrae
ATTTGTGCGGTGTTTTTTTTTGTTAATGGAGGGGTAGTACCACATGCCCATCAAGCTAAGAACAAAGAAAAAGGAACAGATGCTACCTTTCGTTGCTTGATCCAAATCAATTAGCTTAGAACTGGATTTTGTACAGACTTAAATAAGCCTTGGTGGCTTCGGTTTTAAAAATTTCAATTTCCTAGGCAGCAGATCGTGATTTCTGTCTATACTCATAGACTACACCTAGAATGTCAAATACGGTTTTCTTCTCATACCGATGTGACTTGCGTCCATTCTTTTCAATCATCCGAAAGAATTGGAGAAGCACCCGCTGTACATCATCTGCTTGCTTTTTCATGGCATCATGTAGAGAAAGAAAATATTCTTTTAAGATACAGATTACTTTGAATTCACTGGCTTCTTTCTTTTTCTTAGTCGTCGTGT
>NZ_JTHP01000205.1 GCF_000943545.1 Paenibacillus terrae
AGGGTAACGATCCCCCCGCTATATCCTGCTGGAGGCACAACGTCGTGGTCGACGATCAGTACATCCGCTTTACTGTCATCCAGCATGTAATGAATCCGTTCTTCCGGGTATTCCGGGTCAATCGGCACATAGGCCGCCCCGGTTTTCAGCACACCAAGAATCCCTGCAATCAGCATCGCTGAACGCTTCATGGTGATGCCTGCAATTGCCCCTTTGCGCAGGCCTTTCTGACTCAATACGATCGCAATTCGATTGGCAGCCGCAAGCAGTTCACCATATGTCATGACCGTATTTTCATCAACAATCGCCACGGCTTCCGGCGTCCGCACCGCTTGTTCTTCAAACAGGTCGACAATGGTTTTGTCATGCGAATATGCGGCAACCGTCTGGTTTC
>NZ_JTHP01000206.1 GCF_000943545.1 Paenibacillus terrae
AAGGTAACGATCTCCCCGCTATATCCTGCTGGAGGCACAACGTCGTGGTCGACGATCAGTACATCCGCTTTACTGTCATCCAGCATGTAATGAATCCGTTCTTCCGGGTATTCCGGGTCAATCGGCACATAGGCCGCCCCGGTTTTCAGCACACCAAGAATTCCTGCAATCAGCATCGCTGAACGCTTCATGGCGATGCCCGCGATTACTCCGGTGCGCATGCCTTTTTGATTCAATAAAAGCGCAATTCGATTGGCAGCCGCAAGCAGTTCACCATATGTCATGACCGTATTTTCATCAACGATCGCCACGGCTTCCGGCGTCCGCATCGCTTGTTCTTCAAACAAGTCGACAATGGTTTTGTCATGCGGATAATCTGCTGCCGTCTGGTTCC
>NZ_JTHP01000207.1 GCF_000943545.1 Paenibacillus terrae
CTTTCTTTGAAAGAAAAATCTAGGTTAAGCTACAAAGAGCACACGGAGGATGCCTAGGCGCCAGGAGCCGACGAAGGACGTGGCGAACAACGATAAAGCCTCGGGGAGCTGTAAGCAAGCTTTGATCCGGGGATGTCCGAATGGGGAAACCCGGCTGTCTTCATCGACAGTCACTTTCTGCTGAATACATAGGCAGAACAGAGGCATACCAGGGGAACTGAAACATCTAAGTACCCTGAGGAAGAGAAAACAATAGTGATTCCGTCAGTAGCGGCGAGCGAACGCGGATTAGCCCAAACCAAGGAGCTTGCTCCTTGGGGTTGTGGGACGTCTCACATGGAGTTACAAAGGAACCGGTTAGATGAAGAGGTCTGGAAAGGCCCGCCA
>NZ_JTHP01000208.1 GCF_000943545.1 Paenibacillus terrae
CAAGCGATGGGCGAGAAAAGTTTCTATAAAGAATTACAAAACGATCCGCGTTCAACCGATGAATACATATTCCAGAATATCATGTATTGGGGCAGGTTGCCTGAGTTTGAGGAGATGGAACTTGCCATGTACATTGATCCAGCGATTAAAGCCGGAAAGAAGAATGACTATTCGGCCATTTCAATTATTGGGCAGCATCGCAAGACCAAGCAAATGTATGTGATTTATGGGGACATTTACAAACTGCTGCCGGATGATTTGTTTCAAGTCGCTATTGAAAAGTTGAAGCTTTACCCTGTAGATAAGCTGGGATTTGAAGTCAATCAGGCACAAAGCTATATGAAGCAAAAGTTTGAAGAAG
>NZ_JTHP01000209.1 GCF_000943545.1 Paenibacillus terrae
GGCAAACGAAATCGCACTCTTATGACCTGCGATGATTTTATACTTGGCTCCTCCTGTATTTGGCACATTGTTTGATTTATAAACCGTCATGCCATCAATATCCCCGACATAACCTGTGCGGATAATATTTGGGTCTTTGGTGAAACGGGCATCTTTCAGTAGCAAGCCATAGTACCATGCAGGAACCACCACAAATCGTTCCGATTCAGGTACATTATTTTCGTCCAATATTACGCCTAAATCAATTAGCAAATCATAGGCTGTATCTTTTGTTGGAATTATTGGCGTTGCATCATTACCCATCGTATTCTCAGCTTTAACCTCCGTGTAAAATCCAGCAAGATACTGATCCAC
>NZ_JTHP01000210.1 GCF_000943545.1 Paenibacillus terrae
TGTAGCGATTGTCCCCTAAAAGCGAAATGCACCACAGCCAAGGGCAACCGGGAGATGGCCATCAGTCTGACCTATATGCGGCAAAAAAAACGACATGCGGGAACGACTGCGCAGCGAGGAAGGATACACTCTTTCCGTTCGGCGCATGACTGAGCCCGAGAGCGTGTTTGGACAAATAAAAAACAATCGGGGTTTCCGGAGGTTCCTGCTTCGCGGCTTGCAAAAAGTAAGCCTGGAGGTCGGGTGGCTTTGCCTTGCCCACAATCTGCTCAAAAAAGCCGCAATGACGGAAAAACGCAAAAGGGACGAAGCAGGATAAACCTCTGCTTCGTCCCTAGTCGTCGTGT
>NZ_JTHP01000211.1 GCF_000943545.1 Paenibacillus terrae
AGTATCCGCCACGATACGCCGTCTACCACCATATGATGAATAGCCAGTAGCAGATGGTCCCCATCAGCGCAGTGGAACAGGCCCACTTTCAGCAGTGGTCCTTCATCCAGTCGGATGCTACTCTGAATAGTGCTGGCCCGGGCTTCTATAGCTTGACCCAATGTGGGACCGATCGGCACGTCTTTGATATCGGCCACTTCCAGATCATACAGCTTCCCTTCCTTCACTCCGCGGTTCCACGCTTCCCAGCCTTGCCCCGCCTTGCGGAACACCATCCGCAACGCATCATGGTGCACCGCCAACTGCGTCAGTGCCTGACGTAGCGGCTCTTCCTCGAATC
>NZ_JTHP01000212.1 GCF_000943545.1 Paenibacillus terrae
AAGAAGGTAAAAGCCCTGTAATTCAAAACTTGTTCTCTCCGAGACGGATCCCGAGTAGTGCGGGGCACGTGAAACCCCGTATGAATCCGGCAGGACCATCTGCCAAGGCTAAATACTCCCTGGCGACCGATAGTGAAGCAGTACCGTGAGGGAAAGGTGAAAAGCACCCCGGAAGGGGAGTGAAATAGATCCTGAAACCGTGTGCTTACAAGAAGTCAGAGCCCTATTTATGGGTGATGGCGTGCCTTTTGTAGAATGAACCGGCGAGTTACGTTCCCGTGCAAGGTTAAGGTGAAGAGCTGAAGCCGCAGCGAAAGCGAGTCTGAATAGGGCGATTT
>NZ_JTHP01000213.1 GCF_000943545.1 Paenibacillus terrae
GCAAGCAAAATCCGCACTCACTCGTTGTTCAGTTTTCAAAGATCAAACCTTCTTGTTCTCTTGCTTTTGTTCTTACTTTGTTTCACCACCACAACTCAGCGGCGACTTAAATAATATATCATGTTTTCTAGGGCTTTGCAACACTTTTTTTCAAGAGAATTTTTTGAACATTTTCATTCTGCTTTGTGTTGCTAACTATCTCAGAAAAGACAGCTATAAGAATATATCATATTATGCTTAAACTTAGCAACACCTTTTTTTAATTGGTTTCCTGTACCCAAATTCGCTTGCTGCTAATCGAAAAAAAGACCGTCATTCCGTTTCTG
>NZ_JTHP01000214.1 GCF_000943545.1 Paenibacillus terrae
ATTTTTTGTCTTCAGACAATAAAGTTGTGTACTAATCGAGAAATAGACAATAAAGTTGTGTTCTAAAATTTAATGCAACATAACAAAAGTATTCTTCCTAGTAAAAACAAAAGCCCGATGAGCAGATTATCATCGGGCTTTTGATAAATTTAGGAGGTGGCAACTTTGGTTCAATCAGAGCGGTATTATGGTAAAGTAATATTAGAAAAGGTAAAGACGGGCGCACATATTGATAAAAAATGAATTAAATTCAGTACTTTAATTATATTATTAGTACTATTTTTTTAATATATAAATTACAAATAAT
>NZ_JTHP01000215.1 GCF_000943545.1 Paenibacillus terrae
ATTCTTGTGAAAGATATCCACAATAGCTTCGGTGACATCGTCTTCAGTGGCTCGTTCTTGGGCGTCATAATAAAATGTACTTCTTGCGATTTGCAGGACGTCACACATTGCTGATACCGAGTATTTATCACGATTATTCTGGATGATAGTTACTTTCGTCCCATGATCAGCGCGGCTTGCTTTAAAATATCCACTTCCATTTTCAGACGCTGGTTCTCTTTTTGCAAAGCGATCAGCTCATTTTCTTCTGATGAGCGATTGTCCTTCTCTTTGAAGGAACCCGTCGCCTGAGCTTGTTTGATCCAGC
>NZ_JTHP01000216.1 GCF_000943545.1 Paenibacillus terrae
ACGACTATTCGGCAAAGTAGCTGTACACAGAAAACATAGCTGCAAAGATAAAATAACAGTCACGATATTGAACCACAATTGAGGCTTACGAAGTATACCAAGCTGTGTTCCATAAGACATTTTCTCTTTAACCGGCATAGAAGGAAGCCAAATGAGGATTCCCACAAAGGCAATCATGCTTACAACAGCCCCAAACAAGAAAGCGGCTTCTAACGATATTTCTCTGCGAGATAAGAAGTTAAAGACACGCCAAAGCAATCCGACCGTTATTCCGGCGAGTCGTCGTGT
>NZ_JTHP01000217.1 GCF_000943545.1 Paenibacillus terrae
ACACAAAACAATGACTTGCCATCCCTCCTCATCAGAGTTAACATACACACACTTCAACCACGGGAGGGGAAACATACCATGTCAAATTGGCCAGATTGGTTTCAAGAAGCATTACGTCAGCGGTTTTATCAGTTGGAACTCGCCAGTGAACAACAGGGTTCATGTTCATCAGAGGACAAAAATCTATTCACCAAAATGGATCAATTCAAAATGAACCAAAACGAAGATATTCAACGTCTGCTATCGGAATGGGAAGAAGCCATAGGCGATCA
>NZ_JTHP01000218.1 GCF_000943545.1 Paenibacillus terrae
CTACTCACTCGTTGCTCAGTTTTGAGAGTTCAATCTCTCACATAGCGTTTCCAACATATACTTGTATTCAAGTGTTGAGGAATTTGATATGATATTCATCCGGCCTTAAAAACCGGAAAAGTGCACCTTGAAAACTGGATACCGAAACGAAATTGCGTTTTAGAATATTCCTTTAAGCTGATCTTGTGTAAACAAGTGAAATAAAGGTAGCAGGTAAGGAAAGATATTTTGCCTTTGGCAAACATCATTCTTTATCGAACATTGATATTTT
>NZ_JTHP01000219.1 GCF_000943545.1 Paenibacillus terrae
AAAGAGTAATATAAAGTTATATGGTGGGCCCTAGTGGACTCGAACCACCGACCTCACCCTTATCAGGGGTGCGCTCTAACCAGCTGAGCTAAGGGCCCATAATAAACCACCAAAGAAATTCTTCTTTAGTGGTTGCGCTTGGCGACGTCCTACTCTCCCAGGACCCTGCGGTCCAAGTACCATCGGCGCTGGAGGGCTTAACGGTCGTGTTCGGGATGGGTACGTGTGGAACCCCTCCGCTATCGCCACCAAACGTTTGAGAGTTTAA
>NZ_JTHP01000220.1 GCF_000943545.1 Paenibacillus terrae
AACGCTCAATCTGAAAAGTCTCCAGCGCATCGTCGATGAGCTTATTCTTGAATTCATTGCCTCGATCGGTGTGGAAGAGCTGAATGTCATTCAGGTTGGCCTTAATCGAAGCCAAAGCACGGTAAACTAGCTTGGCATCCTTGTGTGCCCCCGCACTGTAACCGATAATTTCGCGGTTAAACAGATCCACAAAGAAGCATACGTAATTCCAATATGAACCTACTCTAACGTACGTCAGATCGCTTACGACGACAGATAACGCCTGCT
>NZ_JTHP01000221.1 GCF_000943545.1 Paenibacillus terrae
AACGCTCAATCTGAAAAGTCTCCAGCGCATCGTCGATGAGCTTATTCTTGAATTCATTGCCTCGATCGGTGTGGAAGAGCTGAATGTCATTCAGGTTGCCCTTAATCGAAGCCAAAGCACGGTAAACTAGCTTGGCATCCTTGTGTGCCCCCGCACTGTAACCGATAATTTCGCGGTTAAACAGATCCACAAAGAAGCATACGTAATTCCAATATGAACCTACTCTAACGTACGTCAGATCGCTTACGACGACAGATAACGCCTGCT
>NZ_JTHP01000222.1 GCF_000943545.1 Paenibacillus terrae
GATCGCTTCATCGAATCCCTCTTTCCGATAAAGCATCACCGATTGGTTGAACTGGTGCGGATGCGCCATCTGCTGTGCAAAGAACCAGCGCTGAACGGGCAAAAGCGGCACGTCCCCTTCCACCAGTCCTTGGTCCGCGTGACGCCCTACGGATTGCACATGAGGCGCAAGGTCATGGATCGTCGGATAGCGGAACAAATGCCGCATCTCCAGCTGAAGATCGTACGTATGCAGCCGGGAGG
>NZ_JTHP01000223.1 GCF_000943545.1 Paenibacillus terrae
CATTAGAGGATCTCGAAGTGTCCGAACAAACCAACTATGATTTCAATGTAATTGTGGTGCCTGGCAGCGAGCTGTCGATGAAATTCCAGTACAATGCCCTGGTGTATGACCCCCAAATCGTGAGGAACATGGAAGGTCATGTGAAACACATTGCGGCTCAGCTGATTGAGGACGCGGGCAGAAGCCACGAATCGATCGAGATTGTCACGGCCGATGAGCGTCGCTGGCTGGAAGAAC
>NZ_JTHP01000224.1 GCF_000943545.1 Paenibacillus terrae
TCTTCACGAAGGCGAAATCATCAAGATGCACATTAAGCCCGGCGAAAAGTAACGGATGAAGATATCATCATGGAAGTACAAAATGACAAGGCTGTAGTTGAAGTTCCATGTCCGGTCAATGGTACGGTTCAAGAAGTATTTGCCAAAGACGGAGACATCTTTAACGTAGGTCAAGTTGTGGCAGTAATTGCTGCAGAGGGTGAGCTTCCTGAACAAGAAGAAGCACCGG
>NZ_JTHP01000225.1 GCF_000943545.1 Paenibacillus terrae
AGCCTCTCGCATGCCATTAAATCCGTAAAAGAGTCGTTGCGAGGCATACCGAATAAAGGATTCGGATATGGGGTGCTGAAGTATCTGACGGCGGCGGAGCATAAGTCGAATCTAGGATTTGACGCCCATCCGGACATTGTCTACAACTATCTCGGACAGTTTGACCAAGACGTTGCAACCGAAACCTTTGAAAGCTCGCCGCTGGGAACGGGATCGGAAGAGCAGGC
>NZ_JTHP01000226.1 GCF_000943545.1 Paenibacillus terrae
AACCTCTCGCACGCCATCAAATCCGTAAAAGAGTCGTTGCGAGGCATACCGAATAAAGGATTCGGATATGGGGTGCTGAAGTATCTGACGGCGGCGGAGCATAAGTCGAATCTAGGATTTGACGCCCATCCGGACATTGTCTACAACTATCTCGGACAGTTTGATCAAGACGTTGCAACCGAAACCTTTGAAAGCTCGCCGCTGGGAACGGGATCGGAAGAGCATCC
>NZ_JTHP01000227.1 GCF_000943545.1 Paenibacillus terrae
CACCTTGAAGGTATGTAGAAGATACATACGACAAGCGCATGGCTATTCATTCACACGATGAGTGATGAACCGAATACCCATACGGAAGAATTTGCAAAGCAAATTCATGTTTGGTGGCGATAGCGGAGGGGTTCCACACGTACCCATCCCGAACACGACCGTTAAGCCCTCCAGCGCCGATGGTACTTGGACCGCAGGGTCCTGGGAGAGTAGGACGTCGCCAAGC
>NZ_JTHP01000228.1 GCF_000943545.1 Paenibacillus terrae
ATACATAGGGCTCTGACTTCTTGTAAGCACACGGTTTCAGGATCTATTTCACTCCCCTTCCGGGGTGCTTTTCACCTTTCCCTCACGGTACTGCTTCACTATCGGTCGCCAGGGAGTATTTAGCCTTGGCAGATGGTCCTGCCGGATTCATACGGGGTTTCACGTGCCCCGCACTACTCGGGATCCGTCTCGGAGAGAACAAGTTTTGAAGTAC
>NZ_JTHP01000229.1 GCF_000943545.1 Paenibacillus terrae
AAATTGAATAAGATAGTTGTTAATCAAGACCAGGATGAAATAGAAATAAACACTTTTAACTCATGGAAATTGAACCCTTTAAAACAGATAATGGACATAAAAGAGGCCTCCGAAAAGTGGGGCCTTAAGCCTTCCTATATAAAGGACTTATGCCGGTTGAAGCTTGAGCAAGAAGAGAAGGCGATAAAAATGGGTAACATATGGGTTCTTA
>NZ_JTHP01000230.1 GCF_000943545.1 Paenibacillus terrae
GGTCTAAAGCTGAGGCTGTGAGGCCATATTCCTCCACAAGGGTTGCTCTGGATTTCCCATTTTCATAGAGTCCCACCATTTGTTTTTTGAATTCTGCTGTAAAGGTACGTCGTTGTTGTTTTGGCATTGTAGAGATTCGCTCCTTAACATGATAGGTTTATTCTACAAGCCCTTATTTTTTCTGTCCAACTTAGTGTAGCCGATCCAG
>NZ_JTHP01000231.1 GCF_000943545.1 Paenibacillus terrae
GTAATTCAAAACTTGTTCCCTCCGAGACGATCCCGAGTAGTGCGGGGCACGTGAAACCCCGTATGAATCCGGCAGGACCATCTGCCAAGGCTAAATACTCCCTGGCGACCGATAGTGAAGCAGTACCGTGAGGGAAAGGTGAAAAGCACCCCGGAAGGGGAGTGAAATAGATCCTGAAACCGTGTGCTTACAAGAAGTCAGAGCCC
>NZ_JTHP01000232.1 GCF_000943545.1 Paenibacillus terrae
GATCTAAAGCTGAGGCTGTGAGGCCATATTCCTCCACAAGGGCTGCTCTGGATTTCCCATTTTCATAGAGTTCCACCATTTGTTTTTTGAATTCTGCTGTAAAGGTACGTCGTTGTTGTTTTGGCATTGTAGAGATTCGCTCCTTAACATGATAGGTTTATTCTACAAGCCCTTATTTTTTCTGTCCAACTTAGTGTAGCCGATCCA
>NZ_JTHP01000233.1 GCF_000943545.1 Paenibacillus terrae
TGCTATATAGAACGCAATTAATAAGCTACCAAATTCACTTCAACCGCCAAATCGGGTAATAAAGGGTAACTCACCACAAGGCGGCGATGAAGATGAACAATGAAGAAATCGAGTATTTGAATACAGCGATGAAAAAGGTATCAGACAAACGACTCTACGAAAGGTATCTGGCGGTCCGACTTCGTCTGGAAGGCCATACACTGGAA
>NZ_JTHP01000234.1 GCF_000943545.1 Paenibacillus terrae
ATCGGACGATTTACATCGGCGGCGATTCTACCGTCTGCAATTACTATCCACTGGATAGCAGCGTGCAGGCGGGATGGGGTCAGCTATTGCCGCAATTCGTAAACACCAGTACATTCCAGATTCGTAACATGGCATCAGGGGGGCAAATTGCAAGGGGCTTCCATCAGGACGGTCAGCTAGAGGCTATCGTCAAATACATTAAGCCGGGGGATTATTTCATTCTCCAGTTGGGCATTAATGACACCAACCCGAAGCATAACGAAAGCGAAGCGGAGTTTAAGGACTGGATGCGGGATATGATCCGGCAGGTCAAGGCCAAGGGGGCAATCGTAATCCTTTCAACACCGCAGGGGCGAGCCACTGATTTTAACGCGAATAATGTACACACCGCTGAAAATAGATGGTATAGAGGCTCTATTTTAACGCTGGCTCAAGAGGAACAAACGCCTTTGGTCGATCTGAACGTGCTTAGCTCAGCTTATTTTACCTCCATTGGCCCGCAAGCCACACTTGCCCTGTATATGAACGGTGACACGCTGCATCCGAATGTTGCGGGAGCAAAGGAACTGGCACGTCTAGTAGCAAAGGATTTAAAAAGGCAGGGTCTAAGCGGATTCTAGCCTTCGCCAACTGAAGACTGTGGGTGCTATAATGATAGAAAAACTGCACGAGAGCCGGAATGGTTTTGTTGTCTGGTGTCAGCATTGTATTGAGACGTGAAGACCACAGTTTACGCTAGGGGAAGGAGATCCAACGATAACATGCAGCCTTTTACAGCTCGTGTATTAAAAATAATCCAGCTCATCCCTGAGGGAAAAATCATGACCTACGGACAAATTGCAGGGGAAGCAGGGAGTCCGAGAGGGGCGCGTCAGGTGGTGCGTATTTTGCATACGCTTAGCAGCAAGCATCGCTTGCCCTGGCACAGGGTTGTAAATCGATTGGGGGAAATCGCGCTACAGGACGATGAAGGAGCTTCTTTACAAAGGCTGCTTTTGGAAGCGGAAGGTATACAGTTTATGGAGAACGGACGAATTTCACTGGAAAAATACCTGCATGATTCTCAAGCAATGATAGAAGACGAATAGATAGAAACAACCTAAAAATGCCGATCACGTACGCATGTAAGCGACGTTGATCGGCATTTTTAGGTTAGAAGTGAGATACATCTCTATTAAAATCATACCTAGCTGATCAAATGTTGCTGATTCCGTTGGGCAAGGTGGAAAGAAATACTGTTTATAAGCGGTATATCGTTATTTTTCCGGGCTTCCCGGATCAGTTGCTTCTTTTGCTGTTCGGATTCACGTAAAAAGCGGGTCATCCACAAATCAGACGGTTCGTTCGTAGTTGTCATGCGAGATTCTTTTATCATCTATTAACCCTCCCAGTGAGCGGCTGTTATTCTTTCTCTAGTATATGCTCCTAACCTTAATAGATACTGTTAGTTTCCTTAAAATTAGCTGAAATTTAGGTAAAGTTCAGGTAAAAACAGATTCGTTTTATATCTGATTTGCAAGAGAACAGCTTGTATTGACAGTGTTGAAATAAAGGTTACAAAAATGTATTGGTTTAACACCTTGTACCAACATTAACCTGAAAGTACAATTAGGTGGCGGATAGACTGTGGAAATTTATGTCGAAATCTATGGAAATAATTCGAAAGATTTCACCGAAAGGGGAGAGATTCATCTTATGAAGCAAAAAGTGGCTGCCACGCTGCTCGTTTTGACGATGTCGTCAGGCTTGATTTCCACCGTTCAGGCTGATAGTGCAGCAGGGAGTTCAACAGGAAATACGTCAGCAAGTATATCAGGAACTTCGTCTGCTGCGGTTATATCGAAGACCGCCTCTGTAACGGGTCAGGCTTTACCTCCATTAACGCTCAAGCAGGCAACGGAATGGGCACAGACGAATAGCTACAACACGCGTACCGCCGAGCGGGACGTGGAGCGTCGAAGAATTGAGTTTAAGAATGCAGAGAAGGACCTGGGAAATGCATTCGTCGATTTTATAGATGGTGAATATGTTGGTGATGACTCATCTTGGAGAAATTATAACTCTTCGACGTTATCCTATCTAGCCAGCAAAAAGCAGGCGCAGTTCGCCAAGGATCAGATTTATTTTAATGTGATGAAAAGCTACCAAAGCGTATTCGTAGCAGAGAATCAGGTGAAAAATGATCTGGAAGCGCTTGAAATTGCTCATGCGGAGGAAAAGATTGCACTCGCCAAATTTGCGCGCGGCAAGCTGTCTGAGTATGCGAAAAACGAGAGTACACAGGCCAGAAGCCAGGCGGAGCAGACGGTCGAGCAGGGAAAAATTGCGCTGCAAAAATCGCGTGACGCTCTGAATTTTCTGATGGGCCAGCCTAACGGAACAGCCTATGAAATGGTGGATCGACCAGTGTACAAGGAACCGAAGAAGCTGGATATCGAAATACATATACAACAGCTGATGGATATGAATCCGAACTTGTGGAAGCTGGAGGATAGCATCAAGACTTCGGAACTCAATGTGAGATATTTCGATTTTAACAGCGGTGCAGGTGCTTACGATCTAGCCAAAATGGACGTGGATACAGCCAAGGAGGAGCTGGACAAGGGACAAAAGGATTTTGCCGAATCGCTCCGCAATTTATATGCCACGGTCAAGGAAAACCAAAAAAAATACGTTCAGCTGGAAGAAAGTCTGCGCACGGCAAAAGAGGGGCTGGAGCTGTCCCGCAAAAAGTGGGCCAGAGGCTTAATTATCGAGCTGGAGCTGAAAAATAGCCAGTTGAAGGTGGACCAGATTGAACGGCAAATGGAAGAGCTGGCGATTGAGCTGAGTCAGAATGAATACACGTTGAGCAAGCCATGGAGCACATAGGGAGGAAACGAAGTTGGCAGAAACGGTTTTAAACGATGCCTTATTAAAGTTACGAAGAAAACGGAGAAAAAAGTGGATCTGGACCATGGTTGTGCTGCTGGTTATAGGCGGGGGCGGAACAGCAGTGTATTTGAAGCTGCCCAAAGAGCAGGCTGTACCATTGGTTCAGGACGAGACGCTTAAAGTGGAACGCGGGGATGTGAGCGAGAAGCTGGATACGTCTGGTACCGTGCAGGCTTCCAAGGAAGTAAAACTGAATTTCACAAGTGCAGGCGAAAATAAGCTGGCGGCGGTAAACGTGAAGGCCGGAGACAAGGTGAAAAAAGGACAAGTCCTGGCTCTTCTGGACAGTTCTGAAATTAAGATGCAAATCCAGAGCGCATCCGATAATTTGGAAATATCCAAATCCAAGCTGGCTGAATTGGAGAAGGGGCCGAAGGCGGAGGATATTGAAATTCAGAAGACGAACGTGCTTCGGGCTAAAATGGCTGTCGATACAGCGCAGGAATCATTTGAGCTGGAAGAAGCGGAAAGTCAGAAGAAGGCTTCCAAAAAGCAGTTGGAGCAGGCGCGAAAGGCATATGAAGATCAAAAGTTTTTACATGATGCCGGAGCAGTGTCCAACAGTGAAATGGAGCAGGCAGAGCAAGCACTGGATAAGGCGCAGACAGATTATGACGGTCTGGATTTACAATTCCGCAAAATCATGTCGCAAAAGCGTCATGCTATCGCAGAGGCTGAAATCGGCTATCGATCGGCTAGGGCTGAGCTTCGCAAAACGGAGGTTCCAGCCGATGCCTCCAATATCCAATCCGCACGGATTGAGGTTAGAAGACTGGCCACTGAGCTGGAGCAGAAGAAAAATGACCTGAACAAGCTTCAGGTCACGGCACCATGGGATGGAGTCATTTTAAAGGTGAACGGGGATGTCGGAACCAGTCCGACGGCTCCTTTTATCGTCATGAACAACTCGGACTCCAACAATCTCAAAATTGTTGCGAAAATTAGTCAGAACGATATTGTAAAGGTGAAAAAAGGACTTTCAGCGGTGTTATCCACCAATGCTTACCCGGGTGAGTCGTTCCCGGGCAAGGTGCAATTCGTCTCACCGGAAGCATCCACAGATGAAGGCATGACGACCTATCTGATGGAGCTGTCCGTTCATGATCCGAAAGGCAAGCTGAAAACCGGTATGATTATGAATGTGTCTGTTATTTTGGGAGTACACAAAAATGTGCTGTTTGTGCCAGCGATTGCGCTGAGATCCGAAGGCGGACAAGACGGCGTCTATCTTGCTTCCAATCCGGCAAATCCAGGGGCACGCACGTTCAAGCCCGTAGAGCTCGGATTTTACACGCCAGATCGGGTTGAACTCAAGTCAGGTGTGAAGGAGGGCGATACGATTGTTATGCCTGCTCCTGAAGCACCGCCAGACCCTTCCAATATGGGTGGCATGCAAGGAGGCTTTTAAACGGGGATGAGACATGTCATTCAAATTGAGGATATGAAAAAGGTGTACCAGGTTGGGGATCAGGAAATTCATGCCCTGCGTGATGTGCAACTCAACATTGCTGATGGTGATTTTGTGGCAATCATGGGCCCGTCTGGATCAGGCAAGTCCACGATGATGAATGTCATCGGCTGTCTGGATCTTCCTACCTCGGGACAATTTTATTTGGACGGTTATTCCATACTGGATGCTCGTGAGGATGAGCTGGCTATTATCCGTAATCAGAAAATCGGATTTGTATTTCAAAAATTTCATTTGCTTCCGCGGGCCACAGCTTTGGAGAACGTAGAGCTGCCGATGATTTATGCAGGCGTACCAGCCAAGGAGCGGCGCTTGCGTGCCATTGAGGCGCTGACCAGTGTGGGGCTGGGCGATCGGATGAACAACAAGCCGAATGAGCTGTCAGGCGGTCAGCAGCAACGGGTATCCATAGCACGCGCACTTGTGAACAATCCGGTCATTCTCTTGGCGGATGAGCCGACAGGCGCACTGGACTCCAAAACGAGCGTTGAAATTATGGAGATTTTCCAACGCCTGAACGATCAGGGTAAAACGGTTGTACTCGTTACGCATGATCAGGAAATTGCGGAATACGCCAAGCGTCTGATTCATTTTCGCGATGGACGGATTGAAAAGGATCAGCCTGTTGGGAACCGAAGAATGGCGGCAGAGGAAGTGAAGGCATGAAATTTCGGGAAATTATCCGGGTATCGCTCAACAGTTTGCGAACCAATATGCTGCGATCCTTGCTGACCATGCTGGGTATTATTATTGGGGTGGCTGCTGTAATCGCGATTGTTGCCATTGGTAAAGGCTCTACAGCCACGATTACGTCGCAGATTAACAGTATGGGGAATAATTTGCTCATGATTTATCCTTATGCCCCATATGATGGGTCCAGCTCCATGTCGTTCAGTCAGACGAAAGGAATATCTCTGGAGGATATCGCTGCGCTAGAGCAGCAAAAAGCTGTAGCCGAGGTAGCTCCAAGTGCCATGACCAATGCTGATATTACGTGGAGCCGCAATAAGGTCAGCGGGCAGATTGAGGGGACTTCGCTGGCTTTCATCCATGTGAGAAAGCTGTCGCTCGCTCAGGGCAGGTCTTTTACCCACTATGAAGTGGAAAAGAGACTGAATGTCGTGGTGCTAGGGAGCGATGCAGCCCGTAATATTTTTGGTCCGGATGCCTCCAAGGCGGTGGGGGAAACGATCATGATCAAGCAGCTTCCTTTTAAGGTGGTCGGGGTACTGACGAATTCCAATTCCAATATGGGTAACAGCGGGCAGCAGGTATATGTGCCGATTACAACAGGGATGGAACGGCTGGGGAATATGAGCATTCAGCAGGTGAATGCTTCTGCAACAACGGAGGAGAAGATTGACCAGGCGAGTGCTGAAATCCGACAGGTGCTGCGTGCCCGGCATGAGCTGAAGCCATCAGAGGGCGATGATTTCCAAATCACGACCCAGACGGAGATTCTAAAAACGGTCTCAGGTGTAGACAAGGTTATGAATATGTTGTTGCTCGGCGTTGCTGCGATTGCGCTCGGTGTTGGGGGCATTGGCATCATGAATATTATGCTGGTGTCCGTCACGGAAAGGACGAGGGAGATCGGGATTCGCAAGGCGATTGGTGCGCAGCGCAGTGATATTATGCTGCAATTTCTGGCCGAGGCTGTTTTTCTTAGTCTGATGGGCGGACTGGTTGGCGTTATGGCGGGTCTTGGGGGCGCGAAGCTGCTGGAGAAATTTGTCCATATGCCGATAGTGTATACGATGGAACCGGTGCTGTACTCTTTTCTGTGCTGCATGGGGGTTGGTGTACTGTTTGGAGTGTACCCGGCGCGGAAGGCGTCCAAGCTGCGTCCGATCGATGCTTTAAGATACGAATAAAGGAGCGGATACTTCGTCTTACTCGAAAGAGCAGGGTGTGAAGTATCCGCTTTTTTGGTGTGGTATAAGTGCTTTAAACGATAAAAAACCATCAATAACCGCTTTAATTTTATATATGTGATGTTTTATATGCTTTTAAAGGTTGATTTATAATTATATATGACGTATTATATTTAATATCAGATAGCAAGGAAAAAAAAGGAGGGGCGTTCATCATCGACCTTACGGCAAGACAAGTGGAAATTTTAAACATCGTACAAAAGCATGCCCCGATTACCGGTGATCAGATTGCGGAAATGCTCAATCTCAGCAAGGCGACCATTCGGACCGACCTATCCAAGCTGGGCATTCTGAATTATATAGATGCGAAGCCCAAGGTTGGTTATTTTGTCGGAAAACGGGGCACGCCGAACCGGGAGGAGAAATTCCGGCTCATGCAAATGAAGGTCGGCGATCTTCACGGGGTTCCAGTCATCGTACGTGAAACAACAACGATTCAGGAAGCTGTGGTTGCTCTTTTTCTGGAGAACGTGAGTAACCTGATCGTTACCGATGAAGAGGGGAATCTGGCAGGAGTAGCTTCCCGCAAGGATCTGCTCAAGGTTACGCTAGGCAATCCGAATGCGGCGACCATCCCTGTTAGTCTCGTCATGACTCGTCAGGCAAATGTCGTCACCGTTTCCCCGGAAGACACTGTATTGGAGGCAGCGCGCAAAATCATTGCCCGTCAAATCGACAGTCTGCCTGTCGTCGTCCCTTCCAACTCCGACAAACCAGGGGAACACTGGAAAGTCGTGGGACGCATTACGAAAACGAATATTATCAAAATGTTGCTCGATATGGTAGCAGAGGATTAATGGGAGGAATCGAATGGTTCAGGCGCGTAGTCATTTTATAGCGATCTGTTCAGACTCGATTGGCGAGACGGCGGAAGCCGTCGTTCAGGCGACCATGCGCCAATTTGAGCTACCGGACACAGAGATCAAGAGATTTATGAATGTAAGAGATGAAGACGAACTGAGCCGGGTGATGGAAGAGGTGGCCGAGCGTAAAGGCTTTGTAGCCTATACGCTGGTACAGCCGGAGTTGAGAGAAGCAATGAAAGAGGAGGCTGTCCGGCTGAATGTGCGGGCTGTCGATATCATGGGCCCGATGATGCAGGCGTTTGCTGACACGTTCCATGATGATCCCAAGGAAAAACCCGGTTTGCTGCATCGGATGGACGATAATTATTTCCGTCGTGTGGAAGCGATGGATTTTGCGGTTCAATATGATGATGGCAAAGATGTGAGCGCCATTCTCAAAGCAGATATTGTACTGCTAGGCGTATCTCGTATTTCCAAAACTCCTTTGTCGATGTTTCTGGCGCATAAAGGTTATAAAACGGTCAACATTCCCATTGTACCGGAGCTGACACCGCCTGCACAGTTGCAGGATGTACAGCATGGTCGGGTGTTTGGGTTAACGATCCAGCCGGAGCTGCTGCTAAAAATACGTAGTGAGCGACTCAAGGTGATGGGGCTGCCTAACAATGTGCAATATGCTACATCGACGCGGGTGGAGGAAGAGATTGCGTATGCGCAATCTTTGTTTACGAAATTAGGCTGCCCGATCATTGATGTCACCGATAAAGCGATTGAAGAAACAGCGGGTTTGATTATCAGGATGTTATAGAAGCATAGCTGCTCAATAGATAATAGTTGCTGTAGGATACAGGAGTGCTATAGATAAATAGATAAAAAAGGCAGCAAAGCTGCCCTATAGATAATGATTGGCAGTAGGATATAGGAGATTAATAGATAAATAAAAAGGCAGCAAAGATGCCCTATAAATAATGATTTGCCATAGGATAACAATTATATATAGGAGAGGTGGAGGGAAGGTATGGAAAGTCAACTGGCATTGGAATTCGTTCGGGTTACAGAGGCGGCAGCGCTGCAATCAGCGCAATGGACAGGACGTGGAGATAAGAACAGCGCGGACGAGGCGGCTACGGTAGCCATCCGCACTCATTTTAACGCGGTATCTATGGACGGTACGGTCGTCATTGGCGAAGGAGAAATGGATGAGGCTCCCATGCTGTATATCGGGGAAAGAGTAGGCAATCGCAGAGGGCCGGCCATAGACATCGCCGTCGACCCGCTGGAGGGAACCGAAACGGTGGCGAACGGATTGAACAACGCCCTATCGGTCATTGCTGCTGCCCCCCGCGGAGGTCTGCTCCATGCTCCAGATATGTATATGCAAAAAATGGCCGTAGGCCCGGCACTGGCTGGAAAGCTATCGCTGGATGATCCGATTCCGGCTACCCTGTCAAAGGCCGCACGGATACTGGGTAAATCCTTGTCCGAACTTACCGTGTCCATTCTGGATCGTACACGTCACGCCGGAATTATCAAGCTTCTGCGGGAGAGCGGCGTTCGGATCAAGCTGCTTGGGCATGGAGACGTAATGGGTGCAATTGAAACATGCCTCGATAGCGGTGTTGATCTGCATATCGGCTCCGGTGGAGCGCCTGAAGGTGTGTTGGCTGCGGCGGCGCTGAAATGCATGGGTGGAGAGATTCAAGGTCGCCTGTTGCCTCATGGTGAAGAAGAGATCGAACGGTGCAAACGTATGGGCATTGCTGATCCGGGGGCTTTATTGTCCATGGACGATATGGTCGGACGCCAAGGCGTGATGTTTGTGGCTACTGGTGTGACACCTGGCGAGTGGTTGCAGGGGGTTCGTTCTCTCCCTGGTCATAGAGCGGAAACCCATTCGGTCGTGATGCACTCGGAAACAAAAACGATTCGCTTCGTGCGCAGTATTCACCACACAACAGACGCTTCCGGTACGCTCGCTGCAGCCGCATCCTCTTAAGTCTACACAGCTACATCAAAGACCAAGTCATAATAAGCTTGAAAACAGCAAGTCTCTTACCACATAGAGACTTGCTATTTGGTATTTCAGGTTCGTTTGTCGATTGCAGAAGGGCCAGAACCAAAGATATAAATTCCTGAAAATTGACACTTGTGAAGGAAGATAAAAACGTTTCTATAAAGGTTTGAAAAGAAAATTCTTAGCTTTAGGGGAGAAAAATTCAATCTGAACTAAAATTTTTAGACAGAGAGTCGAAAAAAAATCTGCGAAAATTAGTTCTATAGAACTACAAAATGGCATGATCTATTAAAAAATTAAAGAGTTATTAATTTTGGTTGATGTGAGCTTGATGAAATTTGATTCCATAAAATAGGAGGCCGAAGGCTGTTGCGGAAAAAGGCGGAATTTGTCGGATGATATCAGGCTGAATTTGTTACATTTATGTTAATGGCATGTAAAGGTAAAATTGTTGTAGCACAAAGCTTTCTAGCTTTATTGCAAATCATAATCATTTTGATTTTACAAAATTCCTGAAAATCTGAAAACTCGTTTTGAATCTAATTAACAGATCATGATCAGAAGGCAATTAATGCATAAAGTGAAATTGTTGCTTTTAAAGACTGGGAATAAATAGAATAATATGGATTTTGTTTTATTTTTATGAGCTCTATCAATTTAGATCTTTTGTCCCATGTCAAGCGGTTTTAAAGTTTGTATATTTAAAAATAGTTAGAAAGTGTTGGAAGAAAAAAAGAGATATAAGGATTTAATGTAAAAATCTGAACTGTGTAGAGGATGGAGGAATTCATATGACGACTCGGTCACAAGCTTGGTTTGCGAAAACCGCGGTTCATCCGGCTGAGAAGCTCCAGCTATTTTGCTTCCCTTATGCCGGTGGCGGTGCTTCCATATTCAGTTCCTGGAAGTCTAGACTTGCGCCTGACATTACTGTGTTGCCTGTACAGCTTCCAGGACGTGAAAGCCGTTCCACAGAAGCCCCAATGGATACCATTCAGGACATCGTGTACTCGCTGCTTCCTGCTATGGCTCCATACGTACATAAGCCGTTTGCTTTCTTTGGACACAGTATGGGAGCATTGATTGCTTTTGAAACAGCACGGCAATTGTATAGCAAAACCGGAAAACTGCCTGTCCATATCATCGTATCCGGTAAATCCGCACCACATCGTCCGTATTCAAAAAAACAACTCCATGATTTAGCAGATCAACCTTTCACCGAAGAGCTTCGTTTGATGCAGGGAACACCCGAAGAAGTACTGCAAAATGCAGATTTAATGCAAATTATTATGCCCCGTCTGCGCGCGGATTTTAAGGTGTGCGAAACGTATGTTTATCAGCAGGGAGGACCCTTGGCCTGTCCGATGACCATTTTGGGCGGCATGAAGGATCATGAGGTGAGCACTGATTCACTTCATGCCTGGCAGCAGCACACCACATCGCCCATAGATGTGCGAATGTTCGAAGGCAATCACTTTTTCATTCATGAACAAGAGCAAGAAGTTATAAGCATAGTCGTGAATATTTTGTCCGCATCTTCAGCCCTGAACCACGTTACCGCAGCTCATACATCTTACAGCACCAATACCCTACAACCACGATTCAGACAGAGTTAAAAGTCCCACACATCATGATACACCACGATACACAACATGATTAACATCTCGGCAACCACTCACAATCAACCTACCACCATGATGCAATGCCCAGCATAATTCAAGAATGATTTCATTCCATGTAAATACTCATACATCCAGAGCCAGAGTTTATCTCACCATGTCCATTGCAACTTCAGGATTTTGCAAAATCCTCACTAAAAAAGTTCGCACTGCGAAAGTGTGAGCAACGAAAAAGAGGGATGTCCTTGTTTCGATCAAATTCTGCTTTTCGAAGACTCGCGCGTTATGTAAGACCGTACAATCTATGGGTTTTCATAACGGTGATCGCCTCCTTATGTTTGGCAGCCATAGACATTATTTTGGGTAAGGCCATCGAGCAAATGGTAGAGGGGACCTTCTCCTCCACCCAGAACATGATCTATCTAGTTGTTGGTATGACGCTAATTGGAATGCCCTGTAAGTTTGTGATGAGGTACGCTTCGGCGCGATTTAGCGTTAGCGCACTACGCGATTTGAGAGGCGACCTCGTACATAAGTTTTGCGATTTACCAGTTTCCAAAGTGGAGAGGAAGTTCACTGGAGATTTGGTATCCCGGCTTACGAATAATACGGCGATGTTACAGAATTTTTTTATCGAGCAGTTTGCCAATCTGTTTTATTTACCGCTTGTGTTTACGGCATCACTAACGTTGCTTTTAATGACAAGCTGGAAGCTGATCTTGGCCAGTCTTGCGCTTATGCCTGTAGGAATGATCATAACAACACTGATGAGCAGGCGGATTGAAAAATATTCCGAGCAGCTTCAGGAGAAAATGGCTCATTTGAACGCGGTCGGACAGGATGCAATTGGAGGAATTCCTATCGTCAAGGCATTCAATATGCAGGCTGTGCTATTGAAGAAGTATATGGTGATTATGGAGGAGGTCGTCAGGCGCGGCCTGGGGTTGGAAAAGCGCTATGCTTCTATTACTCCGGTAGGTGTGATGATGCTGGCAACACCGATTATTTTGGTCATTGCGTACGGAGGATACCTGATTCAACAAGGAGAGCTGAATGTTGGAGGCATTGTCCTATTTTTATATCTGATTTCGTTCATATTGCAGCCTGTTTCCATGCTGCCGACGATCATCACGCAAATGAAGGAAGCGGGGGGAGCGGCGAAGCATTTGTTTGAGGTATTGGATTGGCCGGATGAACGTCAAGGTGGTGAAATCACCTCACTCAGTGATGACCGAGAAGATGAGGGCCTACGTTTTGAGGACGATGCAGAAAGGAAGGCCAACCAAGCTAGTCAAGCAAGTAAAAGCGAGCCAGACGGAGCAGAAGGCGACGATGACGCTGCTGTGGTCAGGCTTGACCATTTGACCTTTGGATACGACGAAGGGAATACGGTACTCAAGGATATCAGCTTCCAGGTAGGACAAGGAGAAACGGTAGCGATTGTCGGCGGTAGCGGTGGCGGCAAAAGCACGATTTTTAAGCTGCTTTGCGGATTTAATGAACTGGGAGAGCATGCTGGAACCGTTCAACTATTTGGAAAGAATTTGACAGATTGGAATTTAACAAGCCTGCGCAGCCATATTTCGATAGTATCTCAGGAGCCGTCGCTTTTTCCAGCCACGATTGCAGAAAATATCGGATATGGACGTCTGGAGGCGACCCGTGAAGAAATTGTCGAGGCGGCGAAAGCGGCGCATGCGCATGATTTTATTGTTCAGCTTCCCGAGGGCTATGAAACCCTTTTGAGCGAGCGGGGAGGAGGATTGTCCGGTGGACAAAAGCAGCGTATTTCCATAGCAAGAGCATTGTTGAAAAATGCTCCGCTGCTTCTACTGGATGAGCCAACTTCAGCGCTTGATAGCCAGTCGGAGGCTCAGGTGCAGATCGCGATGAGTGCAGCAATGCATAATCGGACGGTACTGGTGATTGCTCATCGACTGTCAACCGTGCGTCAGGCGAACCGGATTATTGTACTTGATCAGGGGAGCATTGTGGAATCGGGCACGCATGAGGAATTACTGGGTCGCGACGGTGAATATCGAAAGCTGTATTTGCAAAATTTCGAAGAAGAACCGCATACGATGGAAAACGGCAATTCGATGCCAGAGGAAAGGAGTGAGAAACGTGACCTTCAAGCAGGGGTTTTATGAGTTTAAGCAGTTGCTGTCCCTGATGAAGCCGTACCGAAAATGGTATTTTATCGGGTTGGTTGGCAACAGTCTGACCAATGCGAGCATCACGATTTTACTTTCCTTTGTGGTGCATTATTTGCTGAATTTTGCGGTTGATGGGGAAGTGCAGGGGCTTTACCAGGCAATTTATTTGGTCAGCGGTACATTTTTGGCACTAAGTCTTATTTCTCCGCTGTGCAGCTACATGTATAAGCGGTGTGTGAGGCTGGCGATTGCCAATGTACGGGTGAGACTATTCGGGCATATCGTCAACTTATCATATGAAAAGGTCGAAAAACGCCATTCGGGTGATCTTGTATCCCGCATGACAAACGATGTAAAGACGTTGGAGCAGGCTTACACCGTTCATATTCGCTCGATTATACTGGAAGTTTCGCTTTTCTTTGGTTCGCTGGTCATTATGCTGGCGCTGGATTGGCGATTTGGGGTTATGGCGGTTTTACTTGGGCTGGCTTCAGCTTGGGTAAATTCTCATTTCGCGAAGAAGATGCGACAGACGAGTGAAGAGTTACAGGGACGGATGAGCGGATTCACAGAACGATTGAGTGATCTGCTTTCCGGTTTGCAGACGGTGAAGCTGTTTGGATTGCGGACAAAGGTAGGCGGACTTTGTAACGATGCAAGCGAGGACATAAACCGCATCAGCATCCAGCAGGGACGTCATATGGGCTTGCAGGATATGTATAATTTTGTCATTGAATTCATTACGCTGGGTGGTGTGCTTGTTGCCGGACTGATTCTGGTTTCACAGAAGCAGATGGAGCTGGGAGTACTGGGACAGATTGTGCAACTGCAAGGCGGCATTTCCGCGGTGTTTTTGCAGTTGGGGGCGGCTGTATCGCTGTTGCAAAACTCCTTGGCGGGCTTGGCGCGTATCCGCGAAATTCTGGATGAGTCGAAGGAAGAGGAGCATTTTCCAGCGTTGAAACAGAAGGGACCGCAGGCTGGGCTGATCGGTCCGGAGGCGGCAGCTTTATCAGCTCGTGAACCTAAGGGATCTCATAGTGATGTCGAAACTGTGAGCTCAGGCCATGCCATTGAACAAGTTTCGGCTGCGCTGGAGCTGCACGACATCACCTTTGGTTATCAACCGGACCGTCCAACGCTGCAAAGGCTGAATCTGATCGTGCCGGAAGGGCAGGTCACCGCGCTCGTCGGCCCAAGTGGTGGTGGCAAAAGCACAGTCATGAAGCTATTGCTAGGCTTTTATCCACCGGATGAGGGTGTGCTGCGGGTCCGGGGTCGCTCGGCAGGAGAGCTTCGGTTAGATGAGGTCAGGGATTTGATGGCCTATGTACCACAGGAGGCTACGTTGTTCCACGGTACAGTGGCGGATAATATCCGCTTTGGCTCACCGGATGCCACGGATGAGGAAGTAGAGGCTGCGGCCAAAACAGCCTATGCGAGTGATTTCATAGCCGAGCTGCCAGAGGGTTACGACACGATTGTCGGTGAACGCGGAGCCAACTTGTCCGGTGGTCAAAGACAGCGGCTCGCTATTGCTCGCGCTTTGCTCAAAAATGCACCGATTTTGCTGCTGGATGAAGCGACCTCGGCGCTGGATTCAGAATCGGAATATGAAGTCCAGCAGGGCTTAAATGAGCTGATGAAGGATCGTACAACATTAGTCATTGCCCATCGATTGTCTACGATTGAGCGAGCGGATACGATCTGTGTTCTTGCCGATGGCGAGCTGAAAGAACAGGGTACCCATGACCAGCTCCTTGCCAAGGACGGTCATTATGCGAAGCTGTATGAGCTTCAGTTTCGAAAGCATCCCGAGGAACAAACCGCATAAATATGCGAGGTTTCTTTTTAACAATATCTATTTTGCGAGGAGAGATATATATGACTCAGCACGATATTCAATTGTTTGCATTAAGCCAACCACAGCAACGTATTTGGTATACGGAGCTTTTGTATCCCAATCGCAACACGTCCACGCTTATTACAACTGTTAAAATCAAGGGAACTGTTCGTATAGATGCATTGCAACAGGCGATGAATCAGGTGATTGCACAAAACGATTCTTTTCGTATTAAAATCACTGCTGAGGATGGTATTCCGTATCAATATGTAGAGCCATTTGTTGCACAAAGCATAGAAACGCTCCAGGTTACCCCGGAGGAAGCCGAACTATTAGTAAACCGTCTTAATTCACAGCCCTTTTTATTGCTGGATTCTCAGCTGTACCAATTGGTTATTTTACAGCTGGGGGCAGAAGAAACCTGGTACAATTTCACAATGCACCATATTATTTCAGATGGTGTATCCATGAATCAGGCCATTAATGAAATTACCACGCATTACATGGATATTGTCCATGGTACAGGTCAAGCTACATCGACCAAAGCGAATCCATACCTGGATTTCATTCAGGTGGAGCAAAGCTATGAGCAATCTGACCGTTACCAGAAGGACAAGACATATTGGACGGAAAAGTTTGCCGATTTGCCAGAGACGACAGGTTTAAAACCATACAATCCGCTAACGCTGAGCACAGTTGCACGCCGGGAGAGCTATAAACTGGAGCCTGAACTGTATCGTGGTGTCACGGTTTTTTGCGAGGAGCATAAAATCAGTATTTTTACGTTCTTCCTGGCCGCCCTGTATATTTATTTACATAAAGTGACGGGGGAACAGGATTTAACAGTAGGTACCCTGTACGCTAACCGTACGTCGAAGAAGGAGAAGGATACGATTGGCATGTTCGTCAGCACCGTGGCTACGCGTCTGCTGGTTGAGCCGGAATCCGAGCTGCTGACCTTCCTGCAAGGTGTGGGCAAGGAGCAGTCGTCCATTTTGCGGCATCAGCGTTACCCGTACAACAAAATTATTCAGGATTTGCGTGAACAGCAAAGCAGTCTGGATATTCAGCGCCTCTTTGGCGTTTCAATTCAGTATCGTACGCTGAGCTTCTCTCGCTTTGATGAAGCCGTTCAGCAGGTGGATACCGATTTCTGTGGAGATACGGTGAATGACTTTGATATTCATATGGTAGAAATGCTGGATGACGATCAGCTTATACTGCATCTGGATTATCGTACCGATCTGTTCAGCGAACAGGAGATTGCCCGAATTATCCGACAATTCTTGAGTGTGGCTGAGCATATGGTGAAAGGTCCGCAGAAGCGTATACAGGAGTTGTCACTGATTAGTGACGAGGAGCGGACGCAAATTGTGGATGTATTCAATGCTACAGCAGTGCCATATCCACATGATGCAGGGATTCATGAACTGTTCGAGCAACAGGCAGAGCGTATGCCGGATCAGACTGCGGTTGTGTTTGGAAACCGTCGTCTGACCTATGGGCATCTGAATGAACAGGCCAACAGACTGGCTCACACGCTGCGCGGTTACGGTGTTACTGTTGAACGGACGGTTGGCATCGTCGCTGAGCGTTCCACAGATATGATCGTCGGCATGTTGGCAATCCTCAAGGCGGGCGGCGCATATGTGCCGATTGACCCGGATTATCCGGCAGAGCGTGTACGCTACCTGCTGGAGGATTCAGGTGCGAAGCTGCTGCTGGTGCAGCATGCGGAGCAGCAGCCAGAAGACTACAGTGGGATTGTGCTGGATCTGAGCGATGCTACTGTATACGGGGCAGAGGATGACAAAGGCTTAAATACTGTACAATCGGAGCAAAACGAGGCTAATCATGCGGATTATACCCATTATACAAATCTGAAAAATGAGATTTCACAAGCGGGTAAATTCGGGGATCGACTCGCCTATTTGATGTACACTTCGGGAACTACTGGGCAACCCAAAGGGGTTATGGTAGAGCACCGTAACGTCGTACGTCTGGTGAAAAATACAAACTATGCGCAACTGGATGCTGACACACGCATTTTGCAGACCGGGGCTGTTGTCTTTGACGCGTCCACCTTCGAAATTTGGGGTGCGCTATTGAACGGTGGACAGCTGGTGCTGGTGAGTCAGGATGTCATTTTGGATGCGCCGAAGCTCAAGGAAGCTGTTCGCAGCCATGGCATTACCACGATGTGGTTGACAGCGCCGCTCTTTAATCAGCTGTCCCAGCAGGACCTGGAACTGTTTGAGGGGGTACGGGAGCTGCTGGTCGGCGGTGATGTGCTGTCCGTCCCGCATATTAACCGGGTGCTGGAGGCCCATCCTTCCCTGCGGATCATAAATGGTTACGGCCCGACGGAAAATACAACCTTCTCCACGACGCATGCCATTACCAGCGTGCAGTCAGAATCTGTACCGATTGGTCGTCCGATTCACAACTCCACAGCCTATGTCGTAGACCGTTCGATGCAGCTTCAGCCCGTTGGGGCATGGGGAGAGCTGATCGTCGGCGGTGACGGGGTGGCACGTGGATACCGGAATCGCCCGGACCTGACGGCAGAAAAGTTCATCGACAGCCCGTACCGCAGCGGAGAACGCTGCTATCGCACAGGCGACCTGGTGCGCTGGAATGCGAACGGGACGCTGGAATACAAGGGACGGATCGACGCCCAGGTGAAAATCCGGGGCTATCGGATCGAGCTGGGCGAGGTGGAAGCGCAGCTGTTAAAGCTGGAGTCGGTGCGAGAAGCGGTGGTGATTGCACGTGAGGATGAGCAGGGGCAAAAGCAGCTCTGCGCTTATGTGGTGACCCATGAGGATGTAACGGCAAGTGAGTTGCGCAGCGCTTTGAGCCAGGAACTGCCGGGCTACATGGTGCCGTCGTATTTTGTGCAGCTGGAGCAATTGCCACTGACGCCCAACGGCAAGGTGGATCGCCGGGCGTTGCCACAGCCGGAGGGAAGTGTGGATTCTGGCGAGGATTATGTAGCAGCGCGAACCGATGTGGAGCGGACGTTGGTATCGGTATGGCAATCTGTACTAGGCATCGAGCATATCGGTGTACTGGATAACTTTTTCCATCTGGGAGGCGACTCGATCAAGGCCATTCAGGTGTCTTCAAGATTACTGCAAAACGGCTATAAACTGGAAATGAGGGAACTGTTCCAATATCCGACCATTGCTGAGCTGAATGGACGGGTGCAGCAGGTGAGCCGCGTCTCAGACCAAGGGGAAGTCACGGGTGCGGTAGCGTTGACGCCGATTCAGCATTGGTTTATTGAGCAGCAGCCAGCCAAGCCAGAACACTATAATCAGGCGTTGATGCTGCACCGTGAGGATCGTATGGACGAAACGGCGCTTCGTCAGGCACTGCAACGCATGGTTGAGCATCATGATGCTCTGCGTATCGTATTCCGCCAGAATGCAGATGGCGAGTACGAAGCATGGAACCGTGGCGTACAAGAAGGTGAGCTCTTCAGCCTCGAAGTGGTTGATTTTACGAACGAACCTGATTTTGCACATGAGCTGGAAGCAAAAGCCAGCGAAATTCAAGCCAGCATCCGCCTGGATGAAGGCCCTCTGGTAAAGCTGGGTCTGTTCCGTTGCCCTGATGGAGATCATTTGCTAGTGGCGATCCACCATTTTGTGGTGGATGGTGTGTCTTGGCGTATTTTGCTAGAGGATTTGGCAACTGGATATGAGCAGGCTTTACAGGGCGAGTCTGTCCGCTTGCCGAATAAGACGGATTCCTTCCGCCTGTGGGCTGATCAGCTGTCAGCTTATGCGAACAGCACAGCATTGCAGAAGGAACGTGCGTACTGGCAAGAGCTGGAGCAAGCTGGGGCTACTCAAGCAGCTTTGCCCAGGGATTACACTCGCAAATCCGAGGCCAAGCCTCATCTCCGCGATGACCGCACACTCACGGTAGCGTGGACAGTCGAAGAAACAGAGCAATTTTTGAAGCAGGCACATCGTGCCTATAATACGGAAGCGAATGATCTATTGCTGACGGCTCTGGGAACCGCGGTTCACGAGTGGGCAGGCATCAGTCAGGTGCTTGTGAATCTGGAGGGTCACGGACGGGAAGCTATATTGCCAGACGTGGATATTACACGTACGGTCGGTTGGTTTACCAGCCAATTCCCAGTTATTCTGGATATGGGCGAGGATCGGAATGTGGGACGACGTGTCAAGGATGTCAAGGAAGGGCTGCGCCGTTTGCCGCATAAAGGAATTGGATACGGTATTTTGAGATATCTTTCTGCTACTGAAAAAGGGGAATCAGCTTTTGTCGTTGAGCCGGAAATTAGCTTTAACTATCTCGGACAATTCGATCAGGATTTGAAAAATAATGCATTCCGTATGTCTCCTTATTCCCTTGGGGCTTCCATTAGTGACACGTTGACCAAGCGGTATTCTCTTGATATCAACGGCATGATCACGGATGGTGCGCTGGAGCTGACGATCAGCTACAGCAGCAAAACGTTCATGAAAAAATCAATCAAAAGGCTAGCTGATTTGCTTCAGGAAAGCTTGCGCCAGGTATTAGCTCATTGCGTGGACAAAGAGCTGCCAGAGCTGACACCAAGCGATCTGTCCTTCCAAGGACTAACGGCTGGAGAACTGGAGCACATTGTAGAGCAAACCGCTGCTGCGGGAGAGCTGGAAAATGTTTATTCGCTAACGCCGATGCAAAAGGGAATCCTGTTCCACGGCTTGATGGAGCCGCAATCCGGGGCGTATTTTGAGCAGGCAACATTTGATCTGCAGGGCAGCTTTCAAGTGGATGCTTTTTCCGAAAGCCTGAATCTGCTGGTGAATCGCCATCAAATTTTCAGAACGAATTTTTATAGCGGCTGGAATGAGCAGCCTTTACAGGTGGTGTATCGTCATAAAGCTGCCGGATTCCGTTTTGAAGACGTGCGTTCGATGGAGCAAGGAGAACTGGACGCGTACATTGCTGATTTTGCTGAGCGAGACAAAGCGGAAGGGTTTCATTTCAGCTCAGGCGAGCTGATGAGAGTTTCTATATTACGTACGGGCGAGGAGTCGTACCGTTTTGTGTGGAGCTTCCACCATATTTTGATGGACGGCTGGTGCTTGTTCCTGGTTGTCGGGGAAGCCTTCAAAACGTATTTTGCATTGCTCGAAAACCGAAAGCCAGAGCTTGCCCCGGTAACGCCATATAGCGAATATATTGAATGGCTGGAACGGCAGGACAACGCGGAAGCAGAACGGTTCTGGAGTGACTATTTTGCCGGCTTTGAACAACAGACGGTGTTGCCGCAAGCGAAGCAGCTGGACGGTCGCGCCAAGGGATATGAGGCTGATAAGCTTTCGTTTACACTGAGCCGTGAAGTGACGGAGCGGATGAACAAGCTGGTCAAGCAGCAGCAGGTGACGGTCAATACGCTGCTGCAAGCGGCATGGGGTGTTGTGCTGCAACGATATAACAATAGTCGGGATGTTGTATTTGGTAGTGTTGTATCCGGTAGATCAGCGGATATTCCGGGCATCGATAAAATGATCGGTTTGTTCATTAATACGGTTCCTGTACGGATTCACAGCGGGAAAGATGTTACGTTCGCTGGGCTGATGAAGCAGACACAGGAGCAGGCGCTTGCTTCCCGTGCCTATGAAACCTATCCGTTGTATGAAATTCAGGCCCTGACAGAGCAGAAGCAGGATTTGGTAAACCATATTATGGTGTTTGAAAACTATCCGGTGGAACAGAGCATGGAGCAAATGGGTAGCCATGACACGAACGGCTTTACCATTGCGAATGCTTCCGTGTCGGAGCAAACGAACTATGATTTCAACATTACCATTGTGCCGGGTGATGAAATCGGTGTTCATTTGGAATACAACGCTCTGGTGTTTGAACGCGCAGCTATGGAGCAAATCCGCGAGCATTTGCTGCATATCGTAGAGGAAGCGATTAACAGACCGAATGCGCTGGTAGATGAGCTTCAGCTGGTGACTGCTGAGGAAAAAGCGAAGATCATCGACGGTTTTGGTTCAGTTGGCGTGTATGCGTGGAGTGATGCGAAGGAAGTCGAATGGTTGTTCCACGCCTATGTGGAGGAACAGGCGCAGCTTGTGCCGGATCACGTGGCGGTTGTGTACGAGGAGAATCAGCTTACGTACCGCGAGCTGAACGAGCGTGCGAACCAGCTGGCTCGTAGACTGCGGAATGAAGGCATTGGACGCGAGTCGATTGTCGGCATCTTGAGCGAACGCTCGGTAGACATGCTGGTCGGCGTACTGGCAGTGTGGAAGGCTGGAGGCGCATATGTGCCGCTGGATGCAGACTATCCGTCAGAACGTATTCGTTTCATGCTGGAGGACAGCGGTGCGACGGTACTGTTGACCCAAACAGGCTTGCAGGAGCGTGCCCAGGTATGGCTGGATGAAAACAAAGCAACATCCGAACCAGCAACAGAACTGCGTCTGCAAACTGTACTGGCGTTGGACGATGAGTCGCTGTACACCGGGGAATCCACAGATGTCGAGCATATCAACGAGCCGCAGGACCTGGCGTATGTGATCTACACCTCCGGTACAACGGGACGTCCGAAGGGAGTCATGATCGAGCATCGCAGCCTGGTGAATACGGCTGCTGCGTATCGCCGGGATTACCGTCTGAACCAGTTCCCGGTACGGCTGCTGCAACTGGCGAGCTTCTCCTTCGACGTATTCGTCGGGGATATCGCACGGGCGCTCTATAACGGCGGAACGATGGTCATCTGCCCGAAAGATGACCGGATTGATCCAAGCCGTCTGTATAGCTGGATTCGCAATTATCAGGTTACGGTGTTCGAATCGACACCGGCCCTGATCGTACCGTTCATGCAGCATGTGCATGAACAGGGACTGGACATGAGCAGTCTGGAACTGCTGATCACGAGCTCGGATAGCTGCAGCGTGACGGATTACCGGGTGCTGCAAGAACGATTTGGCGCAGATACTCGGATTATTAACAGCTACGGCGTAACGGAAGCAGCGATTGACTCCAGCTTCTATGACGAAGAGCTATCGAAGCTGCCGAGCAGCGGCAGTGTGCCGATTGGTCAGGCGTGGCTGAATGCCCGTTTTTATATCGTGGACAGCCAGCTGAATCCGGTACCTATCGGCGTACTGGGCGAGCTATGCATTGGCGGAGCCGGGGTAGCACGTGGGTACCTGAACCGTGCCGACCTGACGGCCGAGAAATTCGTGGCGAATCCGTACGTGCCGGGTGAACGATTGTATCGCACCGGAGACCTGGCGCGGTGGATGCCGGACGGGAATGTGGACTTTATCGGCCGGATGGACTATCAGGTCAAAATCCGGGGCTACCGGATCGAGTTGGGCGAGATCGAAACGGCGATTCAACGGGTGCAGGGTGTGCGTCAAGCAGTAGTGATCGACCGGACAGACGAGCGTGGGCACAAGTATTTGTGCGGTTATATCACAGGAGAAACGGTGCGGATCGAGGAGGTACAGGCCCAGCTGGAAGCAGGGCTACCGGCGCACATGGTGCCAGCACGCTTGATGCGTCTGGAGACGATACCGCTGACGAGCAACGGCAAAATCGACCGCAAGGCCTTACCAGAGCCGGAAGGCAGCATCCATACAGGTGCAGCCTATGTAGCACCGCGTACAACGGTAGAGCAGGTATTGGCTTCGGTATGGGCCGGGGTGCTGGGCGTGGAAACGGTAGGCACGCAGGATAACTTCTTCGAGCTGGGCGGCGATTCGATCAAGGCCTTGCAGGTATCGTCCCGATTGCTGCAAGCAGGCTATCGACTGGACATGAAAGACCTGTTCAGTAATCCGACGGTAGCGTCCCTTAGTCCTTTGCTTCGCACAGATGGCAAAATCGCCAGTCAGGAAGAGGTAGTCGGTGAGGTAGAGTTGACACCAATTCAACGGTGGTTCTTTGAGCAGCAGCCGGTTGACCTGCACCACAGCAACCAGGCGATGATGCTGTATCGAGCTGGGCGCTTTGATGTAGATGCGCTGCGCCATACAATGGAACGCATGGTCCAGCATCATGACGCATTGCGTACTGTATTCCGCGAGACAGAGCATGGTTACGTAGCTTGGAACTGCAGTGTGGAGGAAGGCGAGCTATATACACTGGAAATTGTAGATTTCAGTGGGATTGAAGACGAATCCACAGCTGTGGAAGCCAAGGCGAATGAAATTCAAGCCGGCATTCATTTGAGCGAGGGACCGCTTGTGAAGCTTGGTTTGTTCCAATGCGCAGAGGGCGATCATTTATTAATCGTCATTCACCATTTGGTCGTAGACGGTGTATCGTGGCGCATTTTGCTGGAGGATTTGGCAGCCGCTTATGAGCAGGCTGTTGCAGGTAAAACGGGCAAAGCTATTCGATTGCCGCTTAAAACAGATTCATTCCAGACATGGGCCGAGCATCAGTTGGCCTATGCGAACAGTGCGACGATGGAGCGGGAGCTTGCTTACTGGCAGCATATTGAACAAGCAGAAGCAAGTCTGGCGAAGCCGTTGCCAAAGGATTATGACAACGATCATGCCTTGCTTGGAGACAGTGAGGTTGTCACCGTCCGCTGGACGAAGCAGGAAACCGATTTGTTGCTCAAGCAAGCTCACCGCGCGTATAGCACGGAAATGAATGACCTGTTGCTGGCTGCACTCGGCAAAGCCGTATATGACTGGTCCGGTTCTGAACGAGTGTTGGTCAACCTGGAGGGTCATGGACGGGAATCCATTTTATCTGATGTGGATATTACGCGCACGGTTGGCTGGTTTACGAGCCAATTCCCGGTTGTACTGGATGGAAGCCTGGGACAAGGCGGAAATATCGCCCGTTTGATCAAACGGGTGAAGGAAGGGCTGCACCATATTCCTCAAAAAGGCATTGGCTATGGTATTTTGCGATACCTGTCAAATACTGAGGCTTTCGCGCGAGCAGGCGTACAGCTTCAGTTGACCCCAGAAATCAACTTTAACTATCTGGGCCAGTTTGATCAGGATTATAAAGGCAACGATCTGGAGCCTTCCTCCTATTCTATGGGTGTGCCTGTCAGCACAAACGCGGCTATGGATTTTGCGCTGGATATCAATGGAGTGATCGAGGACGGCGAGCTGATCTTTACTATTCGCTACGGCACAACGCAATTCCGTCATGAGACGATTGCCCGGCTTGGAGAGCTGCTGGCTTCGGGCTTGCGTGAGGTGATCAGCCATTGCGTCGCCCAGGAGAGAACGGTATTGACACCAAGCGATGTCCTGCTAAATAACGTAACGTTGGACGAGCTGGAGCAGCTGGTGGAAGATACGCGAGATCTAGGTGAGCTGGAAAATGTGTATGCCTTAACGCCAATGCAAAAGGGTATGCTCTTCTACAGCATGATGGACGAGGATTCGGCGGCTTATTTTGAGCAGGCCACCTTTGAGTTGAACGGACGTTTTGATGTGGTCACTTTCGGCAAAAGCCTGGATCTGCTTGTACAACGTCATGAGGCCCTACGGACGAACTTTATCAATTCTTGGAAGGATGAGCCTGTACAGGTCGTCTTCGGCAACCGCAGCGGAGCATTGTACTACGAAGACTTGCGCGGACTAGACAAAGAAGAACGTGAAGCTCGGGTTGAGGCTTTTGTCCTTGCAGATAAAGCCAAAGGATTCCGTCTGGCAGAGGATGCACTCAATCGTATCTCCATTTTGCAAACGGGAGATGAAACATACCACTTTGTTTGGAGCTTCCATCACATTTTGATGGATGGCTGGTGCTTGTCCTTTATGATACAGGAGGTATTTGGCAGCTATCAGGCACTTCGTGCGGGTCAGGAGCCGGTGCTTGAGCAGGTCACGCCATTCAGTCGTTTTATTGAATGGCTGGAGCGTCAGGATCGTGAAGCGGCCCTGCAATACTGGAGCGGGTATCTGGCAGACTATGAGCAGCAAATTATGCTTCCGCAGCAAAAAACACAGCCTAAATCCGCACAAGTCGGGGAATATGTCGCCGGAGAACTGGAATGCGAATTCCAGCCGGAACTGGTCGCTCAGATCGAACGGGTGGCGAAGCAAAATCAGGTGACGATCAACACACTGATTCAGACGGTATGGGGCGTGCTGTTGCAGAAATATAACAACAGTCCGGATGTTGTATTCGGTAGTGTTGTATCCGGTCGTCCAGCCGATATTATGGGTGTGGAGCGCATGATTGGGTTGTTCATAAACACGATTCCAGTGCGCATTCTGTCTGAAAAGGGTGAGGCCTTTGTCGAACTGATGAAACGAACACAGCGGCAGGCGCTGGCCTCTAATAGCTACGACGCATTCCCGTTGTATGAAATTCAGGCGCTAACCGAACAGAAGCAGGATTTGATCAACCATATAATGATATTTGAAAATTATCCGGTGGAGCAGCAGGTAGAGCAGCTGGGAAGCGATGGACACGATAAATTTACGATTTCGAACGTAGTGACTACAGAGGAAACCAACTACGATCTGAACGTAGCCGTTATGCCGGGAGAAGGTATAAAGATTCGTTTTATGTATAACGCGCTCTGCTTTGATCAAATAGGCATTGAGCGTCTGCATGGACATTTTGTCCGTCTGCTGGAGCAAATTTCACTCCATCCGAACGTTCGCGTTGAAGAGCTGGAATTGGTCACAGCGGTGGAAAAACAACAGATTACAGAAGCATTTAATGACACCACTGCGGTATATCCGCGCAATCAGACGATCCATCAGCTGTTTGAGGAGCAGGTGGAGCGTACGCCGGATCAAGTGGCATTGGTGTTTGGAAATCAGAGTCTGACTTATCGGGAGCTGAATGAACGGGCCAACTCATTGGCACGAATGCTTCAAGCGCAGGGAGTAGGACCCGACAAGCTGGTCGGCCTGATGGTACAGCGCTCAGTGGAAATGATCGCAGGTCTCCTTGCTGTTCTAAAAGCAGGCGGTGCTTATGTGCCGATTGATCCCGAATTTCCGTCATCTCGTATTGAATACATGCTGGGAGACAGTAAGGCCGCAGTGCTTCTGACCAGTCGTGATCTGGTGGAAGAGCACCATTGCAACGCCAATACAATGTTTCTTGAGGATACAGAATTGTATCAGGGAGAGCGCGGCAACCTGGAGACGATCGTCCGCCCAGAGCATTTGGCTTACGTCATCTATACCTCTGGATCGACTGGAAATCCGAAAGGAGTTATGCTCCAGCATGGCTCGGTACTCAACTTTATTACAGGGATGCGCGAAATAATCGACTTTGAAGCGGGCAAAACCATTTTGTCACTCACGACAATTTCATTCGATATTTTCGTATTGGAAACCATCCTGCCACTGTTGGGTGGAATGACTGTTGTGCTTGGCGACAGCCAGCATCAGGTTGATCCTCAGGCGCTGGGTGAGTTGATCGTTCATCATCATATTGATATGTTGCAAATGACACCATCTCGGGTGCAAATGCTGCTGGGTCATGAAACAGGTTCCCGTGCGCTGCGAAGCGTGAAGGAAATTATGGTCGGGGGTGAAGCACTTCCGCCCAAGCTGCTGGCAGCACTGCAAGAAATGAACGGTCTCCGCATTTATAACATGTACGGACCTACAGAAACGACGGTTTGGTCGACGGTACAAGAACTGACCCATGCCAATCAAATTAATATCGGACATCCTATCGCTAATACGGAAATGTATATCCTGAATGCGAATGATGGATTGCAGCCAATCGGTGTACCAGGCGAGTTATGTATTGCAGGAGAAGGCTTGGCACGTGGGTATTGGAATCGCGAAGAACTGACGGCCGAGAAATTTGTGAACAATCCGTTTGCAGGCGGGAAAGCAGGCTATGAGCGGATGTATCGCACGGGCGACTTGGCGAGATGGATGCCAGACGGCAACATCGAATATTTGGGCCGGATCGACCATCAGGTGAAAATCCGGGGGTACCGGATTGAGCTGGGCGAGGTCGAATCGCAATTGCTGAAGGTGGAGTCGGTACGAGAAGCCATAGTCATGGCTCGTGCGGACGAAACAGGCCAATACCAACTGGTGGCATACTATATTGCGGAGCAAGAACTCGGAGTCGGTGAACTGAGAAATGAACTGAGAAGCGAACTGGGACGGGAGCTGCCAAGTTATATGGTGCCTTCATACTTCGTTCAGTTGGAGCAGATGCCACTGACACCGAACGGTAAAATCGACCGCAAGGCACTGCCAGCACCTGAAGGCAGCCTGCAAAGCGGAGCGGATTATGTAGAGCCGCGCACCGCACCGGAACGGGTACTTGTAGCAGTCTGGCAGTCCGTCCTGGGCGTGCAAACCGTCGGTATTTTGGACAATTTCTTTGATCTGGGCGGCGATTCGATCAAGGCGATTCAAATCGTATCCCGTGCGTTCCAGGCAGGCTATAAGCTGAACATGAAGGACTTGTTCAAATATCCAAGCGTGAAGGAGCTGGCTCCGCATCTGCGTTTAGCGGGCAAGAGAACGGCCGAGCAAGGCGAAGTCACAGGGAAAGTGGTGCTGACGCCGATTCAATACTGGTTTGCGGAACAGGAGCAGGTGGACGCACATCACTTTAATCAGGCGGTTATGCTGCACCGGAAGCAGGGCTTTGACGAATCCGCTCTGCGTCAGGCGCTCATCAAGCTGGCGGAGCACCACGATGCACTACGGATGGTGTTCAGCAAGACAGAGCAAGGCTATGAAGCATGGAACCGCGGATTGCAGGAAGGCGAGCTGTACCATCTGAACGTGCTGGACTTTAGGGACTTGACGGATGAAGCCGTGCTCAGCGCAGCGATTGAGGCGAAAGCCAGTGAAATTCAAAGCAGTATTCATCTGCATAAAGGGCCGCTGTTTAAAGCTGGTTTGTTCCACTGTGCAGATGGGGATCATCTGCTAATGGCGATTCACCATTTGGTGGTGGACGGGGTATCGTGGCGCATTTTGTTTGAGGATTTGGCTACAGCCTATGAACAAGCCGTCCATCAAGAAGTGCTTCAGCTGCCAGACAAAACGGATTCCTTCCGTTCCTGGTCTGAGCGACTTTCCACCTATGCGGATAGCGCGGTAATGGAAAGTGAACGCGCCTACTGGGAGCAACTGAACGCATCTGCTTTGGTGGATCAAGTACGGTTGCCTGAGGATCAAGCGCAGGCTGGTCAATTTACGTTGGCTGATACGGATACAGTGGTCATCAAGCTTACGGAAGAAGAGACAGAACGACTATTGAAGCAGGCACACCGCGCATATAACACGGAAGTGAACGATCTGCTTCTGGCTGCATTGGGCATGATGCTGTACACATGGACGGGTCATGAACGCAGCCTGATCAATTTGGAGGGGCACGGACGTGAGGACATTTTGCCGGATACGGACATTTCACGTACTGTAGGCTGGTTTACGAGTCAATATTCGGTATTGCTGGACATCGGTCGTGATCATGATTTGTCGGGACGCATCAAACAGGTCAAAGAGAGCCTGCGTCAGATTCCGAATAAAGGAATTGGCTATGGTATTTGGAGACATCTGAGTGAAGCTGGCCAGGCAGCTGGTCATAAAGAAGACGCTTTGCATACGGGTCAAACAGATGGAGGCTACGCCGAGCCGCAAGTGAGCTTTAACTATCTCGGACAATTTGATCAGGATTTGCAAAACAGCGATATTCGGATGTCTCCTTACCCGATTGGTTTGGCTGTTAGTGACCGGACGAAGATGAAATACGCGCTCGATGTGGGCGGGATCGTCACGAACGGCATACTGGAGCTGGATATTCGGTATAACGGCAAGGCCTTCCGCAAGGACACCATCCAAATGCTGGCTGGCCTGCTGAAAGCCAACTTGCTTGAAATGATCGAGCATTGTGTCATACGGGAGCGGTCAGAATTGACTCCAAGCGATGTACTGTTAAAGGGTCTGACGCTGGAGCAATTAGACACGATTGTTGAGCAGACACAGACGGTTGGGGAATTGGAGAATGTGTATCCGTTAACGCCGATGCAGAAGGGTATGCTGTTCCATAGTCTGATGAATGCAGAATCAGGAGTGTATTTTGAACAGGCTACCTTTGATCTTGAGGGCCATTTTGAGCCGACCGTATTCGAGGAAAGCCTGAAGCTGCTGGTTAGCCGACATGCTATATTCCGGACGAATTTCTACAGCGGCTGGCATGGTCAACCGTTACAGGTCGTCTATCGTTATAAAAATCCGGGCTTCCGCTATGAGGATGTCAGAGGTCGTGAAGACGCTGTAGCTCAATTTGTGGCCCTGGATAAAGAGCAAAACTTTGATTTAGGCAAGGACGCGCTTATGCGCGTAACCGTCTTCCGCACGGGGGATAGCTCATACCGTTTTGTATGGAGCTTCCATCATATGGTGATGGACGGCTGGTGCCTGTCACTGGTGACGGACGAAGTGTTTGGTGCATATTTTGCCCTGCTGGAGCACAAACAGCCAGAGCTCGCACCTATCAAGCCGTATAGTGAGTATATTGAATGGCTAGAACGGCAGGATACGCAGGAAGCGACCCGCTACTGGAGCGACTATTTGGCTGGCTTCGAGCAGCAGACCTTGCTGCCTGGCGAGCACGCACAGGCTTCCCTAATGGCACGGGTTGAAGATAAAGAAGGAAGCGGTACGGCTTCAAATTCCGGTTATGTTTCGGAAAAACTGTCATTTGTACTGGGTAAAGAACGGAGCGCGGCGTTAAACCGCATTGCCAAGCAGCAGCAGGTAACGATTAATACATTGCTGCAAAGCGTTTGGGGCGTTATTTTACAAAAATACAATAATAATCAGGATGTCGTGTTTGGTAGTGTTGTATCCGGACGTCCGGCAGAAATTCCGGGTGTGGAGGACATGATCGGTCTGTTCATCAATACGATTCCGGTTCGCATTAGCAGTGAGCAGAATGCTACGTTTGCTGAAATATTGCAACGGACACAGGAGCAGGCTTTGGCCTCCAGTGCGTATGACACCTTCCCGTTGTATGACATGCAGGCGCTGACTGAACAAAAGCAAGACCTGATTAATCATATTATGATCTTTGAAAACTATCCGATCGGGCAGCAAATGAAGCAGGTGGGCAGTTCCAGCGAGACAGGCGCACAGACTGGCTTCTCTATTGCCAATGTGGCACTTGCAGAGCAAACCAACTACGATTTTAACCTGATTGTCGTGCCTGACGAGGATATCTCCATCCTGTTTGAATACAATGCTCTTGTGTATAACCGGTTTGCTATGGAGCGTATCCAAGGCCATATCGACCATGTCATCGGGCAAATTGTAGACAATCCGCATATCCGTGTGAATGAGCTGGAATTGGTAACACCGGAAGAACAAGCGCAGATTGTTCAGGTTTGGGGAGCTACGGCGGCAGCTTATCCGCAGGATCAGACGTTAAGTGCGCTGTTCGAGGAACAGGCGGCACGAACACCGGATCAGGTGGCGGTGCTGTTTGGAGCAGAGACGTTGACCTACGGTGAACTGAACGAGCGGGCGAACCGTCTTGCACGCACCCTGCGTGCAGAAGGCGTTGAACCGGATCAGCCGGTGGGCATTCTGGTACACCGCTCGCTGGAAATGATCGTGGGCATCTATGCGATCCTCAAGGCAGGCGGCGCATATGTACCAATTGACCCGGAATATCCGGCGGACCGCATTCGCTTTATGCTGGAGGACTCGGGAGCGAAGCTGGTGCTGACGCAATCGCATTTGGAAGAACAAGCGACCCTGAGCTTCGACGGCAAGGTGCTGGTGCTGGATCGTCCGGTGCTGAATGGCAAGGATATGTACCACGAAGATGGCACGAATCTGGAGCCACTGGCCGGGCCGCGTCATGTAGCCTATGTCATCTACACCTCCGGCTCCACTGGAAAACCGAAGGGCGTCATGGTTGAGCACCATTCCGTGCTGAACCGGATTTTGTGGATGCATGACCGTTACGGCTTGAGTGCAGAGGATACGATCCTGCAAAAGACTGCCTTCACATTCGACGTGTCGGTGTGGGAGCTGTTCTGGTGGTCGATGGTTGGCTCGAAGGTGAGTCTGTTGTCGGTTGGCGGGGAAAAGAATCCGGAGGACATCGTCGAAACGATTGCCCGCGATAGCGTAAGCACGATGCACTTTGTGCCTGCGATGCTGCATGCATTCCTGGAGTATGTGGAGCAGCAGCCACAGGAAGTGATACAAGCGAAGCTGGGAACGCTGCGTCATGTATTTGCCAGTGGGGAAGCGTTGCCGCCGCAGCATGTAGCGCGGTTCCAACGGCTCGTGTCAGGTATCGCTGGAGCGAAGCTGATCAACCTGTATGGCCCAACCGAAGCGACGGTGGACGTATCGTATTTCGATTGCGAGCCGACGGAGGAATATGCCGTTATTCCAATCGGAAAACCGATTCAGAACATCCGTCTGTACATCGTGAAGGAAGGCACGGAGCAATTGCAGCCGATTGGGGTTGCAGGGGAGCTGTGCATCGGCGGTGTAGGTGTAGCGCGAGGCTATCTGAACCGTCCAGAGCTGACGGCAGAGAAATTCGTTGCCGATCCGTTTGCGGATGGCGAAGCAGGCTATGAGCGGATGTACCGCACGGGCGATTTGGCGAGATGGATGCCGGACGGCAACATCGAATATTTGGGTCGGATTGACCATCAGGTGAAAATCCGGGGGTACCGGATCGAGCTGGGCGAGGTCGAATCGCAGCTGCTGAAGGTGGAGTCGGTACGCGAAGCCGTAGTCATGGCTCGTGCGGACGAAACAGGCCAAAAACAAATGGTGGCGTACTATGTCGCCGGACAAGAGCTCGGAGCCAGCGAGCTGAGAAGTGAGCTGGGCCGGGAGCTGCCAAGCTATATGGTGCCATCGTACTTTGTACAGCTGGAGCAGATGCCGCTGAGTCCGAATGGCAAAATCGACCGCAAGGCACTGCCAGCACCGGAAGGCAGCCTGCAAAGCGGGGCGGATTATGAAGAGCCGCGCACCGCACCGGAACGGGCACTCGTGGCAGTTTGGCAGTCAGTACTGGGCGTGCAAACCGTCGGTATTCTGGACAATTTCTTTGATCTGGGCGGCGATTCAATCAAGGCAATTCAAATCGCATCCCGTGCGTTCCAGGCAGGCTACAAGCTGGACATGAAGTATTTGTTCCAGTATCCAACAGTCGCAACACTGGCACCGCATATGCAAGAGGTGAGCCGTATTGCAGATCAAGGAGAAGTGAGCGGGGAAACCGCTTTGCTTCCGATCCAGCACTGGTTCTTTGCACAGGAGCGCGAGCGTCCGCAGCACTTTAATCAGGCGGTCATGCTCTATAGCGCCGAGGGCTTTGATGAGACGGCGGTTCGCCGGGCGATGGATCATATCGTGAAGCATCATGATGCATTGCGTACGGTTTTCCGTCAGGTTTCATCCGGTTACACGGCTTGGACACGCGGTGTAGATGAAGGCGCATTGTATACGCTGGAAACGGTGGATTACCGTGAACAGGCAACCTATGCGGAAGCGCTGGAAGCGAAGGCAACTGAAATTCAAAGCAGCATTTATCTGTCCGAAGGACCTCTCGTGCAACTGGGATTGTTCCGCACAGCAGAGGGCGATCATTTGCTCATAGCCATTCACCATTTGGTGATGGACGGGGTGTCGTGGCGGATTCTGTTTGAAGATTTCTCTACAGGCTACGAGCAAGCGTTAAAAGGTGAGTCTGTACGTTTGCCATATAAAACGGATTCCTTCCAAACATGGGCACGGGAGTTGTCGTCTTACGCCAACCGTCCTGAGGCTGCATCGGATGAAGTCTACTGGCAGCAGCTGGAGCAGGCCAAAGTTGATGCTGCGCCGCTGCCTAAGGATTTTGCCTATGAGGGCTCCTTGAATGCAGACAGCGAAGTGCTGACGGTGGAGTGGACCGAAGCTGAAACCCAGCAGCTGTTGAAGCAGGCACATCGCGCCTACAACACGGAGGTCAATGATTTGCTGCTGACCGCGTTAGGATTGGCGATGCATAACTGGACAGGTGCAGGACATGTGCTGGTGAATCTGGAGGGACATGGTCGGGAAGCGATCCTGCCAGAGGTGGATATTACACGTACGGTAGGCTGGTTTACGAGCTTGTATCCGGTGCTGCTGGACACGGGTGCAAATCTGACGCTGGCAGAGCGGATTAAAGACACGAAGGAAGGCCTGCGCCGGATTCCGCATAAAGGGCTGACGTATGGAACGTGGCGCTACTTGTCCCATGCGTCCGCATCGGATGAAGCACGTGCAATTGCAGCAGAACCGGAAATCAGCTTTAACTATTTGGGTCACTTCGATCAGGATCTGGAAAACAGCGGAATCACGTTGTCGTCCTACGGTGCAGGGGAGACGGATGATACACATTCACCGTTACTGTACACGCTGGATTTGAACGCGATGATCTCGGAAGGCATGCTGCGATTGACGATCGCTTACAGCCGTAAGCAGTATCGCAAAGAAACGCTGGAACGTGTGGCGGGACTGCTGCAATCCGCTTTGCAAGAGGTGATTACGCATTGCGTCGCTCAGGAACAGCCGGAGTTGACTCCGAGTGATGTGTCCTTCAAAGGTCTGACGACTGGAGAGCTGGAACAAATTGCGGAGCAGGCTGCACGTACAGGTGAGCTGGAAAATGTATACGCACTGACGCCGATGCAGAAGGGTATGCTCTTTTACAATCTTATGGATTCGCAATCGGGAGCTTATTTTGAGCAGGCATCCTTTGATCTGCAAGGACATTTTAATATCGCTGCTTTTGCGGCAAGCCTGGATGTATTGGTGCAGCGGCATACGGCACTGCGCACGAACTTCTACAGTGGCTGGAAGGATGAACCGCTTCAGGTTGTGTACCGCAATAAGCGCAGTGAACTATATGTAGAGGACCTGCGCGATGTGGAGGAAGAGAAGCAAAACGAGTACATCCTCGAATATACGCGTAAAGACAAGCAGAGGGGCTTTGATCTGGCGCAAGATGCCTTGATGCGTGTCGCTGTTTTGCGCACAGGTGAGGATTCGTACCGTTTTGTATGGAGTTTCCATCATATCGTGATGGACGGCTGGTGCCTGTCGCTGGTGACAAACGAAGTATTTGCGAGCTATTTTGCGATACTGGCCCATAAGCAGCCTGAGCTGGCACCAATAACGCCGTACAGTCAATATATTGAATGGCTGGAGCAGCAGGATCGTCAGGCCGCATCAGGTTACTGGAGCAAGGTTCTGGAAGGGTATGAGGAACAGTCCCGATTGCCACAGGCTAAAATCCAGGGTAAAACGGGATATCAGGCGGAGCGTCTGGATTTTGACTTGGGCGCAGATCTAACGGCAAGCATTCAGCGAATAGCCAATCGTTATCAGGTAACCATCAATACGTTGATGCAGACCGTTTGGGGCATTTTGCTGCAAAAATATAATGGCACAGATGATGTGGTATTTGGCAGCGTGGTATCTGGACGTCCGGCAGAAATTCCAAATGTGGAGCACATCATTGGTTTGTTTATCAATACGATTCCTGTACGCATCAGCAGTCATGTGGATAGCTTATTCTCAGACGTGATGAAGCAAACACAGGAGCAATCGATTGCTTCCCATGCCTATGATACGTACCCGTTGTATGAAATTCAGGGGTTGTCGGAGCTTAAGCAGGATTTGATTAATCATATTCTTATTTTTGAGAACTATCCGGTAGAGGAACAAATTGAGCAATTAGGTAACGGTGATGGGTCCAGCTTCAGCATCACAGGCGTTGAGTCTGTCGAGCAGACCAACTATGACTTTAACCTGGTGGTGCTGCCGGGGAACACTATTCATATGAGCTTTGGCTATAATGCACTGGCATTTGAACGTGAAAGTGTAGAACAAATTCGAGGTCATCTGGTGCAGCTGCTGGAGCAAGTGACGGAGAAGCCGGACATTCGGGTGCAAGAGCTGGATATGTTAAGTGAGCAGGAGCGAGAGCAAATTCTGGGCGTATGGGGAGATACTGCCGCCGAGTATCCAAGCGAGCAGACAATCCATGGCTTGTTCGAGACACAAACAGCGCAGACACCGGAGCAGGCAGCGTTGTTCTTCGAAGGAGAGCAGTTGACCTATCGCGAGCTGAATGAACGTGCGAATCGTCTGGCTCGTACCTTGCGCAGTCAAGGCGTGACGAAGGATCGTCTAGTAGGTCTGATGACCGAGCGTTCGGTAGACATGATTGTGGGCATCTTCGGGATTTTGAAAGCCGGGGGCGCATATGTGCCAATTGATCCAACGTATCCAGAGGAGCGTATCCGCTACATGCTGGACGACTCAGGGGCAGAGCTGTTGTTGACGCAAAGCCATCTGGTGAACAAAGTAACCTTTGACGGCAACGTGCTGGTGCTGGATGGGGCACAGGGTATGTATCACGAGGATGGTTCCAATCTGGAGCCGTTGTCCGGTCCAAACGATTTGGCGTATGTGATTTATACGTCGGGTACGACGGGGCAGCCGAAGGGCGTTATGCTGGAGCATCACGGGCTGTGCAATCTGAAAACGTATTTTGATCAGACACTTCGGATCAGCACGTCGGATCATGCGTTGTTGTTCGCCAGCTATTCGTTTGACGCGGCTTGCTGGGAAATCTTCCAGGCGCTGTTCTGTGGAGCCACGTTGTACGTGCCAACGTCAGAGACGATTTTGAACTATGAGAGATTCGAGCAATATATGGCGGATCATCAAATCACCGTGGCAGCCTTACCGCCGACCTATGCGGTGTATCTGGAGCCGGAACGGATGCCAAACCTGCGTATTCTGTTCACTGCTGGTTCAGCATCATCAACAGAGCTGATATACAAGTGGAAGGACCAGGTGGCGTACTACAACGGCTACGGTCCGACAGAAAACTCGGTAGCGACGTCGGTTTGGTCGGTATCCGAAGACGAGAGAGCAGGCCAACTGATTTCCATCGGACGTCCTATTCCGAATCATCGGGTATACATGGTGGATGTGCATGGACATTTGGCTCCGGTAGGCGTAGCGGGTGAGCTGTGTGTATCTGGTCCGGGTCTGGCCCGTGGTTATCTGGATCGTCCAGAGCTGACGGCTGAGAAATTTGTACCGAATCCATTTGCGGCTGGCGAAGCAGGCTATGAACGGATGTATCGCACGGGTGACTTGGCGAGATGGATGCCGGATGGCAACATCGAATATTTGGGCCGGATCGACCATCAGGTAAAAATCCGGGGCTACCGGATCGAGCTGGGCGAGGTCGAGGCACAAATTTTGAAAGTGGAAGATGTGCAAGAGGTCATCGTACTGGCCCAGGCGGACGAGCAGGGGCAAAATCAACTGGTGGCGTACTATGTTGCCGAACGGGACGTGAACGCAGGAGAGCTTCGCAGCTTACTGGGCGAGGAGCTGCCAAATTACATGGTGCCTTCGTATTTCATCCAGTTGGAACAGATGCCATTGACACCGAACGGTAAGATCGACCGCAAGGCACTGCCGGCACCGGAAGGCAGCCTGCAAAGCGGAGCGGATTATGTAGAGCCGCGTACAGCACTGGAGCAGACTTTGGTTTCCATTTGGCAGGCTGTGTTAGGGGCGAAGAGAGTCGGGATTTTGGATAATTTCTTTGATCTGGGTGGAGATTCGATCAAGGCGATCCAGGTATCCTCCCGTTTGCTGCAAGCTGGCTACAAGCTGGAAATGAAGGATTTGTTCCAATATCCTTCCGTATCGCTGCTGAGTGGTCATGTCCACAAGGTCAGCCGTACAGCCGATCAGCGTGCGGTTTCGGGAGGGGTCAAGCTGACCCCGATTCAGCAATGGTTCTTTGGACAATTCTTAGCAGAGCCGCATTATTTCAACCAGTCGGTGATGCTGTATAGAGAGCAAGGCTTCGATGAAGCCGCATTGCATCAAACGGTGACCAAGGTGACCGAGCATCATGATGCGCTGCGCATGGTCTTCCGTCAGACCGAACAGGGCTATGAAGCGTGGAATCGTGGCTTGAACGAAGGCAAGCTGTATAGTCTGGACGTTGTTGATTTGACGGGCGTCGAAGACGCTGCGGACGTGGTGAAGGCCATTGAAGAGAAAGCGAATGCTATTCAAAGTTCCATTCGTCTGGACGAGGGACCACTGGTCAAGCTGGGGCTGTTCCATTGCACGGACGGAGATCATTTACTGATTGCGATCCACCATGTGGTCGTAGATGGCATTTCATGGCGGATTGTGTTTGAGGATTTTGCCACCGGATATGAGCAGGCGGTTCGGGGAGAAGCGATTCGTCTGCCATATAAAACGGACTCTTTCTCCGTTTGGGCAGAGCGCTTGTCTCAATATGCGAATAGTCCGGCCATCGAAAACGAACGCGAATATTGGCAGCATCTCGCCCAAATGGAATTCGCATCGTTGCCTAAGGATCAAGAGAGCGCGGAAGGACAGCATTCTCTGATAAGAGACAGTGAGACTGTGACCGTGGCTTGGAGCGAGCAGGAAACACGACTACTGCTTCAGGAAGCACACCGTGCGTATAACACAGAGGTCAATGATCTGCTGTTAACCGCACTGGGTACAGCGTTATACAACTGGAGCGGTCAGGAGCGTGTGCTGGTCAACCTGGAAGGACATGGCCGGGAAGCCATTATTCCAGATATCGACATCACACGTACAGTGGGCTGGTTTACGAGCCAATATCCGCTGCTGCTCGATGTTGACGGTAAGGCAGAAGTTGGTCAGCGAATCAAACGGGTGAAGGAAGATCTGCGTCATGTGCCACATAAGGGCATTGGCTACGGTATTTTGAAATATATGTCTCAGCATGCTGCCAATCCTTCCTTGACCTTGCAGCCTGAAATTAGCTTTAACTATTTGGGACAATTTGATCAGGATTTGGAAAATGGTGATATCACGCTGTCTTCACATACAGGTGGAGAGCCGATGAGTGACAATACCGCTCTGGAGCATCCACTGAATGTGAACGGGATGATTACAGCAGGCGTGCTCACGTTGGAAATTCGCTATGACAGCAAGGTATATCATCAACAAAACGTGGAAAAATTTGCACAATTGCTGCAGGAGAGCTTGCAGGAAGTGATCGTTCATTGTGCCTCCAAAGAGCGGAGTGAGCTAACACCAAGCGATGTATTGTTCAAGGGCTTGACGTTGGAGAAGTTGGAACAATTGACGGAGCAAATGGCTGCTGTGGGTGAGCTGGAAAATGTTTATGCTCTCTCGCCTATGCAGAAGGGGATGCTTTTCCATAGCTTGATGGAGCCGGAATCAGGCGCATACTTCCAGCAAGCGTCGTTTGATCAAAAAGGCAGCTTTGATGTTGCTGTTTTCCGGAAGAGTCTTGATCTACTGACACAGCGTCATGAGGCGCTGCGGACGAATTTCCATATGTTTGAGACAGGGCACAATCAGGAGCCGTTGCAGATCGTGTTCCGTCACAAAGATAGCGACCTTTCCTTCAAGGATTTACGCGGAATGCAGGAAGCGGAGCAAAAGGCATATATTCAGGCGTTCAAGCTGGAGGATCAGGCTCGGGGCTTTAATCTCGGTACCGATGCGCTCATGCGCGTACAGGTGTTGCAGACAAATGAAGAAACGTATCATTTGGTGTGGAGCTTCCATCACATTGTCATGGACGGCTGGTGCTTGTCGCTGGTTACAGGTGAAGTGTTCGGTACGTACTTTGCGCTGCTGGAGCAGAAGCAGCCGGAGCTTGCTGCGATCACACCGTATGGCCAATATATCGAATGGCTGGAGCGTCAGGATGAACGTGAGGCAAAAGATTATTGGAGCAGCTATTTGGCAGGCTTTGAACAGCAGACTTTGTTACCTGGCTCGGATGCTTCATTAAAAGATCAAGCCGTGGACAGCAGGGAAAATGCTCCATCCACTACAGCTAGTGAAACCAGCGAATATATTTCTGAAAAAATAACGGTGGAGCTGGATCAAACGTGGAGCGAAGCCATGTACCGAATTGCGAAGCAGCAGCAGGTGACGATTAATACGCTGATGCAAAGCGTGTGGGGCCTTATTTTGCAGAAATATAACAACAATGAGGATGTTATTTTCGGTAGTGTCGTATCTGGACGTCCGACTGATATTGCTGGTGTAGAGAATATGATCGGTTTGTTCATTAATACGATACCGGTTCGGATTCAAAGTGAACGGAATGCCACTTTTGTGGAGGTTATGCGGAAAACGCAGGAGCAGGCACTGGCCTCGGGAGTATACGACAGTTTCCCTCTGTATGAGATTCAGGCACTGACTGAGCAGAAGCAAAATCTGATTAACCACATTATGGTATTTGAGAATTACCCGGTAGAGCAGCAGGTGGAGCAGCTTGGCGAAGTTCGTCCGTCCGCTTTTGAAATTACGAATGTAGAGGTTGTCGAGCAAACGAATTATGATCTGGACTTGATTGTGATGCCTGATGAAGTCTTCAGCATCATGTTCAGATATAACGCCAATGTGTACGATCGAGCTACGATAGAGCGTATGCAAGGACATGTATTGCATGTAATTGAGCAAATCGTGAACAATCCGCATATCCGTGTGAATGAGCTGGAATTGGTGACAGCGGAAGAACAAGCGCAGATTGTTCAGGTTTGGGGAGCTACGGCGGCAGCTTATCCGCAGGATCAGACGTTAAGTGCGCTGTTCGAGGAACAGGCGGCACGAACACCGGATCAGGTGGCAGTGCTGTTTGGAGCAGAGACGTTGACCTACGGTGAACTGAACGAGCGGGCCAATCGTCTTGCACGTACCCTGCGTGCGGAAGGCGTTGAACCGGATCAGCCAGTGGGCATTCTGGTACACCGCTCGCTGGAAATGATCGTGGGCATCTATGCGATCCTCAAGGCAGGCGGAGCCTACGTGCCGATTGACCCGGAATATCCGACGGACCGCATCCGCTTCATGCTGGAGGACTCGGGAGCGAAGCTGGTGCTGACGCAATCGCATTTGGAAGAACAAGCGTCGCTGAGCTTCGACGGCAAGGTGCTGGTGCTGGATCGTCCGGTGCTGGATGGCAAGGACATGTACCACGAAGACGGCTCGAATCTGGAGCCACTGGCTGGTCCGCGTCATGTAGCCTACGTTATCTACACTTCCGGCTCGACTGGAAAACCGAAGGGAGTTATGGTCGAACACCATTCCGTGCTGAACCGGATTTTGTGGATGCATGACCGTTACGGCTTGAGTGCAGAGGATACGATCCTGCAAAAGACTGCCTTCACATTCGACGTGTCGGTGTGGGAGCTGTTCTGGTGGTCGATGGTGGGCTCGAAGGTGAGTCTGTTGTCGGTTGGCGGGGAAAAGAATCCGGAGGACATCGTCGAAACGATTGCCCGCGATGGCGTAAGCACGATGCACTTTGTGCCTGCGATGCTGCATGCATTCCTGGAGTATGTGGAGCAGCAGCCGTTGGAAGTGGTGAAAGCGAAGCTGGGAACGCTGCGCCATGTATTTGCCAGTGGGGAAGCGTTGCCTCCGCAGCATGTAGCGCGGTTCCAACGGCTCGTGTCAGATATCGCTGGAGCGAAGCTGATCAACCTGTATGGCCCAACCGAAGCGACGGTGGACGTATCGTACTTTGATTGCGAGCCGACGGAGGAATATGCCGTTATTCCAATCGGAAAACCGATTCAGAACATCCGTCTGTACATCGTGAAGGAAGGCACGGAGCAATTGCAGCCGATTGGGGTTGCAGGGGAGCTGTGCATCGGCGGTGTAGGTGTAGCACGTGGCTATCTGAACCGTCCGGAGCTGACGGCAGAGAAATTCGTTGCCGATTCGTTTGCCGGTGGCGAAGCAGGATATGAGCGGATGTACCGCACGGGCGATTTGGCGAGATGGATGCCGGACGGCAACATCGAATATTTGGGCCGGATCGACCATCAGGTGAAAATCCGGGGGTACCGGATCGAGCTGGGCGAGGTCGAATCGCAGCTGCTGAAGGTGGAGTCGGTACGAGAAGCGGTCGTCATGGCTCGTGCAGATGAAACAGGCCAAAAACAAATGGTGGCGTACTACGTCGCCGGACAAGAGCTCGGAGCTAGCGAGCTGAGAAGTGAGCTGGGGCGGGAGCTGCCAAGCTATATGGTGCCATCGTACTTTGTACAGCTGGAGCACATGCCGCTGAGTCCGAATGGCAAAATCGACCGCAAGGCACTGCCAGCACCGGAAGGCAGCCTGCAAAGCGGAGCGGATTATGTCGCACCGCGGACGTGGGTGGAAGTGAAGCTGGCGCAAATTTGGCAGGATGTGCTGGGCCTGGCGCAGGTTGGCGTGAAGGAAAACTTCTTCGAGATTGGCGGACATTCACTGCGTGCGACGACACTGGCCTCGAAGATTCACAAGGAGCTGAACAAGCCGCTTCCATTGCGCAGTATTTTTGAAGCACCAACGATTGAACAACTGGCAGCGGTTCTGGAAAGTCTGGATCAAGTGGCGTATGCATCCATTCCGGTAACGGAAGCCCGTGGCTTCTACCCGTTATCCTCGGCGCAAAAACGACTGTATGTGCTGCATCAGTTCGACCCGAATGATGTGAACTACAACATGCCATCGGTGCTGCAAGTGAGCGGTCCGCTGGATGTGAAACGAGTAGAAGACGTGTTCCGTCAACTGATCGCTCGCCATGCGACCTTGCGTACCCGCTTTGAACTGGTGGACAGTGAGCCGATGCAATGGATTGAGGACATTGTGCCGTTCGAAGTGGAATATGCAAAGGTTCAGGCAGTGGATACGACTACTACGGATACAGACACGATGGTCAGCAAGGAAGCGCAAGAGCGGGTGCGGCGCTTTGTACGTCCGTTCGATCTGCAAGCTGCGCCGCTGCTGCGGGTAGGCTTGGTGGACCTGGGCGTACAAGGAGTGGAGCAAGAATCGCAGCATTTGCTCATGCTCGACATGCATCATATCGTTTCGGACGGTGTGTCTATGGAGGTACTGACCGATGAATTTGTCCGCTTGTATGACGGTGAAGAGCTGTCGCCATTGCGGATTCAGTACAAGGATTATGCGGTATGGCAGCAAAGCGAAGCCCATCAGGAGTGGATGCAGCGTCAGGAAGCGTACTGGCTCAACACCTTCCGAGGCGAACTGCCTGTGCTGGATCTGGCAACCGACTTTGCCCGCCCGGCGATGCAGAGTACAGCAGGGAATACGATCGAATTCGGACTGGAGCGTGAAGTTAGCGAACGCTTGAAAGAACTGGCGGCGCAAACAGGCTCCACGCTGTATATGGTGCTGCTGGCGGCGTACACCGCGCTCTTGCATAAATACACGGGCCAAGAGGATATCGTGGTTGGAACGCCGATTGCCGGAAGACCGCATGCGGAACTGGAGAGCCTGGTAGGTGTATTCATCAACACGTTGGCGATCCGTAATTATCCGTCTGGCGACAAATCATTCCTTGATTATCTGCAAGAGGTCAAGGAGCATGCGCTCAGTGCTTATGAGCATCAAGACTATCCTTTTGAAGAGCTGGTTGAGAAGCTGAATTTAACGCGGGATACAAGTCGAAATGCGCTGTTTGACACGATGTTTGAGTTGAAAACATTGGAGCAGCAGGAGTTGCAGCTGGAAGGTCTTACTCTAAATTCGTATCCGATGGAAAATAATACTGCCAAATTTGATCTGACCCTGGATGCAGTGGAGCAGCCGGAAGGTATTCTGTGCAGTCTGGAATACAGCACGGCGCTGTACAAGCCTGAAACCATCGCGCGATTGGCCAAGCATTTTACCGAACTCGTTCGTGCTATTACACTTGATCCGCAGCAGCCACTGGCAGCTTTGGATATGGTAACCGTTGAGGAAAAAGCACAAATCATCTACGGCTTTGGAGATGTGGGGGTATCAGATGTTACTGCTGTTAAAGCAGGAGCCCTGTTCCATGCCTTTGTGGAAGAACAGGCGCAGCTTATACCGGATCACGTGGCGGTTGTGTACGAGGATCAACAACTTACGTACCGTAAACTGAACGAGCGTGCGAACCAATTGGCTCGTAGATTGCGGAATGAAGGCATTGGACGCGAGTCGATTGTCGGCATCTTGAGCGAACGCTCGGTAGACATGCTGGTCGGCGTACTGGCAGTGTGGAAGGCTGGAGGCGCATATGTTCCGCTGGATGCAGACTATCCGTCAGAACGTATTCGTTTCATGCTGGAGGACAGCGGTGCTACGGTGCTGTTGACCCAAACAGGCTTGCAGGAGCGTGCCCAGGTATGGCTGGAGGAAAGCCGAGGGGTCTTGGCCGGAGGGAAGTCTGAGGGCCAACTGGAAACGGCGGTTAGTGCTGAAACGGTGGAATTAGATACCCTCCATGGAGACCTGAGTTTAACATTAGACTCGCCATCTGACAGTGAAGCAACATCCGAACCAGCAACAGGACTGCGTTTGCAGACTGTACTGGCGTTGGACAATGAGTCGCTGTACACCGGGGATATTGCGGATGTCGAACCTGTCAATGAGCCGCAGGATCTGGCGTATGTGATCTATACCTCCGGTACAACAGGACGTCCGAAAGGGGTCATGATTGAGCATCACAGCTTGGTGAATACGGCTGCGGCGTATCGCCGGGGTTACCGTCTGAACCAGTTCCCGGTACGGTTGTTGCAATTGGCGAGCTTCTCCTTCGACGTATTCGTCGGGGATATCGCACGGGCGCTCTATAACGGTGGAACGATGGTCATTTGTCCGAAAGACGATCGGATTGATCTCAGCCGTCTGTATGGCTGGATTCACGATTATCAGATTACGGTGTTTGAATCGACCCCAGCCCTGATCGTACCGTTCATGCAGCATGTGCATGAACAGGGACTGGACATGAGCAGTCTGGAACTGCTCATCACCAGCTCGGATAGCTGCAACGTGGCGGATTACCGAGTGCTGCAAGAGCGGTTTGGTGCAGATACTCGGATTATTAACAGCTATGGTGTAACGGAAGCGGCGATTGACTCCAGCTTCTACGACGAAGAGCTGTCGAAGCTGCCAAGCAGCGGCAGTGTGCCGATTGGCAAAGCGTGGCTGAACGCACGTTTTTATATCGTGGACAGCCAACTGAATCCGGTGCCTATCGGTGTGCTGGGTGAGCTGTGTATTGGCGGAGCCGGGGTAGCACGCGGGTATCTGAACCGTGCCGACCTGACGGCTGAGAAATTCGTGGCAAATCCGTACGTGCCGGGTGAACGATTGTACCGCACAGGCGATTTGGCGCGGTGGATGCCGGACGGAAATGTGGACTTTATCGGGCGGATGGACTATCAAGTCAAAATCCGGGGCTATCGGATTGAACTGGGCGAGGTGGAAGCGCAGCTGCTGACCGTGGATGGGATTCAGAAAGCCATGGTCACTGCCTGGGAAAACGAAGACGGAAACAAGGACCTGTGTGCGTATCTCGTAGCCTCAGAGGCGCTGAGTTTGCCGGATCTGCGCAAAGCGCTGCAGCCAAAGCTGCCGGGCTATATGATCCCGACGTATGTCGTACAACTGGATCGTTTCCCGCTGACACCAAACGGAAAAATCGACCGCAAAGCGTTGCCTGCGCCAGAAGCGCGCTTGGGAGGCACGGAGTACGTTGCGCCGCGGACATTGCTGGAAGAGCAGCTAGTACGTATCTGGCAAGGTGTACTGAATCATTCGCAGATAGGCATTAAGGATAACTTCTTTGAAGTGGGAGGACATTCTCTGCGCGCCACAACACTGGTGGCGAAAATTCATCAGGAGCTGCATCACAAGCTGGCGCTGCGAGATATTTTCCAATATCCGACGATTGAGCAATTGGTACAGGTGATGGGTGAACATCAGACACAGCAAACGTATGTATCCATACCTGTTGTGGAGGAGCGCGCATATTATCCAGTTTCCTCGGCGCAAAAACGGATGTATGTTTTGAGTCACCTGGAAGGTGGAGAGGTTAGCTACAACATGCCGGAAGCTTTGATTATTGAAGGTTTCCTGGATAAAATGCGACTGGAGCAAGCCTTCCGCCAGCTGATTGCCCGTCATGAAACCCTGCGAACCAGATTCGATATGGTGGATGGCGAGGTTGTTCAACGTATTGATCCAAATGTCGAATTCAATGTGGAGTATGTGCAGGCAAGCGAAGAAGAGACACAGCAGTACGCACTGGACTTTGTACGTGCATTTGATCTCGCGCAAGCACCGTTGCTGCGGGTTCAGTTGGTGGAAAACGGACCGCAACGTCACGTTATGCTCTATGACATGCACCATATTATTTCGGATGGCGTTACTGAGGGAATTATCGTGCAGGAGCTCTCTCAATTGTATGCAGGCAAGGAGCTGCCGCCACTTCGCATCCAGTACAAGGACTATGCCGTTTGGCAGCATGCAGATATGCAAAGTGAACGTCTTCGTGAGCAAGAAGGCTATTGGCTGAAAACCATGGCTGGTGAAATTCCGGCGCTGGATATGCCAACAGATTTTGCAAGACCAGCCGTACAGCGTCTGGAAGGAGCTCGATTGGATTTTGCGATCAGCATGGAGGACAGCGAGCAGTTGAAACAGCTGGCCGCTCAAACCGGATCAACCTTGTACATGGTGTTGCTTGCAGCGTATAGCACGCTTTTGCATAAATATTCGGGGCAGGAGGACATTATCGTCGGAACGCCGATTGCCGGAAGACCACATGCGGAGTTGGGTGGCCTGATAGGCGTATTTCTCAACACGTTGGCGATCCGCAATTATCCGTCTGGCGATAAAGCATTCCTTGATTACCTGCAGGAGGTCAAAGAGCATGCGCTCAGTGCTTATGAGCATCAAGACTATCCTTTTGAAGAGCTGGTTGAAAAGCTGAATTTGATACGGGATACGAGCCGAAATGCACTGTTTGACACGATGTTTGAGTTGAAAACATTTGAGCAGCAGGAGTTGCAGCTGGAAGGTCTGGCCTTAAAGCCGTATCCGACGGAAAATAATACTGCCAAATTTGATTTGACTCTGGATGCAGTGGAGCAGCCGGAAGGTATTCTGTGCAGTCTGGAATACAGCACGGCGCTGTACAAGCCTGAAACCATCGCGCGATTGGCCAAGCATTTTACCGAACTCGTTCGTGCCATTACACTTCATCCACAGCAGCCACTGGCAACTTTGGATATGGTAACCGTCGAGGAGAAAGCACAAATCATCTACGGTTTTGGAGATGTGGGGGTATCAGATGTTACTGCTGTTGAAGCAGGAGCCCTGTTCCATACCTTTGTGGAAGAACAGGCGCAGCTTGTATCGGATCACGTGGCGGTTGTGTACGAGGAGCAACAACTTACGTACCGCAAACTGAACGAGCGTGCGAACCAATTGGCTCGCAGACTGCGAAATGAAGGCATTGGACGTGAGTCGATTGTCGGCATCTTGAGCGAACGCTCGGTAGACATGCTGGTCGGCGTACTGGCAGTGTGGAAGGCTGGAGGCGCATATGTGCCGCTGGATGCAGACTATCCGTCAGAACGTATTCGTTTCATGCTGGAGGACAGCGGTGCTACGGTGCTGTTGACTCAAACAGGCTTGCAGGAGCGTGCCCAGGTATGGCTGGATGAAAACAAAGCAACATCCGAACCAGCAACAGGACTGCGTCTGCAAACTGTACTGGCGTTGGACGATGAGTCGCTGTACACCGGGGATACCGCGGATATCGAGCATATCAACGAGCCGCAGGACCTGGCGTATGTGATCTACACCTCCGGTACAACGGGACGTCCGAAGGGAGTCATGATCGAGCATCGCAGCTTGGTGAATACGGCTGCGGCGTATCGCCGGGATTACCGTCTGAACCAGTTCCCGGTACGGCTGCTGCAGCTGGCGAGCTTCTCCTTCGACGTATTCGTCGGGGATATCGCACGGGCGCTCTATAACGGCGGAACGATGGTCATCTGCCCGAAAGATGACCGGATTGATCCAAGCCGTCTGTATAGCTGGATTCGCAATTATCAGGTTACGGTGTTCGAATCGACACCGGCCCTGATCGTACCGTTCATGCAGCATGTGCATGAACAGGGACTGGACATGAGCAGTCTGGAACTGCTGATCACGAGCTCAGATAGCTGCAGCGTGACGGATTATCGGGTGCTGCAAGAACGGTTTGGTGCAGACATTCGCATCATTAACAGCTACGGCGTAACGGAAGCGGCGATTGACTCCAGCTTCTATGACGAAGAGCTATCGAAGCTGCCGAGCAGCGGCAGTGTGCCGATTGGTCAGGCGTGGCTGAATGCACGTTTTTATATCGTGGACAGCCAGCTGAATCCGGTACCTGTCGGCGTACTGGGCGAGCTATGCATTGGCGGAGCCGGGGTAGCACGGGGATACCTGAACCGTGCCGACCTGACGGCTGAGAAATTCGTGGCGAATCCGTACGTGCCGGGTGAACGATTGTATCGCACCGGAGACCTGGCGCGGTGGATGCCGGACGGGAATGTGGACTTTATCGGCCGGATGGACTATCAAGTCAAAATCCGGGGCTACCGGATCGAGCTGGGCGAGATCGAAACCGTGATCCAGCGGGTGCCGGGTGTGCGTCAAGCGGTCGTGATCGACCGGACAGACGAGCGTGGACACAAGTATTTGTGCGGCTATATCACGGGAGAAGCGGAGCTGCGGATCGAGGAGGTACAGGCCGAGCTGGAAGCAGGGCTGCCAGCGCACATGGTGCCAGCACGCTTGATGCGTCTGGAGACAATTCCGCTGACGAGCAACGGCAAAATCGACCGCAAGGCCTTGCCAGAGCCGGAAGGCAGCATCCATACAGGTGCAGCCTATGTAGCACCGCGTACAACGGTAGAGCAGGTATTGGCTTCGGTATGGGCCGGGGTGCTCGGCGTGGAAACGGTAGGCACGCAGGATAACTTCTTCGAGCTGGGCGGCGATTCGATCAAGGCCTTGCAAGTATCGTCCCGATTGCTGCAAGCAGGCTACCGACTGAACATGAAGGATCTGTTCAGTAATCCAACGGTGTCTGCATTGGCGCTGAAAGTCCAATCTGTGACAAGATTGGCAGATCAGAGCGAAGTGGTGGGCGCTGTGAAGCTGACACCAGTTCAACAATGGTTCTTTGAGCAAAACCTGACGGATGCTCATCATCATAACCAGTCCATCATGCTGCATAGCAAGGATGGTTTTGATGAAAAGGCACTGCGTACAGCGATGGATCAAATTGTTAGCCATCACGACGCGCTGCGTACCATTTTCCGTCCTACCGATCACGGATACGAAGCATGGAACCGTGCGATTGGTGAGGGTAAGCTGTACACGCTGGAACAGACGGACTTCAGCAATGAGACTGAGGTGTCTGCGGCCATCGAGGCCAAAGCGAATGAAATTCAAGCTGGAATTGATTTGAGTGAAGGACCGCTGGTGAAGCTGGGGCTGTTCCATTGCCCAGATGGAGATCATTTGCTGATTGCGATTCATCACTTAGTGGTGGACACCGTATCCTGGCGCATTTTGTTCGAGGATATTACGACAGCCTATGAGCAGGCATTGAACGGACAAGCGACTCGTCTTCCGTACAAAACGGATTCGTTCTGCACCTGGGCTGATGGACAATCTCAATATGCGAACGGTCCGGAAATTGCAGCGGAACTCGCATTCTGGCAAGAAATTGAACAGGGAATGTATGAGCCGCTTCCAAAAGACCAGCCACAGTCCTATTCCTTAAATAGGGACAGCGAGATCGTTACTGCCACGTGGACAGCTCAGGAAACGGAGCAGCTGTTAAAACAGGCGCATCGTGCCTACAACACGGATATGAATGATTTGCTGCTTACAGCATTGGGAATGACGATTCATCGCTGGGCTGGCATTGGACGAGTGCTCGTCAACCTGGAAGGTCATGGACGGGAGTCCATTTTGCCAGAGCTGGATATTACTCGCACCGTTGGCTGGTTCACGACTCAATTCCCGGTTGTGCTGGATATGAGCGTGGGGCAAGACCTTTCACAGTGCATCAAAAATGTGAAAGAAGGGCTGCGTCGCATTCCGCAAAAGGGCATTGGCTACGGAATTTTGAGATACCTGTCCGCAGCACGTGAGCAAGAGCGTTTTGTAACCGAACCTGAAATCAGCTTTAACTATTTGGGACAATTTGATCAAGATATGCAAAATCAATCCATTGACGTATCTCCTTACTCCAGCGGTGAAGAGCTTAGCGCACATGCAGCCAGATCGTATACGCTAGACATTAATGGAATGATTTCCGAAGGCGAACTGCAATTGACGATCAGCTACAGCAATCAGGAATATCGCCGTGAAACGATGGAGCAGCTAGCCGAGGAGTTCAGAACCAGCTTGCGGGAAATCATTGCGCATTGCGCAGGCCGCAAACAGCAGGAGCTGACTCCAAGCGATGTAATGCTTAAAAATGTAACCATGGCTGAGCTGGATCAATTGGTAGAGCGGACTCGTGACATTGGCGAACTGGAAAATGTATATGCGTTAACGCCGATGCAAAAAGGTATGTTGTTCCATAGTCTGATGGATGCAGAGTCAGGTGCTTATTTTGAACAAACGACATTTGATTTGCGCGGACGCTTCCAAGCGAATATTTTCCAAGATAGCTTGAATCATTTGGCGCAGCGGCATGAGATTTTTAGAGCTAATTTCTACAGTGGTTGGCAGGATGAGCCTGTGCAGGTCATTTTCCGCCGCAAGGATATTGGTTTCAAATATGAAGATCTGCGTCATTTGGATGAGCAGGAGCGTGACGCGTATGTGAAGGAATTTATTCGTAAAGACAAGGCAGCCGGATTCGATTTGTCCCGTGATGCATTGATGCGCGTGGCGATTTTACGAACAGGTGATGAGGATTATTATTTTGTGTGGAGCTCTCATCACATCTTGATGGATGGCTGGTGTGTGGCGTTGGTAACGGATGAGGTGTTTGAGGCTTATTTTGCAGCCGTTGAGCATAGAGAACCGAAGCTTGCCCCAGTTACTCCATACAGTCAGTATATTGAGTGGCTTGAAGCACAGGATGTAGAGGCTGCATCTTCATACTGGAATGATTATTTGCTCGACTATGATCAGCAAACTTCGATTCCGACCGGAAAAGTAGGAGTAAAGGCGGACGGTGCACAATTTGAGCATGTGCTGTGCGATCTGGGCAAGGATTTGACAGGCCGCATTGAAATGGTTGCCAAGCAGCACCACGTGACCACGAATACATTATTGCAAACGGCATGGGGCTTGCTGCTTCAAAAGTACAACGGTAGTGATGACGCTGTTTTTGGCGGCGTAGTGTCTGGTCGTCCGGCTGATATTTCGGGTATCGAAAATATGGTGGGCTTGTTCATTAACACCATTCCAGTACGTATCCGCAGTGGAGCTGAGGAAACATTTGCCGACATGATCAGAGCGAATCAGAAGCAGGCGCTGGCTTCTCAAGCTTATGAAACGTATCCGCTATATGAAATTCAAGCCTTAAGCGAGCAAAAGCAAGACTTGATCAACCACATTATCGTGTTCGAAAACTATCCGGTGGAGGAGCAGGTCGAGCAACTTGGCGAAGGTGCAGAATCGGATTTTGAAATTAGCAATGCAGGCATGATTGAACAAACCAACTATGATTTCAATCTGCTCGTCATTCCGCAGGAAGCGATGAAAATCCGATTTGAATACAATGCAAAGCTCTATGATCGTGAAGCCGTTGAACGGACTCAGGGCCATCTGATGCAGCTGCTGGAGCAGGTGGTAGCGAATCCAGACATTCGGGTACATGAGCTGGATATGTTAAGCGAGCAGGAGCGAGAGCAAATTCTGGGTGTATGGGGAGATACAGCCGCCGAGTATCCAAGCGAGCAGACGATCCATGGCTTGTTCGAGACACAAACAGCGCAGACACCGGAGCAGGCAGCGTTGTTCTTCGAAGGAGAGCAGTTGACCTATCGCGAGCTGAATGAACGTGCGAATCGTCTGGCTCGTACCTTGCGCAGTCAAGGCGTGACGAAGGATCGTCTAGTAGGTCTGATGACCGAGCGTTCGGTAGACATGATTGTGGGCATCTTCGGGATTTTGAAAGCCGGGGGTGCATATGTACCAATCGATCCGACGTATCCAGAGGAGCGTATCCGCTACATGCTGGACGACTCAGAGGCAGAGCTGTTGTTGACGCAAAGCCATCTGGTGGACAAAGTAGCTTTTGACGGCAACATGCTGGTGCTGGATGGGGCACAGGGTGTGTATCACGAGGATGGTTCCAATCTGGAGCCGTTGTCCGGTCCAAACGATCTGGCGTATGTGATTTATACGTCGGGTACGACGGGTCAACCGAAGGGCGTTATGTTGGAGCATCACGGGCTGTGCAATCTGAAAACGTATTTTGATCAGACACTTCGGATCAGCACGTCGGATCATGCGTTGTTGTTCGCCAGCTATTCGTTTGATGCGGCTTGCTGGGAAATCTTCCAGGCGCTGTTCTGCGGAGCCACGTTGTACGTGCCAACGTCAGAGACGATTTTGGACTATGAGAGATTCGAGCATTATATGACAGAACATCAGATTACGGTGGCGACGTTACCACCGACCTATGCTGTATATCTGGAACCGGAGCATATGCCGAACCTGCGTACTCTGTTCACTGCCGGATCAGCATCGTCGACAGAGCTGGTGCACAAGTGGAAGGATCAGGTTGCGTACTACAACGGTTACGGTCCGACAGAAAACTCGGTAGCGACGTCGGTTTGGTCGGTATCCGAAGACGAGAGAGCAGGCCAACTGATTTCCATCGGACGTCCTATTCCGAATCATCGGGTATACATGGTGGATGTGCATGGACATTTGGCTCCAATAGGTGTAGCGGGTGAGCTGTGTGTATCTGGTCCGGGTCTGGCCCGTGGCTATCTGGATCGTCCAGAAATGACAGCAGAGAAATTCGTACCGAACCCATTTGCGGCTGGCGAAGCAGGTTATGAACGGATGTACCGTACAGGTGACTTGGCAAGATGGATGCCGGATGGCAACATCGAATATTTGGGCCGGATCGACCATCAGGTGAAAATCCGGGGCTACCGGATTGAACTGGGCGAGGTTGAGGCCCAAATGCTGAAAGTGGAAGATGTGCAAGAGGTTATTGTGCTGGCCCAGGCGGACGAGCAGGGGCAAAATCAACTGGTGGCGTACTATGTTGCTGAACGGGAAGTGAACGCAGGAGAGCTGCGCAGCTTACTGGGCGCGGAGCTGCCAAACTACATGGTGCCTTCGTATTTGGTACAGCTGGAGCACATGCCACTGACATCGAACGGCAAAATCGACCGCAAGGCACTGCCGGCACCGGAAGACAGCCAGCAAAGCGGAGCCGACTATGTCGCACCTCGGACGTGGGTGGAAGTGAAGCTGGCGCAAATTTGGCAGGATGTGCTGGGCTTGGCGCAGGTCGGCGTGAAGGAAAACTTCTTCGAGATTGGCGGACATTCGCTGCGGGCGACAACCCTGGCCTCGAAGATTCACAAGGAGCTGAACAAGCCGCTTCCATTGCGCAGTATTTTTGAAGCGCCAACGATTGAACAACTGGCAGCGGTTCTGGAAAGTCTGGATCAAGTGGCGTATGCGTCCATTCCGGTGACCGAAGCCCGTGATTTCTACCCGTTGTCCTCGGCGCAAAAACGACTGTATGTGCTGCATCAGTTCGACCCGAATGATGTGAACTACAACATGCCGTCGGTGCTGCAAGTGAGCGGTCCGCTGGATGTACAACGAGTAGAAGACGTATTCCGTCAATTAATCGCTCGCCATGCGACCTTGCGTACCCGCTTTGAACTGGTGGACAGTGAGCCGATGCAATGGATTGAGGACATCGTGCCGTTCGAGGTGGAATATACGAAGGTACAGGCAGTGGATACGACTACTACGGATACGGACACGATGGTCAGCAAGGAAGCGCAAGAGCAGGTGCGGCGCTTTGTACGTCCGTTCGATCTGCAAGACGCCCCGCTGCTGCGGGTAGGCTTGGTGGACCTGGGCGTACAAGGAGTGGAGCAAGAACCGCAGCATTTGCTCATGCTCGACATGCATCATATCGTTTCGGATGGTGTGTCCATGGGCGTACTGACCGATGAATTTGTCCGCTTGTATGAGGGTGAAGAGCTATCGCCATTGCGGATTCAGTACAAGGATTATGCGGTATGGCAGCAAAGCGAAGCCCATCAGGAGTGGATGCAGCGTCAGGAAGCGTACTGGCTCGACACCTTCCGGGGTGAGTTGCCAGTGCTGGATTTACCTACAGACTTTGCCCGTCCGGCGGTACGAAGTACGGCAGGGGATACGGTCGTGTTCGGACTAGAGCATGAAGTTAGCGAACGCCTGAAAGAACTGGCGGCGCAAACAGGCTCTACGCTGTATATGGTGCTGCTGGCGGCATACACTGCGCTCTTGCATCAATACAGCGGCCAAGAGGATATTGTGGTCGGCACGCCGATTGCAGGACGACCACATGCGGATCTGGAGCCGATCCTCGGGATGTTCGTCGGAACGTTGGCATTACGGAACTATCCGACGGCGGAACAAACCTTCCGCAGCTACGTGGAAGAAGTGAAAGTTCATGCTCTGCAAGCCTACGAACATCAGGACTATCCATTTGAGGAACTGGTGGAAAAGCTGAATGTGAAGCGGGATATGAGCCGCAATCCGTTGTTCGATACGATGTTTACGTTGCAAACCACTGAGGAAGGCGAACTGCAGCTGGCAGACCTTAGCTTCCGTCCATACGGCTTGGAACAAACGCCAGCCAAGTTTGATTTGACGCTGGAAGCCAGAGAGGAAGAAGCAGGCATTCAGTTCGGATTGCAGTATGCAACCGCGTTGTATCAACGGGAAACCGTAGAACGGATGACACGTCACTTCATTCGTTTGGCCGAAGCCGTGGCAGCGAACCCGGATGCGAAGCTGGGTGATATGGAGCTGATAACGGCGGAAGAAACTGAGCGGATTCTGAAGGTGTTCAACGATCCGAACGCGCATAGCGTGCGTGGAGGAGCACAGGGTCGTGCGCTCAGCGAACGGTTTGAAGAGCAAGCGAAGCACAGCCCTGAGCGGGTAGCAGTCGTGTCTGGGAACACGACGCTGACCTACGCTGAGCTGAACGAGCAAGCGAACCGATTGGCCCGTGTGTTACGGGCGAAAGGGGTCGAAGCAGATCAACCGGTAGGCGTATTGCTGGAACGTTCTGCGGATATCCTGGTGTGCATTATGGGGGTACTTAAGGCCGGAGGCGCGTATGTGCCGATGGATAGCATGTATCCGCAGGAACGCATCGACTACATGCTCCAAGACAGCGGGGCAACGGTCGTGATTACAAGCAGAGTCGCGTATCTCTCGCTCAGTCTGCCATCCACAGTACAGGCTGTAGTCCTTGATGACGAGGACGTTCAGGCTCAGCTGAACGTACAGGATGCGAGCAACCTGATCCCTGTCGTCGGCCCGCACAACCTGGCCTATATGATTTACACGTCAGGTACAACCGGTCAGCCGAAAGGGGTCATGATCGAGCAGGGCAGCGTCAGCAATCTGGTAGATGCTTTATCTGAGCGGGTATACAGCCGCTATGAACAGCCGCTTCACGTCGCATGGCTGTCGGCGTTTGTATTTGACGCTTCGGTGAAGCAAATCTTTGCCAGCTTGTTGCTAGGCCACACCTTGCATGTCGTATCCCGTGACGTAAGCCTGAACGGGGAGCAATTGGTCGCCTACTACCGCACGCACCGGATCGACCTGTCGGATGGTACACCTGCGCATCTGCATATTTTGAACGAGAACGTCAACGTGACGGAAGCGCCGGGAGTGAAGCACTATCTGATCGGCGGTGAAGCGTTATCTGTGCAGTTGGTCAACGGGTTCCTGCACAAGTGGTCCGGGTACCGCCCGGTGATTACCAACGTGTACGGTCCGACCGAAACGACGGTAGATGCGACCGCTTATACGCTTGAAGATGTGGAAGCCCTGAACGTACTGCTGGAAAAAGGTGAACACACCGTATCCATCGGAACGCCGATAGCGAACCAGTCCGTATACATCCTGAACACCCAGCAACAGCTGGTACCGATTGGTATCGTAGGCGAGCTCTACATCGGGGGTGCAGGTGTAGGACGAGGATACCTGAACCTGCCGCAACTGACGGCAGAGAAGTTCCTCCCGAATCCGTTCGCCCTGTCGGAAGCCGGAGAAGCTCCAGATGCCTACATCCACCGGATGTACCGGACGGGCGACCTGGCCCGATGGCTGCCGGATGGAAGCATCGAGTATTTAGGCCGGATCGACCACCAGGTGAAAATCCGGGGGTACCGGATTGAACTGGGCGAGGTGGAAGCACAGCTGCTGACCGTGGACGGCATTCAGAAAGCCGTGGTCACTGCATGGGAAAACGAAGACGGACACAAGGATCTGTGTGCCTACATTGTAGCCACAGCACCGCTGAGTCTACCGGAGCTGCGAAACGCGCTGCAGCCGAAGCTGCCGGATTACATGATCCCGACGTATGTTGTACAACTGGATCGTTTCCAGCTGACCCCAAGCGGAAAAATTGACCGCAAGGCGTTGCCTGCACCGGAAACGCGCCTCGAAGGTGGCATGGAGTACGTTGCGCCGCGGACGCCGCTGGAAGCCAAGCTTGCTCAAATCTGGCAGGATGTATTGAAGCTGTCCAGCGTAGGAGTCACCGACTCATTCTTCGACATGGGTGGACACTCCCTGCGGGCAACGACGCTGGTGGCCAAAATCCATCAGGAACTGAACAGCCGGATTACACTGCGTGAGGTGTTCCAACACATTACAATTGAGCAGCAAGCCCAGCTCATAGCTACGCACGGAACAGACACCTATACGGTGATCCCTGCGGCGGCGAAACAGGCCTACTACCCGGTTTCCTCGGCTCAAAAACGTCTGTACATTTTGAGCCATCTGGAAGGTGGGGATGTCAGCTACAACATGCCGGGTGTGTTAACGGTGGAAGGTCCGCTCCAGGCAGATCGACTGGAGGCTGCGTTCTGTCAGTTAATTGAGCGTCATGAAACGTTGCGGACTTCCTTTGAAATGGTGGAAGGTGAGGTCGTTCAGCGGGTTTACGATCAGGTTGAATTTGCTGTAGAACGTCTGCAGGCCAGTGAAGCCGAAGCCCAAGCGTATATCGAGTCATTTGTACGCAGCTTTGATCTACGGCAGGCACCGCTGCTGCGTGTCCGTTTCATTCAAACGGGACCAGAGCGCCACCTTTTGATGTACGACATGCACCATATTATTTCGGATGGTGTATCGTCTGACAATATCGTGCAGGAGCTGGTACAGCTGTACGAGGGGCAGGAATTGGAGCCGTTGCAAATTCAGTACAAGGACTTTGCCGTGTGGCAGCAGCAGGAAATGCAGCGTGAGTCATACCAACGCCGGGAACACTTCTGGCTGGAGCATTTAGCCGGAGAATTACCAGTACTGGATCTGCCGATTGCTTATCCAAGACCTGCTGTTCGCAGCTTCGAGGGCGCACTGTATGAATTTACAGTTGACCCGAATGTATCCGAGCAGCTGCACCGAATTGTGGCTCAGACCGGAAGTACGCTGTACATGGTACTTTTGAGTGCCTACACCGTTCTGTTGTCCAAATACAGTGGTCAGGACGATTTGATCATCGGTACTCCAGTAGCAGGCCGCCTGCTGCCTGAGCTGGAGCCACTTATCGGAATGTTCGTCAATACGCTAGCCATCCGGCATCAGCCGAAGGGCAACCAAACATTCCACAGCTACTTGCTGGAAGCCAGAGATCGTACGCTGCAAGCCTTCGAGCATCAGGATTATCCACTTGAAGAGTTGGTGGAAAAGCTGGATGTAGTGCGGGATGCAAGCCGTAATCCGTTGTTTGACACTATGTTTGTACTGCAAAATACGGAGTCGCGGGAAGCGAAGCTTGAGACCCTGTCCTTCAATCCGTATGTTCAGGAGCATAACATCTCCAAATTCGATCTGACCTTGTCCATGAGTGATGAAGACGGGGTGATCAAGGGTTCCTTCGAATATTGCACGAAGCTGTTTGGGGCAGACGCTATTGAACGATTAACGGGAGATTTGATAGCGATCCTGTCACAGGTAGGGGCAAACCCGGATTTGCTGTTAAGCGATATTCAGGTGACCTCCACCGACGAGAAGCCGGAAGGCTTTTCACCGGATTCCATCGACTTTGTTTTCTAAAATGCAATGATTTCACTTTGCGTGTGCAGAGGGCGGCGGCTTGTCCGACTGCCCTTGCCTGCAAAGTATTATTTTTCCAACACAACGCTCATCTACGTAACAACGCACCATTCCAACCGGGGTACAGACCCCATGAAGCAGGAGGGATGTCATTGAAAGCCTTATTTGAGAAGGAAAAAAATTACTGGAGTCATAAGCTGGAATCTGAGGATCATATCATCTGCCTTCCATACACCAACAACGTGTCCAAGGATGCAACTTCAACGAATTTAAATTCCCATACGTATACGCTCACATTTCCATCTGAAATTTCCGGGCGAATATTGTCTATAACAGGTGGCGCTCCATGGGCAGTGTTTATGGTGCTGCTTGCTGGAGTAGAAAGCCTGTTACATAAATACACAGGTGAGGAACGTGTGCTGCTGGGCATTCCGGTAGCCAAGTCTGGCAACGGTGCTATAAAGCCGATCAATCATCTGCTTATACTGAAAAACACGCTGGATTCCACAACGACCTTCAAAGCCTTGCTGTCTCAAATCAAAACCTCTGTCAGCGAAGCGATTGAGCACCAAAATATACCTTTTTGGAACTATACCGAGGGGCTTGAAATTCCACGTAACGAGGATGAACAGCCTATTATTCACACCACGGTGTCCCTGCGAAATATCCATATTTCCGATTTTTCGAATCATGTACAGTCTGAGCTTGATTTTCAATTTCAATGGGAAAACGCAGCGGTTTCCCTGAATCTGAATTACAGTAGCCACCGTTATAATGAGGCGACGATTGAACGCTTTGTTGAGCAGTTGTTGCGGTTGTACAGCGTTGTTCTGCATCAGCCAGAGCTGGCAATTTCCACAGCACAAGTGCTGTCAGAGCAAGAAATGGAGCAACTGGTTTATACCTTCAACGATACAGCTGTGGATTATCCGCGGCATGCGTCCATTCATGAGTTGTTTGAGAAACAGGCGAAGCAGGCACCGCAGCAGGTGGCGGTAGTGTTCGGAAAAGACAGCCTGACCTATGGAGAATTGAATGAAAAAGCCAACCGTCTGGCTCGTACATTACGTAAGCAGGAAATCTGCACCGAGCAGACTGTCGGTATTGTGGCTGAACGCTCGATCGAGATGATCGTCGGTATGCTCGCGATTCTCAAAGCAGGCGGGGCCTATGTGCCGATTGACACTGATTACCCGGATGAACGCGTGCGCTATTTGCTGGAGGATTCCGGTGCAAACCTACTGCTAGTGCAGCGAATGGAGCATCGGCCCGCTGATTTCCAGGGAATTGTGCTTGACCTGAGCGATTCCGCAATCTATGGAACGAATGATGCTGATCGTTTCGATCCGGTTTTGCCGAACGATAACGAGACGTATGCTGACATAGCTGGCATCGGATATGTAGATTGCTTAAACCCGCTCTATTCCATTTCCGCTAGTCCTGAGCTTGCTTCTACTACATCCACACAACCAGAAGCCATGCAACCAGAAGCTACGCAATCAGAACAAGCAGAACAGGTACGTCAGACCTACGCAGCAGAAGAACAAGCGAAGGCAACTGCTGCTGATCGCTTGGCATACATCATGTACACCTCAGGGACGACAGGCCAGCCGAAAGGGGTTATGGTAGAGCACCGTAACGTCGTACGTCTGGTGAAAAATACAAACTATGCGCAACTGGATGCTGAGACGCGCATTTTGCAGACCGGGGCCGTTGTCTTTGACGCGTCCACCTTCGAAATTTGGGGTGCGCTATTGAATGGTGGACAGCTGGTGCTGGTGAGTCAGGATGTCATTTTGGACGCGCCGAAGCTCAAGGAAGCTGTTCGCAGCCATGGCATTACCACGATGTGGCTGACAGCGCCGCTCTTTAACCAGCTGTCCCAGCAGGACCTGGAACTGTTTGAGGGGGTACGGGAGCTACTGGTCGGCGGTGATGTGCTGTCCGTCCCGCATATTAACCGGGTGCTGGAGGCTCATCCTTCCCTGCGGATCATAAATGGTTACGGCCCGACGGAAAATACAACCTTCTCCACGACGCATGCGATTACTGGCGTGCAATCAGAATCGGTGCCGATCGGCAGCCCGATCCATAACTCGACGGCGTATGTCGTAGACCGTTCGATGCAGCTTCAGCCTGTCGGGGCATGGGGAGAGCTGATCGTCGGCGGTGACGGGGTGGCACGTGGATACCGGAATCGCCCGGACCTGACGGCAGAAAAGTTCATCGACAGCCCGTACCGCAGCGGAGAACGCTGCTATCGCACAGGCGACCTGGTGCGCTGGAATGCGAACGGGACGCTGGAATACAAGGGACGGATCGACGCCCAGGTGAAAATCCGGGGCTATCGGATCGAGCTGGGCGAGGTGGAAGCGCAGCTGTTACAGCTGGAGTCGGTGCGAGAAGCGGTGGTGATTGCACGTGAGGATGAGCAGGGGCAAAAGCAACTCTGCGCTTATGTGGTGACCCATGAGGATGTAACGGCAAGTGAGCTGCGTAGCGCTTTGAGCCAGGAGCTGCCGGGCTACATGGTGCCGTCGTATTTTGTGCAGCTGGAGCAATTGCCACTGACACCCAACGGCAAGGTGGATCGCCGGGCGTTGCCACAGCCGGAGGGAAGTGTAAGCTCAGGCGCAAAATATGTACCTCCTCAAAATCAATTACAAGTACAACTGGTGAGTATCTGGAAAGATGTGCTGGAGCTTGACCGCATCGGGATTAAGGATAACTTTTTTGAAGCAGGAGGGCACTCCCTGCGGGCGACACATGTTATATCACTTATTCATAAGGAATTGCATAAAAATGTGCAGCTAAAGGACCTGTTTCAGCACCCGACGATTGAACAGCTTGCGCAGGTGATTGAAGCGCTGGAGCAAACCGCCTATGAATCCATACCTGTTACGGAGAATAAGCCATTTTATGCGGTATCCTCGGCACAAAAACGGATGTATATCCTCAATCAGCTTGATGGAGCGGGAATTAGCTATAACATCCCTGGTGCTCTGGCACTGACAGGTTCACTTGATCATAAGGCACTGGATAATGCGTTCCGCCAGCTTATTGACCGCCATGAAACATTGCGTACAAGCTTTGAGACCATGAACGGTGAACCTGTCCAGCGAGTACATGACGAGGTTCCTTTTCGTATGGAGTTGATTCATGCCCACGGAGCTGACCCTAAGGAGACGGATGAGCTGGTACGCGACTTTGTCCAGCCGTTCGATCTTGGACAGGCTCCGCTATTCCGAGTCGGTTTGATTGAAACAGATCCAGAGCATTATATTTTACTGCTGGATATGCATCACATCATTTCGGACGGTACCTCTATAAATGTGCTGATTCAGGACTTCATCCGTTTATATGCAGGTGACACGCTGCCACCGCTGCGCATTCAGTATAAGGACTACGCCGCCTGGCAACAGGAGCAGCAGCAAAGTGAACGTTACCAGCAGCAGGAAAGCTACTGGCTGAATACCTTCGCGGGAGAGCTACCCGTGCTGGATATACCGACCGATTATCCGCGCCCGGCGGTGAGAAGCTTTGAAGGAGATGTGCTGGAATTTACGCTCGATCAACGACAGAGCGAAGGTTTAAAAAGCATTGCGGTGCAGACGGAATCAACATTGTATATGGTGCTATTGGCTGCTTATACGTCTTTGCTTAGCCACTACAGCGGGCAGGAGGATATTATCGTCGGTTCGCCGATTGCGGGGCGGCCCCATGCTGATCTTGGTAGCCTGATCGGGATGTTTGTGAATACACTGGCAATCCGCAATTATCCGGAAGGTGGTAAGACATTCCGCGATTATGTATTGGAGGTCAAGGAAAACGCGCTGAAGGCATTTGAACATCAGGATTATCCGTTTGAAGTGCTGGTGGACAAGCTGGGCGTGGATCGAGATTTAAGCCGTAATCCGTTATTTGATACCATGTTTGCTCTGCAAAACTTGGAGCAAAAGGAGCAGCAGCTGGAAGGCTTGCAATTGACACTCTATCCGAGTGAACAAAATACCGCGAAATTTGATTTGAGTCTGTTCGCGATGGAGGATGGGGAGCAAATTGCCTGCGGTCTTCAATACGGAACCCGGCTGTACAAACGGGAAACCATCGAACGACTGGCTGTACATTTGCAGCAGCTTATCCATGCGGTGATAGAACAGCCGGATATCGCTCTTTCGGCTATTGAAATGGTTTCGTCCCAAGAAAAAGAGCAGATTGTAATGCAATTCAACGATACAGTAGCAGACTATCCGTATCCACGTGATCAAGTGCTGCATGTGCTGTTCGAGGAACAGGCCGCACAATCACCGGATCGGCTGGCCGTCACCTTTGCGGACACACAGCTCACCTACCGCGAACTGAAAGAACGCTCCGACCGTCTGGCACGTATACTCGCTTCCCATGGTATACGGCGCGGCTCCGAGCCAGAGATACAGCGAGTAGGGATTATGGCGGAGCGCTCCATTGAAATGATCGTGGGTATGCTGGCGATTTTGAAGGCCGGGGGGGCTTACGTTCCCATTGATCCCGAATATCCTGAGGAGCGTATTCGTTATTTATTGGAGGATTCCAGTGCTAGGCTGTTACTTTCACAGCGACGTGAGCAGGTTCCTTTTGAACCAGGCATTCCGATCATAGATTTGAGTGATGAACAACGATGGAGTAGCGAATCTGAACTTTACGCTCATGTGGATGAATCAGCTGCGATTTCAACGGGGGGATCTTCCTCGGATCTTGCGTATGTGATCTACACCTCGGGTACGACAGGCAAGCCGAAGGGCGTGATGATCGATCACCGCAATGTCGTGCGTTTGGTGAAAAACAAAAGCTATGCCTCGCTTGACGAAAATACGCGTATGCTGCAAATGGGTGCAGTTGTGTTCGATGCCTCCACGTTTGAAATCTGGGGAACGCTGCTGAACGGAGGTCAACTGTATGTGGTAAGTCATGACACTATTTTGGACGCCGCCAAGCTCAAACAGGCGATTGACAAGTATCGTATTAACACCATGTTCATGACCACGGCTTTATTCAATCAGCATTCACAGCAAGCTATTGGAGTGTTTTCCTCCCTGAAGGAATTGCTTGTGGGTGGTGATGTGTTGTCCATACCACACGTCAATCGTGTGCTGAAGGAGCACCCGCAGCTTCGTTTGGCCAATATTTATGGGCCGACGGAGAACACCACCTTTTCCACCATCTATGACATTACAGAACCGCAAACCCAAGCTATTCCCATTGGGCGTCCGATTGATCATTCAACCACATATGTGGTCAATCGTTCGTTGAAGCTGCAGCCGATTGGAGCCTGGGGGGAGCTGATCGTCGGTGGTGATGGTGTGGGACGTGGATATCTGAATCGGCCGGAGCTCACGGCGGAAAAGTTTATAGAAAGTCCGTTCCGGCCCGGGGAGCACTGCTATCGAACAGGCGATTTAGTGCGTTGGCGTGCAGATGGCGTGCTGGAGTACAAGGGAAGAATGGATGAGCAGGTCAAAATTCGCGGCTACCGCATTGAGCTGGGTGAAATAGAAACCCGTTTGTCCACGATTGCAGGAGTGAAGGAATCGATTGTTACCGTACGGCAGGACGATAACGGGCAAAAACAGCTGTGTGCCTATTTTGTAACAGACAGCGACTTGAGCGCCAGCGACTTACGTAACGTTTTGTCGCAGGATCTGCCTGGCTATATGGTGCCTTCCTACTTTGTGCAGCTTTCCAGACTGCCTTTGACGCTGAATGGTAAAGTAGACCGCAGGGCTCTGCCTGCACCGGAGCATAAAGTTGATACAGGCATGGATTATGTGGCACCCGAGACGGATGTTCAGCAAGCACTGGCTACCGCCTGGGGGGCAATTCTTGGAATTCAGCGAGTGGGCATACAGGATAACTTTTTCCATCTGGGTGGCGACTCCATCAAGGCCATTCAAGTATCGTCCCGATTGTTTCAGGCTGGATACAAGCTGGAAATGAAGGACTTGTTCAAATACCCGACGATTGCGGGACTAAGCAAATTCATTCAGCCTGTTAACCGAATAGCAGAGCAGGGAGAGGTTACAGGTTCTGTTTTGCTTACACCGATTCAGCGCTGGTTTTTTGAACAGCCCACAGCAGAGCCGCACTATTTTAACCAATCTGTCATGCTTTATCGACAAGAAGGCTACGATGAACAGGCACTTCGGCAGGCGCTCAACCAGATTACATCGCACCATGATGCATTGCGTATGGTTTTTCGTTCGTCGGAGAACGGGTATACGGCATGGAATCGTGGTATAGAGGAAGGCGAACCATACCATCTGGAAATCTTTGATTATAGGGACAGCGAAGTAAACGAGGGCGATTTGGCGAAGATGGTTGAAGCCAATTGCAATGAAATTCAATCCGGCATTTCCCTAAGCGAAGGGCCGCTCATGAGGCTGGGGCTGTTCCGTTGCCCGGATGGAGATCATCTGCTGGTCGTGATTCACCATTTGGCGGTGGACGGGGTATCCTGGCGCATTTTATTCGAGGATTTGGCGACTGCTTATGATCAAGCCTCCAAGGGAGAACAGGTAATTCAGTTGCCTCATAAAACGGATTCGTTCCAAACGTGGGCCCAGCAGCTGTACGCTTATGCCAATAGCCCAGCCATGGAACGTGAGCGCTCGTACTGGGAGGAGCTTGCACAAGCCGAGCTGGCTCCCTTGCCGCAGGATTACGGGTATCATGAGCACGAAAAGCCGTTGATTGGTGTCAGTGAGTCGGTTACCGCTGTATGGACAAGTGCGGAGACAGAGCAGCTGCTCAAGCAGGCCAATCGTGCCTACCACACCGAGGTTAACGATCTGTTGCTGACAGCGGTAGGGATGGCATTGCAAGCGTGGAGCGGATATGAGCGTTTCCTGATCCATCTGGAGGGGCATGGACGCGAAGCTATTTTACCTGAGGTAGACATTACCCGAACAATAGGGTGGTTTACAAGCCAATATCCTGTTTTGCTTAATATGCCGGAAGAAATTGCTCTTTCGCAACGGATTAAGCATGTGAAGGAAGGACTGCGCGGCATCCCGCAAAAAGGGATCGGCTACGGTGTACTGAAATATTTAGCCGACCGCCAGACACAGGCACCGGAGGCATCTTCAGCCCTATTTACGACAGATCCCGAAATCAGCTTTAACTATTTGGGACAATTTGATCAGGATATGAAGGGAAATGATCTGGAGTCATCCCCTTATAGTGGGGGCATGCCGCTGAGCCCGACCATGGCTCGGACGTATACGCTGGATTTTGGCGGCATCATTTCGGGAGGTCAGCTGGGTCTGACGATTAGCTATAGCCGTACCAGCTATCGACCAGAGACGATAGAGCGGTTGGCGAAATTACTGGAATCGAGTCTACGTGAAATTTTGACGCATTGCATCCATAAAGAACACCCGGAGCTGACCCCAAGTGATATTTCCTATAAAGGAATGAGTGTGGAGGGCTTGGACAGCCTGTTATCTGAAATGGGTGCTGCGGGTAAGGTCGACAATGTATATGCACTGACCCCGATGCAAAAAGGGATGCTGTTTCACAGCCAGCTGGATAGTCAAGCAGCCGCGAATGACGCGTATTTTGAGCAGGTTTCTTATGATATGCGAGGTCGGATGGACATTCAGGCTTTTGCAGAAAGCCTGAATATTCTGGTTCGGCGACATGAGGCGCTGCGTACACATTTTTATTTTGGTCGGGATACGGAACCGTTGCAGGTAGTGTATCGAAGTCGGGATTGCGGCTTTCAATATGAAGATTTACACAAGCTGGATGCGGATACAAGGGATACCTGGGTGAAAAACTTCGAGTTGGAAGATAAAACACGGGGCTTTGATCTGCGTCGGGATGTCCTGCTGCGTGTAGCGATTTTACGTACCGGAGAAGACAGCTATCATTTTGTATGGAGCTTCCATCATATCGTCATGGACGGCTGGTGTCTGTCCCTTATAAATAAAGAAGTGTTTGAAAGCTATGCAGCACTTCAGGAGGGCAGAGTGCCAGAGCTGGCACCGGCAGTGCCGTACAGCAGCTTTATTGAATGGCTGGAAGCACAGGATGGCAAGGCGGCAGCCGACTACTGGAGCAGCTATTTATCTGGGTATGAGCAGCAAACAGCACTACCAGCTGTAAAATCCGGTCGCAAGAGTGAAGGCTACACGGCCAGCGATTGGGCGACGGATTTGGAGCGTGAGCTGACCCTCCGGGTGGAGGAGACGGCTAAGCGGTATCAGGTGACCATGAATACGTTATTACAAACCGCATGGGGGATTGTGCTGCAAAAATATAACAACCACAGTGATGTCGTATTTGGCAGTGTTGTCTCAGGTCGTCCATCGGATATTATCGGGGTCGAGGATATTATCGGCTTGTTCATTAATACCATTCCCGTTCGCATTCGCTGCGAGGCAGGGGAATCTTTTGCAGAAGTTATGAAGAAAATGCAGGAGCAGGCGCTGGCTTCTCATGCGTATGATACGTATCCACTGTTTGAAATTCAGGCATTGACCGACCAGAAGCAGGATTTAATTAACCATATTATGGTGTTTGAAAATTATCCGGTGGAGGAGCAGGTCGAGGAGCTGGGAAGTGACGGGCAGGATGCATTCCCGATTTCCAACGTGGTGGCTGCAGAGCAGACCAACTACGATCTGAACCTCGTCGTTATGCCGGGAGAATGCATAAAGATTCGTTTTATGTATAACGCGTTAAGCTTTGATCAAACAGACATTGAGCGTCTGCATGGACATTTTGTGAATCTGCTGGAGCAAATTTTGCTTAACCCGAATGTTTGTGTAGAAGAGCTGGAACTGGTTACAGCGGCGGAAAAACAACAGATTACAGGAGAGTTTAATGACACTGCCTCTGCATATCCACGGAATCAGACGATCCAAAAACTGTTTGAGGAGCAGGCTGAGCGCACGCCGGATCATATTGCCGTAGCTTTGGGTCATCAATCATTGACCTATCGGGAGCTTAATGAGACAGCCAACCGATTAGCGCATACGCTGCGGGATGCAGGGGTGAAGCCCGATGAACCGGTTGGCATTCTGACGGAGCGCTCGCTGGATATGATTACTGGAACACTCGCTATTTTGAAGGCTGGAGGCGCGTATGTGCCGGTAGACCCTCAATATCCGGAGGACCGTATCCGTTATATGCTGGAGGACTCGGGAGCCAAGCTGCTGCTGGCTCAGCAGGATTTACTGGATCGTTGCTATTTTGACGGACAGATTGTCAATCTGGATGATGATACGTCCTACAGTACGGATCATTCCAATCTGGGGATGGATGGAGCTGGTCATCATGCTGCTTATGTCATTTATACCTCAGGTTCGACAGGCAAGCCTAAGGGCGTCGTTGTTGAGCATCAAAGTGTCGTGCGCCTGGTCCGCAATACGGATTATGTGCCATTTGATGAATCGACCCGCATGCTGCAGACTTGCGCGTTTGTATTCGATGTATCTACGTTTGAAATTTGGGGTGCGCTGCTGAACGGCGGTCAGCTTGTTCTCGTGCATAAGGATGATCTTTTGGACGCGGCCAAGCTTAAAGAGACGATACGGGATCATCGCGTCACCATGATGTGGCTGACTACACCGTTATTTAATCAGCTTTCGCAGCAGGACAGTAAGCTTTTCGGCGATGTGAAGTATTTGCTGGTTGGTGGTGATGTTTTGTCTGCGCCCCATATTAACCGGGTCCTGCGTGATAATCCGGACATGAACATCATTAACGGCTATGGGCCAACGGAAAATACAACCTTTTCGACGACGTACCACATTACGGAAGAACAGCTGGATTCTGTGCCGATCGGACGTCCCATCCGCAATTCGACGGCGTATGTTGTGGATTCGTCATTTAACCTGCAGCCGGTCGGAGCCTGGGGCGAGCTGGTTGTCGGCGGAGACGGAGTTGCACGCGGTTATCTGAACCGTCCTGAGCTGACGGCTGAGAGATTTCTTGCTAACCCGTGGGTGGACGGAGATCGCCTGTACTGTACGGGAGACCTTGTTCGCTGGCGTGAAGACGGCATGCTGGAATACGCTGGACGGATTGATCAACAGGTTAAAATTCGCGGTTACCGGATTGAGCTAGGCGAGGTGGAGGCGCGGCTGGCAAGTGTACCGTCCGTGCGGGATAGCGTTGTTATCGCTTTGCGGGATGGAGCAGGCCAGCAGCAATTATGTGCTTATTTTACTGCCGATGAACAGCTGACCATCCGTGAGATTCGAGCTGTGATGTCGGCCAGTCTGCCGAGCTATATGATTCCATCCGCATTTGTACAGCTGGATCGGTTTCCGCTGACGACAAACGGCAAAATCGACCGCAAAGCTTTACCTGTACCGGACAAAGCGCTGCACACGGGTATAGAATATGTCGCACCGCGAACCGATGTGGAGCAGTTGCTGGCAGCCATTTGGCAGGAAGTGCTCGAAATCCCGCAAGTGGGTATCCACGATGACTTTTTCACGCTGGGGGGACATTCCTTGAAAGTGCTGGAGCTTGTACGCAAAATTCACCTTGCCACAGACATCGAGCTTCCAATCCGCAGTGTTCTGGAGTTCCCGACCATAGAAGAGCAGGCGCTCGCATTATTGAAATCGGATTTGCAATCCAAGGCAGATAGTCCAATCATTCGGTTGAATGAACACGGTCCTGTCTCCATCTTCTGCTTTCCGCCTATGCTTGGATACGGGCTGTCGTTCGCGGAGCTTGCGAAACAACTGGATCAGGACGCAGTTGTGTATGGATTGGAGTTTGTAGATGATGCTGCGGATGAGCAGGAAATGTTGGCACGGTATGTTGATTTGATCATCAGCACACAAGCGCAAGGTCCGTATGTGCTGCTTGGTTATTCCATAGGCGGTAATCTGGCGCATAAGGTTGCCGACACACTGGAGCGTCAAGGTCATGCTGTATCTGACATTTTGATGCTCGATTCGGTCAAAAGGACGGAAGCCCTATCCTTCACAGTCGAAGAAACAGAGCACGAAATTCATGCCATGCTGGAACAGGTTCCCGAATCCTACCGTGAGCTGTTGAATGAAACGTACCAGCGTAAAATGATCGCTTACGCGGTGTATGGTAACCAGCTCCTGAATACAGAGACGGTTCGGGCGAATATTCACGGCTTTGTTGCTGTCGGATCGGAAACAGTTAGGGGAACCGGAGACAATCGACTTTTATGGAAAGACGCTACACAAGGAAGCTATGAAGAGCATAGCTTGATTGGGAATCATTATGAACTGCTTGAACCCGGATTTATCGAGGAAAATGTAAAAAGTATCCGTGCTGCAATACAAAACATAACCCGGAACATGGACAAAGACATGGCACAAGATTTGGCACATCATAATTCTTGAGAATCTACGGTCGTTGATTTGACTGGAGTTCACTAATTTTTAATCTGTAACCCATGAATCCTGATCGAACATGTAAGAAGTCTACTGCTTACGCGATTCGATCAGGATTCGCTCTATCATCTGCACTCCCCCTATGGGAAGTGCGATGATTCCATAGCGCCATGCTGATGGCTCCGAATCCGAGTAAAAAAATCTGCTCCGCTATGCAATCACCGCACCGTTCAATCAAGAAGCCAACTTCATACGTAAGGATGGTACTTCACATGAAGAATAAAGGCATTTGTTGCCTATCCGCATTCATAGCATCGTTGTTTCTCTGGAATCTGCTCATTGCTCCGGCAGGGGCAGCAGGCAGCATAACGCCAAATTCATTGGAAAAAGCAGTGGATCACATCATGAACACAAAATTGGAAAAATTGCATATTCCGGGGACTGCCGTCGTCGTGACCCAAGAAGACCAAATACTTTTTAGTAAAGGGTATGGATATGCAGACCTGGAGCGGAAAATGGCATTCGACCCGGGGAAGACCATTGTTCGTGTCGGCTCTCTAACCAAATCATTTAGTGCAAGCGCAACGATGCAACTGGTCGAGCAAAACAAGCTTGATTTGAATGAAGACGTGAACAGCTATCTCCACAGCTATAAAGCTTCGCAATACCAAAATCAGTCTTTTAATCTGCATCAGCTTTTGACACATACCTCGGGATTGGACGAAGCGCTGTACGGCATTAACAGCTCGACCAAGGCAGGCTCTTTGCCTACAGAGCAGTATCTCAGCACTTATTTTCAAAATCAGCCGCCCATTCGCGAGCCCGGAATTCAGTTTGATTACAGTAATGTCGCCTACGGTCTGGTCGGTAATATAGTGGAGCAAGTAAGCGGTCAGGGACTGAATGATTACCTCCGTACACATCTGTTCCAGCCGATGAATATGCCTGGCGCGACACTGGATTTGCCGCTAAATAATCCGGCACTGGCTCAATCGTATCGGTGGAAACATGGAGCTTATTTGAAACAGCCTTTTTCGTATATTAATCTGCCGGGAGCAGGAGCGTTGAGCATCACACCCAACGAATTTTCACATTATCTGATTACTCATTTAAACGAAGGCAAGTATGAAGGAAAAGCGGTACTCCAGCCCCAATCGGTAAAAGCCATGCATACACAGCAATTTGCAGCAGATCCACGTCTGGATGGTGTGGGCTACGGATTTTTCCGTGGCCAACTGGAGACGGGTGTACCCATACTGTGGGCTACCGGGGAAATTGATGATTTTATTTCCGAAATGGTACTGATTCCGTCTCAAAAGATTGGTATTTTTGTGACCATCAATACGGCTGACACGGACACTCTGCTTCATGGAGAAGTCATAAATGCGATAGCCCAAATGCTGCCCGCAGAGCCGCAGGCCGATTCTCAGTCACTGGCTCCTTCTGCTACCCAAGTGAAGCTTCCGCCAGAGATCGAGGGCGTATATCAGGTGAATGTGAACCCCGTTCATGGGTGGGGGAAATGGATTCGGATGCTGGGAAGCATTAAATACACCGTTCAGATTCAAGATGATCATACGTTAATTGTTAACGGTGTGTACCCGAATGAAAATGAAGCAACGAACAAAGTTTTTCAAGCAGCAGGCGATGGGCTGTTTGTGGAAAAGGGGGGCCAGCTTAAAATTTTGCTGTATCCGCAAAACGGTACATGGATGATGGTCGCCCCGGATAGCAAGACCATGAAGCAGACGACACTTTGGCACCGTACCTGGACGCTGCTTGTCAACTACGCTGCTGCCTCCTTGTTTTTTATCACAACCCTGCTGATTTGGGTCGTAAGGTATGCAATAAGATCTATCCGCAAAGATAAAACCCACATTTCTTCAACCCTTGCATTCATCACGTTACTGAATACGATTTTTCTCGGCGTACAGTTTATTTATGGAAATAGTCAGATTGTATATGGCTATCCGGCCTGGTATATCTGGGGGATTTGTACGCTCCCACTGATTTCAGCGCTCATTGCTGTATGGGTATTGATCGTGAATGGTGCAAAGCTGATTACGAGGGAAAGGAGAGGTAGAGCCACAGGCAAAATCCTGTTTGCGGTGCTCACATTGCTGCATACCGTATATCTTTTTTATTGGAATTTTCTCCCTGTTCATTATTCATAAACATTCAAAGCATTTTGCATGAATCCAAGAGCCATTTTCCATATAGAGATGGAAACTAATTTACAAAACTTTGCATGTCCGAACATAAATGAATGCTAAAATTTATACTTGGTTCCCCATCAACCGGGGACGCAAACTAACAAACAGGAGGAATAAGAATTGGGAATCATTCGTCTTTTTGCATCCCGCAGCTTCAAATACGCAACTGCTATGGTGTTCACTTTGTCGTTGTACGCTGGTGCTGTGAGCAGCATACAACCGGCATCGGCAGAAGGTCCGGCTGATCCGGCCCCTTTTATCGCCGCCAAGGTGGTTAATGAAAACGCTGGCAAAAAAGTGTTGTTCGATAATACACACGGACAGACAGCCGGTGCGGCAGACTGGGTGATTGATGGCGGATTTTCAGACTTTGGCCAAGCCCTTGCAAGCAACGGCTATGATGTGCATGAGCTTCGCAAATCTACGCCCATTACTTACAATGATCTGAAGGATTATGATGTATTTGTGACGGCAGAGCCGAATATTCCTTTCAAACAAAGCGAACAGGCTGCGATGGAGCAGTATGCCAAAGCAGGCAACAGTATTTTCTTCATTGGAGATCATTATAATGCGGACCGCAACAAGAACCGTTGGGACGGATCAGAGAGTATTAACGGCTACCGTCGCGGAGCATGGGAAGATCCTGCCAAGGGAATGAGCGCGGAAGAAAGAAGCTCGGCAGCGATGCAGGGCGTAGTCAGCTCGGATTGGCTGGGGAGCCAGTTTGGTGTGCGTTTTCGCTACAATGCATTAGGCGATATTACCGCCAATCAGATTGTCGAGCCTGCGCAGGCGTTCGGCATTACAGCGGGCGTAAGCAATGTAGCCATGCATGCGGGATCAACACTGGCGATTATCGACCCGGCGAAAGCCAAAGGGATCGTATATCTCCCTAAAACCAATCAGGCTTGGGGTAACGCGGTAGATCAGGGCGTCTATAACGGAGGCGGCATACCGGAAGGACCCTATGCAGCCGTATCCAAAGTAGGACTCGGTAAAGCTGCCTTTCTGGGGGACTCATCTCCTGTTGAAGATGCGACGCCAAAATATCTGCGCGAAGAGACAGGAACCAAGAAGACGACGTATCACGGCTTTAAGGAGCAGGATGATGCCGTGTTGCTGGTTAATATCGTCGATTGGCTATCCAAGAAGGAGAACTACACCAGTCTGACGGATTTGAAAAGCTTGCAGCTTGATCAGCCGACAGCACTGCTGCCTTTTGAGGAGCCGCAGGCTTCGACGGAGCCACAAGCCGAGCCTTGGTCCGCTCCCGCAGCAGGCTACAAGTGGTGGGATCAGCAGACGTATAAGCCCGGAGCCTATGGTAGCTCTACGGCCAGTACGCAGCCTGTTTACAGCATCGTTCGTCAGGATCAGCTGCCGAATGCAGAGCCTTTTCAAATTCGAATTACTGCGGACCAACTGGCTCCGAATACCACGATTAGTGGATTCAGTGCAGGCATTTATGTAGCGGGCGGCAATCAGGTAGCCCAGATTCAAAACCAGGATGGCACCTGGCCGACCTCGTACGGCTATAGCGGAGCATTCAGCTTGGAGTCCGACAGCAAGGGACATGCCTACAAAGACCTCACCGTACGGATTAAGCCGGGAACCAGTGGTTCGGCCAGTCTTAGGCTGAGACAAAACGGCAGCAACCTGTTAACCCAATCGGTCGTGCTGGCAGATGTTCCGGCCCAGCCGTTGCCTGAGGAAGGGAATACCGTTCCGGCTCGTATCCGTGTTGCAGAAGCACGGAGCCTCCCGGCTGGCAAAGTGGTTACACTGGCAGGTACGGTGACGACCGAGCCGGGTGCATATGGCGGTCAAGCCTTTTATATGCAGGATGAAAGCGGCGGTATTTATGTATATCAAAACCAAAGCGGTTTTCACCAAGGCGATCAGGTGAAGATTACGGCAACCCTGGCGCTGTATAACGGCGAGCTGGAGCTGACCGATCCGGTGGCTATTGAAAAAACAGGAGAAGGACAGCTTCCGGAAGCTCTACAGATCACCGAACTAAGCGATGCAAACCAAGGGCAGTTGGTCGAGCTTCCACAAGCCATCATTCGTAATGTAGCAGACGCGACTCCCGTCGGTTCGTTAGAATTTGATGCGGTGTCCGGCGAGGTAAGCCACCATGTGCGTGTGGATGCACGTACAGGCGTAACACGGACCTCTTTTCCATATCAAGAAGGACAGCAAGTGAAGATCAAGGGAATTTCAGCGATTTTCAAAGGGAATTACCAGTTAAAACCGCGTGGTCTTGATGATTTTACAGCTCAGGCAGGGGCGGCATTGCAAGAAGTGAAGCTTTCGCTGGATCAAACAACCCTTAATGTTGGGGATACAGCAGTAACACATCTCAGTGGTACGCTCACAGATGGCAGCAAAGCGGATTTAAGTCATGCTTCCGTTCAGTATGCCAGCAGTCATGAGTCTGTTACCCTCGATACGTATGGACAAATTAAGGCAGAAAAAGAGGGGAGCGCCGAAATTACGGCTAGCGTAACCCTGGACGGTAAAACCATCGTATCCAATCCAGTAACCGTTACAGTCCAGAAAGCTGTTGCAGGCGAAGTGCCTGGCAAACCTGTACTGTCCCATGATAACGGGCAGAATACCGGATTGAAGGACGGCGATTATAATATCACCATGAATCTATGGTGGGGTACGAACGGTGATGAACTCAAGCTGTATGAAAACGGCGAGCTGATCGGGACTCAACCGTTGAAATCCGCCTCCCCCGGGGCACAGAAAGCAGTCATCCCGGTAACGGGCAAGGCAAATGGCACTTATACGTACACCGCCGAGCTGATCAACGCTTCCGGTAAAACGGTTAGTGATCCGTTAACCGTCGAAGTGACCGATGCTTCGCCCGGAATTCCGGTGCTGTCTCACAACAACTGGGATGGTGACGGCAATTACACTGTTGCTATGAGCATGTGGTGGGGCACGAATGCGATCCAATACAATTTATATGAAAATGGCGAGCTGATCGACACGCAAGAGCTGCCAAACCAAACGCCGCAGGCTCAAAGCGCAGTCACAGATATCCAAGGCCGCAAATCGGGCACTTATGAGTATCGGGCCGAGCTCGTCAATGCCTCAGGAGAAACTTTTGGCAAAACGATAATCGTTGAAGTGAAGGACCGTTAAATCGTAAGAGCATCTATGGACTTTACAGAGTCAATAGATGCTCTTTTTTTTATTCAGGCTGTTGCTCCTATGTCTGACCATCGCTTCTCCTAGTGTATATCGGTATTATTACAATAAAGCCCCCGGAAACGGGGACCTGCCCATTTAAGATTGGGTTGGTTGAGTCGAGAGATTGTCTATATCGGTGGAGCCAAAGAAGAATAAAACAATCAGAATTGTAATGATAACAAACTCTGCAAAATGCTCTCCATCAAACTCACTTGGCGCAAGCTCACTCACCACAAATAACCCCTTTCGTAATCGGCATATTACTTTTGCATTTTCTTTTGAAAGGCTTGTATCACTTGATCCAGCGTCATATTCCCGTTATCATTTAAAAATTTCACCATGTTATCAACGTTGGAAGGGTCTGCTGCTAATGTTTTGTATTTTCCCGTTAATCCCACAAGCAGCGTTGCTTGTCTGTATAAAGTAACGGAATCGACATGTAGCTTTCCTGTTAATAACAGGGCTGCTACGATGATCTCCACATTTTTTCCATGCAGGGCGGAGAAGATAGCCGAGTTACTATTTAACCCATTTTTCTTTTGTCCGTTGGGGTTAGGGGATGATTTGGATTTTTGATTGCGATTTTGGTTTCCATTCTTTCCTAAGGAAGTCATTGAATCTTCCTCCCGCCATATGTTGTCCTTGCCATTGCGGGACAAGGACAACGGAACTGCACGTGCTCATTCAAAATGCCGTTATATTCATATGATATGCGAATCAGAAAGCGTTGGTTACTGTAAGAATAACCCTGTCTGGGTGAACCCGACTCCTATCACCCTGTAATTTCTTTTCGCATGTTGGCTCAATATAGAGTAAACTACAATAAAGAAAGCCAAATGCGTTGGTAATCGAATGATGCAAAATGCTGAAATAGGAGTTGTAGATAAAATATGTCGAATGAAGAAGTTTTGTTGACTAAAGAGGGTTTGACCAAGCTGGAGGATGAGCTTAAGGAACTAAAGACCGTAAAACGCAAGGAACTCGCCGAACGGCTTAAGCTGGCTATCAGCTACGGCGATTTGAAAGAAAATAGTGAGTATCACTCAGCGAAGGACGACCAAGCGTTTATGGAAACCCGGATTATCATATTGGAGAAGATGCTGACCAAAGCTCGGGTCGTGGATGAGAGCAGTTTGGATCTTAGAACCGTTAGTATCGGATCGACAGTCATTCTGAATGACATCGAATTTTCTGAGAAGATGGAGTACAAAATTGTAAGTCCTGCTGAGGCGGACGTGCTGGATAATAAAATTTCCTACGAAAGCCCTCTAGGAAAGGAACTTTTGGGTAAAGAAGTAGGCAGTATCGTTCATGTGAATGCACCCATGGCTGTCATCAAATACGAACTGCTCGAAATTAAGCTGACGTAATCCGTTCCCGATTCCCTTTTATGAGGGGGCCGGGATTTTTACTTTTTAATGAGCATAATTTTAGGGCTAAAGCCGCCCCCACCGGAGCGCAGAGTACGCTCCACATGCGAGACAGGGGTTACATAGTATCTGCTATAACACTGTAAGCTAGTCCGTCATTAGAAAACCAGCGTTCTCCAATGCGGCACAGGCTTCATTAATTTTAGCTTCATCAGGGGCATGCAAGGTATGAAGGTGAATACCTCCGGTCAGCTGGGACAGATAAATCGCTTGGGTGGAGCTGATTTTGCGAATAAAATCGTCCACTTCCTTGCGGGTTCCGACCCGAATGGGAGCAGTCAGATCACCGTATACGGGATGCTCCACAATAACATCCTGTACACTTACGCCATAGTCGACGATCATCTTTAGTTCCTCTTCTGTCTGTTCAGGTCGGTGCTTGCACACGATAATACGTGAGGCCGGGGGAGCGGCCTGGCCCGCAGGCTCCATATAAATATATCCTTGGCTCGTCGCAAGAATAGGCTCTTGGCTAGCTTTTAACAGGGAAATATCCTGTACGATTACTTGTCTGGAGACGGAAGCCCTGCGTGCCAGCTCGCTCCCGGTCAGCGGGGACTCGCTCTTAAGCCACAGCAGTAGCTGTTCGCGGCGTTCCGTGCCCATCCGTTTTAAAGGTTCAGTCAACGGGATAAGCTCCTTTCTTGTCTGCTTGTCAGGTCTGTTAAAATATCCACCAACACATCCAGATCCCCGGCGGTTGTCGTTTTTCCGAAGGAAATACGGATAAATTGCAATGCTTCACGACTGGATGCCCCAAGCGCTTGCAAGGCAGGAGAAGGCTCATGATGTCCGGCGGAACAGGCGCTTCCGGTGGATATACAGACACCGCTACGGTTACATTCCAGCATAACATATTGTCCCTCATAACCGTGAAAAAAACATCCCAGTATATGACTGAGTCTCTCAATCTTATTGTTTTCCTGTGCGGCCAAACGCAATGGAATTGATCTTTCCTGAATTTTGGTGAAAAAATACTGTCTTAACCTAGCGTATCGTTCCTGATGTAGCTCCATTTGTTTTGTCATCATTTCCGCTGCCGCAACAAACGCCGCAATGCCAGGAACGTTGACCGTTCCGGGGCGAAACCCGTTTTCATGCAGTGTATCAGGATACACTGGGCGCCACGGCGTTCCCGGCCTGAGAAATACCGCCCCCACACCCTTGGGACCATACACTTTATGGCTTGATATAGAGATAGCGTCCACCCCCAAGGCTGCTACATCAATGGGAATGTTCCCAAAGGTTTGTACTGCGTCGCTGTGCAGCACAATCCCTCGTTCCCGTAGCAGGGGAGACAAGTTGGTAAGATCCTGAATAAGCCCGGTTTCCGAGTTGGCGTGCTGTACGGATACAAGCCCGGTGTCTTCTCTGAGATAAGGTAAGAGATTATCACGGGTGATTCGACCTTCCTTGTCCGGCTGTACAATGGTCAGCTCATAGCCCTGCCGCTCCAGCAAAGCAGCCAGATTGTACATCGAATGGTGCTCCAGGGCGCTCATGATCCAGTGCTTTTTATGCTGTGGCAGTCCGTTCAGGATGGACTGTACAGCCAGCATGTTAGACTCCGTTCCCCCTGTTGTAAAATAAACTCCTTCCTTTTGACCTCCAATCATGTCTGCGATCCGTTGTCTGCTAAAATCCAGTGCATAAGCTGCATGACCGCCTGCATCATGGAGGCTGCTGGCATTTCCGAACATTTCCTTATTTAATGTGTTATACATATTCAAAGCTTCGTCACACATCGGTGTAGAAGCGGCGTAGTCCAGATAAATCATGGCTAATCTCCCCCTGCTAAAAATAATTCCATCCAAAAAGCCTTGAGATTATTGTAGGCATGTGTAAATATAAGTGTCAAGACACTTGTAAACATATATGTACACACAGCGCTTGTCTGTTCGTGGGAAGACGGGGCAGACAGCGCAGAGATAATGGAGGGATTCAAATGTCTATGCTTGACGTTTTACATGGAAATCGTGGACTCATGCCAGAGTACTACAAGACACTGACGGTTGCTGATATGGAGCAGCGTGTCGCCCAATTGAAGCAAAAATGGGGACAAAAGCTGCTTATTCCAGGCCATCACTATCAGAAGGATGAGGTTATTCAGTTTGCAGATATAACAGGGGATTCCCTTCAGCTTGCCCAAATGGCGGCACAAAATCAGGAAGCAGAATTTATTGTGTTTTGTGGAGTACATTTTATGGCAGAAACAGCGGATATGCTGACTACGGATCGGCAAACGGTCGTACTGCCGGATATGCGAGCAGGCTGCTCGATGGCAGATATGGCGAATATGGAGCAGACAGAACGGGCGTGGAAGCATTTGCAGGAGATGGTGGGCGATACGATCATCCCACTGACCTATGTGAATTCCACGGCAGAAATTAAAGCTTTTGTGGGGAGACATGGCGGGGCTACGGTGACCTCTTCGAATGCCAAGCAAGTGCTGGACTGGGCGCTGAAGCAGAAGGAACGCATTTTGTTTTTGCCGGATCAGCACTTGGGCCGCAACACAGCTTATGATCTTGGCATTCCGCTGAATGAAATGGCGGTGTGGAATCCAATGACCGATCAACTGGAGTCGGACCGTGACCCGGCAGCCGTAAAAATTATTTTATGGAAAGGGCATTGCTCTGTTCATGAAAAATTTACGGTCGAGAATATCCATCGTATCCGTGAGCGCGACGAGAGCATCCGGGTCATTGTTCATCCCGAATGCTCTTATGAGGTTGTTCAGCTTGCAGATTGCGCAGGCTCCACGAAATTCATCATCGACACGATCCATGCGGCAGAGCCGGGGACAAAATGGGCCGTTGGCACGGAAATGAATCTCGTGCAGCGTATCCGGCAGCAGTACCCCGAACAGCAGATTGAATCGCTCAATCCCGATATGTGTCCCTGCCTGACGATGAACCGGATTGATCTTCCACATCTGCTGTGGGCGATGGAGCAGATTGACCGTGGAGAGCCTGTGGGTGTGATTCGTGTCAACGATCAGGTTAGACAGGATGCTGTGCTGGCACTGAATCGTATGCTTGCTATCCGTTAAGGGTTTTTCCAGCCTGTATCTCTATTTAAAGATTAGTCGCTTGCCTGGTTTCGTGCTATAATCGTAGCAACGAATCGAAGGAGGTGAATCCCTTGTTTGAGCTTCAGGACCTGCTCCCCTACTTATTTACGATCGGCTTGCTGTGTACGGTAACCTACGCATATCTCGCTCATTTGCACGGCAATGTGCCCGAGTGCTGGATAGAAGGCGGGGCCGTGCGGTCGCATGCTTCTCCGCTGATGCCGATAACTGCCCGCGGGCAGGACATGCCTGTCCGGCTGGCACGTCATATCCGGCGGAAGGAAGCGCCGGATGAAGACGCGTCAGATTGTTCTCCCTCGTTGAACGATGGCACAGCCAATCAACGAGGAGGAACATATGAAACGATTCAAGGGATTCACCTTTTGGGGTAAAAAAGAACGGATATTCGGAATTATGGTAGCGCTGGCGGTGGTTATGCTGCTTTCCGGCTGCGGCGCGAATGCTGCGGAGATTAATGCACAGACACCCGGATTTTTTAATCATTATGTGGTGTTCCCACTATCCTGGCTTATTCAGCAACTAGCGCAATGGTTTGGCGGAAGCTTTGGACTGGCGATCATGTCATTGACGTTAATCGTCCGTCTGGCGTTACTACCGCTTATGATGCGCCAAACACGTGCTCAACAGGGGATGAAGCGCAAAATGAGCGCTATGCAGCCCGACTTAGACCGAATTAAGAAGAAGTACGAAAATAAGAAGGATGCTGCCAGCCAGCAGAGTATGCAGCAGGAGATGATGTCACTTTACAAAGAGCATCAATTTAATCCGCTGAATATCGGCTGTCTGCCTATTCTCATTCAGCTACCCATATTGAGCGGTATGTACACAGCCATCCGGCTTACCCCGGAATTGGCGTCTCATTCGTTCCTATGGTTCCGACTCGGGCAGCCGGACTGGATTTTGGCAATCTTCGTCGCAGTCGTTTACTTGGCACAGGCCAAGCTATCCCAGCTTCAAATGACGGCTGACCAGCGCAAGCAGTTTGCGATCATGGGATATCTTTCGCCCATTATGATGGCTGTTTTTTCTTTTAATGCGCCTGCTGCCATGCCGTTATACTGGACGGTAAGTGGTACCTTTTTGCTGCTCCAGTCGCTATGGTTCCGTAGACGCTATCCAACGGAGGAAGCAGAGGATAAGGTTAAGCTTGGAGAAGTTACGCCAACCTAAAAAGAAGATGATGTTTGTTTAATATGGAAATTGCGTTTATATTTTGTAGTATGTAATTTGTAATAACAGGATGCCATTCGAGCCGTTATAAGGCTTGAGTAGCATCCTTTTTTCTATGCTTATTGTGGACAATTCGCTTGTGTTATTTTAGTCATTATGAAATCCTTATTGGATAAGTTAATTCTTAAAGTTGGGAGAGGCTATATGAAAACTTCAACCACGTCCATTGAATGGTATGAAAATCAAATCAGGGAGGACGGCTGCTATTGCACGAGAAGTATGTTCCTGAGTTAAGAAAAGACAATAAGCCAGCAGGATTTATCGAGTATGCGCCGGGTGAACAGGCATGGAGAGCTGTTCATGCGGACGGATATGAAGGCTTGACCATCCTGCGAACTCATCAATGCCCCTATTTGGAGGTTGCCACGCAAAACATAATTGAAGCGGCAGAGAAGGTAGGCGTACAGCCCAAAATCATGCATATACAAGATCGTTCACAGTTGATGGAATTATCTCCGACACCTTACGGTGTGTTCCATGTGATCTGTAACGGAGAGTTGATTTCATATCACAGGCTGACTGCGCGTTCTTTTGCCAAAAATCTGAGCATGCTTTACGCTAAAAGCTAATTCTTTTAGTGAAATTATAAAAGAAATGTGGGTAAAGTAAAGACACAAAACGAACCTCATGGAGGACCAACAAGACATGAAACAAACATCAACAAAGCTCCCTATATCCTTGGCCCTGCTCACATGTATAGTATGTGCGCTTGGTTTCGGTTTAATCGCATTATGGGTTAGCGACCATCAAGTACGGCATTTTGACCAGAAAATCATTACGAATATTCAACAGTTGGAGTCGCCTGCCATGACCCGTCTAATGAAATTTTTCACCATGATCGGCAGCGGAATTCCGGTTGTGATTATTATTTTAATCGCCATGTTTGTGCTGCACAGAGTATTGGGACACCGCAGAGAACTGCTATTTTTGGCGATTGCTGTGCTGGGATCGGCGCTGCTGAATGCGGTTTTAAAATGGCTATTTCAGCGTGCGAGACCCGAAATTAACCGTATTATTGAAGCGAATGGGTACAGCTTTCCGAGCGGACATTCCATGACCGCTTTTAGTATGTATGCGGCGTTGACGTTTTTAGTGTGGGGACATGTTCCTTCCAGGCTAGGCCGTATCCTTCTGATTGTGCTCAGTAGCCTGCTGATTATAGCGATCGGGACAAGCCGTATTTATTTGGGCGTGCATTATCCGAGCGACGTTGTAGGTGGCTATTTTATGAGTGGCTGCTGGATGGCGGCCTGTATTTGGTTTTATCAGCGTATATTAGCCAGTTCATTGACCCAGTGAAACAAAACATAGTCTACATTAATTAACATCAGCATTTTGCATCATTCGATTCCCAACGCTTAAAAGTACTATATATTGCTGATTTGAAATCGCTCTTGGGATTTATGCAAAATGCTCAACATGAATAAATTTCTCCTTAACATCAAAAAATTGAATTACAAAGTTATATTAAATGAAAAATAAATGTCTTTTCGATTACTTATTAGTTTTTCTATAGAAATTAGGTGGTTTTGCGGTGAAAAAATCGGTACTGGTCATTGATGATGAAGAGAAAATATCCAGGTTACTCCAATTGGAATTATCCCACGAAGGATATGCAGTTGAAATCGCTCAAACGGGCAAAGAAGGATTAGAAAAGGCTTTGCAACACACATGGAATATCATCATTTTGGATGTGATGCTGCCGGAAATCAACGGGGTCGAGGTGCTAAAGCAGATTCGAAAAGTGGACAAGCATACGCCCGTAATTATGGTCACTGCACGTAACGCAACTACGGATAAGGTTTCTGGTCTGGATGAAGGTGCAAATGATTACATTACGAAGCCTTTTGAAATCGAGGAGTTATTAGCACGGATGCGGGCCAGTATGAGACATCAATTGGAGCCCAAAGCTACCTCTTCACAAGAAGAGGACAAGCCGCCGTATCTTCAGGTCGATAGCCTGATGCTGGAACCCAAGACACGTTCTGTGGTGCGGGAAGGAAGGAGAATCGAACTGACGCCCAAAGAATTTGATCTGCTTCACTACCTCATGGAGCACAAAAATCAAGTATTGCAGCGAGATCAAATGATTCAGGACGTATGGGGGTTTGATTTTGTCGGCGATACGAATGTAGTCGATGTGTATATCCGATATGTTCGTAAAAAAATCGACCATGGCTACAAAAAAAAGCTGATTAAAACCGTGCGTGGCGTAGGGTATTGCATCAGGGAGGAAGACCATTGAAGCTGCGGACCAAAATTACTCTGCTCAGCTCGGTTCTGGTGATGACCATTCTCCTGTTTGTGGACGTCACCGTTCATCTGTTATTTGTCAAAATCGCCACTCGCAATGAAAGAGAAGTGCTGCAAAATAAGTGGACTGAAATCATTGCCGAAACCGGTTCCGCGATGATTCTAAAAAATGCATGGGGACCCGAGTTGAAAGATGAGCTTTCAGGAGACACAATCCTGAGGGTTTTTGACCAGCAATCCCGTCTTCTGTATGAAGTAAGTCGTCAGTCCCGCTTTAAGCTGGGCGATATTCGTTTTGACCCTTCTCAAAGCTCACAGCTGACAGATGTACAGGGTCATAAAATTTTAGTAATTCATCTCCCAGTGCTTTCACCGGAAGGCAATCAGGAGGGAGCGCTGGAGATCGTAGAAAAATGGGATGCGCTTGAAAATAATCTCAATATTTTAGATACGATTTTGGTCACCTCAACTACAGGCGCTATGCTGCTTAGTCTGGTAGGCAGCACGATTTTAGCGAATGCGATATTGCTTCCGATTTCGAGCAGTATACAGACAATGCAGGAAATTGAAAGAAGCCTTAAGTTCAAAAAAATCCCTGCTCGCACTCACAATCAAGATGAATTGTCTCAAATGACCGCGACCTTTAATCGAATGATGGACAGATTGGAAGAGAGCTTTCAAAGCCAGCAACAATTCGTCTCAGATGCATCGCATGAGCTCAATACCACATTAATGATCATTGAGGGCTATGCTAACATGCTGCGGCGGTGGGGCACGCGTGACGAGGACATCTATAAGGAATCCATTGAATCCATCTATGAAGAAACTCAGCGCATGCGAACGATGACACAGCAATTACTGACTTTGGCTTCCTCACAGCAAAAAGAACCCGAGCCGTATGAACGGATAGAGCTGATCGGTTGCTGTCAACAGGTAATAGCGCATTTCAAGCCTGTACATGATCGTCAAATAACTATTTTTACAGATGAAAAAGAAATCTGGATTGATGCCAACCTTGCAAAAATCAACCAGCTACTAGTTATCTTGCTTGATAATGCTTTAAAGTATAGCTCGGCTCCAATCGAAATATTGCTGTCTACAGATGAAAAGGATGTGCACATCCGGGTCAAGGATTATGGAATCGGGATACCAGTGGGCGAGGTCAAGCGAGTCTTTGAGTCGTCGTGT